>NZ_CP102294.1:1390007-2085011 GCF_025144665.1 Alistipes ihumii AP11 | reverse complement strand
TCTCGCTGCCCGACACGTTCGGCGCCACGCTTCCGACCGAAAACCTGAACAGCATCAACACACGCGGTTTTGAGTTCACGCTCGGCTACAAAGGCGCGGCGGGCGACTTCCGCTACAACGTGGCGGCCAACATATCGTGGGCCCGCTCGAAATGGGGCTACTACGACGAACCCGAATACACCGACCCGGACGAGATCCGGCTTTACAAGAAGACGGGCAACTGGATCGACCGGGACTTCGGCTATCGTTCCAACGGACTGTTTACCTCGCAGGAAGAGATCGACGCGCTGGACTACCGCTATCTGGACGGGTCGGACAACTCGTTCCTGAAACAGGGCGACGTCCACCTGCTGAATACCAACGGCGACGACGTGCTGAACTGGCGCGACCAGGTCGAGATCGGCAAAGGTACGATGCCGCACTGGATGGCCGGACTGAACCTCGATCTCGCATTCAAGGGATTCGACCTGTCGGCCCTGTTCCAAGGGGCTTTCGGCTTCAGCCAGAACGTCGTGTTGCGCCACGCGATGGTTTTCCCCGAAATCATGTACAAGGAGCGCTGGACCTACGAGAACAACGACCGTCATGCGATCGTTCCCCGTCTGGGAGGAGCCGCCTCGAACGACTGGGCATCGGACTACCGTCTGGTCAACGCTTCGTACCTGCGCCTCAAGTCGATGTCGATCGGCTATACCTTTCCCAAACGCTGGATGAGCCGCGCCAAGATCGGCAACCTGAGAATCTACGTTGCCGGGACCAACCTGTTCACTATCAGCAAACTGAACAAGTACAAGCTCGATCCCGAAGCGCCGAGCGGCGCGGGAACTCGCTATTATCCGCTGATGCGTACCTTTACGATCGGCCTGAACATTTCCCTTTAATACCCGAACAGCCATGAAAAAAATCCATATCATACTGATTTCGATACTCTGCGGTCTGAGCTCCTGCACGAGCGTTTTGGACAAAGAGCCGCTGGACATCATCTCGGACGACGTGCTGTGGAACGATCCGGTACTGATCGACAACTACCTGCTGCAATGCTACGCCGAAATGTGCTTTTTCAACGAGATGCCCTACGGCGCGACGCAGGACTGGTTCAACTGCATGTATGCGACCGGCTTCGCCGACGAATCGACCAGCGCATGGACCCAGACACCCAAAACCCATTGGCTGAGCATCAGCGGCGGCGACTGGGACTGGTGGGGTTATCCGACCGTCCGTAAACTGAACGTATTTATCGAAAAAATGGAGACCGCACCGGTCGACGAAGCCGTCCGGACGGCCCGCACGGCCGAGGCCCGCTTCCTCCGGGCATTCGCCTATTTCAACATGGTCAAGCGTTACGGAGGCGTGCCTCTGATCCTGAAAGCGCAGCAACTTTCCGATTCGCCCGAAGAGCTCTACCCGAAACGCGCGACCGAAGAGGCCGTCTACCAGTTCATTCTCGACGAGATGAACGACATCATCGACAACCGGCTGCTCCCCGACGCATACGGAGCGGCCGATCTGGGACGACCGACACTCTATGCCGCCGCCGCATTGAAAAGCCGAGCCGCGATGTACGCGGGTAGCATAGCGAGCTGGGGAACGGTCCAGCTCGACGGTCTGGTGGGTATTCCGGCCGACAAGAAGGAACACTTCTGGCAGGAGTCGCTCAACGCGAGCAACCGCCTGCTGTACGGCAGTCCGTTCGCGCTTTACGAGAAATATCCCGACGACCGCTCGAAAAATTACCGGAACATCTTCCTCGACGAAAACAACTGCGAGGTGATTTTCTCCGAAATTTACGACGGCAAGTCGGGCAAGGGCCACTCGTGGGACATGTGGCAGAATCCGAGCGGATACAACGCATGGGCCGGCGGACAGCAGAACTGCGTCTATCTGGAGTTCGTCGAGTCGTACGAAAACATCGACGGCTCGGATCCCACGATCGACCGCGAGAAGGTCGCCCAGTACTACACATGGACGCTCGACGAGCTGTGGGGCAAGAAAGACCCTCGCTTCAAAGCCTCGATCTATACGCAAGGCACGCCATGGACGCACGAGGGAGCCTCCGTGACGCTCGACTACCACGTAGGCATCTTCGTCGACGGACAGTGGATCAACGACGGTTTCTACGAAGGCGTGCCGGCGCTGGGCGTCTGCGCGAACAACTGGCGCCCCACGCCGTTCGGCATCCTGAAATACCTCGACGAGTCGTCGGCCATGATCCCCGAGCGTTACTACTCGAAAACCGACTGGATCGTCTTCCGGCTCGGCGAAATCTACCTGAATTTCGCCGAAGCAGCCTTCGAACTGAATAAGCCCGACTCGGCGCTGTGGGCCGTGAACAAGATCCGCGCCCGGGCCGGCATGCCCGAACTGCAATCGATCACGCGCGAGCAGATCCGCCACGAACGCAAGATCGAGCTGGCGTTCGAGGGCAACCGTTACTGGGACGTACGCCGCTGGCGGACCGCCGTACAAGACCTCTCGCACGCTTGGCACGGCATGCGCTACAAGCTCGACTGGGCAACGCAGAAATACTATGTCGAGATCGTCGACAACATCTGCGGAACGCCCGAACCCTATTTCAACGAGATGCACTACTACTGGCCTATCGCACAAAGCCGAACCCAACAGAATCCGAACCTGCTGCCCAACAATCCGGGCTGGAGGTAATACACTCTCTCTTTTTTGCAGTCTGCTGCGGGCTGCCGATGTAGCCCGCAGCAGTTTTTTTGCTAACTTACATTCCCAAACGCCATGAAAAATATCATACTCCCGATCTGTTGCGCTGCGGCGCTCTGCATGGTTCCGGCTCTGATGTCGGGCTGCAACTCCGATCCGAAGGACGGATCCGCTCCCGGCGGGCCGCCGATCGACGTCCCGCCGGGCGACGTGACGGTCGCCGCATATTATTTTCCGAACTGGGGGCCCGTCGCCACGTCGGAATGGGGAAGCCTGCAACGGGCCAAACCGATGTTCGACGGACACAAGCAGCCGAAAGTCCCGGCATGGGGCTACCGGAACGAGAATCGCCCCGAGGTGATGCAACAGAAAATCGATGCGGCGGCCGACCACGGCCTCGACGTCTTCATCTTCGACTGGTATTTCTACGACGAAGCCCAGATGCCGGGCAACAAATACCTCAGCTCGGCGCTGGAAGAAGGATTCCTGAAAGCTCCGAACAACGACCGGATGAAATTCTCGCTATTGTGGTGCAACCACGATCTGGGCGACATCGCCCGGGGAGCCGTGACACCCGAGACGTTCGAACTGCTGACCGACTATGTGATCGAGCACTACTTCAAGCATCCGTCGTACTGGCTCGTCGACGGATGCCCCTACTTCTCGATCTACGAGGTGAATACGTTCCTCGCTACGTTCGGAGGCGACTACGCCCGGGCCGGCGAGGCGATCGCCCGCTTCCGAGAAAAGGTCAAGGCAGCCGGCTTCCCCGACCTGCACCTCAACGGCGTGCTGTTCGGTCTGGGCGGCATTCTCAGTCAGGCCGTCGCCGCCCTCGGGCTCAACTCGACGACTTCGTACGTCTGGATTCATCACAACATTCTGCCCGACTTTCCGGCCACCCGCTACGAAAAGGCCGCGAGCCAATACATGAATTCCGTCCGCAACGGAGGCGGATCGAACGGGCTCGAAAACGGAGCGGCCGGCATTCCGGTGCCGTACCATCTCAACATCAGCATGGGATGGGACTCGTCTCCCCGATGCGGCAACGTAACGCCCGGCGAGTGGCTCCGTCGGCGCGACTACCCGTTCGGCGCCGTGATCGTCGACAATACGCCCTATCTGTTCAAGAAATATCTGGCCGAAGCGAAGGCGTGGACCCTCGCCAAACCCGAATCGGAACGCATCGTCGTCATCAACTCGTGGAACGAATGGGGCGAGGGAAGCTACTTGGAGCCCGACACGGAAAACGGCATGGGCTATCTGGAGGCCGTGCGCGACGTATTCGGCTCGCAGCAAGCGAACGGAACGGGCACGGCCGGAGAACGAACCGTCAAAAACTAACCAAACCGAACTGTTATGAATAGAACTTTGCTGACGCTGGCCGCCGCCGCGGCCGTCCTGACCGGCTGCCGCTCGGAGCGACCGGTAGCCGGAGACGACATCACGGTCGCCTGTTATTATTTTCCGAACTACCACACCGGAGACCCGCTCAACGAGCTCAACAAGGGCGAGGGCTGGAGCGAGTGGAAACTCGTGCGCGAGGCGCAGCCGCGCTTCGAGGGGCACGACCAGCCCAAGGTTCCGCTGTGGGGCTATACCGACGAGAAGGACCCGGCCGTGATGGCCCGTAAGATCGAGGCCGCCGCGTCGCACGGCATCGACGTGATGCTGTTCGACTGGTATCGCTACGACAGCGTGCCGTTTCTGAACCGTTGCCTCGACGAAGGGTTCCTGAAGGCCCCGAACGTGAACGACATCCGCTTCGGGCTGATGTGGGCCAATCACGACTGGGTCGAGATTCATCCGGCCACGCACGGCGAACCGCAAAAGCTGCTCTACCCGGGCAAGGTGTCGCCCGAGGCGTTCGAAACGATCGGCGACGAGCTGGTGCGCGACTACTTCACGCGACCGAACTACTGGCTGATCGACGGCAAGGCCTATTTCTCGGTCTACGACGTGCAGAAATTCGTCGAGAGTTTCGGCTCGCTCGAGGCCACGAAAGCGGCCATGGACCGGCTCCGCGAGAAAGCCGTCGCCGCCGGGCTGAAAGGAGTCCACTGGAATCTGGTCGTCTGGGGCAATCCGATCCTTCCGGTCGAAAAGGTGCCGGCCAATACGCTCGAACTGCTGCGCGCGCTGGGCTTCGACTCGGCCACATCCTACGTATGGATACACCACTGCTGGCCCGCCGACACTTGTACGGCCTACAACTCGGTGCGCGACGCCTATATGGCCTATTGGGACAAGGCGAAAGCCGAGTACGGCGTACCCTACTACCCGAACGTAACGATGGGCTGGGATCCTTCGCCGCGCACGAACCAGCAGAAAGACTGGAACCCGGCCTACGGCTACCCCTATTCGGGCATTCTGTGCGACAACACGCCGGAGAACTTCCGGGCCGCGCTGCAGATGACCAAGGACCGCCTGCTGGCCGACCCCGACGGTCCGCGTATTTTGAACATCAACTGCTGGAACGAATGGACCGAGGGAAGCTATCTGGAGCCCGACTCGGTACACGGCATGAAATATTTGGAGGCTGTTCGAGACGTATTCGCCGACACGAAACCCTGATCTTCCCGGGCGAAATGCGCAAAACACGCTGTCCGACGGCATTTCGGCCGCCGGACAGCGTGTTCTTATCCGGTCGGAGCGGGACTTCCCTCGCAAAGAAACCCCGCCTCGAAAACATATCCCGCCCGAAACGAAAAAATCCCTGCAAGTGCAACTCGCAGGGATTTCAGTTCTTCCTTGACATTCCGGCGGAAAGAGAGGGATTCGAACCCCCGGAGCCTCTCAGCTCAACGGTTTTCAAGACCGCCGCAATCGACCACTCTGCCATCTTTCCGGGCGTAAAAATATAACGGAATTTTCACTTTTCCAATTTTCTCCCCGATTCCCTTTCCCTGCAGCGGGACTATGAAGAGGCAACGCGCGAAACGAATCAAGTCGCTTTATCCCCGAAAGTTTATTTTCAGATAAAAACATTTTTGCTATATTTGTAAGAAGTAGCGGAAATTACTATCCTTTAAACCTTATACTACCATGAACAAAACTCAACTCGTTGACGCAATCGCGAAGAAAGCCTCGATCACCAAGGTGGATGCCAAGAAAGCGCTGGACGCTTTCATTAACGTAACCGGAGAAGCGTTGAAAGCAGGCGACAAGATCGCGCTGATCGGATTCGGATCGTTCGCCGTAGCCAAGAAGCCGGGCCGCACCGGACGTAACCCGCGCACGGGCGCCGCGATCAAGATCGCCGCAAAGAACGTCGTGAAATTCAAGGCCGGCGCCGAACTGAACGCGCTGGTGAAATAGTTTTCGCCCCGCTGCGAAAACTACTGCGAAAAAATGCGGAACCGGTCAACGGTTCGATAAAGGCAGCCGCGAAAGGACATCCTTTCGCGGCTGCCTGCTCTTGACAAGCCGGAGAAACGGAGCCGACCGGACGGAAGCCGGAGAGATCCGATGCGCCGGAACCGGAACGCCGCGCCATGGTGGATACCCGACCGCAACCCGGCAGCCGCTCCCCGGGTCGAAAGGCGTCCGCTATCCCATGCCGGTTCAATCCGCCCGAGCGGAAACGCGATCTCGGATACTGGCCGCACCCTAAATTTGTCCGTTTCAGAAAAATGGGACATCTTTGCAACCGGAAATCTCGCGAAGCCATGGCCAAGAAAAAAATCGCCCTGCTGATCGTCGCGCTGCTGGCCGTCGACCAGATCGTCAAAATATGGATCAAGACCCACTTCGCGCTCGACGAGAGCGTGACCGTCTTTCCGAACTGGTTCTTCATCCGGTTCATAGAGAATCCGGGAGCCGCATTCGGGTTTGAGCTCGGAGGCAGCTATGGCAAACTGATTCTCAGCATATTCCGGCTCGTAGCTATCGGCGCGCTCGGCTACTACATCCACCATTTGCTTCGTAAAAAGGCCCCGACAGGCGTGCTGGTCGGTTTCTCGCTGATTTTCGCCGGCGCGCTGGGCAACGTGATCGACAGCGCGTTCTACGGCCTGCTTTTCTCGGAATCGACATTCACCGCCCCGGCGACGTTCCTGCCCGAAGGAGGAGGCTATGCCGGATTTCTGCACGGGAGAGTGGTCGACATGCTGTTCTTCCCGCTATTCCGAGGCACCTATCCGTCATGGATACCGGGAATCGGCGGCGAGTCGTTTCTGTTCTTCAGTCCGATTTTCAACTTGGCCGACAGCTACATCACCATCGGCGTGCTCTACATGCTGCTCTTCCAGCGGAAATTTTTCAAATAGCGGCGAGCGGTCGTTCGGATCGAACGACTTTTCGCTCCGCCGAGTCCATTCCCGTCACAGTGCGGACGATTCCTGCCTGTTCCGACGGTTCGGAGTTCACTTTTGTGGCCCGTCAGAAGAGGAAAGAACGTCAAATAATCCGATCCGATGCGCGGATCTATCGGTATGGCTTCCGACCGGGTCCGGCACATGGCGTTTCCGAATGCAGCACGGCTTCGCCCGACCGCCGGCGGCGCCGTAAGACCGACACGGCAACATACATGCGCAACCGCAAGCCGATCGCCGAATGACGTTACGAGCAAAGCCGTGCCGTTCGGCAGCAAGAAAGAACCGCGCAGAAAGCATCCCGACACACAACGGGCGCCATAACCGGAAACGCCGTTCGAAACCCATCCATAGGCTTCATAAACGAACCGGTACGGAACTTATACGACCGCATCGGCCAAACCTCGAAAACGGCCGGCAGCAACTCTGTCGACATCCGGACAAAAGACAGGCGGACGGGCTCCCGTTGCCCGTCCGCCCGCAAGCGAAAAGATTCCCGATTAATCCGGAATCGGACCGTCCTATCAGTTGACCGACGGCAGGAACGAATAGTTCTCGGAGTACTCCATCATCTGGCCCGGATAATCGTCCGTGTACTCGATCAGCACGTCGACGATCTCGCCGTTCTCCATAACAGGTTTGTAAACCGGATTGACGAATCCGGCATAAGGTTCCAGCTTCAGCTTCGCATAGCGGTCGAGCACCTCCTTGTGCAGCGCGGGATCGACCTGCACGCCGTAAGTCTCGACGAGCGCCTGACCCGCCGCGAAATCGCCCGTACTCTTGATACGCTGAATCTCGCGGAGCAGGTCGCCGAACAGCGTCCGCAGCTTCTCGTAGTCGTTGACGACGATATACGTCTTGCCGTCCTTGACCACTTTCTCGATCACGTTGTCGGCGCGGCCTTTCTCGTAGCACCACTCGGCGATCAGCTTGCGGTTGCGCATGTGCGCCTCCTCGACCGTCTTGCCGGGCCGGATGCGCGTGAGCTGCGTCATCATGCCGTTCATAACGTACTGGGCATACTCGGCCTTGGCCACGTCGAACGACGGCACGAGCCCCAGCTCGACCAGTTTCGGATCGCCCAGATAATAGAGCGCGAACAAATCGGCGCGAGCCTCCTCGAGCGTAGACGAATAGTTCTTCAGCTCGTCGCCTTTGATGCCCGGAGCCAGCTTGCCCGAACCGTGACCGAGGCACTCGTGCAGGTCGGTATGCAGGTTGTCGCCCAACGACCCGTACTTTTCCCGCAGTTCGATGATCGACGGATCGAGGATGAACTCCTCGGCGAATCCGTTCCCCTTGGCCGCCTCGTCATAGGCATCCGTGATATTCTGGATCGTCACCGACTTCGAGCCGTGATCGCGGCGGATCCAGTCGGCGTTGGGCAGGTTGATGCCGATCGGCGTCGAGGGATAGCAGTCGCCGCCCAGAACGGCCGCCGTGATCACCTTGGCCGAAACGCCCTTCACCCGCTCCTTGCGGTACTGAGGGTCGATCGGGGAATGGTCCTCGAACCACTGCGCTTCCTCACTGATCGTCTGCGTCCGGCGCGTGGCCTCCTCATCGCGGAAATTGACCATGCCTTCCCATGCTCCCCGGTAGCCGAGCGGGTCGCCGTAGTTCTCGGTGAAGCCGTTGACGAAATCAACCTTCGACACGGTATCCTCGACCCAGCGGATGTTGAAAGCGTCGAACTGCCTCAGATCGCCGCTGCGGTAATAGTCGATCAGCGCGAGAATCGTCTGCTTCTGCGGCTCTCGGGCCACTTCGGCGGCCTTGCCGAGCCAATAGACGATTTTCTCGATCGCAGGCGAGTACATGCCGCCCACTTTCCATACCCGCTCGACGATCCGTCCGTCGGGCTCCTTGACCAGTTTGCTGTTCAGTCCCCACGAAACGGGCGTCGTATCGTGCGGATTCATCCGCTCGGCATAGAACCGCTCGACCTCTTTCTGCGTGACCCCCTCGTAGTAGTTGTTGGCCGACGTGACGATCAGGTCCTCGCCCTCGGCCTGGTTGACCCGCTTGGGCATCACGGCAGGATCGAAAATCACCGGCTTGATCTCGGCCACGACTTCCTCCACCGAGCCGAAGTCGGCAGGAAAATTCTCGGCGGGAGTCGCGGCGATCAGCTCGTCGAAATAAGCTTCCGTAAACTCGGGATGGAACTTGTCGGTCGAATAGTGATGGTGAATGCCGTTGGCGAACCACACTTTCTTGAGGTACTTCTCGAACCGCTTGAACGACTCGCTCGTCCGGTCGCCCGTGTACCCCCGGTAAATCGCTTCGAGCGTGCGGCGTATGCGCAGATTGTACCGGCCGTTCTGGTCGAACAGGATGTCGCGGCCCGACAGGGCGGCCTGGCTCAGGTAGTAGACCAGCTTCTTCTCGTCCAAAGAAAGGGTGTCGAAACCCGGAACGCGGTACTTGAGCACCTTGATATCGTCGAAGCGGTCGGCTATCCAGTCGAACTTCTGCTCGCCGCCCTGTTTCTGACGGCAGGAGTACATACCCGTAACGAGTGTTGCCATAAGCGCAATCGTAAAAATTTTCTTCATACAGTTACATGATTATGTTCCGTACAAAGTTACGACCTTTTCCGAAAAAAGCTTCGTATATTATAATCTAATTTCTACCTTTGCCATGTCAAAAAAAACGCCAAAGGCGTACGATAAAACCCGATGAAAGTCTTTACGAAAAACGCGGAACTGTCGCGCGAAATGGCTCGCGGAGCCGGGCGGACAGGCCTCGTCCCGACGATGGGGGCCCTGCACGAGGGGCATCTTTCGTTGGTGGAGAAATGCCGCGCGGAGTGCGATCGCGCGGTCGTCAGCGTCTTCGTCAACCCGACGCAGTTCAACGACCCGAACGACCTGAAGAATTATCCCCGCACCGAGGAAGCCGACCTGGCGCTGCTCGAGAAAACCGGGGTAGACTATGTCCTGATGCCTTCGGTCGAAGACATCTATCCGCAGAAGGACACCCGTGTGTTCGATCTGGGTACGACGGACAAAACGATGGAGGGAGCCCACCGCCCGGGTCATTTCAACGGAGTGGCCCAGGTCGTCAGCCGGCTGTTCGACATCGTCCGGCCCGAACGGGCCTATTTCGGAGAGAAGGATTTCCAGCAGATCGCCGTGATCCGCGAAATGGTCCGTCGCTACGGTTACCCGGTACAGATCGTCGCATGCCCGATCGTTCGCGGTGCGGACGGACTGGCTCTCAGCTCGCGCAACGCGCTGCTCACCCCCGCCCACCGCGCGGCCGCACCGACGATCTACGGCGCGCTGAACGAAAACGCCGCCGCCGCGCGCACGATGAGCGTGGAGGAGTTCCGCCGCCGGGTCGTCGAGCGTATCGACGCGACGAAGCTGCTGAAGACGGAATATCTTTCGGTCGTCCACGCAGAGACGCTCGAGGAGATCGATACGTGGAGCGACTCGTTCCCGATGCGCTGCTGCATAGCCGTACAGGCGGGCGACATCCGCCTGATCGACAACATCGCCATCGCTTAGCCCCGACTCTACGGAACGCCGGGTCGGACGAAAGCGCCGTTTTTGAGTATTCGGATATATTTATATAAATTTGCCTCCCGTAAACGGCGTTCCGTCCGTAGCATACCCGCAGCGAACGGAAAATCAATCGACGACAAAGTCATGAACATGCAAGTAGAGGTACTCAAGTCCAAGATACACCGGGTGACCATCACGCAGGCCAACCTCAGCTACGTGGGCAGCATCACGATCGACGAGGACCTGCTCGACGCGGCCCATCTGATCGCCGGCGAAAAGGTGCAGATCGTCAACGTCAACAACGGCGAGCGGCTGGAGACTTATATAATCAAGGGGGAGCGCGGCAGCGGCGCCGTCTGTCTGAACGGACCGGCGGCCCGCAAGTGCGTCGTAGGCGACGTGGTGATCATCATTTCCTATGCGCGCATGGATTTCGAGGAAGCCAAGAGCTTCACGCCATGGGTGGTCTTTCCCGACACCGACACGAACCGGCTGATCCGATAAAACCCGTCGGTTAACGCATGCGAGCGCAACGGCTAACGAAATCCGTTGCGCTCGTCTCGTTCGGCACGTTCATATCGAAATCGCCGGACGCTTCTTCCAACGTTTTCTGACCGCAGAGGGCTCTCCGTTTTCTTCCGGATCGGCCGGACGCAAGGCCGCAGCCCCGTATGATTTTATTACGACAGAAACACCGGGCGAAAGAAATATGGCAGAAGTGTCCGGGAAATCCATTCGGAGAAGAAACAAAGCTATACGCCAACAGAAAAAAACGGGACAGGCTTTCACCTGTCCCGTCTCCTGCTCCGGAGCCAAAAGTGGGACTCGAACCCACGACCTTTTCGTTACGAATGAAATGCTCTACCGACTGAGCTATTTTGGCAACGCGCGCATCCTTGCGGAATTGCGAGTGCAAATTTGGGAAAAATTTCCCGAATTTCCGGCAAAAACTTTCATTTTTTTTCGCCGGACCATGCGTTGATCGCATAAATTACTGATTATCAGAAGCATATGCGACACGCCAATCATGACCAACAATCCGTAAAGGCAAAGGCCGGAACACCGCCCCCTTCCCGGATCCGAACGGACACTCCCGGCCATGCCATACGAAACGTAAAAGGTCGCCCCTTTGAGCCAAGCAGACCGGCGGACGCCTCTGACCGCTACTTGCCGAGAAGGCTCTGCAACAGCTCGGGTTCGTCGGTCGTGATGTAATCGACACCTTTCCCGATCAGGTATTTCATCGATTCCTCGTCATTGACGGTCCAGACATTGATCTCGAGGCCCAACTTCCTCGCTTCGTCGAACCACTCCTCATGGGCCCGCATCGTGCCGATATGATAGTCGAGTCCGGTATATCCCCGCTCGGCGAGCTCCCGGGGCGACAGGTCGCCGCCCAGATAAGCCACCTTGATTCCTTTGGGGCCGTTCGCTATCAACTGCTCGCAAATGTTCTTCGAAAACGAGATATACTCGACCCGCTTGTTCATCCCCGCACGGCGAACGGCGTCCAGCGCGGCACGGACGGCCGCATCCTCCTTCTGCTTGGTCTGATGGGGCTTGATCTCGATGATCGGCTTGGTGCCTTTCTGCTTCCGGGCGACAGCCAGAAAGGCGTCGAACGTCGGCAGGGATTCGCCGTTGGACAGCTTGACGTCCTTGATTTCGGCATAGGTGCTCGCATCCACCCGCTTGCCGGCGATCGCATCGTCGTGATGCAACACGAGCACGCCGTCGGTCGTCAGAATCAAATCGATTTCCGAGCCCCGGCACCCGATTTCGATCGCCTTTTCGAGCGAAGCGATGGAATTCTGGGCCGATCCCTCGGTTTTCCAATATCCCCGATGCGCGACGATTTGGGTCTCGGATTGGGCTTGCAGCGAAGCGACAGAACAGAAAGTTACCGCGGTCAGAAACAATTTACCGATTTTCATTTCAATTATATATTTAACGAGTTAGACTTATATCCGAGTCGAACGAAAAACAAGCGCATGGCGCCCCCCGTATCCAGCATGTTCTCATAACCGAATACGTCCGTAAAGATAGCGAACGGGAACCGACGTTGCAAATAAACTTTCCGGGTTACAGGACCGAATCGCCCGCACAGACCGAAAGACGGCGGGCGGACTCGGATTTCCGGCCGGAACGCCCGGCGACAGCGTCAGTCGATATGCAGGTGATGCTCGTAGAGCAGCGACAAATCCTCCGGCCGGATGCGGAAACCGGTACCGTGATCGTGCGGCTTGCCTTTCATCTTGCCGGTTTTATACGACCCGATCCGGATATCGATCATCAGTCGGCCCCGGTCGATCAGCTTCAGCAGGTTCTCGAGCGAGGGATCGAGATAAATATCGGCCTGAGTGTAATGAAAATACTCGGTGCCGTCGCGCATATCCGAGTCGGCATACACGAAGAACAGCGCCTTGAGCTTCGTCAGCAGGCACTGCTCCAGATCGTGGTAGGTCCAATAGACGCTCGAATCGATCACTTCCATCTCCGGGAGCGAGCTGACCTCGAGCACGATCTTTTTACCTTGCGTGTCATTGACGATCCGGAAACCGTAGGCATTGCGGTAAGTATTGAACTTGCCGGCGAAAACCGACGTATGGAGCTTTCGCATTCCGGGATATCCTTCGTATTCCTCGCCGTATCGCTCGAGCAGAATCGTATTGACGCTGCGAGGATGCGACGGGCTTTTGGTGAACAGCGAAAGGAAAGTCGAGGTCTGCGTGCGCTTGCTGACCACCTCGAACCCGGCGAAATCGGGCCCGATCTCGTTGTTCTCGGTAACCCCCAGGTAATCCTCGAAAGTCTTGCCTATCCCCGTACTGTAAGGCCGCTTGCTTTTGACGAACCCCAGTTCCTTGATCTCACGGAATTTTTCGACAATCAAATTCTCATCCATCATAGTCGATAATTTTATTGATTAGCAGTTTGATACGCTCCTTATAAGGCAATAGCGTCTCCTTTTCGTCGAGAAACAGGTTCTCGAACGGGTACTGAAAAGCCTCGCATAGGACGGAAAGCTGCTTGAGCGTATACTTGTGAGGGAAACGCGGACTCTCGATATTGCCGACCAGTCCGGAGCTTCGCAGATCGAGCAGCTCGGCCACGTAAGCCTGGCTTGCATTTTGCCCCTGCCTCAGTTCGCGGATGATGTTGATAACCCGCAGCTGAAAATCGGTTTTCATAATGACATTGCACACATTCTGAGGGCAATATATGAATTTATCCCGTATTTGCCGCCCTCAATGTGAGAGTATTTGCTATATTTGCACTAAATTAATTCCATAATGTATCCAAGAACATACTCCTCCGAATGGGACTTCAAGAACGTGAATACCAAGGAGTACACGCACGGCTATCATAACTACCCGGCTATGATGATTCCGCAGATCGCCAGAAAGCTGCTCAACGAGTACCGCCCGGAAGGACATTTCGGGCTGCTGTTCGATCCCTACATGGGCTCGGGCACGTCGCTGGTGGAGGCCTCCGTCCAAGGGATCGACTCGATCGGAACCGACATCAACCCGCTGGCCTGTCTGATCGCCGAGGTGAAAACCACAAGATACGACGCAAACCGGCTGAAAGAGTTCCTGCAGTTCCTGACCGAGCGGCTCGAAACGTACGATCCCCGATTGCAGGGCGAATACTGTTACGACCATATCACAAAAGCCGATTACTGGTACAGTGCGGAAAACCTCGCCAAGCTGCGATTCCTGACCGACCTGATCGACGCGCACGCCGACCGCTCGTTCGTAAACTTTTTCCGTCTGGCCTTGTCGGAAGTAATCCGCGAATCCTCCTACACGCGCAACGGCGAGTTCAAACGCTACCGGATAGCGCCCTCGAAAATCAGCAAGTTCGACGTCGATCCTTTCAAGCTGTTCATTCGCAAAGTACAGCGCAATCTGGGAGGGCTTTCGGCCTACAGCACCGTCGCGCATCCCGGCCGGACGGTCGTATCGAACTTCAATACGATCGACGGCATTCCGCAACGGATATTCAAGGGGCGCAAGGCCGATATGGTCATCACATCCCCTCCGTACGGCGACAGCAAGACGACAGTGGCTTACGGCCAGTTCTCACGCTGGACCAACGAGTGGTTCCAGTTCGAGAACGCGCAAAAGATCGACTCGCTGCTGATGGGCGGCCAACTCAAGACGGAATTTTCCTTCCGCACGGAAACGATCGCCCGCGAGCTCGAGCAGATCAAGGAGGTCGACCAGCGCAGATACGTGGAAGTCATGACCTTTCTGGACGACTACCACCGCTCCATCGCCCATGTATCGAGCGTCGTGCGTAGCGGCGGCAGGGTCTGCTATGTCGTCGGAAACCGTACCGTCAAAGGAATACAGATCCCTTTGGATCATTTTACGGCCGAGATGTTCGAGCAGAACGGCTTCCGGCACGAGCATACCTACGTCCGGTCGATCACCGGCAAACGGATGCCGAGCGTCACGAGCCCCTCGAACAAGAAAGGCGCCAACATGAACACGATGCACAGCGAATACATCGTCATCCTGAAAAAAGAGTAGCGCGCTTTCCCACCACATATCCGATGTATCGAACGGCCCGAGCGGGCCGCGTTTCGTTTTATTCCGGCAGCCTTTCCCTGGAAATATTTCGCTCGCCCGAGATACAGGACTATTTCCGGAGCTCCCGATTGCCTCCGACGGATCGTCTTTCCCGTGCGCTTCATGACAACAGACTCGAAAGCCGGGCATTTTCCCGCAGACAGAACGAAGATTTTCGCCGAACGTTGCATAACTCACAGACATTTCATATCTTTACTGTTGCAGGCAATCGTTTCCACCCAAGGCGATTGCGGCGGATCGGACCGATCCGCGCATTAACCTAACCAAACCCTATTTTTATGAAACCGAAAAAATTATGGCCGAGCCTGTGCGCGGGAGCGCTATTGCTCGGCGGAACGGCTCCGGCCCAGACGGTCGGCAGCGACTCGTGGGCCGCGACGGACGCGCTCGGCCGCAAGGTGCGCGACTACCAGGAAGCAGGTGCCAAGAAGCCCGACAAGTTCGTCGCCATGTTCTACTGGACATGGCATCAGGGAAACGACGACACGACCTACCGTGTCAAGAACATCACCGAAATCGTCCGACAGCATCCCGAGGCGATGAAAGACTACCATCATCCGGCATGGGGCACGAAGCAACCCGGCTTTTTCTTCTGGGAACAGCCCCTGTTGGGATACTACAAGACGACCGACCCGTGGGTGCTTCGCAAGCACGCCGAAATGCTGGCCGACGCAGGCGTCGATGCCGTGTTCTTCGACTGTACGAACGGAAGCCTGACATGGCAGGACTCCTACGAAGCGTTGCTCAAAACCTGGGATCAGGCGCAGAAAGACGGGGTGAACGTTCCGAAAATAGCTTTCATGCTCCCGTTCGGCCCGGCTCCGCACTCGCTCGTCTCGCTGCGGCAGCTCTATAACGACCTGTACAAGCCCGGACGCTACGAAAACCTGTGGTTCGTCTGGAAAGGCAAACCCTGTATCATGGCCTATCCCGACAACCTGACCGACTCGCCCACCGACCGGGCGATCGCCGATTTCTTCACGTTCCGCCCCGGCCAGCCCGACTACGTCGACGGCCCGACGCGCAACGACCAATGGGGCTGGCTCGAGGTCTATCCGCAGCACGGATACGTCAAAAGCCCGGACGGCGACTTCGAACAGGTGGCCGTCGGCATCGCGCAGAACACGTCGCCCGACCGGAAAGGACACTGCGGAGCGTTCAACGTCAAAGACGCCTACGGCCGCAACTTCAGCGTGCGCAACGGCTTCGATCCGCGCGTGGACGGATACCTGTACGGCTGGAACTTCGACGAGCAGTGGGAACGCGCCTACGAGCTCGATCCGGAGCTGGTCTTCGTGACGGGCTGGAACGAGTTCATCGCCGGACAATGGTTGCCCAAGGATAGCTGGAACGGCGATCCGTTCTCGTTCGTCGATCAGTACAACTGGAACTGCAGCCGCGACATCGAGCCCAATGCCGGCTGGGGTGACCGAGGCGACGTATACTATCTGCAACTCGTTGACAAAGTCCGGAAATTCAAAGGCATGGACGCACCGGAAAAGCCCTCGGCTCCGAAAACGATCCGCATCGGCCGCGCCGACGGCTGGAACGACGTGGCGCCCTATTACCGTCATTACCGGGGCAACACGATGCACCGCGACCACCGGGGCCGATACAGCGAATATTACGTGAACAACACGGGCCGCAACGACATCGTCGGAGCGAAAGTGGCGCGCGATGACAATAACCTCTATTTCTACGTCGAGACGGCCGACCGGCTCACGCCCAGCACCGACCGCAACTGGATGATGCTGCTGATCGACACGGACCGCGACCGCTCGACGGGCTGGAACGGATACGACGTGATCGTCAACCGTCTGTCGCCGGACGGACGCAAGGCGATCGTCGAGCGCAACGTCGGCGGACGCTGGGAATGGGAGAAGGCCGGAGAAGCGGCCATGGCCGTCAGCGGCGACAAGCTCGAACTATCGATCGCCCGGAGCATTCTCGGGCTGACAGACGACCGGGTCGATATCGAATTCAAGTGGAACGACAACATGCAGGAGAACGGCAACATCATGGACTTCTACGTCAACGGCGACACCGCTCCCGGCGGACGCTTCAACTTCGTCTACTCCACGCTGTAACTCCCGAAAACAACGCTTCTCCGATAAACGGCACGGCCGGCCGGGCACCCGCCCGAGCCGGCCGTATCGTCCGCATCGCCCGGCTCGGGGACAGAAGAAACGCCCTTGCCGAAGAAAAATAGTTGCGAAAAACGGCAGCGAATCGCCGGCAAAGCTTGTTCGAGCGGACTAAAATGCTTATTTTTACGCTCGGGACAATGCGTAACCCGCGCGCCACCGGCTTTCGGTGGCCGGAGTGCGTTTCGGCGTCGGACGCATGCGAGCCCCACGAGCAGCGAAACCAAAACACCTAAATACCATTTAAAGACCCATGAAGAAAATCGCAAAACTTTCGCTTTGCGCACTGGCGGGAGCCGCGCTGGCCTCCTGCTGTACCGACAAGGCGGCAAGCCCGGGCTACGTATCCCGCGAAGCGCTGGCTTCGGGATTCGTCACTCCGCCCGACTCGATCCAGACGAGCGTTTACTGGTACTGGATATCGAACAACATCTCGAAGGAGGGCGTCGTCAAGGACCTCGAGTCGATGAAAAAGGCCGGTATCAACCGGGCGTTCATCGGCAACATCGGTCAGGACGACGTACCTTACGGCAACGTCAAGATGCTCAGTGACGAATGGTGGGACGTTCTCCACACCGCACTGAAAAAAGCGACCGAACTGGACATCGAGATCGGCATATTCAACTCCCCCGGCTGGAGCCAGTCGGGAGGCCCGTGGGTAAAACCCGAACAGGCGATGCGCTATCTGGCCTCGTCGGAAACCCGAGTAAAAGGTCCCCAGAAGGTCAGCCTCAAACTCGATAAGCCGGTCGATCAGTTTCAGGACGTCCGAGTGATCGCATATCCCGCGCCGAAAGGCGACGGAGTTACGCTGAACGCGTCGAACGCATCGGTCGTATCGGCTCCTCAGGTCGCAGGCATCGCCAAGGTAATCGACGGCGACCCGAAAACAAGCGTCGACTTGCCGAAGAACGGCCGGCTCACGATCGACCTGAAAGCCGAGACCCCGTTCACAGCGCGCAGCCTGACCGTACGCCCCGCCGAACGTTCGATGTCGATGCAGGGCGAACTGCAGGTCAAGGAGAACGATGCTTACCGCACGCTCTCCCGATTCACGTTGGACCGGCTGAATACCGCGCTGAACGTCGGATTCGACCCGTACGCTCCGGTGATCGTCTCGATCCCTGCGACGACCGGCACCGATTTCCGTCTCGTTCTCACCGAAGCGACCGGCAGCGCCGGACTGGCCGAGGTGACCCTGTCGGAAGCTCCGCGCGTCGAGCGCTATAAAGAAAAATCGCTGGCCAAGATGCACCCGACCCCGCTGCCTTACTGGAAAGACTATCAGTGGCCGGCACAGCCCGTCGTGGACGACCCGGCGACCGTCGTCGATCCGGCCAGCGTGCAGGATATTTCGCAGTACATGGCCGAGGACGGAACGCTGACGTGGGACGCACCCGAAGGCGAATGGGTCATCCTGCGCATGGGTATGACGCCGACCGGCACGACGAACTCTCCGGCTTCGCCCGAGGCTACCGGCTTCGAAATCGACAAGATGAGCCGCGAGCATGCCGCCGCCCACTTCGATGCCCATATGGGCGAAATTCTGCGCCGCATTCCGGCCGAGGACCGCAAGACGTTCCGCGTAGTCGTTCAGGACAGCTACGAGACCGGCGGACAGAACTTCACCGACGGCATGATCGAAGAGTTCAAAACCCGCTACGGCTACGACCCGACGCCTTATCTGCCCGTTTACGAGGGCGTGGTGGTCGGCAGTCAAGAAGCGTCGGACCGCTTCCTGTGGGACGTGCGCCGTATGGTGGCCGACAAGGTGGCCTATGATTACGTGGGCGGTCTGCGCGACGTCAGTCACGAGCACGGACTGCATACATGGCTCGAAAACTACGGGCACTGGGGCTTCCCCGGCGAATTCCTGATGTACGGCGGCCAGTCCGACGAAATCGGAGGCGAGTTCTGGAGCGAGGGCGAGCTGGGCGACATCGAGAACCGCGCCGCCTCGTCGTGCGGACATATCTACGGCAAGCGTAAGATTTCGGCCGAATCGAATACGGCCGCAGCCGCTCCGTTCACCCGCTATCCGCGCATGATGAAGCAGCGCAGCGACCGCTTCTTCGCCGAAGGCATCAACAACACGCTGCTGCACGTCTACATCTCGCAGCCCGACGACCGCGAACCGGGTATCAACGCGTGGTTCAGCAACGAATTCAACCGTCACAACACATGGTTCTCTCAGATGGATGTCTTCACGGCATACCTCAAGCGAGTGAACTTCATGCTCCAGCAGGGGCTGAACGTGGCCGATGCGGCTTACTTCATCGGCGAGGACGCCCCGAAGATGACGGGCGTGACCGATCCGGCTCTGCCCGCAGGCTACCAGTTCGACTACATGAACGCCGAGGTGATCGAGAAATACATGACCGTACAGGACGGCAAGATCACGCTGCCGCACGGTACGCAATACCGCATACTGGTGCTTCCGCAACTCGAAACGATGCGTCCCGAACTGCTCGCGAAGATCAAGCAGCTGATCGAGCAGGGAGCCGTGGTGATGGGACCGCAGCCCAGCCGCTCGCCGAGCCTGCAGAACCAGCCCGAGGCCGACGAGCAAGTCCGGCAGATGGCCGCTGAAATCTGGGGCGATGTGGACGGCGTGAACGTCAAGTCGCGGAAAGTCGGCAAGGGTATGATCCTCAACGGCATGACGATGGAAGAAGCCTTTGCGCTGATCGACTGCATCCCCGACTGCCGGATTCCGGACGGAGCTCCCGTACATTACGGCCACCGTACGCTCGAGAACGGCGACATCTACTTCGTTTCGAACCAGAGCGACCGGACGATCGAGGTGACGCCCGAGTTCCGCGTGACCGGCAAGCAGCCCGAACTGTGGAGCGCCGCGACGGGCGAAATCCGCAAGCTGCCCGCCTTCGAGCAGAAGGAAGGCGCGACAGCCGTGCCGATGAAGCTCGCGCCGTATGAGAGCGCCTTCGTCGTGTTCTTCGACGCGGCGGGACAGCCGTCGGACGGCGGCGTGGAGGCCAACTACCCGACGCCGGTACAGATCGCCCGGCTCGACGGCCCGTGGACCGTCGACTTCCTCGACAAGGTACGCGGCCCGAAGGAACCCGTCGTATTCGAAGCGCTGACCGACTGGACGACGAACTCCGACGACCTGATCAAATACTACTCGGGCACGGCCGTCTACAAGAGCTCGTTCAAGCTCGACGCGGCTCCGGACGGCAACCACATTCTGATCGACTTGGGCGATTTCGTCGCCATGGCGCGCGTCAAGGTGAACGGTCAGGATGCCGGCGGCCTGTGGACGGCGCCTTACACGCTCGACATCACCGATCTGGTGAAAGCCGGCGACAACGAGGTCGAGATCGAGGTGGTCAACACATGGCTCAACCGCCTGATCGGCGACCTGAATCTGCCGGAAGCCAAACGCACGACATGGGCGGCGATCAACTCGTGGAAAGCCGACTCTCCGTTGCAAAAGGCAGGATTGTTCGGTCCCGTCGTGATCGAAAGCGTCGATTACGCCGAATAACGATCCGGCCCGGGCCCGAAAAGTCCGACACAATTTCCAAAAAGCGGATACCTCGAAACGAGGTATCCGCTTTTTCATTCGGCATAACCATCGCTCCCCCTGTTTTCTGCAAGCAGCCGACATAGCCCCCCGGAACGATTCCCTTCGGCCGGTCGGATACAGGGAAATCGAACGAAACGATCGGAGGGAAACTCCGATCGCCGGTCGTTTCCCTTTCGCTCCGAACAAGCGATCGGCCGAAGAACCCGAAGAAATCGGAACGACAGGGAAAAAACGGAACGACGGCTTCCGCATACGGCCGAGTCGCTCCCATGTTCAGCGAAGCCTGCGGCACGGATCCGTCCGATGCCGCATTCTGTCCCGTCACAGCGCCGGGCCGGACATGGCGACCGAACAGCAGAGAAGCTATCGGCAACGACAAAACCTTTCGCCTGCAAACGGATAACGCCTGCCCGACAAATACCGGCCGCTCAGCGTCCGAGTCCGGCAAAAGAGTTTTGCAACCAAAAAGCGGGAAAAAGCCCGAAGCCCTTTCCCGCCATAACGATCGGAATATCCGGAAATCCGCTCAGCGCTTTTTCCCGAACCGGAACGAATCGACTGTGAAAAGCTCCCCGGCCTCCTTATCGCCCAGAAAGCGGAGAGTTACCGAGCGTACTCCGTCGACCGGACGGACCGGAACCGTCAGCGTCACGCTGCGAGACGCGCCCTCGGCGGTAGGCACTTCGACCGTCCCGACCGGAGCGCTCCACAGATTGTCGGTCAGCACTTCGATCCGTCCGCCGGCATGCGGAGTCACCGTCACGCTGAACGTGTCGGCCCCGTCCCCGAAATCGAGATACTTGAACGTAGCGTAATCCTCGTTGCGGATACCGCCCAGTTCCTCCCGGTCGGCAGCACAGGTACGGACACGCGTATTGCCCCACAACAGGCAGGCGCGCCTCGCCTCGACCTCCGCGAACGCGTCGAGCGGATCGCCCGCGCCCTGCGAGGTCATCTCCACCTCGTCGATGCTCCCGTCCTCGTTGAACTCGATCGGCTCGATGCAAACTTTCCGCAGCGAGCGGGTTCCGTTCGTCGTCCGGTGATACAGCACGTACCACCGGCCGTCGAACTCGCAGATCGAGCCGTGATTGTTCCACGACTCGGGATCGCAGCCCGCATTGTCGACGATCACCCCGCCGTACTCGAACGGACCGAGGGGCGAGCGCGACGTCGCGTATCCGATGCAAGTCGGACGCCCCTTGCGCAGATGGGAATAGACCATGTAGTAGATTCCGTTGCGCTTGCGCATGCTGCTGCCCTCGTGGAAGAAGTGCTCCTGTTCGGTCACGAGCCCGTCGACGATCGTCGTCGTGTCGACCTCGAGCATATTGTCCTTCAGCTTGGCGCCCTTGGCCGAGAACTGTCCCCAATAGAGATAAGCCTGCCCGTCGTCGTCGATGAAAACGGCCGGATCGATCTGCGAGATTCCCTCGACGGGCCGGCCGTCGCGGAACGGACCGGCCGGAGCGTCGGCCACGGCCACGCCCTCGTCGATCGCATCGCGCATACTGTAATAGAGGTAGTACTTGCCGTCCTTGTAAGCGGCGTCCGACGCGTACAGCTCGCCGTCGCTGTAAGGCACTTCGTCGTTCGGTCCTTTCGATGCGAAGGCGTCGCGATGGATCGTCCAGTTCTTCAGGTCGTCCGTCGACAGCAGATCGTATCTCCACGAGCAATAGAAGTCGGGGCTTTCGTCTCTCGAAACATAAAGATAAAGCCTTCCGTCCTTCCATTGGTGTCCTTCCGGATCGGCGGCGAACACGCCGGGAGGTACGACCGGATTCTGAGCGCACAGGGAACCTCCGAACAAGGCGGCAACCGCGAGCCATTTCTTTCTTATCATCTTATAACAGGGTTTTGGTTAGGTTCATTCCGGTCGGGAACCGTCTTCTCGACGAAGCCCGGGTTTCCGCCGAGGCTCGGACGAGGGGCCGTCGGTCCGTAGCGCCCCGTCCCCGTCGAAAAAGAGACGGTCCATGCACACGACCCGGTCGAACGAAGGCTTACTGCCGTGCGGATCGGCATGCCGGTGGTAAAAGAAATACGACTCCCCGTCCGGCAGATCGACGACGCAGCCGTGTCCCGGCGAGGAGATTCCGCGCGCGAGGTCGGTCGTCATCAGCGGATTGTCCTCGCTCTTGGTCCATGGGCCGAGCGGATGCGGAGCCGTAGCAACGCCGACTCCGTAATCCGAGTAGCCCGTATCGTTGGCCGAATAGGTCATATAGTAAACTCCGGCGCGCTTGAAAACGAAAGCTCCCTCGTTGCAGCGGTTCCGCTCCCGGTTCACGAGCTCCCACGGCTGAGAGGCCCGCGAAACGAGGCGAGGCTCCCCGTCGAATCCGGAGAGGTCTTTCTTCAGCCTTACGACCCAGTTCTCGCCGAAAGCGTACCCGTCGCGGTTTCCGTTCTTGCTGAAATAGAGGTAGGGCGTATGCTGCGGATCGTCGTCGACGAAAATGTCGCAGTCGATCGCCGAAAAACCCAGATCGAACCAGGGCGTGTAGAGCTCCTCGAACGGTCCCTCCGGCCGGTCGCTGACAGCCAGACACGAAAGCAGCACGCCGCGCTCGGGTTCCAGACAACTGTATGTCATATAGAAGCGGCCCTCGTAACGCTCGACCTCCGGAGCCCAGAAAGCTCCGGCGCCGAAATGGGCCGGGGACTTGCGGAACAGGGGACCGCCGTACTCCCATGCAACCAGATCGGACGATACATAGTAGTCGAACCCCGATGCCTCGGCCGAGGCGGTCGTACCCGTCATGTAATAAAGTCCATCGCTTTCGTAAACGAAAGGATCGGCCAAGCGCACCGTGTCGCCGGCCGACGTTCTCAGCGGGTTGTCGTAGACCGGCTCCTCGCCCGTCGCGCAGGACGTCCCTGCAAGCGAAAGGCAGCAGAGGCATCCCGTCGCATATATCGCCATGCGTTTTCTGCTCATCGTTTTCATCGTTTACATCGTTCGGGCCCGATTTCCATACGAGCCGAAGAACGCGGCAAAAGGCCCGGCATATGAGACATACGCCGGACCCAACCTAACTTAACCCAACTTACCTAATCGAGAAAGACCAACCAACCGGTCCGTTCCCGCCCCGTTTTCAGAGGTACGGGTATTTCTCCGAGACAAAATCCGTTTCTTTTCACAATATTACGCTTTTCCCGTCCGATTTCCTATCGTGAACGGACCATTTTCTTGCGCAGGTGTTCCGTTTCGCAGGCCGTGCCGCCCGGTACGGATATTTTTACAAAATCGGACCGTCCGCTGAATTATTCGGAAAATACTCGTAACTTTGATTCCGAAACCGGCCCGCGGCTGCCGGGCAAGGAGACGGGAGAGTCCCTTCCCGCTGCCCCGGCGATCCCGGCCGAATGCTCCGGAACGGGCAGAAAGCCGATCGCACGACGACGGGCGAAGGCCGGGTCCGTCACACGGCAAACCGACGACCGATGAAAAAAAGAACACGACTGTTATACGGACTGCTTCTGCTGTGCGCACCGCTGGCCGGATGCCTGAAAGAGGACGACGGCTCGCAATTCTATTCCGACGTATATTGGTTCCCGCTCGCCAAGCAGACATTTTCCGTCGATACACGGGAGCCGGAACCGGTCGATACGGTCGTGCTGGTTTTCCGCGCCCGGAACTTCGTCTACGACAGCGACACGGTGAATTTCGCCGTGATGCCCGACTCGACGACGGCCGTGGCCGGGACGGACTACGAGATCACGACTCCGGTCGTCCGCTTCGGGAAGGACGACTATTACGACAACCTGCTGCGGGGCGAGATCGGACTGAGGATCTATCCGACGCTGAGCGATACGCTGACCCTCGCCCTGAAGCTGATCTACACCCACCCGGCCAACGAAGAGCGGTTCCGCCTGCACGACCGGACCGTACTGACGCTCAGACCGATATTCCCTTCCGAATAGACCGGTACGACGGACCGACCGAAGACGGATGCAACCGAAAAAATCCTTATGCGATCCGAAGAATCGTCACATCGACCGGCTTCGCCGGCACCGATCGTAGAAGAATGTCCATGGTCGGACGGGGAAGCGCCCTCGCACCGACAAACCCTCGGTCTCTCCTGCCGAACGACTCTCTTTCAAAGCGTCGGCCCGTTCGGAAAGTCTCGGCAAACGAAAAGACAATCCCGACCGACGAACCGGAAAACGGACCGACCGAGGAAATTCCAGACGGTCACGGTACATCGTACGGCAGCCGCTCGGAACAAACGGATCGTCATACGCGCGATTCGTCGCCCGGCTTCGGGAAAATGCCGCGGATGAAAAGAACATATCCGGTTCTCGCGAACCGCTCCATAACGGATCGGCTGCAAACCGGCTTCCGGGACGGTCCGCACGGCAAAGCACGGAACGAAGCCAGCGACCGTAAGGGCGCATCCCGAAGCAGAAATGCGCGCGAAACGATAACCGGCCTCCCGATTCTCCCGTCCGAAAATAGGAAATCCGAACTTTTTCGACTATCTTGGGCATGCCGTACGCGCGGCGAATGCCCGCGCCGGCCCAAAACCTGTCCAATCGCCAAACTACTAAGCCATGAACGGAAAGAACCCGCTTTGCATCGCCTTGTGCGTCGCCGTTTCGACGGCCTCTTTCGCGCAGACCGGAAAGAAATATCCGGATCCCGCGCCGATGACCCACGACATGTCCGAATTTTGGGAGCCTCAGCCCCGGATCGTCACGCCGGCCGATATGGACCGGGCCGTACCGCCTCCCTCCGACGCCGTCGTCCTGCTGGGACTGGACGCCGACGACGCGCCCGAGTGGATCGGCTGCGATGGGAAACCCGTCGCATGGAGCGTCGAGGACGGCGTTATGACCGTCATCCCGAACTCGGGCAGCATCCAGACTCGCCGCGATTTCGGCGACTACCAGCTGCACCTCGAATGGAGCGCGCCGACGGAGATCGTCGGCGAAAGTCAGGGCCGGGGCAACAGCGGAGTCTTCATGCAGGGTCGCTACGAAGTGCAGATACTCGACAACTACGGCAACGAGACATACGCCAACGGCCAGGCCGGCAGCATCTACAAGCAGTCGGCCCCGCTGGTCAACGCCTGCCAGAAACCGGGCAAATGGAACACCTACGACATCATCTACACGGCGCCCCGGTTCAAGGACGACGGTACGCTGCACTCGCACGGACGGATCACCGTGCTGCACAACGGCGTGCTGATCCAGAACAACACGCTGATCCTCGGCACGACGGAATTCATCGGCTTCCCGAAAACGGTCGCCCACGGTCGCGGCCCGATCGTGCTGCAGGACCACCTGAACCCGGTCCGTTTCCGCAATATCTGGATCAGGGAACTGTAAGACAAGACGCCGAAGCGCGGATACCGGCCGGCCACAGCGGCGATTCGCGCTTCGGCATCTCGGTCATGCCGATTCCGGCATGGCAGCGCTTTCGTCGCATCATTCCACGAACCGTCGTTCTCCCATCATTCCGTCCCGACCGGGAAACGCCCGAAATCCCCAAACCATGAAGCGATACGACCTATGCACCGCAATTATCGACAGAGTCTTGCCGGCTTTCATCGCATTGGCTCTGCTCACGACCTGCCGAAACGGCGGAGACCCGAGCCGTACAGGAACCCGATCGACGCCGGAATCCACAAACGGAAACGACCGGACGACCGCGAGCGGGAATTCTTCGGCTACGGAAGAAAAGGCGCTTCTCAGTATCTATGAATACAACAAGCTCGATACTGTATTCATGGAAGATTTCCCCGCCATCGGAGAACCCGAGGAAGACACCGTCTGCGTCGTAACCCATCGGATGCCCTCTTTCCCGGGAGGGTACGACAGCCTGACGGCTTTCATCCGCCGAAACGCCCGTTATCCGAGCAAAGCCGAGCAGGAAAATATCCGGGGAGTGACTTGGATCAAATGCGTTATAGATAAAAAAGGGAACGTCGTCCGACCCGAGGTTTTGGTTTCGTTATCCCCCGAATGCGACCGAGAAGCGCTGCGCGTCGTCCGAAACATGCCAAGGTGGGAACCGGGCATGATCGATCGATGTAAGCCGTATGTCAACTTAACGGAACCGGATACCGCTGCAAAAGAACCCGCCCATTGCTACTATATGATCCCGGTTTATTTCCCGCCTTCGGACAACTGACCGAAAACCGAATCGACCATAGGCCAGCGCATTTTCTCAAGACAATCGGAGCCGCATAGCCGCACCGGTCCCCAAGCAACGCACACAAATCCGAACGGTCCCGGCCCTCGGGACGCAAGAAGATCGCCGACAAGCACAACCGGGACGAAAAAACCGGTCGGGCGCTCTCTTTGAAATTACCGAATCCGGTCGAGCGAGCGGACCAGCCGCTCGTCCTTGGAGATTCCCCGCATAGCCAGCAGTGTCAGGATCAGCGATACGACGGGAAAGACCGAGGCGGCGGAAAGGCTCCATGCGGAAAGCGGAGCGGCAAAGCTGCCCAGGCACCAGCCCAGCAGCCCGCAGACGACGAGCAACAGAACGACCTGCACGATGCACAGTTTTTTTTGCAACGGACGGTTCCGAAACCCGAAGATCGTGACCAAAGCGAGCGCGAGCACGAGCACCGACAAGCCCCCCGCGATCCAATGGACGGCCCCGGAGCTCAGCGAGTCCGCCGAGGCAGGGTCGGTCCAGCCCCAAAGCGTAGCCCGGACCGGACCGCCGGAAACGGTTACCCCGACGGCCAACGGCAAAAAAAGCAACAGGGCCGTAAACAAGGCCGACAAAAACAGATATACGGTCTGAATGCGCTGTATCATAATCAAGTCAATCAAAACGGGGACGCCCCCGAAACATTACATTATACTATTTCCTCGGACACACCGCGAAAATTTCCTACCCAATCGCCCGTTCTTTCCCCGGCAGGCCCCGGCAACATCCGCTCGATCGCCTTCCGTACTCTATGGCCGTGAACCTCCGCAGAATACCTGCCGGCATGCGGGCGAGCCTCATTCCGGCCCGGTTCGGGCACCGGCTTTCCGACCGCCGATCAGATCCGCTCGTCGATCAGGTAGCGGTTCCGGTCGCCCGAGTTGCGGCCGATCAGCTCTCCGAGGAAGCCGGCCAGAAAGAACTGTACGCCGGCGAGCGCCGCCGCCAGCGCAATATAGAACAGCGGCTGATCCGTCACGCCCCGCACGAGCAGGCCGTGAGCCTGCTTGTACAGTTTCTCGGCGATCAGATAAACGGCCGTAGCGCCTCCCAGCAGAAACATCAGCGTGCCCAAACCGCCGAAAAAATACATCGGGCTCTTGCCGAAACGGGTCATGAACATGACGGTAATCAGATCCAGATACCCCTTGATCATCCGCTCCCAACCGAACTTGGAAACCCCGTACTTGCGGGCCCGATGACGGACGACCTTCTCGCCGATCCGCCGGAAACCGGCCTGCTTGGCCAGTACCGGTATGAAACGGTGCATCTCGCCGTATACCTCGATGCTTTTGACGACCTTCCGCCGGTATGCCTTCAGGCCGCAGTTGAAGTCATGCAGCCGGATGCCCGACGCCAGACGAGCCGTCGCATTGAAAAATTTGCTCGGCAGCGTCTTGCCCAGCGGATCGTACCGCTTCTTCTTCCACCCGCTGACCAGATCGTATCCCTGCTCGGTGACCATCCGGTAGAGCTCCGGAATCTCATCGGGCGAATCCTGCAAATCGGCGTCCATCGTAATCACGACTTCCCCCCGGGCGGCCTCGAAACCGCAGTAGAGCGCGGCCGACTTGCCGTAGTTGCGGCGAAACCGGATGCCCCGCACATGCGGATCGCGGACCTTCAGCCGGCAGACCGCTTCCCACGATCCGTCGCTGCTGCCGTCGTCGACGAACACGATCTCGTACGAAAAACCGTTCTCGCCCATGACGCGCACGATCCACTCGTGCAGCTCGGCAAGCGACTCCTCTTCGTTATAAAGAGGAACCACGACGGATATGTCGATTCGGCTGTTGTCTTCCATTGTTCGCTATCGTTACTTACACATTCGGCGCCGGATGCCGCCTCCGAAACGGGCCGACGGCTTTTTCGTCCGGACGACCCGTACCCTCGCTATTCGGCAGACGTTCCGCCCCCGAACGGATCGGCGGGACGCCGGACAAAAATCGAGATCAACAAACCGAGCAGGCCGCCGTAAATCAACATGCTGAAAATCCCGCTGAACACCGCGAACAGCGGATTGCGCATCAGTTTGAGTCCGAGCGACCCGGCCATTTCGGCCTCTTTCTCGCCCATACCGCCGCCCGCCATATTGGCGACCATCAGATCGAACTGCTCGCGGAATCCCTCGGGATCGATCCAGTTGACCAGAACGAACTGGCCGACACCGGCCAGAACGCCCGCGAAAAGCGACATCTTCAGTACGAAAAGCAGGCTCCGCCCGTAGGAAAACCCGTCGCCGCCCGCATAGGCGGCCATGCGCCGGGCGTAAAAATAGAGAAATCCGGCGAACGAGAAAAAGCTCACCGCGTTGAGAATCGTCACGAGACCCGGCATCGAGCGGCCCGCATGCGCCGCAATCGTCAGCAAGGCATAGGCCAATCCGGCATACAAGCCGCCCGTAGCGGCCTCGCGCCATTCCGTCCGGCTCAGACTTCTTTCCATATCCTTCATCATAATCCTGTCAGACTAATTCTCCGATTCCTTCCCTCAACACGACGATATCGCTCTCGTCCGTGCAATCCACGACCGTCGTCGGCACGCAGAGACCGTAACCGCCGTCGATCACCGCCTCCACCGCCGAGCCGTAGCGCTCCTCGATCAGCGACGGATCGGTCGTATACTCCTCCTCCGAATCCTTGACCGAAGCGGTCACGAGCGGATGCCCGAGCGCCTCGACGATCGCCAGCGCGACGGCGTGGTCGGGAATCCGCACGCCGACGGTCTTTCGCTTCTCCAGAAACTTGTCGGGGACCTTGCCCGACGCGTTCAGCACGAACGTGAACGGTCCCGGCAGATTGCGCTTGAGCACCTTGAACACCGCGTTGTCCACACGCGCGTAGGCGGAAATCGTGCTCAGATCGGGACAAACGATCGAAAATTCGTCGCCCTTCTTGCCGCTCAGCGCGCGCAGGCGTTCGATGGCCTTCGGACTCCTGATCGAGCAGCCGAACGCATAGACGCTGTCGGTCGGATAGACGATCACCCCGTCCGAGCGAAGCACGTCCGCCACGCGAGCGACGGCCTTCTCGTTGGGATTCTGAGCATATATCTTGATCATCGCGTCAAACGGCTGTTAATCGGTTCCGGGGAAAACGCTCGCGGAGAAACGGAATAAAAAATGGGTAAGCTACTTATATCGCACCGCTACAACCACCTACCCTTGCCGTCTTCCGACTCTGGGGGATTCAGCAGGAGCTGGTCGTATAAGACTTACCCGGGACAAAATTAAACAAATTCGCTATATTTGCAAAAATTATTCCCGGATGAAGCATAAAAAGGGCTGGTACGCAGCCGGCGCCGTCGTGCTCGCGCTGATCGCAGGCGCGTTTTTCGTCGTGCGCCTATACCTCGGACAGGCCGTCGCGTGCGACGCCGTCGTGCTGGTCCCGACCGGCAGCGACTACGGCCGACTGGCCGACTCGCTGCGATCCGGGGGGGCGATCCCCGATTTCCAACGATTCGATCTGACGGCCCGGGCGGTGGGACTCGACCGCGCGGTCCGTCCGGGACGCTACGCGCTGAAAGAAGGAATGACCTACCGCGAAGTCATCAACCGCCTCAAGGCGGGGCTGCAGGCGCCCGCGCGGGTTACGTTCAACAATGTCCGCACGCTCGACCGGCTCGCCGGCAGCATCTCGCGCAGGCTCGAGCTCGACTCGGCTTCGCTAGCCGGACTGCTGCTCGCCGACTCGACCGCCGCCCGATACGGATACACGCCGCAGACATTTTTGGCGATGTTCATTCCGAATACTTACGAACTGTACTGGAATTGTTCGTCCGACGAATTTCTGTCGCGGATGCAAAGGGAAAACGAGCGCTTCTGGCAGAGCCGCGAACGGAAGCTCGCCCGCACGGGACTGAACCGCATCGAAGCTTATACGCTGGCATCGATCGTCTACGAGGAAACCAAACGCACGGACGAAATGCCGCGCGTGGCGGGCGTCTACATCAACCGGCTGAAAAGGGGCATGCCGCTTCAGGCCGATCCGACGGTCCGCTTCGCGCTCGGAGACTTTTCGATCCGGCGGGTGCTGAACAAGCATCTCGAAGTCGATTCCCCTTACAACACCTACCGGCATCCGGGTCTGCCGCCCGGGCCGATCTGCATGCCGTCGATCGCTGCGATCGATGCCGTGCTCGATTACGAAAACCACGACTATCTCTATTTCTGCGCCAAGGACGACCTGTCGGGCTCTCATGCCTTCGCGCGATCGCTCGCCGAGCATAACCGCAACGCGCAAGCATACGCCCGGGCGTTGAACCGACGGGGAATCCGATAACGAACAAGCGGCAGCCTCCCGACTCCGGGTACGGACGATTCCTGTCCGTACCTTTTCAAAACACGGGCACCGAACCGAAAAGAACCTTTCCGGAACATCCGGCAGAAACACATAACAGGCGGCTTGTACGACATTCGCCAAGACAAAACGTGCCGCACACGACCGATTCGTCCGGACGGGCGAATCAGCGGAAATCGATCACCTCGACGCCCGGATGCTTCCGCGGATCGAATGTGAAATCGGAATCCTTCACCGGCACGTTCGGCACGAGCCGGTCGATCCGTATCCGCAGCGGAGCGGCCGCCCCGTCCACGCGATAGACGACCCGAACGGGCATACCGTCCGCCGGATCGACTCCTATCTCGATCGAGCGATAGCCGGCATCGGGACTTTTCGGCGTCAGTTCCAACCGGTCGAGACTACGCCCTCCGGCATCTTCCCGGCCTTTGTAAGCCACCTCGAAATCGTCGCCCTCGAGGCGGAAAAAGCGAGGGGGATTCGACAGCAGCGAGCGGTCGCCCGGGTCGGGACGCTCGATCGTCACCTCGTCCTCGTCGGCACGGAACGTATAGAGGAGCTTGCCGTCGCAATAGAGCTCGGAGCCGTTCACCTCGACGCGGTACCGGTCGCCGTTCACTACGATACGCCCCTGCACGCCGTCGAACTCTCCGTCCATATCGGCCGTGAACGACACCTCGTAGGAAACGTAGGAGGCGATTTTGGCCGACAGGCTCCGGACCAGCGCCCGGCCCCGGTCGTCGGCCCGGAGCGGCAGGACCGCCCAAGCGGCTAGCAGCGTACAGAACAATACTCGTATCATCGACATTCGCTTTACAATCCTTATTATCTTACCGCCGTCCTCCCGCCGCACCGGCGACCGGCAGGACCGCTGCGGAACGGAACGCCGGAACCCGGCGGCCCGGCTATTTCGAAAACCTCACGCCTTACCTGTCGGGCTTACGCTTAACCCGCAGAAAAAGCAACATCTCCGAAATTTCCCGATCCTCGTGCGCATCGCCCTCTCATCGATTCTTCCCGTCCGGCTTTCGACCGACGACCGACGTCCGTCTCCCGCCTTCATCTCCCCCGTCGTATCCGTCCTTTCCGCCACTCGCTCCGCTTCCCAGACATCACACCGCTCCGTTCCGCAGCGAATCGATTCCCCGGCCCATGCGAAGCGCCTGCTACAAGTCTTCGAGCGACGAAAGTATCTTTTCGAGCGACATCATGTCGGCGATCAGCACCTCGCGCGGCTTGCTGCCTTCGGCCTTGCCTACGACGCCGGCCATTTCGAGCTGGTCCATAATACGGCCGGCCCGGTTATACCCGATCGAGAAGCGGCGCTGGATAGACGAAGTCGATCCCTGCTGGTTCTGCACGACGAAGCGGGCCACTTCCTCGAACATCGAGTCGAGCTGCGAGAGATCGTTCGTCTTGTTGCCGGCGGCTCCCTCGCCTCCGCCCTCGGGCGTATACTCGGGAAGCTCGTAGGCTCCTACATATCCGCGCTGCGAAGCGATGAACTCGGTGATGCGCTCGATCTCGGGCGTATCGACGAACGCGCACTGCACGCGGATCAGATCGTTGCCCGTCGATACGAGCATATCGCCGCGACCGATCAGCTGGTTCGCTCCCGGCTGGTCGATGATCGTGCGCGAGTCGACCATCGACGTGACGCGGAACGCGATGCGGGCCGGGAAATTGGCTTTGATGACGCCGGTGATGATGTTCGTCGTCGGGCGCTGCGTCGCAATGACGAGGTGAATGCCGACGGCGCGCGCCAACTGGGCGATTCGCGCGATCGGCGTCTCGATCTCGCGCCCGGCCGTCATGATCAGGTCGGCGAACTCGTCGATGATCACGACGATATAGGGCAGATAGCGGTGTCCTTTCTGCGGATTCAGCCGGCGATGGATGAACTTGTCGTTATACTCGGTAATCTTGCGCACCTCGGCCGCGCGCAGCAGATTGTAGCGGGCGTCCATTTCGATGCAGAGCGAGTTCAGCGTATAGATCACCTTGTGCGTATCGGTGATGATCGCGTCGTCCTCGCCCGGCATCTTGGCCAGAAAATGGCGCTCGAGCTTCGAATAAAGCGTCAGCTCGACCTTCTTCGGATCGACCAGCACGAGCTTCAGCTCCGAAGGATGCTTTTTGTAGAGCAGCGACGTGATGATCGCGTTCAGGCCGACCGACTTGCCCTGTCCGGTCGCCCCGGCTACGAGCAAGTGCGGCATCTTGGCCAGATCGATCACGAACGTCTCGTCCTGAATCGTCTTGCCCAGCACGACCGGAATGTCGTACTTCGACTCCTGAAACTTCACCGACTTGATGACCGAGTACATCGACACGATCTTCTTGTCCTTGTTCGGCACCTCGATGCCGATCGTCCCCTTGCCCGGTATCGGAGCGATGATCCGGATACCGAGGGCCGACAGGCTCAGCGCGATGTCGTCCTCCAGATTCTTGATCTTGGAAATGCGCACGCCCGGCGACGGCACGATCTCGTACAGCGTCACGGTCGGGCCGATCGTCGCCTTGATTTTCTCGATGCGGATGCCGAAGTTCTCGAGCGTCTCCTTGATCCGGTTCTTGTTCTCGACGATCTCCTCGCTCGTCACGCTGACCTCGACGCTGTGGTCCTCGAGCAACTCGACCGGCGGGCGTTGGTACGACGACAGATCGAGCGTCGGATCGTACAGCGTGCTCTCGATCTCGTCCTCCGAGAGCGTCTCGTCCTGAGGCAGGCGCTCGACAGCCATATCGTCGCGCTCTTCGATCGCCGCGTCGCCCGGTACGCTGGCCACGAAACGGTCGTCCTCCGAAACGGAAGCCCCCGCCTGCGGCATGCCGACTGCGATCCGGCCTTCCGGGGAAGCCGCAACGGCAGACGTCTCGGCCGCTCTTGCTTCCTGCCCGACCGCACCGCCCGCCGCCTCTAAAGCGGCACCGGTAACCAGACCGGTTCCAGCAGCAGGATCCCGCCATCCGACCGGTACGGAATCGACGGCTTCACGCGCAGGTTCCCGCAGCGCCTCTCCGTCCCCGCTGGCATACTGGATCGTGAATCCGTCCTCGTCGACCTCGGTGCGAGGCGGCTCTTCGACGGTCAGATCCGTTACGACGAAGCCGTCGTCATCGATTTCGGTGCGACCGGCCGGAGCGCTCTCCTCCTTCGGCACGATCGGAGGCCGCGACAGCCCCGAGCGATCGACCACCACAAAGCCGTCGTCGTCGATCAGCTCGCCCGGATAGAACGGCGTGTCGTTCCGCTCCGACGCATCGCGCACGGTGAATACGTCGTCGTCCTCGCTGCCGGCCGGCTCCGTCGCCGCATTCTCGGCAAGGCCCTCCGCGGACTCCGCCGCTGCGCCCGCAGCGACTTTCTTATTGCCGCCCCTGAGCTCGTGCCGGATCATTTCCGTAGCCGTCGACGTCACGGCGCCGCCCACCTTTTTGCCGTTATCGACGATCTCCTTGCCTACGCGGTTGAGCAGCGAGATCGTATTGCGGTTGACATAGATCGCATACAGGATGATCGACAGCAACAACAACAGCCCGGCTCCGACGCGCCCGAGCACCGACACGAGCCAGCGCGACACTTCGATGCCCTGCTGACCGCCGAGCCCCGAGCCGAACACGGTCCAGCTATCGCCGAACAGGTAGCCGAGCGTCAGCGAGCCGAGAATCATCAGGATCAGCGTCAGCCGTACCGACTTGCGCAGCATGGCCGGCCGGAAGCGCATGATCCGAAGCGACAGGATCACCAGCACGACCGGAACGCAGAACCCGAACAACCCGAACCAGTCGCCCACGATGTAGTTGGCAAGCACCGCGCCGAGCTTGCCGCCCCAATTCATCACCGGCTGCTCGCCCGCAGCCAGCACGCGGCTCCACAGCGCGACGTTCTGATCGTCGCGCCAGTATATGAAGTACGACACGACGGCCACGCCGACGAACAGCGCGAAAAACAGCAGCGCGAAGCCGTAAATCCACCGCTTCGTGTCGCTCAGTCCCCTGACCTCGGGCTGGGAAGCCCCCGTCGTTTTCTTCTTCGTTGCCATATTCCTGCGACCGCCCGGAGCGGTCATTCTTTCTTGTTTTTCATCTCTGCCCCGGCGGATACGCGACGGCCGACAACCGCACTTTCCGACCAAGCGGCCTTTCGCCGACTCTCCGGCGCCCCGTATCTTTCCCGTTAACGTTCCGGACGCCTGCGAGCCGCACCGAATGGACGGCCACCTTCGGACTTCGCATTTTCTGTCATCCCCGGCCCCTTGCAGTACGCCCCGCATTCGGGAGACCTCCGAAACCGGAACACGGTCCCTTTCCCCGAAACAGGAAACGGCCCTGCACCGCCGTCCGGCCGCCACCTCCCCGCATTCCGTCCCGGACGACCTCCGACGCCGAAGCTCTCCCGCCTACTCGAAACGCATCGTCCGCGCTTCCTCGCTCTTGGCGGCCAGCCGCTGCCGGTAAGCTTCGTCGGCACTGGTCATAAACTCGTATACGGGCCGACTGCCTCCGGAAGCCTCGATTCCCCCTTCGCGCAGCAGAGCCTCGGTCCGCTGCTCGACGGCCGCCGCCGGATTGACCAGACGGACGTCGCGGTCGCCGATCACGCGGTGCATCGCCTCGCTCAGAAAGGGATAGTGCGTGCAGCCGAGCACGATCCGGTCGGCTCCGGCCTCGATCATGGGCTCAAGCAGACGCTCTACCCGACGATAGGCCTCCTCGGTCCGTTCGCGGTTCTGCTCGACCAGTTCGACGAAACCCTCGCCGACCCGGGCGATGATCCGCACCCGGTCCTCGTAGCGGCGCGACGTCTCGCGGAACAGCCTGCCGCGCAGCGTCGCCGCCGTCGCCAGAATCCCGATCACGCCGCTGCGCGACGAGAGCGCGGCCGGCTTGACGGCCGGCTCGAGCCCGACGAACGGAATCGGATAGGCGGCTCTCAGGTGATCGATCGCCATGGCCGTCGCGGCATTGCAGGCCACGACGATCAGCTTGACTCCGCGGTCGACGAGCCTTCGTACGGCGAAATCGACGGCCTCGGTCACCTGCTCGCGGGTCTTGTCCCCGTACGGGCAGTTCTTGCCGTCGCCGTAGTACAGCAGCGACTCGCGGGGCAAGCGGCGGCGCAGCTCGCTCCATACGGTCAGCCCGCCCAGCCCCGAGTCGAAAACTCCTATCGGCGCGTCGTTCATCGCTACTTTTTCGTTTTATCCTCGATCCAGCGGCGGGCGCTGACGAAAGCCTCAATCCACGGAGTCACCTCATCTCCTGTCCGGTCCTCGGGATAGCAGGCCCAGTTCCACGGCCGGATTGCGCGCTCCAAGTGAGGCATGATGGCCAGATGGCGACCGTCTTCCGAACAGAGGGCCGCCGCGTTGTAGTCGCTCCCGTTCGGATTGGCCGGATACTGGTCGTACGAGTAGCGGACCGGAATGCAGTAGCGGCTCTCCTCGTACGGTAGACTGAAGCGGCCCTCGCCGTGAGCGACCCAGATACCCAGCTCGCAGCCGGCGAGCGAGCGCAGCATGACCGACTCGTTCGGCTCGATGCGGACGCCCAAGAAAGCCGACTCGAACTTATGGCTCTCGTTGTGCAGCATGCGCGGCTTACGCTCGTGGCCGGGCGTGACGAGCCCGAGCTCGATCATCAGCTGGCAGCCGTTGCAGACGCCCAGCGACAGCGTGTCGGGACGGGCGTAGAACCGGTCGAGCGCCTGCTTGGCTTTCTCGTTATAAAGAAATGCCCCGGCCCATCCCTTGGCCGACCCGAGTACGTCCGAATTGGAGAATCCGCCGGGGAAGACGATCATGTTCACGTCCTCGAGCGTCTCGCGGCCCTCGATCAGGTCGGTCATGTGCACGTCCTTGACATCCATACCGGCCAGGTACATGAACCACGCCATTTCGCGGTCGCCGTTGATGCCCTTCTCGCGGATGATCGCCGCACGGACGCCCGTCGGACAGCGGCGACTCGTTTCGAGCCCCCATTGCGACAGTTTGCCGGTGAATGTCTCCGGGAAGCGGAAGCGGAGTTCCTGATTCTTATAGTTGGCAAAGCGCTCCGACGCCTTCTGCGCCCCGCTCTGACGGCGGTCGAGCAGGTAAGAAGTCTTGAACCACGTATCGCGCAGCTCGTCGATAAGCAAGTCCATTTCCAGACCGTCGTGCGCGAAACGGAAGCGGCGCTCGAAATTCACGTCGCCGATCACATAAGCATCCACCCCGGCGAACTTCAGCTCCTCGCAGGTCCGCACGCCGTCCTCGACCTGCAACACCAAAGCAGGCTTCTCGCTGAAAAGCAGCCGGACGATGTCGCGCTCGCCGAGCGCGGCAAAGCTCAGATCCATGCCGCTGCGGTTGTCGGCGAACGTCATCTCGAGCAGCGCCGTCACGAGGCCGCCGGCCGACACGTCGTGCCCGGCGAGCACCTTCCCGTCGCCGATGAGGCCCTGTACGGCGCCGAACGCCCGGGCGAAATAGTCGGCCGACTCGACCGCAGGCACTTCCGATCCGACGCCTCCGAGGCTCTGGAAAAAGCTGCTGCCGCCCAGCGCGAACGGCGAGCGGCTCATATCGACGTAAACGATCTGGCTCGGACGGTGCTTCAAGGCCGGAGAAACCGCCTTCTTGACGTCCGAGACCTCGGCCGCCGAAGTGATGATGACCGTTCCCGGCGCGTAGACGAGCTCTCCGTCGCGGTACTTCTGCGTCATCGACAGCGAGTCCTTACCGGTCGGTATGTTGATTCCGAGGGCCACCGCATAGTCGCTGGCCGCCTGTACGGCCGCGTAGAGCCGCGCGTCCTCGCCCTCGTTTTTGCAGGGCCACATCCAGTTGGCGCTCAGCGAGACGGAGCGCAGGCCGCCGTCGATCGGGGCGAAGACGATATTCGTCAGCGCCTCGGTAATGGCCATCTCCGATCCCCTGCGCGGATCGGCCATCGCGACGCCCACCGCATGTCCGAGCGCCGTGGCGATGCCGTGCGTACCCTGATAGTCGAGCGCGACGACGGCGCAGTCGTTCAGCGGAAGCTGTACCTCTCCGGCGGTCTGCTGCATGGCGACCTTGCCCGTCACCGAGCGGTCGACCTTGTTCGTCAGCCAGTCCTTGCAGGCGACGGCCTCCATCTGGAGCACGTTCTCGATGTAGCGGTTCAGACTGCCGGCCGTATAACGGGGTTCGGCGAACCGCTCCTCGACCGTCCGATCCGCGAGCACCGTGCGCGGCGCCTTGCCGAACATGTCTTCGAGCTTCAGGTCGATCGGCTTCTCGCCCGTGCGGTTGTCGACGAAGGTGAACTGCATGTCGCCCGTCGCCTCGCCGATCACGTAGAACGGCGACCGCTCGCGCTCGGCGATACGCCGCAGCTTGTCTATGTTCTTCTCGTCGATGACGAGCCCCATGCGCTCCTGCGACTCGTTGCCGACGATCTCCTTCGCGCTGAGCGTCGGGTCGCCGATAGGCAGCTTGTCCATGTCGATCCGGCCGCCCGTCGCCTCGACGAGCTCGCTCAGACAGTTCAAGTGTCCGCCCGCGCCATGGTCGTGGATCGAGATGATCGGATTGACGCCCTCTTCCGAGATGGCGCGGATCGCATTGTAGGCCCGCTTCTGCATTTCGGGATTCGATCGCTGCACGGCATTGAGCTCGATGGCCCCCGCATACTCGCCGGTAGCCACCGACGAGACAGCGCCCCCGCCCATGCCGATGCGGTAGTTGTCGCCTCCGAGCAGCACGACGCGATCGCCCGCCTCCGGCTCGTCCTTGATGCTGTCGCGCTTACGGCCGTAACCGATGCCGCCGGCCTGCATGATGACCTTGTCGAAGCCGTATTTTTTGCCGTTCTCGAAATGTTCGAACGTCTGCAAACTACCGCAGATCAACGGCTGACCGAACTTGTTGCCGAAATCGGAAGCCCCGTTCGACGCCTTGATCAGGATGTCCTCGGGCGTCTGGTAGAGCCACTCGCGCGGCTCGGTCGCCTTCTCCCACTCGCGCCCTCCGTCCAGACGCGGATAAGCGGTCATATAAACGGCCGTGCCGGCCACCGGGAACGCTCCCTTGCCGCCGGCGATGCGGTCGCGTATCTCGCCGCCCGTACCCGTCGCCGCGCCGTTGAACGGCTCGACGGTCGTCGGGAAGTTGTGCGTCTCGGCCTTGACCGAGATCACGCTCTCGAACTCCTCGATTCGGAAGTAGTCCGACGTGTCGTGCGCCGCGGGCGAGAACTGCTCGACGGCAGGCCCCTGCAGGAAAGCGCAGTTGTCCTTATAGGCCGACACGACGCGGCCCGGATGCTCCTTGGTCGTACGCTTGATCAGGCCGAACAGCGTCGAGGGCATCGCCTCGCCGTCGATGACGAACTGACCGTTGAATATCTTGTGGCGGCAGTGCTCCGAGTTGACCTGCGAGAAGCCGAACACCTCGCTGTCGGTCAGCTTGCGCCCGATGCGGCGGCTGACGCTTTCCAGATAGGCGATTTCCTCGTCGCTCAGGGCCAGTCCCTCCTGCCGGTTGTACGCCGCCATGTCGTCGATGTAGACGATCGGATCGGGCTTCTTGCTGATCGTGAAGACCTGTTGGTCGATCGTGCGGTACTTGCGCTGCAGCATCGCGTCGAACGGGACGTCTTCGCTTTCCGCCTCGACGAACTGCTCGATGCGGCGGATGCCCGGCAGTCCCATGTTCTGCGTGATCTCGACGGCATTCGTGCTCCAAGGCGTGATCATCTCGCGCCGGGGACCGACGAAAACTCCGTCGAGCGTCTGTTGCGCGAGCAAATCCGCGCCGCCCAAAAGCCACCGCAGGCTGTCCGTCTGCTCGGCAGAAAGTGCCGCGTCGGCCTGCACGGCGTACACGGTACGGTCTTTCCTGAAAAATAGTATCATCCTGACTATGTATGTTCGTTATATCGATCGTCTCTGCTGCCGTCCCTCCGGCAAATCCTTTCCCTCCAACGCTCCTGCGACTCCGGCCCGTACCGGAAGCGCTTCGATCGCCGGCCCGGCCTGCCGGGTCCGCGAATGCTTCTCCGGATTCCGTCCTACGGCATCGGCTCCGCAAGGCATTTCCTGCGCTCCGGCGGAACACGGTGCAAAGTTACGCTATCGCGCCGAACAAACAAAGCGCAAGCGCAAAGTTCCGGACCCGGAATCGGGTTCCCCAGCTGACGAAGCCGCCGGTCTCCGGCCCCCCCGCCGCTATTCGCCGGGGGAAATAGCCCCCCGCTGCGACAGCCCGGAAAAACCGAACTATCCCGCAGACCGTGCCGCAATTCGGCTCTCGCTCTTCTTCGCGCGGCAGCACAGCTTATGCAGCCATCCGGCAGCCGATGCCCCGCGCATATTCCGGACATCAGCGGTCCCGGCGCGCGGTCTCGGCGGCCCCGCAATGCTCCAAATACGACACGACGTGGCTCACCACATAGTCGTCGCTCACGCCGTCGCAACCGATCACGAGCCGGGCCTGCGAATAGAACGGTTCCCGCCTGCGGATATTCTCGCGGATATATTCGACCAGCTCGTCCTCGCTCTTGTCGCGCAGCAGCGGGCGCTTGGCGCGGCCATGCTCCAGACGGACCGCCAGTTTCTCGGCGCTCATCTGAAAATAGATCGTCCGGCCCGCACGGTTCATCGCCTCCATGTTGTCGAAGAAACAGGGCGTTCCGCCCCCGGTCGCGACCACCGCATCGTCGTAGGACGAAATCACTTCGGCAAGCGTATCGCGCTCCATGCGCCGGAATCCGTCTTCGCCGAACGTTTCGAAAATCTCGCCGACGCGCTTGCCGCAATGCTCCTCGATCAGCGCGTCCATATCCAGAAGCGGCTTGCCGAGCCGGCGGGCCAAAGCCCGCCCGATCGTGCTCTTGCCGCACCCCATGTATCCTACCAGAAATATCAGCATGCCCCTAAACCTCTCCGACGGGCCGCCCGGACGGCCCTTGCATAACATTCGTCGAACGGCAGCCCTTTCCGGAAAGACGGTCTGCCGCCGCCCGCGAGCCTCACGCTCAAAACAGTTCCATTTGTCGCCCGTTGCCCTTCTCTTCTTCGCCGGCCACGTCGAACTCGACCGTATCGCCGGCCACGTAATTCTTGGGCTCGGGCTTTTTCGCCGCCGGACTCTCCTTTCCGGAAACGCCGGCCGATGCCGCATCCGTTCCGGCCCCCTCGCCGGAAGAACCGTTCCCCGGATCGTCCTCTCCGGACGGTTCCTCGGGACGAGGCTCACGCTCGATCGGATCGGTAAAGACGATCCGGCCGACCTCGAGCGTCGTCACGCGCTTGCCTTTGGCCCGGTGACTCTTGACGCCGATGAACTCGTCCACGTCGATCGTATCGTCGGGCCGGCCGGCATTATGTCCCGCATAGCCGACCAGCAGCCGGGGATAGCGGTCGCCGCTGATCGCCACGAGCGACGCTCCGGCCGCCTCGTCGACGAAACTCTGCATCCGGTCGCTCGGCTCGGCCGTAAAGCGCTTGACGTAATAGTAGTTCTGCTCGCCGTCGAAGTAGACGACCGAGTATATGCGGCCCGGATCGTACTTCTCGACGCGGATCGTCTCCTCCGGGAAGTGAACGCCCAGATCGTAGCCCGTCGTATAGTAAAGGCCCTTGCCCGTCATCACGATCAGCCTGTCGTCGCCCGAGAACTCGCCCAGCAACTCGCCCCGGCCGTCCGTGTTGAGCCGCCGGATCTCGTCGTCGTACCACACGCTGATGCCGCCGAGCGTCGACGCGCCGCGCTCCTTGAGCACGATCTTATGAATCGCATAGCGCGTGAACAGGTTGCCCTGCGACTGCCGGCCCTTGATGGCCAGCTCGCCGAAATTCAGGTCGACGATCAGCTTCTTGAGCCTCGGTCTCGGCTTGAAGTAGACTTTCAGCACCTCGGCCTCGCCGTTCGGATTGACGCTCATGTAAAGAATCTCGCTGCGCGGCGTGCCTTTGGTCAGGTCGTACTCGCGGTCGCGCGTGATACCCTTGATCGCGCAACGTTTCATCATCAGCGGGCCGCCGCGGCCGTCGCGGTAGAGCACGTTGTAGATCGTCCGCTCGTCGTTGCGCTTGAAAATGCCTATATGGTAGATGTTCTTCGCAAAGAACGCCTTTTCGCTCACTTTCGTAATGACGTACTTGCCCTCCTTGGTCACGACGATCACGTCGTCGATGTCCGAACAGTCGCATACGAACTCGTCCTTGCGCATGGCCGGCCCGATACCGAAAAAGCCCTCGGCCCGGTCGACGTACAGCTTGGCGTTCGCTACGACGACCTTCGTCGCTTCGATCGAGTCGAACTCGCGTAGCTCGGTCCTCCGCTCGCGGCCCCGGCCGTACTTTTCCTTGATCCGGCGGAAGTAGGCGATCGTGAAATCGGTCAGTGTCGCCAAATGCCGTTTCACCTGCGCGATCTCCTGCTCGACGCTCTTCACATGCTCGTCGGCCTTGAAGGAGTCGTAGCGCGAAATGCGGATCATGCGCAGCTCGGTCAGCTTCACGACGTCGTCGAGCGTGATCTCGCGGCGCAGCAGATGCGCGAAAGGCTTCAGTCCCTCGTCGACGGCGGCATAGGCCGCCTCGCGCGAAGTCGCCTCCTCCATGCGCTGGTAAATCTTGTTCTCGATGAAAATCTTTTCCAGAGACGACATATGCCAGTCCTGCTCCAACTCCTCGAGCCGGATTTCCAGCTCGCGGCGCAGCAATTCCCGCGTGCGGTCGGCGCAGCGGCGCAGAATCTCGTGCACGCCCATGAAATGCGGCTTGTCGTCCATGATGACGCACGAATTCGGCGATATGGAGACTTCGCAGTCGGTGAAGGCGTACAGCGCGTCGATCGTCCGGTCCGACGACTCGTCGTTGCTGACGTGGATGATGATCTCGACCTGATCCGAAGTGTTGTCGTCGACTTTCTTGATCTTGATTTTACCCTTGTCGTTGGCCTTGATGATCGATTCCTTGATCGACTCGGTCGTCGTACCGTAGGGTATCTCGGTGATCGCGAGCGTCCGCTTGTCGATCTTGTTGATCCGCGCGCGGACCTTGACCGCCCCGCCGCGCAATCCGTCGTTGTACCGCGTCACGTCGCACAGCCCGCCCGACGGGAAATCGGGATAGAGCTCGAACGGCTCGCCGCGCAAATAGGCGATCGACGCGTCGATCAGCTCGTTGAAATTGTGCGGCAGGATTTTCGACGCCAGTCCGACGGCGATTCCCTCGACGCCCTGCGCGAGCAGCAGCGGAAACTTGACCGGAAGCGTCACGGGCTCCTGATTGCGGCCGTCGTAAGAGAGCATCCACTCGGTGGTCTTCGGATTGAACACGACGTCGAGCGCGAACTTCGACAGCCGCGCCTCGATGTACCGCGGCGCAGCGGCGCCGTCGCCCGTCAGGATGTTTCCCCAGTTGCCCTGACAGTCGATCAGCATATCCTTCTGCCCGAGCTGCACGAGCGCGTCGCCGATCGAAGCGTCGCCGTGCGGATGGTACTGCATCGTCGAGCCGATGATATTGGCGACCTTGTTGTAGCGTCCGTCGTCGAGCTTGCGCATCGCGTGCAGAATGCGCCGTTGCACCGGCTTCAGTCCGTCGTCGACGTGGGGCACGGCACGCTCCAGAATCACATACGAAGCATAGTCCAGAAACCAGTCCTTGTACATGCCCGTCAGCTTTCGCCGGTCGGCCCCGTCGCCCGTCAGCCGGCCGAACTTGGCCGGACGGCCCGTCTCGGATGCTTCCGCAACGGTCTCCGCCTCGCCCGCAGCCGAAGCCTCCGCCCCGCCGTCGTCCGGCGCAGCGCCCTCCGCGACGGTTCCCTCCCGAACGCCTGCGCCGTCGTCGCCCGCGCCGGGCTCCCGCAATCCGAGGTCCTCGGGATTCGCGGACAGTTCCTTTTCGTTGTCTTTATCGCTCATGTTCGTCGTTTGCTCTTGGAAGTCGTCAAATCAAATCCTCGACATAGTCGGCCTCGATGCGCAGGTTGCCGATGATGAAGCCTTGCCTCTCGGCGCTGTTCTTGCCCATGTAGAACTCGAGCAGATCGCAGATCGGATCGTCCTTGGTCATCCGCACCTTGTCCAGCCGCATGTCCTCGCCGATGAAGTTCTTGAACTCGTCGGCCGAGATTTCCCCGAGGCCCTTGAAGCGCGTGATCTCGGGGTTCGGCCCGAGCTGGTTCACGGCCCGCAGGCGCTCCTCCTCGCTATAGCAGTAGCGCGTCTCTTTCTTGTTGCGCACGCGGAACAGCGGCGTCTGCAAAATATAAAGGTGTCCCGAGCGGATCACGTCGGGAAAGAACTGCAGGAAAAACGTCAGCAGCAGCAGCCGGATGTGCATTCCGTCCACATCGGCATCCGTCGCTACGATAATCTTGTTGTAGCGCAGGTTGTCCATGTCCTCTTCGATGTTCAGCGCGGCCTGCAGCAGATTGAACTCCTCGTTCTCGTAAACGATCTTCTTGGTCAGCCCGTAACTGTTGAGCGGCTTGCCGCGCAGGCTGAACACGGCCTGCGTGTTCACGTCGCGCGACTTGGTGATCGACCCGCTCGCGGAATTCCCCTCGGTGATGAAAATCATCGACTCCTCGGCCCGCTCGTTCTTGTCGGTGAGGTGGATACGGCAGTCGCGCAGCTTCTTGTTGTTGAGGCTCACCTTCTTGGCCATCTCGCGCGCCTTCTTCTGGATGCCGGAGATCGCCTTGCGTTCCTTCTCGCTTTCCTGAATCTTCCGCAGCAGCACGTCGGCCGTCTCGGAATGCTTGTGCAGATAGTTGTCGAGCTCGGTTTTCAGAAAATCGACGACGAAGTTGCGCACCGTCGGCCCGTCGGGTCCCATATCCTTCGATCCGAGCTTCGTCTTGGTCTGCGATTCGAACATCGGTTCCTCGACCTTGACGCTGATTGCCGCGATGACCGACGTGCGGATGTCCGCCGCATCGAAATCCTTGCGGTAGAACTCCTTGATCGTCTTGGCAATCGCTTCCCGGAACGCGGCCTGATGCGTCCCGCCCTGCGTCGTGTGCTGTCCGTTGACGAACGAATAGTACGTCTCGCCGTAGCCGTGCCCGTGCGTGATCGCCACCTCGATGTCGGTCCCCGTCAGGTGAATCGGCGGATAGAGCGGCTCCTCGCCCAGATTCTCGTTGAGCAGGTCCAGCAGGCCGTTGCGCGACACGAAAGCCTGCCCGTTGACGCGGATCGTCAGCCCGGCGTTCAGATAGGTGTAGTTGCGGATCATCGTCTCGACGTACTCCATGTGGTAGGCATACTCGCCGAATACGCTCCGGTCGGCCACGAACGACACGCTCGTGCCGTTGCGGTCGCCGACGCCGCTCTCGGACGTGTCCGATATCTCCTCGCCTGCCTCGAAACGCACGGTGCGCGCCTCGCCGTCGCGGACGCTGCGGATCGTGAACTCGCTCGACAGCGCGTTGACGGCCTTGATGCCGACGCCGTTCAGGCCGACGGATTTCTTGAAAGCCTTCGAATCGTACTTGGCTCCGGTGTTCATCTTCGAGGCGACGTCCACGAGCTTGCCGAGCGGAATGCCGCGCCCGTAGTCGCGCACCGACACGCGGCCGTCGTCCCCGACCGTGACGTCGATCGTCTTGCCGAAACCCATCATATACTCGTCTATCGAGTTGTCAAGCACCTCTTTGATCAGGATGTATATGCCGTCGTCGGCCGACGTGCCGTCGCCGAGCTTCCCGATATACATGCCCGGGCGCCGGCGGATATGCTCCTTCCAGTCGAGCGTCCGGATATGCTCGTCGCCGTAGTCTGCTGCTGCGTTCATGTTCGTTCCTTTCTTCGGATGCGGGACCTTCCCGCGTTATGACGATTCCTCAAAATATTCTATTTCCCTTCGGAAAGCATCCGTCCGTGCGCTTCCTTCATCAACGCTTCGGTCCGTCCGGCCAGCTCCCGGGCTTCCGAGGAAGCGACCCGCTCGGGCGGAATCGGATCGAGCACCCGCACGCGGAACGTGTGCGGCATCCGCACGCGCCAGCCTTTCATCAGGCTCCACGTGCCGTCGATCACGACAGGCTGTATGCCGACGCCCGCACTTTTCGCCACCAGAAAAGCCCCGTCCTTGAAGCGGCCGATCTCGCCGGTCCGCGTCCGCGTCCCTTCCGGGAACACGATGACCGAAGTACCTCTCGACAGGCGCTCGACGCAGCGTTCCATCATCCGCTTGGCGCTGCGGCGCGATCCGCGTTCGACCGGGATATCGCCGTGCATCCACAGCACCCAGCCGAAGATCGGCATCTTCTGCACCTCTTTTTTCGACACCCACTTGAAGTTGAGCGGCAGCACGTACATCAGCGGAATGTCGAGCATCGACTGATGATTCGTCACGATGACCCACGGACGGCTCCGATCGATCTTCTCCCGGCCTTCGACCCGCAGCTTCCATAGCGGGCACAACCGGAAGATCCCGTACGACCAGACGCGCGACGCCCAATGCAGCGCCACCCGTTCCTTATCGAAAAAAACGGTCAGCGCAAAAAGAACGGCGAACGGGACGAAACAGATCACCGTGAAGAGCGACAGAAGCAGATAGTAGATCGCAGAGGCCATATCGGCGCAGATTTTCCCATGTTAATCCTGCAAGTTTAGCACATTTTTTCGGTTTTTCCGACGCTGCGGCTGCGCAGTTATCAACATTTAATCAATTCCGGAAAGGTGTTCGGCTTGCTTCACTCCGACACGTCGCCGCACACAATGCATTGATCGTGAGCGCAATTCGCATCGCAATCCGGCTACCGAGCCGACAACGGCTCCCGGACGGTCAGCACCGACTCGCCTCCGGACCTGCGAAACCGCGGAACTTTCTGTCGCCGCCGGCCCGGCGGAAGCCTCTCAAAAAGCGCGGCAAAGTTGGCCGTTTCAAAAAAATCTCAGATATTTGCATGTCATGGAAAACGCACCGAAGATCACGCTGGAACAAATCCAGGCCCCCATAGCCGACCGGATACGCAGCTACGAGCGGTACATCGCGTCGATCCTGCATAGCGACAACGCCTATGTCGGCTCGATCAGCGACTACATCCTCGGCAACCGGGGCAAGCAGCTCCGCCCGCTGCTCGTGCTGCTGTCGGCCGCCCTGCACGGCGAGATCGGCCAGCGGAGCTACATGGGCGCGTCGCTGGTCGAGATGATCCATACGGCCTCGCTGATCCATGACGACGTCGTCGACGAGGCTTACGTCCGACGCGGCAAGCCGTCCGTCAACGCGCTGTGGCACGCCCGGACGGCCGTTCTGATCGGCGACTACATTTTCGCGCGCACCTATCACGTCTGCCTGCAAAACAAGGGCTGGGACATGCTGACCGAGGTCACGCGTTCGATCCACGAGGTGAGCGAGGGAGAGCTGATCCAGACCGAGCAGACCGAGAAACTGGCGATGACGCGCGAAATCTACTACGACATCATCTATAAGAAAACCGCCGCGCTGCTCGGCGCCTGCGGAGCCACCGGGGCGATCTCGGTCGGTGCGGACGAAGAGCACGTAAACCGGATGCGCGAGTTCGGCAACAACCTGGGCGTCGCCTTTCAGATCAAAGACGACATACTGGATTATTCGCCTATGGAAGTGACCGGCAAGCCCACCGGCGGCGACATGCGCGAGCGCAAGATCACGCTGCCGTTGCTCTACGTGCTCGAGCAAAGCACGCCGGCCGAACGCGACCTGCTGCTCGCCAAGCTAAGCGACGTGCGCAACAGCCCGGACCATGTCGAATACCTGTGCCGCGCAGTCGAGCGGGGGGGCGGGTTGGACCACGCCCGGCAGTGCATGGCCGAGTACCGCGACAAGGCGCTCGCCTTTTTGGAAGGATACCCCGATTCGGACGTACTGCGTTCGCTGCGCCTGTTCGCCGACTTCGTTCTCTCGCGGGACAAATAGCCGCTCCTGCGCCGGGCTCTCCCGCAGCCGCCGCGCCGAAGCGCGGGCCAGGACCGGAGGCGCGCCTCTAAAACAAAACCGACATGGAAACCCTGCTCCGATATTTTCCCGACCTGACCGCCGCGCAGCGCGAGCGCTTCGCCGTGCTCGACGAGGCGTACCGGACATGGAACGAACGCATCAACGTCATCTCGCGCAAGGACATCGATCGGCTCTACCCGCACCATGTGCTGCACTCGCTCGCCATCGCGAAAGTCTGCGCGCTGCGTCCCGGCGCGCGCGTGATGGACGTAGGCTGCGGCGGGGGCTTCCCCGGCATCCCGCTGGCCATACTCTTCCCGGAGGCGCGGTTCACGCTGGTCGACTCGATCGGCAAGAAAATACGCGTCGTCGACGAGGTGATCCGCGCTACGGGCCTGAACAACGTCCGTACCGTACACGGCCGGGCCGAGCAGGTCGGCGGCCGCTTCGATTTCGTCGTCAGCCGGGCCGTCACCGAAATGAAGACGTTCATCGGCTGGGTATGGGACAAGATCGACCGCGGCGAGGCGGCCGGCACGCTGCCCAACGGCATCCTGTACCTGAAGGGAGGCGACTTGAGAGACGAGCTGCAAGCCGCCGGCAAGCCGTACAGAACATACGAAATCGCCGATTTCTTCGACGGGGAATTTTTCGAGACCAAAAAGGTCGTCTATTTCGGCCGATGAGCTACCGTGCTGAAACTGTGCGGGAAGTGTCCTGCGAAAAATCGCGGAAAAGTTTTTTTATAAACAAAAATGTTTTTACCTTTGCACTCCGCCGTGCCTACGGCCCCGTCGCTCGCATTTTCGGGCGCGGGCGGCAGGGAAAACGAACGACTTTACGGGAAATAAATATATAAATCATAACCGCGATGAAAAGGACTTTTCAACCTTCACAGAGAAAGAAGATCAACAAGCACGGCTTCCGTGAAAGAATGTCGACCGCCAACGGCCGCAAAGTGCTTGCCGCCCGCCGCGCGAAAGGCCGCAAGAGACTGACCGTATCCGACGATACCCGCTGGAAATAGTCTCCGGCCGCAACGAATGTGAGGGCTGCTCATCCGGGCAGCCTTTTCTCTGTCCCGAAACCCGACTCATGTTCGACTTGACCGACCCGCTGAAAGGAATCGCCGCCGAAATCGACGCAGGACGACGTATCACGCCGGACGAAGCGCTCGCGCTCGCGGAGCAAGCCCCGCTGGCCCTGCTGGGGCTGCTGGCCGTGCGCGTCAAGGAACGCAAAAGCGGCAAAGAAGTATATTATAACCGGAATTTTCATATCGAGCCGACGAACGTCTGCGTGTTCAACTGCCGCTTCTGCTCGTATCGCCGGCCGGCCGGCTCGCCCGAGGCTTGGGATTACGACGAGCGGGAAATACTCTCCCAAGTCGAGGCACACCGCGACAGCGGCGCGACCGAAGTGCATATCGTCGGGGGCGTGCATCCGCGCAACGACCTTTATTATTACGCCGACCTGATCCGGAAGATCAAACGCATCATGCCTCAGGCGTCGGTCAAGGCGTTCACGGCGATCGAGCTCGCGTACATGATCCGTCAGGCGGGCCTCGCTCCCCGCGACGGACTGCTGCTGCTCAAGCAATCGGGCATGGAAGCGATTCCGGGCGGAGGAGCCGAAATCTTCGCCGAGCCTGTCCGCTCGCGCATCTGCCCCGAGAAAGGCACGGCCGACGAGTGGCTCTCGATGCACCGCGAGGCGCACCGGATCGGTATCCCGACCAACGCGACGATCCTGTACGGGCACATCGAGAGCTGGGAAGACCGCATCGACCACCTCGACCGGCTGCGCTCGCTGCAGGACGAAACGGGCGGATTCAACGCCTTCATTCCGCTCAAGTACCGCAGCCGCAACAATTCGATGTCCGGAATCGGCGAAGTCAGCGTTGTCGAAGACATGAGGATGACGGCTCTGGCGCGCATCTATCTCGACAATTTTCCGCACATCAAGGCCTACTGGCCGATGTTCGGCAAGACGACCGCCCAGATCGCGCTCGCTTTCGGAGCCGACGATATGGACGGCACGATCGACGACAGCACGAAAATCTACTCGATGGCCGGGGCCGAGGACCAGTCCCCGACCATGACGACCGCCGAGATGGAGCGGACGATACGCTCGGCAGGCTACGAGCCGGTCGAGCGCGACACGTTCTACCGTCCGGTCCGGAAAACGACCGATTGATCCGACGACCGCCGGTATCCCGCCGGTCGCAGCCGCGATGAACCCGGAGTTCCGGGACGGCATATCCGAAAAAATATAGTATATTTACGCCGAACTGCGGCAGGCTCCCGGAGAAACGGCGAAGTTCCTGCCGCAAACCGGTTGCCCGCGCGCTCCGGACCGATCCGAACGAAACGATGGAACCTAAGAACAGAACGCCCCGTCGGAGCACGGCCTCCGACAACGGACGCAGGCGGAACGGTCCTGCGTCCCCGCAACAAAAAAATACCGTATCACGACCCCGATCGTTTTCAGACATGAACCCTCTGCTAAAACTCGCCCGGCGCATCAACTCCAGCGTCATCGCGCGCAATCTGGTGCTGGCCGCCTGCGCGATCATCGTCTTCGTCTTCGTCGTCAACCTGTTGCTGAATCTGTTCACGCGGCACGGACAGGTACGGGTCGTACCCGACTTCAGCCACATGACCGTCGAGGAAGCCGCGCACGCAGGCAAAGAAGCATCGCTGAAAATCGAGATCAACGACTCGCTTTACGTGCCGGCCTATCCGGGAGGAGTCATTCTCGAACAGACGCCGGCCCCCGGCGAAAAGGTAAAGTCCGGGCGTCATATTTTCGTCACGATCAACTCGTTCCGCCAGAAAATGGTCGACGTGCCCTACGTGACCGGCTTCTCGCTGCGTCAGGCGAAGAACAACCTCGACATAGCCGGGCTCGGCATCAAGGAGCTGATCTACCGCGACGACATCGCCACGAACTACGTGCTCGAGGAGCGCTGCGACGGCAAGGTGGTCGGTCCGTCGAGCCGGATGCAGGCCGAAATCGGATCGGGCGTCACGCTGATCGTCGGCAGGGCCCCCGACGCGGCCGCGCCTCAGGTTCCCAAGCTGGTCGGTTTCTCGGTCCGCGAAGCGAAGAACCGGCTGTGGGAAGCCGGATTCAACATTGGCAAGATTACGACCGGCGACGGCATCGATGCGCTGAACGAACACGAGGCCAAGGTATACAAGCAGAGTCCCGCCACGGGAAGCCGGCAGGCCCTCGGCACGCAGGTGCGCATCTGGCTCACGCTCGACGAGGAACAGTTGGCCAAGGGACACAAACAATCGGACCGCGACGCGCGAGCCGCAGCCAAGGCGCTGGCCGACAGTTTGGAAGAAGCCGCATTCAACAACGCCGAATAATTTTTCCATGAGCGAGGAGGAACTGGACGACCTTTCGATGCCGGAAGAGATCGGCGAGACCGACTCTCAGGACGAAATGTACGAGCACTTCAGCGTGACCGTCGACAAGGGTCAGGGCATGCTGCGGATCGACAAATTCCTGACCAACCGGATGGAGGGCGTCTCGCGCAACCGTATTCAGGCCGCAGCCGACGCGGGGAACATCCTGGTCGGCGGCACTCCCGTCAAGTCGAGTTACAAGGTCAAGCCGCTCGACCGCATCTCGATCGTAATGCCGTACCCGTTGCGCGAACTGGAAATCGTCCCCGAGAACATTCCGCTCGACATCCGCTACGAGGACGACGACCTGATCATTGTCAACAAGCCGGCCGGCATGGTCGTACATCCGGGGCACGGCAACTACACGGGAACGCTCGTCAACGCGCTCACGTACCACCTCAAGGATCTGCCGCTGTTTCAGAGCGGGGACATGCGAGCCGGGCTCGTCCACCGCATCGACAAGAACACGTCGGGCATTCTGGTCATCGCGAAGAACGAGCGGGCGCACGCCCGGCTGGCCAAGCAGTTTTTCGACCATTCGATCGACCGGGTCTACCACGCGCTGGTATGGGGCAACATGGAGTCCGACGAAGGCACCGTGACCGGAAACATCGGCCGCAGCCTGCGCGACCGAATGAAGATGGCCGTATTTCCCGACGGCGAATCGGGCAAGCATGCCGTCACGCACTACCGCGTGCTCGAGCGGCTCGGCTACGTGAACCTCGTCGAGTGCCGCCTCGAAACGGGGCGCACGCACCAGATCCGCGTCCACATGGAGTATATCGGACACCCGCTGTTCAACGACGAGCGATACGGCGGCGACCGGATACTGAAAGGAACGACCTTTTCGAAATACCGGCAGTTCGTCGAGAACTGCTTCCGCCTGATGCCCCGTCACGGCCTGCATGCCCGCAGCCTCGGCTTCGTCCATCCGACGACCGGGGAGAACGTACATTTCGAGAGCGAGATGCCCGACGACATGCGCTCGGTCGTCGAACGCTGGCGGAACTATGTCGCAGGACGGGAAAGCACCGGAGAATAGCCGCGCCGTCCGCACCGGTCCCCGGTATCCGATCCTCCCCGGCGTCCGGTCCCTCGCTCCGGCCCCACGCAAATAACGGCACGGACCCGGCCGCCGCGCGATTTTCCCGAACGGCAGAACAGACCGGCTGCAAGAACGTCACGACAAGCCAGGCTTTCCTACGGCTCCGCAGATTCCCCTTCTGTCCGCCTTTTCCCCGGACGAACAGACTGCACGCGATTTCCGAATCGCCGATTCGGGAATTCATATTTTTATCCGTCGGATTCGGCTTACCCTTATTTATTCTATTTTGCCTCATACCGCTTTGGCATAAAAGCGCTCAGGCGATCTATGTTCTATCCTTCGGACTATACGGCCACCGCTTTCTATCTAGGCTATCGCCCCCTCTTTCCCGTTCCACGCCGCGTCCCCGTAAAAGCGTTTAGAAAACGCCATACGGAACGGATTCCCGAAAAACGAGCGCATCGGGACAACCCTGCCGACGGCATGGAGCCGGCCGACGCACATTCCATGCAAACACGACATCCCGAAATACAGCGCCGATCCCGCCGAGCGCATTCTTACTACGAAACGGGAAATTCGGATATCCGCCGGCCGACGGACTTTCCGCTTCAACCGGCATACCGCCATCGCGGCAGGGAAACGCCGGACAAGGAGAACCCTGGCTGCCGCGACGGCTGAACACGCATGCCCCGCCCCGTCCGAAGCAACGACTCGCATCCCGGCACGACTCGGCGGCGCAACGGCAGCCGGTCCTCGACGGACCGCCCCGACTACCGCGGCTCCATACGACGGAAATGACAAATGGTCCGATCGGATTCATCGTTCGGGAACGGAGCGCCCGTCGTTTCCGCTTTTTCTTAGGGAAAACGCACAAAAGGTCATCCGGAACACAGCGGGTAGGAACCCGATGCTTCCGACAAGAGAACCGTTCGGCAGTTCCCTCCCTCAAAAACAGAAATCACCCCTGCCGGAGATTGTTCCGACAGGGGTGAAATCGTAAAACCGGACCGTCGGACGGCCCTTTCCGTTCCGAACCGCCGAACGACCGGGAAAGCGTTAGTCCTTCAGCTTGGCCGACAGGAACTCACGGTTGAGCCGAGCGATGTGGGCGATCGAGATGCCTTTCGGGCACTCGGCCTCGCAGGCGCCGGTGTTCGTGCAGGCGCCGAAGCCCAGCTCGTCCATCTTGGCCACCATCGCCTTCGCACGACGCGCGCCCTCGACACGGCCCTGCGGCAGCTTAGCGAGCGACGACACGCGAGCTGCGACGAACAGCATGGCCGATCCGTTCTTGCAGGTAGCCACGCAGGCGCCGCATCCGATGCACGCGGCCGCATCCATGCTCTCGTCGGCATCGGGCTTCGGAATCGGAATCGTATTCGCGTCGGGCACTCCGCCGGTTCCGACCGAGACGAAACCGCCGGCCTGCAGAATCTTGTCGAACGCGCTGCGGTCGACGGCCAGGTCCTTGATAACTGGGAACGCGCGCGAGCGCCACGGCTCGATGGTGATCGTCTCGCCGTCGTGGAACTTGCGCATGTGCAGCTGGCAGGTCGTGATGTCCTCGTCGGGCCCGTGCGCGTGGCCGTTGATGTGCAGCGAGCACATGCCGCAGATGCCCTCGCGGCAGTCATGGTCGAACACGACGGGCTCCTCTCCCTTGTGGATCAGATCGTTGTTCAGGATATCCAGCATTTCGAGGAACGAAGTGTCGGGAGAAATGTTCTCGACCGTATAATCGACGAACTTTCCCTGAGAATGGGCGTTTTTCTGACGCCATATTTTCAATTTCAAATTCATGGTCTTTCTTGTTTAGCGATTAACTCATTCGATGATACGGCGCAGATTAGTCCTTGTAGTTGCGCTGAGCCAGATGCACGGCCTCGAACACGAGCGGTTCCTTGACCAGAACGGGCTCCTTGTCGTCCCCGGCATACTCCCAGCCGGCCACGTAGAGGTAGTTCTCGTCGTCGCGCTTGGCCTCGCCCTCGGGAGTCTGCATCTCGACCCGGAAGTGACCGCCGCACGACTCGTTGCGGTTCAGACCGTCGCGGGCCATCAGCTCGCCCAGTTCGAGGAAGTCGGCCAGCCGGAGCGCCTTCTCGAGCTCCTGATTGAACTCCTTGTCGGAACCCGGAACACGGACGTTGGCCCAAAACTCCTTGCGAAGCGCCTGAATCTCGACGATCGCCTTCTCGAGGCTCTCCTTCGTACGGGCCATACCGACGTTTTCCCACATGATGTGACCGAGCTTCTTGTGCAGTTCGTCGACGGTATCCTTGCCCTGAATCGACAGCAGCTTCGCGATCCGATCGCGGACGCTCTTCTCGGCCTCGTCGAACTCGGGCGTGTCGGTCTTCACTTTCGGGGACTGGATTTCATGAGAGAGATAATCGCCGATCGTGTACGGAAGCACGAAATAGCCGTCGGCCAAACCCTGCATCAGCGCCGAGGCGCCCAAACGGTTGGCTCCGTGATCGGAGAAGTTGGCCTCGCCGATGGCATACAGGCCGGGGATCGTCGTCATCAGGTTGTAGTCGACCCAGATGCCGCCCATCGTGTAGTGCACGGCCGGAAAGATCTGCATCGGCTCTTTGTAGGGATTCACGTCGGTGATCTTCTCGTACATCTGGAACAGGTTGCCGTAGCGTTCGCGGATCGTCTGCTCGCCCAGACGCGCGATCGCGGTCGAGAAGTCGAGGAACACGGCCAGACCGGTCTCGTTCACGCCGAAGCCCGCGTCGCAGCGCTCTTTGGCGGCGCGCGACGCCACGTCGCGAGGCACCAGATTGCCGAAAGCCGGATAACGGCGCTCCAGATAGTAATCGCGGTCTTCCTCGGGAATCTGCGAAGGCTTGATCTTTTTCGCGCGCAGCTTTTCGACATCCTCCTTCTTCTTGGGAACCCAGATACGGCCGTCGTTTCTCAGCGACTCGGACATCAGCGTCAGCTTCGACTGCTGCGTACCGTGCACCGGAATACAGGTCGGGTGGATCTGCGTGAAGCACGGGTTTGCGAATACGGCGCCTTTCTTATAGCACTGCCATGCGGCCGAGCCGTTCGAGTTCATCGCGTTGGTCGACAGGAAGAAGACGTTGCCGTATCCGCCCGTAGCCATGACGACCGCATGGGCGCCGAAACGCTCGATCTCGCCCGTCACCAGATTGCGCGTGATGATACCCCGGGCCTTGCCGTCGACCATGACCAGCTCGAGCATCTCGTGGCGGGGATAGCTCTTGACGGTTCCGGCGGCGATCTGACGGTTCAACGCGGCATAGGCGCCCAGCAGCAACTGCTGTCCGGTCTGACCCCGGGCATAGAACGTACGCGATACCTGCGCACCGCCGAACGAACGGTTCGCAAGCAGTCCGCCGTACTCGCGGGCGAACGGAACGCCCTGAGCGACGCACTGGTCGATGATCGAGTTCGACACCTCGGCCAGACGGTATACGTTCGCCTCGCGGGCCCGGTAGTCGCCGCCCTTGATCGTATCGTAGAACAGGCGGAATACCGAGTCGTTGTCGTTCTGGTAGTTCTTGGCCGCATTGATACCGCCCTGAGCCGCGATGCTATGCGCGCGACGCGGCGAATCGCTGATGCAGAATACCTTGACGTTGTATCCCAGCTCGCCGAGCGAAGCGGCGGCCGAAGCGCCGCCCAGGCCGGTGCCTATGACGATGATGTCGAGTTTTCTCTTGTTGGCGGGGCTGACCACCTTGATCTCCGCCTTATGCTTGCTCCATTTTTCGGCCAACGGCCCCTGAGGAGCTTTCGATTCTAACTTAATCATGATTTCGTCTCTTTATTGTTTTTCAGTCCGTCAAAAAATGGATACATACTTAGAAGCCGGCGCACGATCCGCCGCAGACGCCGAGGCTGCGCAGATAGAACACGATCACGACGAGCGCGAAGCAAAGGAACACGATCGTGGCTACGACGTTGGCGATACGCTTGAGCCGCGGAAGCCACGTCTGGTTATCCCAGCCGATCGTATGGAAAGCGCTCCAGAATCCGTGCGTCAGGTGAAACCATATGGCGGCGAACCAAACGAGGTAGATGATGCAGTAGACCGGGCTGCTGAACAGCGCCGCGATGTAGGCCGCGCCGTCGGCGGGCGGGAAGGGACCGAGCTCGTGGTTGCCGATGATCTCGGCGAACTGCATGTTGTACCAGAAGTTGTAAAGGTGCAGCAGCAGTCCGAGCACGATGATGATCCCGAGCACGTACATGTTCCGCGAAGCCCACGTAACCCCTTCGGGCTCGGCCGTCATGGCGTAGCGCTGGCTGCCCCGCGAGCTGCGGTTGTGAAGGGTCAGCACCGTCGCATAGACCAGATGCACGACCACGCCGGCGGCCAGGATCAGCGTGCCGGCGAGCGCGTACCAGTTGGCACCCAGAAACTCGCAGATCGCGTTGTAAGCCTCCGTCGAGAAGACGGCCGCCAGGTTCATCGACATGTGGAACAACAGAAACAGCACGAGGAAAAGACCCGAGACACTCATAATCAGTTTCCTCCCGATGGTAGATGTTAACAGATTGCCCATAAAAGTTTAAGTTTAGATATTTTGGTTACTCACAAGATTGGTCCCTGCACTTCAGCGCCCGAAGTCCGGAAAACAGAGCACAAAGTTATCCCATTGTTTTTTAAATAACAATCTTTTGCGAGGGAATCTGCGTCATTTCGCCTTAATTTTTCAGAAAATTGGCCTATCTTTCGATTCCGTTAATCGGCCCGATATGATGAACGAAAAAAATACGATCCGCAGCGAAATCCGGCGGCAAGCCGAGTTACGGAACGAACGATGGAGACGGCAATCGTCCGAGGCGATCCTTCGGAGACTCGAACGGCTCGACGTTTTCGAGCGGGCCGCGAGCGTCGCGTTGTACTGGTCGCTGCCGGGCGAGGTTTTCACGCACGATCTGGTCGAGCGCTGGAGCCGGTCCAAACGGATCTATCTGCCAGTCATGCAGGGCGACGGACTGATCCTGAAGCGGTTCACCGACCGGAACGACCTGCGGAAAGCCCGCTTCGGGGTGCAAGAACCGGTCACGGGCGAAACGGCCGGTCCCGGCGACATGGAACTGATCGTCGTTCCGGGCGTAGCCTTCGACCGGCAAGGAAACCGGCTCGGGCACGGCAAGGGCTTCTACGACCGGCTGCTTCACGAGCCGGGTCTTTTGAAAGCGGGCGTCTGTTTCGACTACCAAATGCAGGAGCGTATACCCCACGAAGCGCACGACGTCGCCATGGACCTGCTCGTGTGCGGATCGGATCGGAACGCCGAGCTGATCGAATGCCGCAGGCCGAGGAGCGAAACGGCCCGGAACGCCTGAACGTTCCCCTCGACCGAAGGCGGACCGCCCGAACGGGACGAGCCCGTCCTCGGCACGGTTCCTGCCGCAGGATGGTCCGAAAACGAAATGCCGCGACAGCAGCGAAGAGCCGGCGCCGCGATGCCTGCGCAAGAGTCCGTCAAGGAGTGCGTTCCGCACGACCGGCCGGCGGAAAAGATGGTCTTTTCCCGAAAAACGGTTATCTTTGCATGCTAAGCCTCCGCGCGCGAGCGACAGAGGCGCAGCCTGCGAAGGCTGAACGGCCGCAAAACGACAAGACGGAAACTACATGGACATGAAAACTCATATCGTTCGCGCAGTCAAATACCTGATCTGGCTCGCGTTGCTCTTCACGCTGGTCTTCGCGCTGATGATCTCGACGGGAACCTCGCGCGTCGGAGCGGGCGAAGCGCTGCACGAGCTGTTCGGTTCGTCGCGGGGCATGCTGATGATCGCGACGATCGTCGTGCTGGCCCTGCTTTACCCTCGCTTCGGCTTCACGCGGCGAAGCGTCCGGGCCGATCTGAAGGCCGATCGGGAACGGATTCTGCAAACGCTGCATACGAGCGGCTACTCGCTTGTCGCCGAGAGCGAGGGGACAATGATTTTCCGAGCCTCGTCGCCGTTGAAGCGGGCCCTGCTGCTGTGGGAAGACCGCATCGCCGTGACGGCCGACGGCGAATCGATCACGCTTGACGGCATCCGCAAGGAAGTCGTGCGGGCGGAGTTCCGCCTGAAGTCTTTCCTCGAGCAGTAGGAAAGCCGCCCGAATCCGGTTCCGGACATACGCCGCAGGCGACTTTTCGCGTTATACGTCGTCAAGCAACCGAAAAACATGAAAAAGATAACGAAATCCGTCCGCTACGCACTGATCGCCGCCGCGACGCTGGTCGCGGCGGGAGCGTTCACGGCCGCATCGAAGCCCGATTTCGCGCTCGGGCGCAACATACAGATTCTGTTCAACATGTTCCGCGACGTGAGCGCGTTTTACGTCGATTCGGTCGACACGGACGAAATGCTTCGGGACGCGGCCGCCGGAATGACCTCGAATCTCGACCCGTACACCGTCCTGATACCCGAGGACGAGATGGAGGAGTTCGAGATACTCACCACCGGCAAATACGGAGGAATCGGCGCCCTCGTGCGCCAGAGCGGCGACTGGATCGCGATCGCGCAGCCCTACGAGGGATTTCCCGCCGACAAGGCGGGGCTGGTCATCGGAGACAAGCTGCTCGAGGTGGACGGCCGGAGCATCCGGGGCCTCGACGTGTCGGAAGTCAGCTCGATGCTCAAGGGTTCGCCCGGCACCGCGCTGCGGCTCAAGGTCGAGAAGCTGCTCACCGGAGAGCAGGCCGACGTCACGCTACGGCGCGAGCGCATCAAGATATCGGGCATTCCCTATTACGGCATGATTGCCGACGGGGTCGGATACGTCCTGCACGACGATTTCACGGAAGAGTGCAGCCTCGACATGCGCCGCGCGCTCGTCGAGCTCAAGAAGCAAGGCGCCACGTCGCTGATCATCGACCTGAGAGGCAACGGCGGAGGCATACTGCAGGAGGCCGTCAAGATTCTCTCCCTGCTGGTTCCCAAAGGGACCGAAGTCGTGTCGATGAAAGGCCGTATCGGCGAACTCGACGAGACGTTCACGACGCAGACCGACCCGATCGACACGCGGATGCCCGTCGTCGTGCTGGTCAACAGCCAGTCGGCCTCGGCTGCCGAGATCGTCTCGGGGGCGCTGCAAGATCTGGACCGCGCCGTACTGCTCGGCCAGCGGACCTTCGGCAAGGGACTCGTGCAATCGACCCGCCCGCTCGGCTACAATGCCTTTCTGAAAGTCACTACGGCCAAGTACTACATTCCCAGCGGACGGTGCATTCAGGCGCTCGACTACGCCCACCGCAACGACGACGGCAGCGTCGGAACCGTACCCGACTCGCTGATCTGGGAGTTCCGGACCTCCGGCGGCAGGAAGGTGTACGACGGGGGAGGCGTGATGCCCGACGTGCGCATCGAACCGCAGTATGTCAGCCGTTTCACGACGGTTCTTTACGGCAAGGGGTATCTGGAGGATTTCGCGAACGACTATTTCAGGCGCCACCGCGAAGGAGTGGACGTCGACCGGTTCACGCTGCCGGACGACGAGTACGACCGGTTCGTCGAGTTCATGCAGGACAAGGACGTCGAGGTCGAGTCGCAGACGCAGCGGACGGTCGACGAGTTGCGCCGCCAAGCCGAACGCGAAAAGTATCTGGACCGTATCTCCGGCGAGCTCGAAGCGATCGAGCGCAAACTCAAGGACGACAAGAACGCCGATTTGCAGGCATTCAGGGAGGATATCCGCAAGTTGCTCGAGAGCGAAATCGTCATGCGCTACCACTATTATGCCGGCGTGGCACGCCACTCGGCTCTGCGCGACCGGGAGGTGCGGGCCGCCGTCGAGCTGCTCGCCGACACGGCCCGCTACCGCCGGATACTCTCGCAACAGGACACCGAGCGCAAATAAGCCCCGCCCATGAAAAAAGGACTCGCATATCCCCTCTTCTCGTTCCGCAACCGCGTGCTGATCATCGTGCTCGGTCTGGTAATCGGCATCTCGTCGCTGCTGTTCACCAACGACATGGCGCGCCAGCTTCGAGAGAAGGAGCAGAACGAGGTGGCCATCTGGTCGGCCGCGTTCCGCGACCTGGGCGTCAATCCGAGCAGCCCGCTGCTCTCGGCGCTGATCAACTCGAAAAGCAACATCCCGTTCATCATCGTCGACGGGCAGATGAACATAGCCAGCTCGCACCTGATACCCGACCACATCCTCAACCACCCGAACCTGAGACGCAAGAAGATCGAGGAAATGGCCGCGGCCAATTCCTTCATTCAGGTCACCACGATGAACAACGAGACGTTCTACATTTTCTACGACGAGTCGCGGCTGCTCAAGACGCTGGTCTATTTTCCCTACATCCAGCTGATGATCATCGTCGTGTTCGTCACCTTCGGTTACATCACGTTCCGCTCGAGCAAGCAGGACGAGCAGAACCGCGTCTGGATCGGGCTGGCCAAGGAGACGGCCCATCAGCTCGGGACGCCCACCTCGTCGCTGCTGGGCTGGATCGAGTACCTGCGCACGCAGCCCATCGACCAGACGGCCGTCGAGGAGATGAACAAGGATATCATCCGGCTGACGAAAGTGGTCGACCGTTTCTCGAAAATCGGCGCGGCGACGCCGCTGAGCGAGGGCGTGATCAACGAGATCGTGGGCAGCAGCGTAATCTATTTCCGCACCCGCGTGCCGAAAAACGTCACGCTGACCTACAACGGACTGGCCATGGCCCGACAGAAAGCCATGGTCAACGAGGCGCTGTTCGAGTGGGTGATCGAAAACCTGCTGAAAAACGCGATGGACGCGCTGCAAGGCAAGGGAACGATCGACGTACGGCTGTCCGACGACGCGAACTGGGTCTACATCGATGTGAAAGACACGGGGAAGGGAATCGCCAAAGGCAACTTCAAGCGGATTTTCGACCCCGGTTTTACGACCAAAACGCGGGGTTGGGGCCTCGGACTGTCGCTCAGCAAACGAATCATCGAAGGCTACCACGGCGGCCGGATCTACGTGCTCGACTCCGAGATCGACAAAGGCACGACGATCCGCGTCGCGCTGAAAAAAATCTACACCTAACGCCCGACCGAGCCGATGGAAACGCCATATCCGTTCATCCGGGACAGCCTTTCGCCGCGACCGGGTCCTCCGGAGGACACCGGAATCCCGAACGGGGCCGAGCTGTTCGGCCCCGAAAGCAGCGTGGCGCTCGTCCCGCCGGACGGTATCGCGGCCCGTCCGGCAAGCGCCGATACGCCGGGGCAGAGCTATGCCTACGAGGCCGTGACGTTGGGCGTGCTGGCGATCTTCTGCTATTTGCTGCACAGCTACCGAAGCAGTCTGGCCGAAGCGTTCAAGGTCGTCACGATGCAACTTTCGATCGAAAAGGCATTTGCCGAGCAGACGCTGTTCTTCCGACAATTCCTGACCCTCTCGTCGCTGTGGGGCATCCTGCTGGTCAGCGGACTCGCCGTCCGCTACGGCGACCTGTACGGACTTTACACTCTGCTGCCCCTGACGGCGGACACCGCAGTCGCAGCCGTCGCCGCAGCCGTCGCGCTGATCGTCGGCTATCGCTGCCTGATCGTGCGAATCGTCGGACTGGTCACGCGAAACGAGGCGTTTCTGGCCGAGCACCGCTTTATGAATCGGATTTTCTCGGCTTTCGCCTACACGCTGCTGACACCGCTTTTTCTCGTCGTCGCGCTCGTTCCGGCCGAGGAGGCGCGCGCCGCGCTGATCGGAGTCGCGACGGTCTCGGCAATCCTGTATCTGACGTATCTGACAAAAAGTTATCGTTTCTTTGTCAAAAGGGATGTTTCAATTATGCAATGGATTTTGTACCTTTGCACCGTCGAATTTTTCCCGGTAAGCTTTTTCGTGCTGGCCGTTCTGAGAGGCCGCTGACCGCATCGCGGCAAGCCGCAGACGCGCTCGGGGGAGCGACATCCGCAGAATCACGTCTGCCTCCGCACGGACGGAGCGGTCTAACCATAAGGAATGTAAGAAATTGAAGGTCAAGAAAATCTTAGTATCGCAGCCGGCTCCGGCCGTCGCCGAAAAATCGCCCTATCACGAACTCGTACTCAAACACCGCATCGATGTCCGGTTCCACCCGTTCATCAAGCTCGAGGGAGTCACCCTGAAAGAGTTCCGCAGTCAGCGGGTAGAGATATTGGAGCACAGCGCGGTCATTTTCACGAGCCGGACGACGATCGACAACTTTTTCCGGATCTGCGAGCAAGCGCGCATCACGATTCCCGAGGGAATGAAATATTTCTGCAACACGGAGGCCGTCGCGCTGTACCTGCAGAAATACATCGTATACCGCAAGCGGAAGATATTTTTCGCAGACGGAACGTTCTCGGCGCTCGTCGAGCTGATCGCCAAGCACAAGGACGAGAAATTCCTGCTCACGCTTTCCGAACCCCACAAACCCGAGCTGCCGATGGCGCTCGAGAAAATGAAGCTCCGGTTCGATAAGGTAATCCTCGCCCGGACGGTCAGCGCCGACCTGAGCGACGTCGACATAGCCGACTACGACCTGCTGGTTTTCTACAGTCCGTCGGAAATCACTTCGTTGCTCGGGGCTTTCCCGCGTCCGAACGGATCGCCGCGAATCGCCACGTTCGGGCACGGCACGGCCAAGGCAGCCGTCGGGGAGGGACTGACAGTCAGCGTCATGGCCCCGACACCCGAGGTCCCGTCGATGACCAAGGCGATCGATCTGTACATCCATAAGCTCGACTCGGGCGAGGAGGTCCCCCCCGTTACGCTCGAGGAGCAGTCGCCCGATCTGGCATTCATCCAGTCGCAGGCGCTCAAAGGACGCAAGACGAAGCCGGTGGCCGCCAAGGCCCCGGCGCCCAAGGCAGCCGTCACGACGAAAAAGAGCCCTTCCGCCGTACGCAAAAGCGCAGCGGCCGGAACGACGGCGAAGAAATAATCCGGTCGAACCGCCCGATCCTCCGACACCATGCCCCCTGCACCGGACAGAAGCTTTCCCCGCCGCGAACGACTGAAGTCGAAAAAACGGATCGCCCGGCTTTTCGAGCAGGGAAAGGGCGGTTTCGTCTATCCGGTACGCTATGTTCTGCTCGACGACTCGGCAGAGGAGTCCGTTGCCGGGAAAGACCGTCCCCTGTCCGTGCTGATCGCCGTGCCCAAGCGTCACCATAAGCGCGCTGTCGAGCGTAACCTGCTCAAGCGACGCATGCGGGAAGCCTATCGCCTGAACAAACAGGCGCTGTCAGGGACTCTGTCCGGCCCGTGCGCGCTGGGACTGCTCTATGCGTCGGGCGACGTGGCCGGGTACCCGCAGATCGAAAGCGCCGTAAAGAAAATTATCCGGATACTCCGCGAGCAAGCCTGAGCCGCATCCGAACGTCCTGCCGGGATTTGTTCCGGCCGAGCTCGGCCGGAACGGCGGACGATGCCGGAGCCTCCGGCCCCATAGCGAAAACAGCGGGAACCGTCCCGCCGAACCATATCACGAGTCCGGCCCATGAACGAACGACGCAGCCGATACGCCCGCATTCTGCGGCAGATACTGATCGCACCGCCTATGCTGCTGATCTGGGTCTACCGCCATGGCATCTCGCCGTTCACGCCGCCCAGCTGCCGCTTCACGCCCACCTGCTCGCAATACTTCGCCGAGGCGCTCCGCCGGCACGGCCTGCTGAAAGGCTCCTACCTCGGCATTCGGCGGCTGCTGCGCTGCCACCCTTGGGGAGGCAGCGGATACGACCCCGTACCGTAACCGGTTTACCCGGAAACCGCGAAGCGCACGCCCTGCAACCGAAACGCACCGTTGCGGCACGACGTGCCGCCCGGTCGGGCCATGCAAACCGGTCGGTCGGAAAACCGATCGACGAAACGATCCGGCGAATCATCTTCGCACCAACGTGCAGACCGAAAGCGAGCGCGGCGGCCTGCCGGGTATCGCCTCGTACCGCAAACCGGCACCCTCGGCCATAAAGCCCCGGCGCTTTCAGGCGCCGGCCGATCCCGGGCCGCTGCATGTCGGCCACCCCATCCGGCCATACCGGACACGACATAACACCGGTCAGGACACGGCCGGCCGGTTCCGACTTCTTGCCGGAATGTCCGCTATTCCGACCAGTGCCGGCCGAAATCCTCGATTTAACGCTTGACCCGCAGCAACTTGCCATTCCGATCAAAAGTCGCTCCTTATACTCTTCCGGATTCGAGTCTTTCAGCAATTCGTTGGAGCGGGCGGGCAACAAACGAATATCGTTCCAAAGATCCCGTACCGTCATCGTAACTTCTTTCCCGTTGACCGGTTCGCATACGATCGTGGGCCCTGCATGACTTATATTCATTTTATAAACGATCGTGTAGCATATGGAATCGGAATATATGTCGCACGACAGATTCAGTCCCTCTCCCCGAACTTCGGTAGAATCGTCATACGTATCGTCGAATTCTTTCAGCAATCTTTTGAGATCGGGATTTCTGATCTCATGCTCGATGATCCCCACGATCGATCGTCTCTTTCTGCCCCGTACCGTAGTCGTAAAGAACTACTTTCGGTGCGTGACATTGCACGGCCACCGCTATACAGCAGGCCATCAATCCTGCTTGGACGAATGAAATTTTTCCGGACATATCTCGAAAATCGGTTATTTTCATAGCGAACGGCCGACGACCGAATATCCGGGAAGCGACCGCTATTCCGCAGCGAAGTCCTTTTCGAGCCTCGTCTCCGTGTGTTCGGACCGCTTTCCCGACTCCGGGAGAATACCTGCAAATTCGGGAAGCCGGCCTCGACCAATCAATCGCCGTTTGCGGGTAATCCGCGCTGCCGTTTCCTCTTGTTTTAAAAACGCCTCTCCTTACCGATCTACAACACCTCGGCCACGACATAGGTGCTTCCCCCGATGAAAATCATATCTTCCGGTCCGGCAAGCTCCCGGGCCCGCGCGAGCGCCTCGTTCACGGTCGGGACGCACTCGCCCTGCAATCCGTAACCGGCGGCCCGGCGCGCAAGCTCGCGCTCGTCGAGCGCGCGGCGGATCCCGGCCTTCGTGAAGACGTAGTGCGCCTGCCGGGGAAGCAGCGGCAGCACGCGCGAAAGGTCCTTGTCCTCGACAAAGCCGACGACCATATAGAGCTTCCGGTATGTCTGGCGCGCGATCTGGGCGGCCACCTCGGCGATGCCCGACTCGTTGTGTCCCGTGTCGCAGACGACAAACGGCCGCTCGCCCAGCCGTTCCCAACGTCCACGGAGCCCCGTCGCGCGCGCGGCCGAGGCGAATCCCCGCCGCACGTCCTGCGGCGCGATGCGCAGTCCGCCCGAACCGTTCAGCACGTCGAGCGCGGTCAGGGCCGTCGGCACGTTCAGGCGCTGGTAGATTCCCTGCAGGTCGCACTCGACCTCGAAGCGGTTGCCGTCGAGCAGGCTCTCGATCCCGAGCCGCTGCGAGTCGGGCAGAAACCGCTGGTCCGCCACCCGGTACGTCTGGTCGGCGAACAGGATCGGCGCGCGCAACGCCTTGGCGCGCTCGATGAAAACGAGCTTCGTCTCCACCTGACTCTCGCCTACGACGACCGGAGTATCTTCCTTGATGATCCCGGCCTTCTCGCCGGCGATCCGCCCGAGCGTATCGCCAAGAAACTGCGTGTGATCGTAGCCGATGTTCGTTATCACGCTGAGCAGCGGACGGATCACGTTCGTCGAGTCGAGCCGTCCGCCCATGCCGACCTCGACGACGGCCACGTCGACTTCCCGGCGCGCGAAATGGTCGAACGCCATAGCCGTCGTGATTTCGAAAAACGACGGCTGCACGCGCCCGATCGTCTCCCGGTTCCGCTCGACGTACTCGACGACCTCCCGCTCGGAGATCGTCTCCCCGTCGACACGCATGCGCTCGCGGAAATCTTTCAGATGGGGCGACGTGAACAGACCGGTCCGGTATCCGGCCGCCGACAGCGCCGAGGCGATCAGATGCGACACGGAGCCCTTGCCGTTGGTCCCGGCCACATGCACGCTGCGGAAGCGGCGGTGCGGAACGCCCGAAGCCTCTTCCAGCGCGACGATGCGGTCGAGCCCCGCTTTGTAGGCGCTGCCGCCGACGTCCTGAAACACAGGCAGCGAGCGATAGAGAAAATCCAGTGTCTGACGGTAGTCCATCCTGTTTCGGCATTTGGGTCCAAAGATACGCTTTTTTCCGCTCCGCAAAACGAAAAGAGATAAGACGGAAGCCGGCGAGGAAACGGACGTATTCTTGCCGTCCGGAGCCCGAACCAAACGCCATGCGGCTCGTACCGGAAGAACCGCGTTCGCGGGCAGCGTTCTCTTTATCCGACGCAGAGCAAGGGCAGGACATTCGGTCGCCTCAGACTAAGGCAAGCGCCGGAACGGGAAAACCGGAAACCGGCCTGCCCCCGGCCGACCCGGACGAAACACGGGAAACGCCCCGCAAACGGGAAACGCCGCTCCGGCCGCTCGCCGCGATCCGTCTCACGGAAAAACGGAACGGGACCGGAACGCCGCTACTCGACCAAATGGCTTCGCCGCCGCACGCGGTAAGCCATAAAATAGAGCAGACTCAGCACGAAGACGTAACCCGCCAGACGGCCGATCACGTCGCCGTAGCGGGTATAGAAAGTCAGCCGGTCGTTCAGGCTCAGCTCGGCGGTCAGCGCGCCGCGCTCGTCCCAGCCGAGCGTCTCGCCCACGTCGCCCCGCTGGTCGATGAACCCCGAGCGGCCCGTGTTGGCGCTGCGGGCGATGCTGCGCCGGTTCTCGATCGCCCGCAGGCGGGAGTAGGCGAACAGGTAGCGGTAACCCGGCGTATCGTCCCACCAGCCGTCGTTCGATATGACGAACATCAGCTCGGCCCCGCGCCGGACGAACTCGGTAAAGTACTCCCCGTAAATCGCCTCGTAACAGATCGCGGGCCCGCCCCAGACGCCCCGGGGCGACGCGAAGACCCGGCGGACCGAGTCCATGCCGAGCTGTCCCGAAATGCCGCCGAGATCCACCGTCAGGAATTTGAGCTTTTTCAGAGCCGAGTAATAGGGCGTCATTTCGGCCCCGATCACGAGCTTCGCCTTGTGATGAATGCCGATCCGCTCCGACGAGTCGATCCCCAGCGCGCTGTTGAAAATGTCGTACCACAGCGTGCTGTCGCGGTTGCAGCGGGCGGTCGGCGAGGCTTCCCGTTCCGAAGGATAACGTCTGAGCGTATTGGCGCCCGTCACGACGAGGGCCGACGGATAGCGCTCGCGCACGAAGTCGCGGAACTGCGCGATCGCCGGCGCCCGGCCGATCGATTTCTCCCAGAAGTCCTCGTCGATGGCCGTCTCCGGCGCGACGATGAAATCGACGTCCTCGGGGGCCTGAGCCATCAGCGAGAGCAGAATTCCGCGCTGTTCGGCCTGTTTCAGGACGAACTTCTCGTAATAGGGATCGATATTGGGCTGCACGACCGTCACCCGGACCGTGCGCTCCGGCTCGCGATAGGTAGCGTACATCGTCAGCGAGACGGCCGCCGGCACGACGAAAGCCAGCGCCGGAGCCGCCCAGCCGCGCCAGCCTCGGGGACGTCTGATCGCCTCGAACACGAGCAGGTTCGTCACGAGTACCCAAAGCGATCCGCCGAGCGCGCCCGTCCACTCGTACCACTGCACGAGCCGGACATCCTGTGCGAAGGCATTGCCGAGCACCAGCCAAGGGAACGAAATCTCGCCGTTGATAAACAATGTCTCATAGGCGATCCAGCCGCTCACAAGCACCGTCCAGGCCAGCGCCCGGCGCGCGCGCCGGAGTACCGCATGATAGACCAGAAACACGACCGACATCTGCGTGGCGCCGACGACCGTAGCCGCCACCACGCCGATCACGGCCGCATAGCCCACCCACCAGACCGTCGCCAGCCACCATAGCACGAAGGCCGAGACGACGTAGGGCCAGAATCGGCGAGGCTTTCCCCTCCGGCCGGTCTGCCCCGCAAGCGAGTGCTCGACCCACAACAGCGGCACGAAAGCCACGAACAGCGTCAACGCGCTTCCCCCGAGCCAAGGCAACGAGAGCAGCAGCACGCTCAGCAACGTATAGAGTATTCTTTTAAGCATATTTCCGAAGAATCGAACGATACGCAAAGATAAACGATTATCGCTCCGAACGGCCGATACGCCCCCATTTTGCGGCAAAAAATTCCGCTCGGCCCCGTCAGGTCCGTGTCGAACACTCAAGACGGCCAATCATCCGGACCGGAGTCCTCCGAATCGCTTCGGCTCCCTCGTACCCTCCCGAGCAGATTTATCCATATGCCGCATCCCCATGTTCGAAAGTCCGCAAACGGAATCCTCGCCTGTGCAACATCGAGAACAGCGCCCGCCCGGCTTTTCCCGCGAGCACGAAAGAAACCGGTCCTACGACGACAACGCGCCGACGTTCCGGAACGGTCCGCGCCGAATGCCTGCTCCGCATCCCGGTCGCGGCGGGCTTTCGGCGCATTTCCCGCCGAATGCTTCCGATAAGGCAAAATATTGCTAATTTTGTCGGACATTTTCAACGGACTCGCGGGAAATTCCCGCCCCAAGGTTCACCGCATGTGGTTTGACGTTTATACCCAAGGAATCCTCATCGGCCTCGTGGCCTCCATTCCGCTCGGACCGATCGGACTGCTCTGCATTCAGCGCACGCTGAGCAAAAGCCACCGCTCGGGCTTCGTGTCGGGGCTCGGCGCCGCGACGGCCGACTCGATGTTCGCCACCGTCGCGCTGTTCTCGCTGACGGTCGTGATGTCGTTCATCGAGAACAACATGGCGATCATCAAGGCGCTCGGAGGCATCTCGGTCGTGATCGTCGGCGTGACGATCTTCCTGAAGAACCCGGTTGTACAGATCCGCCGCAACCGCGCGGGCAAGGGACACAACCTGTGGGGCGACTACCTGTCGGTCTTCTTCCTCACGCTGACCAACCCGGCCTATATCCTGATCTTCGTCGCGCTTTTCGCCGCGCTGGGAATCAGCCACGAGGGCATTCCGCTCGGCGGAGGCATGTCGATGATCCTCGGCGTGCTATGCGGAGCCTCGCTGTGGTGGTTCACGCTGACTTTCGGCGTCAGCTTCCTGCGGCGCAAGTTCCGGCCGCGCCACCTGCTGTGGATGAACCGCATCTCGGGCAGCGTGATCGTCGTGCTGGGAGCCGCCGCCATATTGTCCATTTTCTTTCATACGCCCGTAGTCCATGAAATGCTCCCCTGACAAAAAAATCGTCATCGCCGTCGACGGATTCTCGTCCTGCGGCAAAAGCACGTTCGCCAAGAAGATCGCCTCGGCGCTGGGGTACGTCTTCATCGATACCGGAGCGATGTACCGCGCCGTCACGTTGTACGGTATCCGGCACGGCGCCATTCGCGGAGGCGTGGTCGACGCGGAGGCGCTCGAGCGGATGCTGCCCCGCATCGGCATATCGTTCGTCTTCAACCCCGCGCGGGAAGCCAGCGACATTTACCTCGACGGCGAGAACGTCGAGGGGCCGATCCGGAGCCTCGAGGTCAGCGAGGCCGTCAGCCGCGTGAGCCAGATCGGCGCCGTGCGCGAGCGTCTCGTGGGCCTTCAGCAGCAAATGGGACGCGACAAGGGAATCGTCATGGACGGCCGCGACATCGGGACGGTCGTTTTTCCGGACGCCGAGCTGAAAATCTTCATGACGGCCGATCCGGCCGTCCGCGCCATGCGCCGCTACCGCGAACTGACGGCCAAAGGAGAAAAAGTATCGCTCGAAGAGATCGAGCGGAACATCCGCGAGCGGGACCTCGCCGACCAGACGCGCGCGATCAGCCCGCTGCGTCAGGCTCCCGACGCCGTCGTGCTCGACAACAGCCGCATGACGCCCGAGGAGCAGATGGAGTGGATACGGCCATACGTCGAATCACGTTCTCAAGCGACATGCACATCGAAATAGACGAAAAATCAGGATTCTGCTTCGGCGTGGTCAAGGCGATCACGAAAGCCGAGCAGTCGCTTTCGGAGCTGGGGCGGGTCTGCTCGCTCGGCGACATCGTGCACAACCGCGTGGAAGTACAGCGGCTCGAGAAGCTGGGCCTCGAAACGATTTCGCACGACGAACTGCGCGGCATGAGCGGCCGCACGGTGCTGATCCGGGCTCACGGCGAGCCGCCCTCGACCTACGATTTCGCACGCAGGCACGGCATCCGCCTGATCGACGCTACCTGTCCGGTGGTCGCCCGGCTGCAGAAGCTCGTCAAAAGCGCCCATGAGGAGATGAAGGCCTGCGGAGGACAGGTCGTCATCCTCGGCAAGCGGGGACATGCCGAAGTCGTAGGGCTGACCGGTCAGGTGGACGGCGACGCCATCGTCGTCGAGACCCCGGACGATCTGCAAAGCGTCGACTTCTCGCGCCCGATCTGCCTGCTTTCGCAAACGACCCAGAGCCTCGCGCTGTTCGAGCAGATCCGCCGGAGCATGCTGGAGCGGGCCGCCAATCCGTCGCGCGTCGTCGTACACGACACGATCTGCCGCCAAGTCTCCAACCGCAACCCGCATTTGCAGCAGTTCGCCCGGCGATTCGACGCCATCGTTTTCGTCTGCGGCAGAAAAAGTTCGAACGGCAAGGTGCTCTATCAGACCTGCCTGCAAAGCAATCCCCGCAGCTATACGGTCGAGGACGAGAGCGAGCTGCGGCCCGAGTGGTTCGAGGGCTGCCGTTCGGTGGGAATATGCGGAGCGACCTCCACGCCCAAGTGGCTGATGCAGCGCGTAGCGGACCGGATCGGACAAGCCGCGGGAGGAGCGGACGGGAACGACTTCTGAGCTTTCTGCCCCCCGGACGGTCGCGGAACAGAAACCCGTTTCCGCGGCAGAATGCACCCGCAAAGGAAAAACGAGGCGGAAAATCGATAAATATGTCGTATTTTTATGCCAAAAGAACGCAACAATCTCTAATCAAACCGACAATCTTTATGAAACGCGCGCTTCTACTCTTTTTAGCCTTTACCGCCGCATGGCTGGCCGGATGCGACAAGCAGGACGACGGACCGGCTCCCGAACTGACGCTTTCCGGCGGAACGGAGAAGACACTTGCGACCGGCGGAGGATCGGAGTCGGTCACTTTCACCACCAACACGACATGGAGTGCCGAAATCGCCTCCGCGACGCCCGGGGAGTGGTGCCGCGTATCGCCCGAGAGCGGAGGAGCCGGCCCGGCCACCGTCACGGTGACGGCCGAAGCCAATCCGGATACCCGCAGCCGCACCGCCGTGCTGACGATCCGTGCCGGAGGCCTGACCGAAACCGTCACGTTCACGCAAGGCGAGAAAGGCACGGTCTCGCTCGCACAGAAAGTTTACCAGGACATACCCGCCGAGGGCCTCTCCTTCGATATTCTGTTCGACGGCAGTCTCGACTGCGACCAGTACGGAGCCAAAGTGCTGATCGAGTACCGGAACTGGCTTTCGGTCGAGCAGCCCGAGGAGGGAGAGAGCTCGTACCGCATCGGAGTAACGGTCCGTCCCAACACCTCGTCCTCGTCCCGAAGCGGCCGGATCGCCATCGTCGACAAAACGGGCGCAGGGCTCGACACGGTTACCGTCGAGCAGCTCCAGCAAAACGTGCTGAAATGGGATCCCCGCCGGATCGAGCACGACTATACGGCCGATGTGATCTCATCCGAGCTCCAGAGCAACACGGAGTACCGGATCGAAATCGAGCAGCAGGAACCGGCATGGGTTTCCCGCATCGAGTCGAAAGCCGCTTCGACCGAGGAACTGCGCTTCCAGATCGGCCGCAACGAGTCGAAACTGCCTCGCACGGCGCTCGTCATCGTCCAAAGCACGAATTCCGATTCCCCGTTGCGCGACACGCTGACGATCGTCCAGTCGGGAATCGCCGATTTCTACCGGGACAAGGAAGTCATCACCGTGCAGCAGGCCACCGAGGGCAACGTCGATCTGGTGTTCATGGGCGACGGGTTCACGATCGACGACATGGCGACCCAGAACGGCTACTACGAAACCAGCCTGCGCAAGGCCGTCGATTACTTTTTCGACGTCGAGCCCTACCGGACTTACAGAAACTATTTCAATGTCTATATCGTCTGCGCCGTATCGAACGACCGGGGCATTTCGGGTTCGCTCGACCATAAGGGCGAAACGCTCGACACCAAGTTCTCGGTCGCCTACACCGACGTCGGAAACAGCAGCGGTATGGAGGTCGACGAAGAACCGACGTTCGAATACGCTCAGGCCGCCCCGATCAAGGACGTCAAACAGACGCTCGTCGTCATGATCGCCAACTGCCCCGATTACGGAGGAACGACCTGGTCGTGGGGTGACGGCTCTTCGATCGCCATCTGCCCGATGATCGAGAACGAACCGCCCAGCGACTACAGGGGAGTCGTGCAGCATGAGGCGGGCGGACACGGTTTCGGCAAGCTGATAGACGAGTATATCTACTATTCGACGGCGCTTCCCGATGAGATGATCGCTTCGTTCAGACAATGGGAGGGTTTCGGCCACAACGCCAACGCCGACCTGACCGACGATCCCGCGCGGATCAAATGGAGGGAGTTCTACGAGCTGCCCCAGTACGGCATGGTCGGAGCGTTCGAGGGAGCCTACATGTACGCCCGAGGCATCTGGCGTCCCGAGACGAACAGTTGCATGAACAACAACGTCTCGTACTTCAACGCGCCGAGCCGAAAGAAAATCGTCGAGCGCATCATGGAACTGAGCGGCCGATCGTTCGATATGAACGACTTCCTCGCCAAGGATGCGATCAATCTGTCGACCTCGGCCCGGAGCCGGCTGCGCGAGCCCCGGGCAGGCGAGCTGTTCGTGCCTTTTGCTCCGCCCGTACTTACCGTGGGCGCTCCCCGGCGATAGGCAAGGCAAGGCATTCCCCCCGTAAAACAAGACGCGACGCGTATGTCTCCGCAACGGACATACGCGTCGCATTTCAGAAAGCCTGTCACTGACGACGGCCAGATTCCCCAATTGAGCGACTGCGTACATGGAAGCAGGGAACGGCACGGCCGTAGCAGATGACGCAAGATCGGCCGGCCGATCCGAACTCGCCGGGCAACTCCTGCACCTCTCGGTCCATCGCGCCGGCACGGCTGCGACATTTCTCCGAAAATCGCTATATTCGCATGATAATCGCCGGCCGCACAGGAAACGGGACTCGAACGGCCCCGTCCATACCGGGGGAAAGCGCATCCGACGGCAACCGCAGCGCGACGGAGCGGCCGGCCCGTTTTCCCGCATCACACGAAACCGAACCGAATGAGCCTAAAACTGCAAAGTTTCGGACCGATCGCCGACAAGCACAGCCGCGTGCTCGTGCTGGGCACGATGCCGGGCGCGATGTCGCTCGCAAAAAGACAGTATTACGGTCACCCGCGCAACGCATTCTGGCCGATCATGGCACGGCTGTGCGACCGGGAACTGCCCGAAGACTACGCGTTGCGGAAAGCCATGCTGCTCGACGCGGGCATCGCGCTGTGGGATGTCTGCGGAGAGTGCGAGCGGGAAGGAAGCCTCGACAGCAACATCTGCCACGAGAAGCCGAACCGCATAGACGAACTGCTGCGCAGCTATCCCTCGATCCGCGCGATCGCTTTCAACGGACAGGGCGCCGCACGACTGTACAGGAAACACTTCGGCCCGCTCGCCTCGGAATACGGTCCGCTGATCCTGCCTTCGACCAGCCCCGCCCATGCCGTCGCGTTCGATAAGAAACTGGACGGATGGATGCGGTTGCGCGACCTGCTCGTGCCGGCGGACGAAGCATCCCGCCCGTGACCTCCCGCCGGTCCCGATACGGACGGACTGTCCGAACGTCCGCATGTTCATCACGGCGGCTTGTCCGGCCGAATTTACGCCCGCGCATCGTCCGTCTCCACCGGCTGCGCCCAAGGGATCGGCCCGACAGGACGCCAGCAGTCCGTAAAATATCCGAAAAAAGGCACTTCCCCCGGCAACATGCTCCGATCGTCAGGCAGCTACGGAGGAATCCCCCCCGATAAATGCAGTCGGGACGAAAGACACGAACTGCTCGGCTGCCGGGGCTCGTGTCGGCTTCGGGCCGAGGTCGACAGGTTGACCGCATCCTTGGCGAGGAAGTCGTTCATGTCGAACGATCGGCCGCTCAGTTCCATGATGCGCTCGACGATTTTCTTTCGGTTCGGCGCATTGAAATACGAGACGTTGTTGTTCATGCAACTGTTCGTCTCGGGACGCCAGATGCCTCGGGCGTACATGTAGGCTCCCTCGAACGCTCCGACCATGCCGTACTGGGGCAGCTCGTAGAACTCTCTCCATTTGATCCGCGCGGGATCGTCGGTCAGGTCGGCGTTGGCGCCGGCGTTGCGACCGAGGCTCTCCCATTGCCCGAATATGCAAATCATACGACCAACCGAGGCGGACACAAGTCCGGCGCATTTTGCAAAACGTGCCGGTTCCATCCGCACGACGCCTCGAAAGGATCGGCCCGGTCTCCGCATACTCCGTCGCTGTCCTCGGCAACGATCCTTCCGCCTTCACTTTTTGCGCCGTAGCCTGATCGGGACTTTCAAAACCGAGTCTCGTCCCGACGACCGGTTCCGTTTTTCCGACCGGACGGAATATTATTCAAGCGGAACAGATCGAACTTGCCCGGTCCCTTCGTGCGTGCCCCGTTTCCAATCGACCGGCGAAGTCCCGGCCGTACCGGGCCGCACCCCGAACAGGAAAAAATGGCGCCGGCGGCCGGTAATAGCGCCATACGTCGCACCGAACGGAGAAGAATTGCCCGGTCCATAACGACTCGCCCCCCTGTCCGGCCTCCCGAAGAAGTCCGGCGCGCCGAGACGAGACCGGGACGGAACCGAAACCGGATGTCGCCGCCTCCTCGCGGCAGCCCGGGCAAGCGGCCCGCTTCTTCCCCGAAATTCCGCAATATTCCGCCCCTTTACGGACGAGGCTCCCGAATTAGCAACGGACATACCGAACAGACAGCGAGGACCCGTCCGTATGACGGGTCCTCGCCGTTTGCGGCCGAACTTGTCCTAATTTCCCCGGAAACCCGTTTCCCGTTACCGGCCGGAAGCGGCGCCGTTCCTCTATTTCGACGGAATCGTTTCGGCCGCGGCGATCACGCTCAGGTTGCGGATCGCGCGCGTCGAGGCCACTTCCGGAATCAGGTGAACGCACGAGCGGTTGAGTCCCATCAGGATCGGGCCGTTGATCTCGGCCCCGCCGAGAATCTCCATCATCTTGTACGAAATGTTGGCCGACGACAGGTTCGGGAAAATCAGCACGTTGATTTCGCGGTCGCCCAGCTTGTTGAACGGATAGAACTCGTTGCGGGCCTGCTTGTTGAGCGCGATGTCGGCTTTCATCTCGCCGTCGACGAGCAGGTCGGGATACTGGAAATGCAGGATTTCGACCGCCTTGGCGATCTTGACGGCCAGCGGCTCGGTATCCGTTCCGAAATTGGAGTGCGAGAGCATCCCGATCACCGGTTCGATACCGAAGTTGCGTACGGTCTGCGCGGCCATCAGCGCCGTGTTGACCAGATCCTCGACCGTAGGACTCGGATTGACTGCCGTGTCGGCGAAGAACATCGGTCCGCGCTTGGTCGTCACGATTTCCATCGTAGCCAGCGTCGTGTTGCTGTTCGTCGTGAAAATCTGTCGGACAGGCTTCAGCGCATCGGTATAGCGATGCGTATAACCGAGAATCGACGTATCGGCATCGCCGGCGTCGACCATCATCAGCGTGAACCAGTCGCGCTGCATCATGTACTCGATCGCCTCGCTCATGCGGACTCCCTTGCGGCTGACCTTGTTGTAGAGAAGCGTCGCATAGCGGTTACGGCGCGCCTCCTGCTCGTCGCTCTGGAAATCGACGATGCAGCGGGGATCGAGCGTCAGATGATTCTCGCGGAGCAGCGCGTTGATCTTGGACCGGCTGCCCACAAGCAGCGGCATGGCGATGTTCTCGTTGGCCAAATGTACGGCGGCCTTGATCGTCGACAGACGCTCTCCCTCGCTGAAGGCGATGCGGCGCGGCGCGGCCGTCACCACTTTCGAGCGGATGGCCCGCATCAGCTTGTCGTCCCGGCCCATGCGGCTCTCGAGCTCGGCCATGTAGGCTTTCCAGTCGGTGATCTCCTTGCGGGCGACTCCCGACTCGATGGCCGCTTTCGCGACGGCGGCCGAGATACAGGAGATCAGCCTCGGATCGAGCGCCTTGGGAATCAGGTACTCGCGACCGAAAGTGATGTCGTTGTCGTTGTATGCGGCGGCCACGATGTCGGGAACGGGTTCTTTGGCCAGCTTGGCGAGCGCGAGCACGGCGGCGATTTTCATCTCCTCGTTGATCTTCGTCGCCCGCACGTCCAAAGCCCCCCGGAAGATATAGGGGAATCCGAGCACGTTGTTGACCTGGTTCGGATAGTCGGAACGGCCCGTTGCGAAAATGATGTCCTCGCGGGCAGCCATCGCGTTGTCGTACGAGATTTCGGGATTGGGATTCGCCAGCGCGAACACGACCGGATCGGCGGCCATGCTGCGCACCATTTCCTGCGTCAGCACGTCGGCTACCGACAGGCCGAGGAATACGTCGGCGCCCCGGAGCGCTTCGGCCAGCGTGGCAATGTCGCGGTCGGTCGCGAATTGCGCCTTGGCGGCGCTGAGGTTCGTCCGGCGGGTCGTAATGACGCCCTTGCTGTCGCACATGACCAGATTTTCGGGGCGGACGCCCAGCGCCATATAAAGCTTGGCGCACGAGACGGCGGCCGCTCCGGCCCCGTTGACGACCACCTGTACGCGGTCGATCTTCTTACCGGTGATCTCGAGCGCATTGAGCAGCGCGGCGGACGAGATGATCGCCGTGCCGTGCTGGTCGTCGTGCATGACCGGGATCGGGAGCTCCTCTTTCAGGCGCTCCTCGATCTCGAAACATTCGGGAGCCTTGATGTCCTCGAGGTTGATGCCGCCGAAGGTGACCGAAATATTTTTGACCGTCTCGATGAACTGCTCCGTATTTTTCGTATTTACCTCGATGTCGAATACGTCGATGTCGGCGAACGTTTTGAACAAAAGTCCTTTGCCTTCCATAACCGGTTTGCCGGCCATCGCCCCTATGTCGCCCAGTCCGAGCACGGCCGTACCGTTCGAAATGACTGCCACCAGGTTGCCCTTGGCCGTATACTTGTAGGCGTCGTCGGGATTCTCCTGTATGGCGAGACAAGGCTCGGCCACGCCCGGAGAGTAGGCCAGCGAAAGGTCCTTCTGGGTGCTGTACGGTTTGGTCGGGACGACCTCGATCTTGCCCGGCCGCCCTTCCGAATGGTAGAGAAGGGCCTCTTCTTTCTTGCTTTTCGCGTTGTTTCCCATCTGTTCTTTATGATTCGTTATGATATTTTGCTTCTCCACGAAACTTGCTTATCTTTGCTTTCCGGCAGAAAAAGAGTGCATTAGAAGTCCTTTGTCCGGAAGCGAAAATTTGAGACAAGATAGGAATTTTTTGGAATAGATGAGCGCGCTGACGCAACTTAATTTCCCCCGATTCGTATTCCGGATGCGGCTAACGGAAAATCCGCCCAAGATATGGGACGCCGTTCGTCGCCGATGGCTCGTGCTGACGCCCGAGGAGTGGGTCCGGCAGCATCTGATCCGCTTGCTGGTCGAGCGGGGCGGCGTGCCGCCCGGAAATGTCTCGCAGGAGTATCCCGTCGCATTGTCGGGCACGGCCCAGCGCGCCGACGTGGTCGTGACGGGCCGCGACGGCCGGCCGTGCCTGCTGGCCGAATGCAAGGCGCCGGACGTGCCGCTCGGTCGCGAAGTGTTCGCTCAGGCCGTGCGGTACAACAGCGTCGTGGCGGCCCCCTATGTGCTGATAACGAACGGGCTGCTGCATTGCTGCAGCAGCCTCGATCGTTCTACCGGACGCTATGCGGTCGTGGAAGGCCTGCCCGATTTATCCCCATTTTTGGGGATTTAGCAGTTGGAGCATATACTCGTCCTGCCAGTCCGACGTGGTTCTCGTCCATTCCTTTTTCAGTCCGACGACCGTGAATCCCTTGCTTTTGAACAGCGCCAAACTGCGGATGTTATGCGAAGGAATATCGCAGTAGAGCTGATTGAGTCCCAGCACCTGAAAGCCGTACCGGATCAGGGACGACAGCGCTTGGGAAGCGTATCCCTGCCCTTGATCGCGCTTGTCATAGATCAGGATTCCGACTCCCGCGCGGCAGTTGTACGGATCGAGGTCGAACAGGTCGATCGCGCCGACGGGCTTCCCGCTCTGCTTCGATTCGATGATCAGGCGCAGCTGTCGCGTCTCGAAAATGTCGCGCTGCTGGTTCGCAATGAACTGCAACAGCATGTATTTCGAGAACGGGACGATCGTATTGCTGACCTTCCAGACTTCCGTATCGTTCTCCCATTTGTAGAGAACCTGCACGTCGTCGGGTTCCAGCGCGCGGAGCCGGATCAGCTCGTTTTCCATCGGGTTGGTCATAGCGCGGATCTCCGAGTTTAAAGTGATATGATCTGGTTGCGGATCAGCATCGCGGCGCCCAGCGAGCCGATGCTGTCGTCGAGCGTCGTCGCGCGGAACAACGTGTCGTTATACACGAGCCGCAACGAATACTTGTTGACCGCCGACTTGAGCGGCAGCATCAGATAGTCGCCCGCATTGGCCAGACTGCCTCCGATGATGACCTGCTCCGGATTGAAGATGTTGATCAGAAAAGCGATGCTCTTGCCGATCTTCTCGCCGGCCTCCTCGATCAGCTCGATCGACAGCGTATCGTCGTTTCTCGCGGCGCCGATGATGTCGTTGATATGAATCTTGTGCTGTTTCTGGAACTTATCCATCAGAATCGTCGTGCGTCCGTTGCGGATCTGGTTCATCATCTTGTTCTCGATCGCGATGCCCGACACTTCCGTCTCGAGACAGCCTTTCTTGCCGCAGTCGCAGATGATCTCGTTATCGAAATAGGGCGTATGGCCGAACTCTCCGGCAAATCCCGAGCGGCCGTAGTAGAGTTTGCCGTCGATGATGATGCCGATGGCCACGCCTCGGCCCAGGTTCAGGTAAATGATGTTCTTTTCCTGACCGGTGCATCCCTTGACGTACTCTCCGTAGCAGCGCGCGCGGGTATCGTTCTCGATCAGCACGCGGTGTCCGAAGCGTTTTTCCATGATTTCGCTCAGCGACTGTTCCTTATGAGTGAAATATTTGTAGCTTCGCCCCGTTTTCGGATTGACGCGGCCGGCCATGCAAACGCCGATACCCAGCAGCTTGGTGCGGTCGATGCCGCTGCCGGCGAGGAAATTCTCGATCGTCGAGCAAATGGTTTCGAGGCACTCGTCCGTATCGTCGAGCGCGAAATCGCTCTTGCGTTCCGACTGGATGATATTGTTCTGAAGGTCCGTTATGACCAGCACGATCTGGTCGCGGCTGACCTCGATTCCCGCGAAATAGATCGCCGAGTTGGTCAGGCCGTAGACGTTGGGCCGGCGACCGCCGCTGGTCTCGATCTTGCCCCGGTCGGCGATGATGTTCTCGGCGAGCAGCTCCTCGACCAGCTTGGTGACCGTCGGAATGCTGATGTGCAGCTTCTTGGCCAGATCGGCGAGCGTCGAATCGCCGGCGATGGCCATATGAGCGATAATATTACGCTTGATGATGTTGTTCTTCTGAACAATGCCTTTAGCCTGAGCATGCTCGGGCCTGTTGAAAAATTCCTGTAATGAAATCATGGGTGAGTGATGTTTTTTGTATGAAGCCAATTTGTGTCCGTTTTTGGCGCACGCGAAGAAACGCAAGGTTTTCTTGCGGCATGATGATAAAGATACTACATTTTTTCAATCGTTCCCCCTCCCGAAAACGAAATTATTTAACTATCTCCGATCTTCGCAAAAAAAGCCCGACGACACCCGCAATACGCGCCCTGCAAAGGCGCGCTCCCGTCTCCGAATCCGTCCTTCCGCATGAATCGGTTGCCTAAGCCGATACGCGGGCCCGCGGCGTCTTCCTCTCCGCTCGATCTTTATAACGTGCAAATAACTAAAAAATTTTCAGATTTATTAAGAATATTGATAAATATTTGCAATTTAATTCACTCCACGGCTCCGGAACGCCATAAAAAAAGCGGTCCCTGCAAAGGGAACCGCCTGTCAATCAACGATCAGGAATTACAGCGACTGCTTCGACTCGCAAACGGCCGAGCGGTCCACTTTCTTGATCAGCCCTTGCAGCACGCTGCCCGGACCGAGTTCGGTGAACGACGTGGCTCCGTCGGCAAGCATGTTCTGAACGATCTGCGTCCAACGTACCGGCGAGGTCAGTTGGGCGATCAGGTTCGCGCGGATCTCGGCCGGATCGGTGTGGGGCTTCGCATCCACGTTCTGGTATACGGGACAAACCGGCTTCGCGAAAGGCGCGGCCGCGATGGCGGCTTCCAGTTCGACGCGGGCCGGCTCCATCAGCGGAGAGTGAAATGCGCCGCCGACGTTCAGTTTCAGCGCCCGCTTGGCTCCCGCAGCGGTCAGCTTGGCACAGGCCTCGTCGATCGCCTCGTTCGTGCCCGAAATGACGAGCTGGCCCGGGCAGTTGTAATTGGCCGGAACGACCACGCCGTCGACCGACGCGCAGATCTCCTCGACCTTTTCGTCCGGCAGCGCGATGATCGCGGCCATCGTCGAGGGATTCTGCTCGCAGGCTTTCTGCATCGCCATAGCGCGTTTCGACACGAGCTTCAGCCCGTCCTCGAAGCCGAGCGCTCCGGCGGCTACCAGCGCGCTGAACTCGCCCAGCGAGTGACCGGCGGCCATGTCGGGCTTGAACGCGTCGCCGAGCGAGCGGGCCAGAATGACCGAATGCAGGAAAATGGCCGGCTGGGTCACTTTCGTCTGCTTGAGTTGCTCGTCCGTACCGGCGAACATGATATCCGTGATCGGAAACCCCAAGATTTCGTTGGCCCGATCGAACAGCTCCTTGGCCAGCGGAACGTTGTCGTAAAGGTCCTTGCCCATTCCGACGAACTGGGCGCCCTGACCCGGGAATACGAATGCGTGCATAGTTTCTTGCAGTTTGGTTTACGGCCCCAAAGGTAACCATTTTTATCGAAACAGCCGCAAGGCGATTCCGTCGGACGATCCGGCCGCGTTTACGGCTTGCGGGTGTAAAGAGAGCCGGAGCGTCGAGCAATCGGAGATCGAAAGGAAGCGATGCCTTTCTCTGCGGCCGACCGAAGAAGCGCCGCCACGGAGATCGGTCCCGTTTCAGAGGCGACGCCTGCCGAGAATCAACCGTCGAAATACCGGTCCGACAACTGCCGAGCAAAATCCGTCTTCGCTATCCGATGCAAACGGTCAGGCAGGAAGTGCGGGAAGGAATACTTCCGGGCTTTTACCACATATTATAACCGAGCCCCATGAGTTCGAAAGCGGTTCCATACTCCCACGTACCGAGCACGTTCGCGACCGGAGTTCTTATATCCCCCGGTCTCGGCTTGCAGTCATAATATCTGATCAGACTCTTACCTCAAGCCGGAAGGATTTCATGCAGGAAAACCGAAAGTATCAAAAACCCGAGGTCCGGCACAGTAAGACGTATAACCGAAAGTACAAAAGCAGCGAACGACCGGGTCACCGGCAAAACGTAACGCCAGCCGACCATGCCACGCGTCGGTCCGACGTCCGGCCCCCGACAGAAGACACGGCACAAAAAAAAGCGCGGCCGTTTCCGGCCGCGCTTTTTAAAAAACACCGTTTCGTTCCGGGCGAACTACATCATGCCGCCCATTCCGCCCATGCCCTGCGGCATGGCTGCAGGAGCCTCGGCTTCCTTCTTGTTGACCAGCACGCACTCGGTGGTCAGGAACATCGCGGCGATCGAGGCGGCATTCTCCAGCGCCACGCGGGCCACCTTCGTCGGGTCGATGATACCGGCCTTGAACATATCCTCGTACTTGTCCGCGCGAGCGTTATAGCCGTAAGCGCCCTTGCCGTTCTTGACATTGGCCACTACGACCGAGCCCTCGCCGCCGGCGTTCGATACGATCTGGCGCAACGGCTCCTCGATCGCGCGCTTGACGATCTGAATGCCGGTCGTCTCATCCTCGTTTTCGCCTTTGAGCTTTTCGAGGGCCTCCACGGCACGGATGTAGGCTACGCCGCCGCCCGGGATGATACCTTCCTCAACGGCAGCGCGCGTTGCGGCCAGCGCGTCGTCCACGCGGTCTTTCTTCTCTTTCATCTCCACCTCGCTGGCTGCGCCGACGTACAGCACGGCTACGCCGCCCGCGAGCTTGGCCAGACGCTCGGCCAGCTTCTCCTTGTCATAGTCCGACGTCGAGATTTCCATCTGCTTGCGGATCTGAGCGACGCGGTCGGCAATGGCTTTCTTGTCGCCCGTGCCGTTCACGATGGTCGTGTTTTCCTTGTTGACGATCACCTTCTCGGCCGAGCCCAGCATGTCGAGCGTAGCCTGATCCAGACGGATACCCTTCTCTTCCGAGATAACCGTACCGCCCGTCAGAATGGCGATATCCTCGAGCATCTCCTTGCGGCGGTCGCCGAAGCCCGGAGCCTTGACGGCCGCGATCTTCAGCGTGCCGCGCAGCTTGTTCACGACCAGAGCGGCCAGCGCCTCTCCGTCGACATCCTCGGCGATGATCACCAACGCGCGCCCGTTCTGTGCGGCGGGTTCCAACACGCCCATGATTTCTTTCATCGTCGAAACCTTCTTGTCCGTGATCAGGATCAACGGCTTCTCCATGACGGCCTCCATTTTCTCGGAATCGGTCATGAAGTAGGGCGATATGTATCCCCGGTCGAACTGCATGCCCTCGACCACGTCCACATGCGTCTCCGTTCCCTTAGCCTCCTCGACGGTGATGACGCCTTCCTTGTTGACTTTGCCCATCGCCTCGGCGATCAGTTTGCCGATCGCGTTGTCGTTGTTGGCCGAGATCGTGCCGACCTGCTCGATCTTGTTGATGTCGCCGCCGACTTCCTGACTCTGCTTACGCAGATTCTCCACGACGACGGCTACGGCCTTGTCGATGCCGCGCTTCAGGTCCATCGGGTTTGCGCCGGCAGTCACGTTCTTAACGCCTACGCCCACGATAGCCTGTGCCAGCACCGTAGCGGTCGTCGTACCGTCTCCGGCGTCGTCGGCCGTCTTCGAGGCCACTTCCTTGACCATCTGGGCGCCCATATTGGCGATCGGGTCTTCCAGCTCGATCTCCTTGGCTACGGTTACACCGTCCTTGGTCACTTGCGGCGCACCGAACTTCTTGTCGATAACGACGTTGCGGCCTTTCGGGCCGAGGGTGACCTTCACTGCGTTAGCCAGCGCGTCGACGCCTTCCTTGAGCAACTCGCGGGCTTCGGTATTGTATTTAATCTCTTTTGCCATGATTGTTTTCGTTTAAGAATTAGACGTTCGGTTCGATAGTCGGGGGATTGACTCCCGGGCCCATTAGATAATGGCGAGGATATCGCCCTGCTTCATGATCAGGTAGTCCTTGCCGTCGATCGTGATCTCCGTGCCGGCGTACTTGCCGTACAGTACTTGGTCGCCCACCTTGACTTCCATTTTCACGTCGTTCGTACCGGGGCCTGCGGCGATCACCTTGCCGGCCAGCGGTTTCTCCTTGGCCGTATCGGGGATGAACAATCCTCCGGCCGTCTTCTCTTCGGCCGGATTGGGCTCGATCAGAACTCTGTCTGCTAACGGTTTAACGTTCATAGCTTTATACGTTTTTAAGTGATTGATATTTGGTTCGCTTGTTTCGCGCATCCCCGGCCTTCCGCCGGGCACGGCGGGAAAATCTGCATATAATATGCCAAAGGAAATTTGTCACACTTTCGGCTGAAAAAACTGACAAATAAGGCGATTTCATGTCAGTTCCCGTGCCAGTTTGTCACTCGGCGCGCGCACGGGCCGGCTATCAGCGCTTCGTTCGCTTCTTCGAGATCGCTCGCCGATCGAACCCGCTCTTGCCGCCCCAGCCGCTTCCTTTTTTGGCGACGGCGCCCGTGCCCCAGCTGATCGCGTCCCATTCGATAGACTCGACGGACGGCTCTTTCCTGCCACGAGAGGCTGTCCGTTCCGTTTTCCCGGCAGGACGGACTTCGCGGCGGCCGCCCGTATTCCGGCCCGCGCCTTTGTTTCCGGCAGGCCGATCGTGCCGAAAATCTTTCTGCGGCGCGCTTTCCTTGGCCAACCGGGCGATCGGCCGTCCGCCCCGGTGAATGTCGTTCAGCCTGCGGATCGCCTCGCGGGCCTCCGAGAACGGAACCGATACGAACGAATAGCTCTCCAGCACCCGCAGATCGCCGATCTTGCCGTCGGGCAGCCCGCACTCGCGCCGCAGAAGCTCGGCCAGCTTGCGGGCATCGTATCCGTCCGCCCTGCCGACCGCCAGAAACAGCCGGGCGGTGCCCTTCCGGTCGACGTTGATCGAGCGGATCTCGGGATAGCGGCTCTCGTCGAGCTCGTTATCGAAAGCCAGTTGCAGCAGCGAAGCCAGCGCGACTTCGGGCGCAAGACCGGAAAGCATCTCGGCGGCCATTTCCCGGTACTTTTCGTACGATCCGTTCTCGATGATTTCCGCCAGATCGTCCTTGATCCTCGTCTTCTTGATCTCGATCACGTCCTGAGCGGAGGGCAGGCTCTCCTTTTTGATCTGCGCCTTGATGTCGCGCCTGAGGTAGCCGAACTGGCGGAATTCGGCGGGCGAAATGAACGTGACCGCGGTTCCCGTATTGCCCGCGCGGCCGGTCCGGCCGATCCGATGGACGTACGACTCGGTGTCCTGCGGCAACGAGTAGTTGATTACGTGGGTCAGGTTGTTGATGTCGATCCCGCGCGCCGCCACGTCGGTAGCCACCAGAATATTGGCCAGCTTTTTCTTGAACTTGCGGAGGATTTTCTCCCTCTGTCCCTGCGAAACGTCGCCGTGCAGCCCCTCGGCCGCGTACCCTCTTTCGGTCAACCGGTTCACCAGCTCGTCGACGCCCACCTTGGTGCGGCTGAAAACGATGCCGTAAAACTCGGGTTCCGTGTCGATGATGCGCGTCAGCGCGTCGAACTTGTCGCTGTCGCGCACTTCGAAATAAATCTGGTCGGTCAGCTCGGTCGTCATCTCCTGCGAGGGAACCCGGAGCAGTTCGCTGTCGCGCATGTACTTTTTCGACAGCGAGATGATCCGTTCGGGCATCGTGGCCGAAAAGAGCAGAATGCGTCGCCGGTCGTTCGCATGGGAGAGGATTTCCTCGATATCCTCGATGAAGCCCATGTTCAGCATTTCGTCGGCCTCGTCGAGGATCAGGTACTGGAGTTCCCGGATGTCAAGCGTTCCCCGGTGCAAGTGGTCGAGTATCCGGCCCGGCGTTCCGACGACCACGTCGACGCCCTTGGACAGTCTGCGGAGCTGCTCGCTCATCGAAGCGCCGCCGTAGATGGCCGAGATCGACAGCTTGCTGCGGCCGTTCAGCGACAGCAGTTCTTCGGTCACTTGCAGCGCCAGCTCGCGCGTAGGAACCAGGATCAGGGCCTGAGTCGCGCCCTTGAGCGGACGGAGCCGTTCGAGAATCGGCAGGCCGAACGCGGCGGTCTTGCCGGTCCCGGTCTGGGCCTGCGCGATGATGTCGTTCGTCTTTTCGGTGTCGAGCAGCGCGGGAATCGTCAGCCTCTGTATGGGCGACGGGGTCTCGAAGCCTTTCGAGCGAATCGCCTCGAGCGTCCGGTCGGTCAGCCCGAGGGCGCTGAATTCTTCTGTTTGAGTCATGTGTGAATGGATTGGTGTTCGAATATGACCGACGTGTAAAAGCCGAGGTCTTCGGCGCCGGAACGGCGAATTGCCCGATACAAGTGACAAATCATAAATCGGTGCAAATATACGCCAAATAAATAGAATAACGTGCCGGCCGCCCGTTTTTCGGCTTCCCCTCCGGCGAGCTGTGCCGGACACGGTCCGGGAATATGCTCCGCAGAGCGATTGCCGAGGCCCGGCGCGTCATTTTTCAGGAAACCCGGACCGATCGGAATCGGCGCGTCGGAAACCGCTCCGGCTAACAATACGGAGAAGCCGCGCCCGATGCTTCCTGTCTCCCGTCAGACAAACGGGACAGGGTTTCTTTACCGGAATTTTCCCATGTCGTGCGTCCGACCGAAACCCTCACGCGATCGGACAGACGAAGACGGAACCGGCCGAGCAGCATGCCGACCGTTTGGACGAACCGCTATTTTTGATTATTCTTGTTCCCGAATGGCTCGCCGGGCGCACGGTTCGTACAGGAGCTTTCCGGGCTATGACCACGACAGGGCTCTTTCCTGCGGACGTCCGGGCGAGCGGGAACGATGGAAGAGGACGCTCTCCCCGTCCGGACAACATCAATGACCGAACATATGGAAAACGACAAGGAAGAACGAAAATGGAAGGTGCTCCGAAGCGAGTACCTGTTCCGACGCCCATGGCTGACGGTGCGACGCGAGCGGATCGGCCTGCCCGGAGGAAGCGAGATTCCCGAATATTACGTGTTGGAATACCCCGATTGGGTCAATACGATCGCCCGCACATGCACGGGAGAATTCGTTTTCGTGCGTCAGTACCGGCGGGGGCTCGACCGGACTTGCTTCGAGCTGTGCGCCGGCGTGCGCGATCCTCAAGACGCGACGCCCGAGGCGGCGGCCCGCCGGGAACTGCTGGAGGAGACAGGATTCGGCGGAGGACAATGGAGCGAGCTGATGGTCGTGTCGGCCAATCCGTCGACGCAGACAAACCTGACGCACTGTTTCGTAGCGACGGACGTCGAGCGGATTTCGGAACAGCACCTCGAATCGACGGAGGACCTGACGGTTCATCTGCTGACGCCGGAACAGGTGCGCGACCTGCTGCTCGGCGACCGGATCAAGCAAGCGCTTCACGCCGCGCCCCTATGGCGCTACTTCGCCGAGAATCGCCTGCTGTAAAGGCCGGTCAGAGACATAGATTCCGTCATGCCGACGACAGGGACGGGCGGCACGATGACCGATACCGACCGGCAAGAAACGGACGGCTCGCCGCAACCGGTATTTCTGCAAAACCGGTCCTGCACACGGACAAACCTTCCGGCAAGGAATATCGAGATGAGGCTAATCGCTTTTGCGGCGATTGAGCCATGCGTTTGTTAGCCGCGCTTTTTTCTTTCTGCGCGGCTCCACTCCGATGTATCGGCCGAATGCCCCGCAAGTCCTTCTGAAAAAGGCGGTGATCCGGACCGTTCCCGGCCAAGCTCCCGGGAACGAAACGTCCTTTCGGCTCAAGAACGGGCCGCAGCCTGCTCGCCGTCGTCAGTCCGTTACCGTTTCTCCCATGTACGGTCTTTTTTCAGCCGAAGCCGCCGAAAATTTTGCATTAAACAAAAAGTGTATTAAATTTGCACGCTGTCTGAAAAGACGCAAACTCCATACGGTGGATGTAGCTCAGTTGGTTAGAGCGTCGGATTGTGGTTCCGAAAGTCGTGGGTTCGAGCCCCATCTTCCACCCTTGAGGCCTCGACAAAGAGGCCGCAAAAGAGAGAAAGTTCCTTATGTATCAATGATATGTGAGGATTTTTTCTTTTTAGGCCGCTGAGGGAAAAAGCAATGAAAAGCAGTCTCGCGCGACCTTATCCGCAGCCTCTCGGCCGCGAACAGAAAAAGCCGGGCTCAGCGCTCGGCAACAATCGCAGAAGCGACAGGCATTGACCGGCGGCTGCTTTTACCCGCTTTGCGGCACACGCAGGAGATAGGCTATCGGGTTACTCTCGGGCTACATTTCCCGATAGGATTCCCACAGTAAAGAGACGATGCCGATTCGAACAACCCGGAGTAGCCTGTGATCCGTCGCAGTTCCTCTTTGGTAATGGCCCTTTTACGAGTAGCCGTCCAAAGCCGACCTGTTTTGAACTTTACGAACGGATTGACTTTCGGCGCAAAGAGTTCTTCCGCCAGCGCCTTGTTGTAAATCGGCGTGAAACACGCTGAATTTTGTTGCAATGCTATTGTCCGTATTCCCTGCTTTACGCAAGAAAAATTCGAAATCCTGCAAATAAGCGAACTCGATCTCTTCAAAACGGATATTCGGCGAACGAAACTGCGACAATCTGGTCAACAGAGACTGATGTTTGGAGACGGAACCATATTTGCCTGACTCCTTAAGCCGTCGGATCGTTTGTCGAAGATATTCACCTACCGTACAATTGAATTTACGTCCGTTCGTTTCGAGCAGATTATCCAGCGTAACTTCTACTTCCAACGCTTCGAGACGCCTCATCCTGCGACGGTAATCCTCTACTTTGCTGTCGATTTGAAACTGGATGGACTGCATTTCAGGCGAATCCGACCTAATACACTGATTTTCAAAATCCCAATCATCAATACGGACTGCAACTCCCGTACTGATATAACGGACCTTGCGATTTTTGGTAAAACGGATGAAGACGGGAGCCCTGCGATCTTTCGTGACACGATCTTTGCGGCAAATAACTTGCATATTGATTTTCATTGCTTTAAGCTATTCGCAGAATGTCGAACGCCTGATCGTTTCACCTCGTTTGTGGTAAAACATTTGGTAAAACAAAAGTCCCGAAAATGCCCGTTTAGGCAGGACAATCCCCGATTCTTCGGCATAGGCACAAAAAAAGGCGACCGATAATCGCCTGATTACCAGTCGCCTTGAAGTGGTCCCCGTGGGACTCGAACCCACGCCCCCAACATTAAGAGTGTCGTGCTCCCAAAGCCTCAAAAGGCTTCGCCTTTCGACGCAACCAACTGAGCTATAGAACCATTGCGGTAAAGATTATTCAAGCTATTTAGCCGCCTTTCCCCGTTATGTAACACACTATGTACAACACGTATCACATTAAAACTATCTGCTGATTAGACAATTAAGTTATTTTGGCTATTTTTTACTTGTCTTAGGAAAAAGCGCCTCAAAAAGAAAGCCCCGACCTGTTACCAAGTCGAGGCAAATCCTATTCTAATAATTTCAAATACGTCTCCTTAAAATCTCCTAACGGCAATCTCCGAATATAGTAACTTCCGTCCTTGACTCAGAAATTCAGTAGTATCTGGTCGTGACTCAAAAAGCAGTAGAACAGATCGACCGATAAACCGCCTTTAGAATCGAGTCGCGAATCCATACTGAATCCGACCGAATTGTCTATCTTATCCAGCGATCATTCGATTCGGATTCGGGGATCGGTCTTTCCCTTGTTCGCAAATCCGATCCGTATATCCTTACTCGCATCGGCAAAATCGGGTAGCATAAACAGGAACGAAATCGGTTTCTCCCTGCTGTCGGGTTTTACCATATAGACCTCATACCGTTCTTTGTCCGAATAATGGATTTTCGTTCTCATCAATTTAAACCCCTCGCACGTTCCGATCTGTCAATGGACGGGGGATGTTGTCTTTTTCTCTTTCATTTTGTACAAAATTTAGTCGGTTAATTACTTGTTATCACCATAAAGATAATAAAATCAAGCGATTAAATCAAATGAAATTCGATAAATTCGGAGTGACGGATTTTCGGGAGAAGTAGTTTTACAGGCTGTACAATAACGTCACCGAGTTATCGGAATAAAAAGGACAAACTTGTGCTGAGGGTCTAAACAGATCCCCCCTTGCACAAGTCTGTCCCTGTTCAATTATGATAAAATATGAAATTATTCGCTGAACTCTGTAATAGTCCCATTTTTCCAATAGTCAGCTTTTCGATATACATCAGCACATCCAATAGGTACTTGAATTTTTATTTTATCTGGAAATGTCCGATCATAACATATTGGTGGAATTTTCGTTCCTATTTTCAATAATAAATTATAATAATAATTACCATGAGTAAATGCATATTGCCCCAACGTTCTAATTTCCGTACAAGCAGAAGCATCCACAATCTCCAGACCACAGTTAGAAAATGCACCGTAATATCCCGAACCGTCACCATATCCACTTTCAATTGTTATCAGTTTCGATCCCGTTTCAAAAGTGACTGTTTTCAACGCTGTGCATCCTTTAAAAGCTGCTGATTTGATGGTGTGGACATTAGCTGGTATTTCTATGGATTTCAATGACTTGCAATTACTGAACACACCATCGAGATTACGTTCTCCTGCTTTTGTACCTTCAATTATTTGGAGCTTTGATCCTTTGTGAAAGATTATGGATTCTATTTGAGAATTAGCAAATGCCCTTTTCCCAATACGTTCTACACTCGCAGGAATCTCAATACTGGTCAATGGGGTATCTGAAAATGCATCTTCTCCGATTGTTCTCAATCGGGAACCTTCTTCAAATGTAACAGATGTTAAAGTTGAACTAGGCCAATCAAATGCATGATTTTCAATACTTTCTACGCTTGCAGGTATCTCAATTGCAATTAGGGGACATGCGTAAAAACATCTACTGATAGTTTTCAATTTTGATCCTTTTTCAAACATTACTCGTTTTAATTGTTTACACCCACTAAAAGCATTTTCATTAATGGATACAACATTAACAGGTATCGTTATTCTCCATAGATTAGTACAAGTCCCAAAAGCCCATCCATCAATCGAAGTCAACCCTGTAAAATATTTCAATTCATTAAATAGTTGAATATCTGTATTGTCTTTAAAAACAGTTTGAATTGTCTTCACTGCGGCAGCTTCCTCAATGGATAATTCATGATCTCCATCGGTATCCCAAAGCGCAACACATATTTTTTTCACATTTTCATCCTCAAACTGAATTATATTAGGATCCATGCTTTGTCCCGATTTCGGAATCGTAATAGTCGAGCCATTTGTTAGATTGAAATAAACATTATTCTCATCTTGCGTCACACTCTTAAAAATGTTATCACCATCTTTCCCGTCTTCTCCCGTCGCTTTACCTAATTGTACCCAACTGTCATCGTCATTATAAGACACAAACCAATAACCATTTTCAATCTTCAATTTCGGCGTAGCACCCGTTGCTCCTTCATTACCATCTATTCCTTGTGCTTGGATTTTATTATCAGAATCATCTGTCAACCACTTACCGTCCAATGTCCAATAATAAATACCGTCTGTATCTTTTTTAACACCAATGGCTGGTACGGTACCGTTATTTCCATCCTTACCGTTGTAGATCACAATTGGATTACTTTTTGCGAATTTGATTGTATAACCTACCACTTTGCCATCTTCCGTCAACGGGTCTACACTCGTAATATAATCGTTATCTTGAAGTGCCGTTACAATAGACTGTAAAGATGATAGATTAGTATTCACTTGATTGCACAACGTCTGCAAGGCTTCAAATGCAGACCACGTTGGCAACTTGATTTGATAACCGTTATTCAACGTAAAGATTACGTAATCGGGATTCGAGGTATAATCGACATCCTGAAACATCGAATCTCCATTTTGTCCATTTTCTCCTACTGCTTTGCCGACTGAAGTCCAAGACTCTCCCCCGTTATAAGACACATACCAATAATCGTGTTCGATTTTCAGTTTCGGCGTAATTCCATTAATCCCTTTCAACGACTCCAGCCATTCTTCCAATGTACCTGTATATCCCTTCTCTACCGCTAACTCGTAAGCTGATTTTCCGTCATTCCCATCATTTCCATTAGAGCCTTTGAGAGATTCCAGCCACTCATCTAAAGTTCCATTATATCCTTTTTCAACCGCTAACTCATAAGCCGACTTTCCGTTATCTCCATTCGTTCCATTTAAGGATGCAAGCCATTCTTCCAGCGTACCTTTATATCCCTTCTCTACCGCTAATTCATAAGCTGATTTCCCATCATCTCCATCATTTCCATTAGAGCCTTTAAGGGATGCCAGCCACTCGTCCAATGTCCCCGAATATCCCTTTTCGACGGCCAGATCATAGGCTGACTTGCCGTTAGTTCCGTCCATTCCCTGCGCTTTGATTCTGTTGTCCTGATCGTCGGTCAGCCATTCCCCGTTCAATGTCCAGTAATAGATACCTCCGTCTTGTTTAACTCCGATTTGAGGCGTTGTGCCATCTGTCCCTTTACTTCCATGATAAACGGTAATAGGATCGTTTATGGCGAAAGAAATAACATAACCGATAGTTCGACCGTTTTCAACGGCTGGAGACACGGATGTAATGTAATCATTACTCTGTAAGGCCGTAACAATAGACTGCAATGATGAAATATTCGTATTCATCTGCTTGCACAGTTCCTCCAGTTTCTCCACTCGGTTTTCGAGATCGTTCAGATCGTTCCGCAATCCGCTGTCGTCGTATTCCTCGCTACAACCGAATAAGATCGTTGCGATTACGAACAATATAAAAATCTTTTTCATGATTAGTTATTTAAAAAATTAGCATAAAATATTCTCCGAATTTGTAATTTTAAACTGTTGATTTCTTTCTGGGATAAGAACTGCTTATAACCGATCTTCTCTACTAAAACAACCCATAAGATTTTGAAATAGAAATCTTGTTGTTCATCAGATTGTTCATAGGTATCTATATCTCCGCATATAGGTTGTTTCCCGCTCTTCTCTTGTTCAATAATCAGTTTTGCAAGAAGTTCGATAATCTTTTCTTTCGTGAGTTCCGAAGGAGGATAGTCTCCTGCTTGAATTTTGTCCAAAAGCAACTGTTTGCTTTCTTTCAAAAAAGTGTTTTCGTCAAACTCTTTTTGAATTAAATCAAATCGTGACATAAATCATAACATCATGCCTCCGACTCCTCTGCGGCGGATTAGTAATAAAAAGAAAGTGTGGAGTCAATTAGTTTATCTGAACGGAGGCTCTGGTAAGCCCAAACACAAATAAACAATACCCCACACTTGCTGTATATATCAGGACGATATATTACAATGCAAGCAATGAGTGTTATCGTTATCCTTGTGTTTTGAAATTTACCAGATTTCCGTTCAAGGATAAAAGCTAAACACTTTCATCAAAATATGTCCGTTGGTTGCCCAACGACACAAAGATAGAAAATGTTTTTCACACTCAATCGGGGTATTGTGTAACAAATTTCCGAGAAAATCAGTTGAAAATCAATATTGAATGCAAACTATGTTATGCTCAGCTTGGGATATTCTATTTTTAAGCCAGCGATTCCGCTATTTCGGTTATCACTCCGTCCATATAAACCGCCTGTCCCGAACATTGCCTGCCCCACCAATAACAACCGTACTGCTCGATCACGATTTCGCCTTGTTCCTTCAACCGTTCGGCCAGCCATCTCGTAACAAGCCACCATTCCATCACTTCCCACCATTCCCCATATAAGGATTCATCGGGAATCGCTCCCGCGTCGATCAGGCGCTCGATGATCTCGTTTTGTTCGTGTAATACATGGCATTTTACCAATTCCCTCTCCGTAAGCATAGCCTTTAAATGTTAATCTGTTAAACAAAAAAGGGAGCCGTCCCTGCTTGAACGACTCCCGATTCGATGGCGTGCGGGTTAGACACCCAAACCATAGCTATTTTTCTCTGTCTTAGGCTTCTGTCTGCCGATTTTTGCGGCAGGTTAGATAATCGGTCTAAGGCCCGACTGCTCGGTTTCCCATCTTGATATGGGGAGGGGGGATAAAACAGGAGTACGTTACCGCATGGAAGATATGTTCAGAAGGACAAACATAGACGAGGGGGTTGTTTTAAGACCCCCTGTCGATGTCTGTCCGAGCGGTATGTTATGGGAGTTCTTCTTATAAGACCGCTATTCTCCGACTCGGGTTTTCAAATCCATACTGCCGTGCAAGATTCGGATTACTTCGATTTCATTCGGAGCGGCGATCCTGTAAAAGACGATGTGTTTACCCGCCCGCAATCCGTACACTCCCTCGGCCATCTCGGCGTAATGCCGTCCTGCCAAAGGATGCTCCGCAATATTCCGACAACATTCGATCAACATGCGGTAATAACGGTCGGCCTGCTTCTGCGACCATGTTTCGAGCGTATAATGCCAAATGTCCGATAAATCCTCTACGGCCTTACGGGTAAAACGATACTCAGCCATTGTTCCGTGCCGCCTTTAAGGATGCCAGATGCTCCGTCGGATCGAAATCCACCGCCACGCCGCTGTCCAAACCCTCCTGAATCGCATTTTTCAATACGGCGATCCGATGCTCTTCTTCCTCCAACAACCGCAAACCCGCCCGAATCACCTCGCTGGCGTTTTTGTACCGTCCCTGTGTGATCTTGTTCTCTACGAAAGCCTCGAAGTAGCTTCCCAGAGAGACCGATGTATTTCTTCTCATAATACCCGATGTTTGCTCAAAGTTACCAATAATTGGTATAAATGCAAATTCCGAGCGGTTATTTTATCTTACCCTGACAAATTTATCCCTCACGATCATGATACAGGCCGTATTCTTCCCATCGATTCGTTTGGTCGTGGGCTTGGTCTCGTATCAGTTGTTTAAGTCGGTAGCTTTCGCCTTGCGGGGTATCCCCAACTCATCGTATATCTCCTGCAATTCCGATTTGATTCTGGCAACGGGTATGGCTTTTTGCAGGGGGAGCGTTTCATGGATGAGTTCCACAATCCGATAATCCTTTGCCCTGCTCATACGCTTGATGATCTCACGCCTGATATTGGATTGATGATATTTCATTCGCCGCACCTCGTCCCGTCCGAGTATGTCGTAGGAATTTTTAACGAGCGGATTGATGCCCTCGATTATCTCCAGCCTGTAATCGGGAACGAGCGAATAGCCGACTGGCTCGTCCTTAATGGCGCAATACGTTTCGAACAGTTTATCGAAACTCACTCTCCTTTGGGACAGTAGCCGTATGCTCTGAGGCGCGGTATAATCCTCGTCGTTCGTAACCGTCGCACCGCCTTTCTCCAGCTCCTGAATGACGTTGTATTTGGATGAATAGATGCCGTTCACGACTTTATAGTTGACTATATCGAAATTCGCCATATTTCGGTCTATCTTCAATTCGTTCCCCGCAACCTGAATATAGGGCTCGTTCATATAGGGAAGTTGCCTTATCAATTTGGCTTTGAAGCGGTCGGGCAAGCCGTTCAAGGAGCGTGCTATTTCCTCCGCTTCGGCGAGCGTCTTGTATGTGGCCCGTTCAAATTCTTCGAGGCTTACGTCCGTATAGCGGGTGGTGGAATAGAAATATACGATCTCATCGTTGTAATTCGATTTGCGGATGCGTCCGCATATCTGAAAAAAGGTGGTCGCAATATCGAGCAGCGTATGATCTTTCTGAGCATTGCTCACAATGAAACTCCGACCGTTCGGGTCGATAATATCCTGCCCCTCGAAACAGGTCGAGGTGTAGAAGCTGATGGTTTTGAGTTCGTCCAATGCTTTGGAGATTCCGAAACCCTCGGGCAACTTGCCGAGATTCTTACGGAGCGTTTCCTCGTTTTGGGAACAGATTACCCGCGTATTCTCTGGGGTTAGCTCGGCCGTGCGGATTATGCTCGCTATATCCTCCACGCTGTTAAGGAAAATGTGATAATTGCATTCTCCGCCGCTTGCAATCCTGTTTCTGCATATTCCCGCCATGTAAGCGAGCGGTTTGTCTACCTTGTGAGAACGGATATTGACGGGCTTTGCATGAGGTCATTCGATCCGATATTCGGGTAAGCGTTTCAGTTCTTCCAGATAATATTTGCGCTCGATGGGAGTCGCTGAGATATACGTTACCCTGTCGAAGTGCGGGGCGGTATCCAACAGCTTTCGCACTCCTTCGTATCGGTAATCGTATGCGTTGAACAGTACGTGTCATTCGTCCACGAGCAAATGAGCGTCTTTATAAGCATCGAAACCGTAACGGGCGAGGGTATCGGCAACTTTCCGCAATGAATCGAAAGTGGTCGCTATCTTTACGGTATCGTGGCTCTTTAAGTATTGCTCGATTTCATATTCTTTGCCGCCTCTGCCGTATATGCCTAACAACGTATCGCGATATTGGGCCGTTTTGTTATCTATCAAGCCTGTAAACGGCATGGCGATCAGGGTGTGGCCTTTCTGCTCAATGCCTAATGTGGTTGCCCCGCAACCCGTGATGCCTTTCGACAATACGCAGTTGGCGGGTATCTCTGTCATTCAGGGTTTACCTGTCTTGGGGTCTATGGCTCCTAAGTATTCTATTCCTGTCGGAGCCTTAACGATTTTACTTTCCATTTCGAATTGATTTTTAAATACGAGCAACTAAATGCTATCTCCGATTTCATCTATGAAAATTGAGTGGGCAACTCTCTCTATTAAAGGGACTGGATTTTCTTACTCAAAAAATCTGTCGGTCGAGCGCACAAGAAAGGGGAACGCTTCTCGGCTTCCCCCTGCGGATCGTCGGACTCGGAAACGGGCGGTTTCCATTTTTCGAACGCTTATCAAAGATACGGATTATCTGGGAGATAAACAAAGCGAAGATCTGTTTTTATGGGATTCGGGCGTTTACGGGCAGGATGTGTGCATACCGCCTTTAGATGCACTGGGATCGGGTGTGCGAGGCATTCAAGGAATGGAAATCGGCGCGTATCGGCATGGTTGACGGTCAGACGGAGACGTGTTCGTATGGAGTCGGCGTCGGTTTACTGGGATTCGGGATGCGATTACAGAACGATATGCGGTCGATAGGTACATATAACAGGATGAAACTCGGTTTCCCATGATGGAATACACCCGAATACAGGGGTTATTGTTCTGTTTATAACCTGAATCGTTGTTTTCAGGTAATTTCAGAACTGGAATCATGCGTTCATTGTTCCGAATTGTATCGGAAACCTTGTTTCAGGTATCAAACAGAACAAAATACAGCAAACACCGTCCTGTTGTTCAGTTTGATATTGTCGCTATTTTGGACTAAATTTGAGTGACGGATATTATTAAGATGGAATGCGGCCTTCCCACAAACATGAATGATCCGAGAATGGAGTATGCGCTAGAACTCGCGTATAGGATCGATGTCGAAATCGACGAAAATGATTGCGGCTTTTTGGGTACATGGATAAACATCTTTCTCAGCAGACTGCGACAGAATGTTATCGATCCGCCGTTTACGTGGGAGGCTTTTTGCGACAATACGGATATTATCGGCACTATTAAAGGGTATGGGATGGATGTCGAGAAGTTTTGGTTTGTGTTGCTCTTTATCTACGATATGACGATCGACCACACGACCAATGTGGCGGACCGTAGCAAAAACTATTACGAGCTGCTTATCGAAACCAGAGATTACATCGATGAACACCCCAATGCATACATTTACATATCGGACGACAGGGAGTTGAGAAAAAAGAATCGTCTGGAAATATCCACTCCTTGGATGCTGTATACAATCCGCAAACGTCTGGACGAGGAAATCAAGAGGATAGAGAAAGACGAGTTCTTAAAGCTGGGGGTATTCCCCTATATGGAAAAGGGATATGATATTCAGCTCCCGCCGACCTTGCAGATGTACTATATGGCCCAAAAATTCAAAACGCTGTTCGAGGTGCTGAATCTGCCTGAAAAACGGGCCAGATATACGAGAGATACCACCGATCCCGTATCTTACAACAAACTGTTGTTGATCTCCCGCCTGCTTTATTTCTGCAAATTCACCAAAAACACCGCCTTTGTCGTGGACGATTCCTCGATCAAGGGGATTATCCAGCAATACAAAGGTTACAGACGTTGCTATACTTCCAAAATCTACGTTTGACAGAAGGGGGGAGTAATTTGCCGACTTTTTTACTCTCGGATATAGCTTCGCTTTCGCCTCATCTTTGCCGTGTCGAAGGGAAAGACCCGAAGATACTGCCGCTTCAATGGCATGAACGGTCAGGATGAATTTAAGCTATCCCCCAAGGAGGGATTAATCCCAAGATGAAACGTTCGAATATTTTTGCCGTGATGACTCGCGCCCGCCGCATGTTCGCCCGCCAGTTGATCGTTACCCAAAATCTCGACACCAAGATCGCCTGTATTCAGGAGGTGGCCAACGGAGTGTATGCCGATCCGCAACGGGTCTGGTACGATCTGCTCACCGAAGCGAAACGGCTGACGAACCTGATCGACTTCAACGAGTATTGTCGAGCCCTGCGACTGAATCCCGCACACGTGGCCCAGCACATCGTGTTCGAGGGTAGCGGCGTCGTCAACAAGGTCATGCGCTACGGAGTCGAGCAGGTAATCGGAGAACGAATCAGAATGTTCGAAAAACCGCTGTACGACCAGACGAAGATTAAGGGACTGATCGCGGTACGATCGCAGATAGAGGATGCGGAGCCCGTCGCCTTCTCCATGCCGTCGCCCGAAAAGGAGTCGAACGAAGCGGCTTAATACTCTGCTTAAAAACAAAAAAGGGGGATGCTCGCCGTGACGAGTACCCCCCTTTTTCTTATTCATAGCAAGTGCTTCATCGCTTCGTCGATCTGCGAGTTCTCGAACGAATCCAGATAGATTTGAGTTGTGGCAAGGTCGGAATGACCGAGGGATTCAGAGATGATCGCAATGTTCACTCCCGAACGCTTGAGTACGGTCGCATACGTGTGTCTCGCAACGTAGGTGGTCAGATGCGTTTCGATACCTGCTAATTTTGCCAACTCGCCCAACTCCCGATTGATTTTGGCCGTAACTTTATGAAGTCTGTTGTACTGTTGCAAATCGGTCATGTGCATAGCCTTATTAAGAATCGGAAAGATATAATCGGTTTCCGAATGGTCGGGCCTGCTGTATTTGGCGATGATTGCAGAAGCGAGAGGCATTAACTGGCAACTGATATTTTTGCCCGTTTTGCGACGTGTGTAGTAGATACGCCCGTTACGGATGTTGCGGTACTCCAATCGGGCTATATCTCCGATATTGATTCCTGCTGTAAAGTAGGTAAACAGAAATATATCCCTTGCCAGAATCAAATAAGGCGATGCCGATTCGGGCAGTCCGAAATCTATGATCCGTCGCAGTTCCTCTTTGGTAATGGCCCTTTTACGAGTAGCCGTCCAAAGCCGACCTACTTTGAACTTTACGAACGGATTGACTTTCGGCGCAAAGAGTTCTTCCGCCAGCGCCTTGTTGTAAATCGCCTTGAACACGCTGAATTTGGTGGCGATACTGTTATCCTTGTTGCCTCGTTTACGCAGGAACAGTTCAAGATCGTTCAGATACACCAAATCAATCTCTTCCAACCGTATATCGGCGTTGCGGAATTGACCGATCAGAGAAAATACGGTTTTGACCTTCGAGGCCGAATTGTATTTACCGAGCGATTCGAGACGGGCGATCTCACGTTCGAAACAATCCGAAACGGTGCATTTAATCCTTCTGCCTTTCGATTCGAACAGGGTTTCCAGCGTAACGGGAATCTCAAGAATTTCCAATTTCCGTATTTTCCGTTCGTACTCTCGAAGAACAGCTTCGATTCGTTGCTGTAAAATAGCGGATTCGGGGCATGATTGCCGAATCATTTGCTGTTGCTTGTCCCAATGATCGGGAAGTACGGAAATCCCCAAGCTGACAAACTTACTCTTACGTTCGTGGGTAAACCGAATGAACAAAGGCGAACACCCGTTTTTATAAACGATGTCGCCTTTCTGCACAACTCTGATATTCATAATTTTGCATGAATACGCAGATTGTCGTTTCGAGTGATTCTATGTAACACATTATGTAACACACAGGGCCCTCAAAATGCCTTCTGAGGCAGGATGATTCCCGATCCTTCGGCATGGGCACAAAACAAAGGCGACCGATAATCGCTTGATTACCAGTCGCCTTGAAGTGGTCCCCGTGGGGCTCGAACCCACGACCCCAACATTAAGAGTGTCGTGCTCTACCAACTGAGCTAGAGAACCATTGCTGAATGCGAGTGCAAAGATAAATCGAAAATTTTATTTATGCAATATTTTTCGGCAAAAGTCCGCTTTTCTCTGTCCGGATAGAACAAAATCGTCCCGTTCTATTCGTATTCCCCGCTCTTGAGCCGGTTCACTTCCATCGGCGAGAGGAAGCGCCAGCCACCGCGCTTGAGTTTCTTCTTCGTCAGTCCGGCGAAATAGACCCGGTCGAGCTTCTGGACCGAGTAGCCGAGCGACTCGAAAATACGGCGCACGATCCGGTTGCGGCCGGAATGTATCTCGATGCCCACTTCCTTGCGGTTTTCGCTGACATAGCTGATCTCATCGGCATGAATCTCCCCGTCTTCGAGCGTGATTCCCTCGGCTATCTTGGTCATATCGGCCTGTGCCAGCGGCTTGTCGAGAGTCACCTGATAGACTTTCTGCTTATTGTAGCTCGGGTGCGTCAGCTTGCGGGTCAACTCGCCGTCATTGGTGATGAGCAGCACACCCACGCTGTTCTTGTCGAGCCGTCCGACCGGATAGACCCGCTCGGCGACAGCACCTTTCAGCAAATCCATGACGGTCTTGTCGGCATGCGGGTCGTCGAGCGAAGTAACGAAGCCCTTGGGTTTGTTCATCACGATATAGACTTTTTTCTCCCCTTTGATGACCGACCCGTTGAAACGCACCTCGTCGTCCGGATTGACTTTCGATCCCAGTTCGGTCACGATCTGTCCGTTGACAGCCACCAGACCGGCCGTAATCAGGTCGTCGGCCTCGCGGCGCGAACAGATACCCGAGTTGGCGATAAAACGGTTCAGACGAATCGCCCCCGCCGGCTTCGGAGCGTCGAATCTCGGGTAGCTGCTCGTCCGGCCGTCACGGTACGAATGTCCTGCTCCCTGCTTTTTCGTTCCGTAGCGCTTGTCGCCGCGCGAATCGCGGGATCCGTCCCGGGACGGACGCCGGTCTTCCTTGCCGCGACGATTGTCCCGGCTCCACGGCTTGGCCGCGGTCTGCGGACGGTCGCCGTGCGGGAAAGAACGGGAGTCGGCGTCGAACGGCTTGCGCGGGCCCTGCGGCCGGTCATCCCGGTCGTACCGGTTGTAAGAGCGTTCCTTGGGCGCGTCCTCCCGATTCCACGACCGTTCCTCGCGGTCGAACCGACGATAGGATTTTTCTCGCGGGAATTCGTCGCGCCGGCGATTGTCCCTCGTGAAGTTCGGATTGAAAGAGCGCCGCTTCTCGCCGTCGCCGGACGGACCGTCGAAACCGGACCTTACGTCCCGCGAGGGCCGACTGATTCGCGGACGCTTGTCCCTGACAAAAGGCGACGGTTCCCCATCGCGGTCGAAACTTCTCGAATCGTCTCGACGGGAGTAGTTTCCGAAGCGGTCGCCGCGGCGGTCCTCGCCGGGAAAGCCCTTCTTTTTTTTCGGATCGAATGTGCTCATGGATCGGTATGCGCTAAGTTTACTCGTGTATCCGCGCCGAGGCTTTTCCGCCGCCGGCGTGCGGCCTGCAAATCGGTTCAAAGGTATGGCTTATTTTTTACAATTTGCCATATATTTGCAATCTATTTGATTGCATATGAAATACAATTTCGACGAGGAAATATGCCGGGAAGGCACTTCTTGCGAAAAATTCGACCTGCGGGACGAGATTTTCGGCCGGGACGACGTCATTCCGCTCTGGGTCGCCGATATGGACTTCGCCGCACCGCCCGAGGTCACGGAAGCGATACGCAAGCGGGCGGAACATCCCGTTCTGGGCTATTCCTACCGGTCGGACGCCTATTGGAACGCCATCATCGGCTGGGTCGAACGGCACGGAGGCTGGAAGCTGCGCCGCGAGTGGCTCGACTTCACGCCGGGGGTCGTATCGGGGATCGTTTTCGCGCTCAGGGCATTCACATCGGAAGGAGACGGAGTCGTAATCCAGCCGCCGGTGTATCATCCGTTCGCGCGGCAGACCCGTCTCAACGGACGGCGCGTTCTCGAAAATCCGCTGATACAAGCGGCGGACGGACGGTTCGTCGTCGACTTCGACGATCTGGACCGCCAGTTGTCCGGAGCGAAAGCGTTGCTGATGTCGAATCCGCACAATCCGACCGGGCGCGTCTTCACCCGGGAAGAACTGACGCGCATCGGCGAACTGTGCGTGAAGCACGACGTACTGATCCTCTCCGACGAAATCCATTCCGACCTGATATACGACCCGCACCGGCATCTGCATATCGCCGCGCTCGACGAGCGGTTCGCGCGCCGGACGGTCACGTTCATCGCGCCGAGCAAGACATTCAACATGGCCGGGCTCTCTACGTCGGTCGTCATCGTGCCGGACGACTCGCTCCGCCGGCGTCTGCAGACCGAGCTGGCCAAGCTGCATGCCGATCAGGGCAACCTATTCGGAGCCGTTGCGCTGGAAGCGGCTTACAGTCGGTGCGACGAGTGGCTCGAGCAACTGATCGACTATCTGGACGGAAACGTGAACTACGTGCTCGACTTTTTGCGCGACCGCATGCCTTCCGTTCGTGCGGTCCGGCCCGAAGGCACCTACCTGATGTGGCTCGATTTTCGGGAATGGCCCATGACCCACGAGCAGACGTACCGCCTGCTGATCGACCGGGCAGGACTCGGTGTCAACGAGGGATCGATGTTCGGCGAGCAGGGACGCGGCTGGATGCGTTTCAACATCGCCTCTCCCCGCCGGGTAATCGAACGGGCCATGGACCGGCTCTACCGCGCCGCAGCCGCAGAAGGGCTGGCCGGTCCGGCCATTCGGAACCGATAGGACATCGCACGCGCGGATATTTCCTCCGCCGTGCCGGGACAGGAAGCGCCGGAGCGTACCGGCAGTAAAAGAATCGGGAGCGATGCGATAGGCGGTTGCATCGCTCCCGTGCTAATTTGTTGGGAGGGGAATAATATTTGATTGTTTGCTTTTATAATTTATAACTTGGCATTTTTCGCTTCAGGTTTGTACGTTTCATTCGATCGTCATTCCTTTTGAAACAAACATAACGGAGATTTCAGCTCATTGCAAGAGGACAAAGATTTTCCGGAGGGCATATTTACAAAAACACACCGCTGATTATCAAATTATTGCAAGGCAGCCCCAAAAGCGCCACAGGGAACAGGAGGACAAGCTCTTTTTATTTAACGAATTAATTTACAACGAATTGGCATCATCCTGGCCTGGTTGCTCGCCGACTTGCATCATCCATCGGGCGAAAGCGTGTAAAAAAAATTGTTTTTCCTTGCTTTTTTAATGTTTATCCTTCCCAAATGAACCGAAAATGAAACTTTCCCGGACTTTCCGAAACGAAAAAAGCCGGCTCTGATGAGCCGGCTTTCTCGACGGAACCGGTTTCGACGCGTTATTTCGGCCCCGACTTTTTGATATCCTTGATACGCAACTGCGGCGTAACCGTCCCCCGATAGTGATTCTCGACGACCGTATAGCAGACGTCGATTCCCCGACCCGAGCGGACATGCTCGTACAAGGCCGGCTGCTGGAAAGCGATGGCCGGAATCAGCGTATTGGGCTTCTGTCCCTGAATCAGGTCCATTTTCAGATGCTCCCGCTCGGCTCCCACCAGCCGGGCGTCGCCGCGATTGCTGACGCCGCGCGTGACGAACACCGGCGAGTTGTTGCCCGGGCCGAACGGCTGGAAGCGGTTCAGCGTCGAGCGGAACTGCGGCGTGATATCGCTGAACAGCAGCTCGGAGTCGATCTCGACCTGCGGAATCAGCATCTGGGGATCGATGTGCCGTTCGACGTATTCGTTGAAGCGGCGCGTGAACTCGTCCACGTTCTCCGGCCGCATCGTGAGCCCGGCCGCATAAATGTGACCTCCGAAATTCTCCAGCAGGTCCGAGCACGACTCGACGGCCTGATAGAGATCGAACCCCGGCACGCTCCGCGCCGATCCCGTCACGAAGCCGTTGCTCATCGTCAGCACGACGGTCGGACGGTAATAGGTCTCGATCAGGCGCGACGCGACGATCCCGACGATGCCTTTCATCCATTTCGGATTGTAGATCACGGTGCTCTTGCGGGCCTTCATCTCCGGATTGCGCTCGATCAGCTCGTGCGCCTGCTGCGTGATCGAACGGTCGATGTTCTTGCGGTCCTGATTGCACGTATCGATGAAAGCGCCGTATTCGGAGGCTACCTCCTCGTCGCGCGCGACCATCAGATAGACGGCCGAATGCCCGCCGGACGGGGCGGCGTTCTCGTCGTCGGAGTCGACCTCCATGCGCCCTGCGGCGTTGATGCGAGGCCCGATCTTGAATACGATGTCGTCGATCGTGATCTGGTGCTTGTCGAGCCCGCAGATCTTGATGATCGACAGAAGTCCCTTGCCGGGCTTCTCGTTCAGCCGCTTGAGGCCGTAATGGGCCAGAATCCTGTTCTCCCCGACCAGAGGGACGATGTCCGACGCGATGCTGACAACCACCAGATCAAGCAGGCACTCCACCTCCGAGAAAGGCAAACCCTTGTACTGACAGTACCCCTGCAACATCTTGAACCCCACTCCGCAGCCGGAAAGTTCCTTGAACGGATACCCGCAATCGACCCGCTTGGGATCGAGCACGGCCACCGCGTCGGGAATGGTATCTCCGGGCAGATGATGATCGCAGACGATAAAGTCGATTCCCTTGGACTTGGCATAAGCCACCTTTTCCGTCGCCTTGATCCCGCAATCGAGCGCGATGATCAGCTTGACCCCCTTGCGCTGCGCATAGTCTATCGCCTTGATCGACACGCCGTACCCTTCGGTATAGCGGTCGGGGATGTAGAACAGCAGCGAAGGGTGGCCCTGCCGTCGCAGGAACGAATAGACGAGCGCCACCGCCGTCGTGCCGTCCACGTCGTAATCTCCGTAGACCATGACCGGCTCGCCGCGGCGTACCGCCTCGTCGACTCTGCGCACGGCCCGGTCCATATCCTTCATCAGGAACGGGTCATGCAGGTTCTCCAGTTTCGGATTAAAGAACTGCCATGCTTCCTCGTGTGTTTCGATGCCGCGCTGAACAAGTAGGTTGGCAAGCACCGGAGGAATACCCAGCGCGGCAGAGAGATTCTCTACCTTCGCAGGATCCCCTTGGGGCTTGATCACCCATCTTTTTTCTGCTGACATAACCTTTATTTATTTTAACGTCTTATTTTCCAAATCGTCCGGCCGCATGTCCGGCTCGGGCCGGGCTAATAGCTCACCCGGCAGCCGGCAAGCTCGCCGAAATGCGCGGCGAAGCGACGCGCCACCTCTTCCAACGACGGCTGCGCTCCCGTTTCTTTCTCGATCGAGGTAACCCCCTTGTCGACGAAGCCGCAAGGATTGATGTACGAGAAATAGCGCAGATCGGTCGTCACGTTCAGCGCGAACCCGTGCATCGTCACATAGCGCGAAGCCTTGACCCCGATAGCGCAGATCTTGCGCGCGCGCGGCGTGTCACCCTCGATCCAGACGCCGGTCGCCCCGTCGAGCCGCCCGGCCTCGATACCGTACTCGGCCACGGTCCGTATCACGCACTCCTCGACGGTCCAGACATACTCCTTGAGGCTCAGTCCGAGACGCTCGAGGTCCAGAATCGGATAGCCGACCAACTGACCGTATCCGTGATAGGTGATGTCCCCGCCCCGGTCGGTATGGAAGTAGCTCGCCCCGATCGAGCGCAGGAATTCGTCGCTTACGAGCATATTGGACTCGTGACCGCTCTTGCCGAGCGTGTAGACATGCGGATGTTCCACCATCAGCAGCGTCTGCCCGGCCCCGATGCCTGCCTTTTTCGCCTCGAGCAGCTCGTTGAACATGCGCTTCTGCATCTCCCACACGGCTCCGTACTCCGCTCGCCCGACATACCTGTAAGTAACGTTTTCCACGATCCGTTTATTTTGGGGTACGACAGCTTCTCATGGCCTTCTCGGCCATATAGGACGAGCGGACCATGGGTCCGCTCTCCACGTAGCGCAGTCCCCGCGCAAGGGCCTGCTCCTTATACCAAGCGAATTTCTCGGGGGTTACGTATTCGGCCACCGGCAAATGGCGCAGCGACGGCCGGAGATACTGTCCGATCGTCAGAATCTGCACGCCTGCCTCGACCAGATCGTCCACGGCTTCGAGCACCTCGCTGTCGGTTTCGCCGAGGCCGACCATCAGGCCGCTCTTGGCCGTCAGCCCCCGGCGGGCTATGTGAGCGAGCGTCCGCAAGCTCACCTCGTACTTGGCGCGCGAGCGCACCTGAGGCGTCAGCCTCCGCACCGTCTCGATGTTGTGCCCGAGAATGTCCGGACGCGCATCGGCAACCAGGTCGATCAGCTCCTCGCGCGCGTCGAAGTCGGGAATCAGCAGCTCGATCGTCGTATCGGGATTCAACTCCCGCACCGCGCGCACGGACTCGGCCCACAAGGCGGCTCCGCCGTCGGGCAGGTCATCGCGGTCCACCGACGTGACCACGCAGTGTTTCAGTCCCATAAGCGATATGGAACGGGCGAGCTTCCGCGGCTCGTCCGGATCGGGCGGTAACGGCTTCCCCGTAGCTGTCGCGCAGAACTTGCACGAGCGAGTACATATGTCGCCCAAGATCATGAAAGTAGCCGTGCGCCGACTCCAGCACTCGGCCTGGTTCGGGCAACGGCCGCTGCTGCAAATCGTATGGAGCCCGTGCTCCCGGACGATGCGGGCGACCTCGCCGAACTCTTCGCTCCGGTGGAGCTTGATCTTCAGCCAGTCGGGTTTTCTATGTCGCGTTACCTCATCATGGTAATCAGGCATTTGAGCGTTTTATTTACTTTCCAATTGCTACAAATGTAGCATTTTTTATTTTAAAATGGGAATAATCCGCCGGATTTATTGAGCGGTTCGGTCGGAGGAATGGCAGACGGCACATCGGGCAAGCGAATCCGCGTATTCCCCGCCCCGGACGACCGTCTCCGGTAAATGGCGGACCGCCCAAACAAGCGGACGGCCAAACGGAAACCAGTCGGACCGGACAAGAAGCAACGGTACGGAGATACACGCACTTAAGAAATGTCCCAACCAACGGAGGAGAAGACGGCCACCGCTTCCGAGACAAAACGAAACGTCCTCCGGCACTGGCCAAAGGACGTTTCGAGCCCGGTGATTCCGGCGCGGTTCGAACGCGCGACCCACAGCTTAGAAGGCTGTTGCTCTATCCAACTGAGCTACGGAACCGTAGCGACACGGCAAAATTAGCGCAATTATTCCGAATATGCAATACGAGCGACCGGGTTTCGGCCACGGACCGAGGGACAAGCGTCCGACGACCGGTCCTGCTCCCATACCTCCTGTCAAACTGCGCTCGGCCACATATGAAAAGGCTCCGCAACGCCCCTCTTCCGCTTCATCGGACCGTCCGTCCTCACAAAGGAGAGTCGTCCGCATTACCCGCCGGAAAGCAGCTCGCCGTTCGGACGAAAAGCGGTCCTTCGGTCCGAACAGCGCGAAACGCAAAAAGAATCGCTCCTACCGCATCGCTCCCGATAGAGCGCATACCGATTCCGCGAAACGGACAAACGGCATTCCAACGCGCAGGCCCGACGGTACCGGGCCAATTCGAGACACGCCCTGCAAAATCCGCTCCTGTTACCGTATTCGCCCTTTTCGGTAACATGTTGTCAAAAAACCGATCACACTACTTACAAAACATACCTTATACGAGCCGAAACGATTACGAAGTGACGATTTCAAAAAAAACGGGCATAACCTCCTCATTCGCAGAATAACAAAAAAAAGCGTATATTGCCGCGCAAAAGAAGATTTACGAATTATTAAACATTGCTTTTATGAAATTTAATTTACGCTATTTGGCTAACCTGTTCGTCGCCGCTCTGCTTTTCTGTGCGACGGGCTGCAAGGACGACGACACGTCGGGTCCCGAAATGCCTGCCGTCAAGATCGCGCCGGGCGCGACGACCGCCAGCAGCATTTCCTTTACGGCAACGCCCGAGTATGCCGACGCGGCCGCATACGTCTGCGTGGAAAAGGGCATGCTGATTCCCTCGGCCGAAAATATCCTTGCCAACGGCACGGCCCTGACTCTCGACAAGGAATCGCTCGTCGAAGTGAAGAACCTGAAAGATACGACCGTATATGTCGTGGCCGCAGCAGCCAAAATGGGCGATCAGATCGGAAACGTCGTCTCCGTCGAGATCAAGACGGGGGCATACGACGGCGTGCTCAATATAATCGATGCCACGCAGTCCGTCATTTCGTACCATATCAAGCCGACGTCGGACAGCCGGTATTATCATCTGGCCATTCCGAAAGCCTACTGGGACTATCAGATCGAGGGCGAGAGCGCTTCGGAGGCCGAACGGATCAAGACCGCCATGCTGAAACAGCTCGGCTCGGTCGACCGGGGCGAGAAGACCTATACCCTGACCGATGGCGAAAAGGATGTTCACAAAAACCTGACACAAGTATTCCCGGCTACGGAGTATCTGCTGGTGAAGGCCGACTGCGATGCGGAAGGCAACCTGACGAGCGCTCTCGATACCCTGACGTTCGAGACAGCAGAAAATTCCGTTTCGGCCGCCGAAATAACCGTCGAGCTCTCCCGGATCACTTCGTCCGGCGTAACGATCCGCTGCGTGCCGGGCGCCATTCTGAACCGCTATTATATCGGTATCGAAGAAACGGCCGTAGTCAATCAGTACATCGAGAAGTACGGAAAGGAAGCATGGAAGCGCGTCCTGATGGCCGGCAGCCAACCGTTCGAACACACGATCAGCACCTCCGTCAGCGGCAAGAAACCGACCGTCAACTACACCGTGTATGCCGTCGGAATCGACGACGACCGGAACTTCACGGACCTGTTCCAGAAAAATTTCACGACGAAGCAGTCGGCGATGCCTACCGTCGCGCTCGATTACGAGCTTAAGGACGACGGACAGGGACGCAATCCGTACAACACGATTTTCTTCAATATCAAGACGACCGATGCGGACATGATCAAATACGTAACCGCCTCGACCGCCGAAATAACCGAAATCCGCAACGAACTGGGATTATCGGACGAAGAAATCGTAACGCTCGCCGGCGATACGCTGCCCGACAACTATACCGATTTGGCCAACGGCGAGAACGGGTTGCCGTTCAGTTATAGCGGACTCTCTTCCGGCACCTCCTATACGCTGATCGTTCAGGCGCTCAACGGCGAATACTCGAAGGTGGAGGTCCTGAGCGCTTCGACTCAAGAGATTCCGCGCGTAGAATCGCAACTGTTCGACAAGCTCCCGGGCGAATGGTCGGCAACGATAAACGGACTGGGCAGCCAGAATCAGGATTCGACCTACACGTTCGACGTGACGATCGCCGCCGGTGTCAACGAGGCGACAGCCGAAGAATATCGCAAGCACAATCTGCTCGTTTGTCTGGGACTCGCCGACTTCAACTATTACGGGCCGGAAGAATTGGTAGCCAACAACTTCCCGCAATCCGTCGCCAATGAGGCCTACGGTCCCAAATGGTTCCTCCAGATCGCCGAAGGCGACGAGGTGACCGTGCTGTGCGACACCGAACGCAACCTGTTCGACTGGGCGCAGCAAGGTACGTTCTATCTGATGGGCATCAACGAGCAGGTCGTCTTCGAGCCGTTCCCCGTCGAGGTAAGCGACGATTTCAACACGATCAAGGTAAAGACCGCCGTTTACGAAGGGGCTGATTACTTCATGGGAGCCGGCTATCTGGTCTCTTCCAACAGAGTCAGTCTTGCCTTCATAGGCACGTCGGAAATGACGCTGACCCGTAAGGCAGACGGCAATACGGTACTGAACCAGGGGCTCCGCATGCCCGGCCGCCATTCCGAATTCACGCTTAAGAAACCGGGCAGCCTGCTCGAACGGATTTCCTGCGAAAAGGTTCATTTCGACGTGACGCCGGCCGCAGAAGCCCACAGCTACGAAAGCTACGAGCAACCTCAAATGAAGCTGATGGAAGTGCCTTTCGCCGCATTCGACGAAATAAGAAAAGAGGTGAAATAGAACCGAGACCGATTCCCGCGCAAGCACGCGCGAGGTTAAAAGATACCTGCGGAGTTTTCCGCAGGTATCTTTTTTATGAATACAACAGAGAACCGATACACAGACGGGTATCCCGCGAGCCCCCGCCCGCCCGAAAGAACGTAACGCGCTTCGTCCCCGACCGGCCCGTAACCGGGAGAAACCGAAAGTGCCGAACGATAAAAACGGGACGAAAAGCCCGACCGGCAACCGGGAGTATGGACGGATCTCAAACGGCAAACCATTGAAAAAACGCATGACAGCCCGACATAACCGAAAAATCGACGAACGTTTCTTACTTTGGATATACCGATCCTATCGGAAGATCCGTGCAGAAAAGCTTATGAGATGAAAACGGTCATCGTCGATCCGGTCCTTGGCATCGGCACCCGATCGGACTCACCGCAAAAACCGGCGTATCCCTGACAGCCAACGGGTCCCGACGTCCGTATCGCGCTGACACGGATATACGCCGGCACGACAAGACCGTTTCGCCGTCTCACACGGGACCGCCGCTGTCCGGCTTAGACTCGGAAATCAGAAAACCGATCGTTCTGAGAAATGCAGGACAATCGACCGAAAACAGAAATCGCCCCGGCCAGTTTGCCTTTGGTCGGGGTGAAATCGCAAGGGAGGACAAACGTTCCGGAGAACCTTGTCAAAACATATCTGCAAGCGCGACAGACAAGCGTCTCCGTCAGAGCACGATGTTGACGATCTTGCCCGGAACGACGATCACTTTCTTCGGAGTCCGGCCTTCGGTATATTTGCCGACGGCCGGGTCGGCCAGCACGGCCGCCTCGACCTCGGCCGGCGACAACGCGGCGGGCAGGCTTTTCTTGAAGCGGACCTTACCGTTGAACGACACGGGGTATTCGACGCTCTGCTCAATCAGGCAGCGCTCGTCGTACTCCGGGAAACGCGCGTCGAAAACGGAATCTTCGTGTCCGAGCTTCTCCCATATCTCCTCGGCGATGTGCGGAGCGAACGGAGCGATCAGCACCGCCAGCGGCTCCAGTACGGCCCGCTTCGTGCACTTCAGCGCGCCGAGTTCGTTCTGACAGATCATAAAAGCGCTGACCGAAGTATTGAACGAAAAGTTCTCGATATCCTCGGTCACTTTCTTGATCGTTTTGTGCAGCACTTTCAGCTCGTCGGCCGTCGGCTCGCCGTCGGTCACGACCGGACGGCCGTCGCGGTCGAAAAACATCCGCCAAAAGCGGCGCAGGAACTTGTGCACGCCGTCGATGCCGTTCGTGTCCCACGGCTTGCTCTGCTCGAGCGGTCCGAGGAACATTTCGTACATGCGCAGCGTGTCGGCTCCGAAGTCGCGGACGATCTGGTCGGGATTCACGACGTTGTACATCGACTTCGACATCTTCTCGATAGCCCAACCGCAAACGTACTTGCCGTCCTCGAGCTCGAACTCGGCGTCGGCGTACTCGGGCCTCCAGCGGCGGAACGCCTCCAGATCGAGCACGTCGCCCCGAACCATGTTGACGTCGACGTGAATCTCCTGCGTGTCGTAGCGGTCCTTGAGGCCCAGCGAGACGAAACGATTCGTTCCTTTGACACGGTAGACGAAGTTCGACCGGCCTTGGATCATGCCCTGATTGACGAGCTTGCGGAACGGCTCCGGCTCGCAGACATAGCCCAGATCGTACAGGAACATGTTCCAGAAGCGCGAGTACATCAGGTGTCCCGTCGCATGCTCGATGCCCCCGACGTACAGGTCGACGCTGCGCCAGTATTCGTTTGCCCGCTTCGAGACGAGTTCGCTGTCGTTATGCGGGTCCATGTAGCGCAGGTAATAGGCCGACGATCCGGCGAAACCGGGCATCGTGCTCAGCTCGTACGGATACCCTTCGGGCGTCTGCCATCCCTCGACGCGCGCCAACGGCGGCTCGCCCTCGGCCGTCGGGCCGAAGTTCTCGATCGGGGGAAGCTCGAGCGGCAAGCAGTCCTCGGCGAGCGGGCGGGCGATGTCGTCCTTGTAGTAAATAGGGAACGGTTCGCCCCAGTACCGCTGGCGGCTGAAAATCGCGTCACGAAGGCGATAGTTGACCCGGCGGCTGCCGAAGCCCCGGCGCTCGACCTCGGCGATCATCGCCGGTATGGCCTCCTTCACGTCCATACCGGTCAGGAAATCGGAGTTGATCATCCGGCCCGCTTTGGCATCGTACGACGCGACCGAAAGGTCGCCCCCCTCGACGACCGGAATGATCGGCAGGTCGAAATGCTTTGCGAAAGCGTAGTCGCGGCTGTCGTGCGCCGGAACGGCCATGATAGCCCCCGTGCCATAGCCCGCCAGCACGTAGTCGCTGATATAGATCGGTATCTCCGTCCCGTTGAACGGATTGATCGCATAGGCTCCGGTGAACTGTCCGCTCACGCGCTTCGTGTCGGCCATGCGCTCGCGCTCGGAGCGTTTTTTCGTCTCCTCGATATAGCGCTCGACCGCCTCGCGCTGCTCCGGCGCGGCGATCTTACCGACCAGCGCGTGCTCCGGGGCGAGCACCATGAAAGTGGCCCCGAAAATCGTATCGGCCCGCGTCGTGAACACCTCGAGCTTCTCGTCGAAGCCCTTCAGTCCGAAGAATATCTGCGCGCCCTCGCTGCGCCCGATCCAGTTGCGCTGGATCTCCTTGAGCGAGTCGCTCCATTCGAGGGTGTCGAGCCCGTCGAGCATCCGCTGGGCATAAGCCGTCACGCGCAGCAGCCACTGCTTCATCCGCTTCTGCACGACCGGATAGCCGCCCCGCACCGACAGGCCGTCCTTCACCTCGTCGTTCGCGAGCACGGTTCCCAGTTCGGGACACCAGTTCACGAGCGTGTCGGCGCGGAATGCGAGACGGTAGTTCTGCAACACGCCCTCGCGCTCGGCCTCGTCCATCGCTTTCCACCGGGCAGCCGTGAACGAAAGCTCCTTGGTGCACGCCACGTTCAGTCCCTCGGTTCCCGATCGGTCGAACGCCTCGACGAGCCGCTCGATCGGCATGGCCCGGTTCTCGTCGTAGCTATAGTAGCTGCCGAACATTTTCAGAAAGGCCCATTGCGTCCAATGGTAATATTTCGGGTCGCAAGTACGCACCTCGCGATCCCAGTCGAAACTGAAACCGATCTTGTCGAGCTGTTCGCGGTAACGCGCGATGTTGCGCTCGGTCGTGACGGCCGGATGCTGGCCCGTCTGGATCGCGTACTGCTCGGCCGGCAGCCCGAAGGCATCGTATCCCATCGGGTGCAGCACGTTGAAACCCTTCAGCCGCTTGTAGCGCGTATAGATGTCCGAAGCGATGTAGCCGAGCGGATGTCCGACGTGCAGACCCGCCCCCGACGGATAGGGGAACATGTCCAGCACGTAGTATTTCGGGCGCGAGGGGTCTTCCTTCACCCGGTAGGTTCCGCGCTCGGCCCAGCGTTTCTGCCATTTCTTCTCAATTTCCCTGAAGTCGTATTCCATAGGTCTCTCGTTTATTGCTGTTTGCTTTTCATAATCGCCTCGTAGATGCTTCGCTCGTCGATGCCGCAAATTGCGCGGAGCTGCGACTGGGTTCCCTGACGGACGAAACGATCGGACACGCCGAGCATGTCGATCTCGGGCGCATAGCCGTTGCGGTTCATGAACTCGAGCACGGCCGATCCGACGCCCCCGGCTATCGCGCCGTCCTCGACCGTGACGATGCGACGGAATTTCCGTCCCGTCGCATGCAGACGGTCCGTGTCCAACGGCTTGGCGAAACGCAGGTCGATGTGGGCGGCCGACACGCCTTCGGCCGCGGCGCGGCGTATGGCCGCCGCCGCCGCGTTTCCGACCGGACCGAACGTCAGCACGGCCACGTCCGAGCCGTCGCATAGCAACCGGCTGCGCCCGAGCGGTACCTCCTCGAACGGCTGCCGCCATTGCGGCGTGACGCCCTCGCCCTTCGGATAGCGGATCACGAACGGTCCTCGTCCCAGCGAGGCCGTGTACATCAGGTTCCGCAACTCGATCTCGTTCATCGGCGAGGCGATCGTCAGGTTCGGAATCGAGCGCATGCAGGCAATGTCGAACACTCCGTGATGCGTCGGTCCGTCTTCGCCGACCAGCCCTGCCCGGTCGAGGCACATCACGACGTTCAGATGCTGGAGCGCCACGTCGTGGATTACGTTATCGTAGGCCCGCTGCATGAACGACGAATAGATATTGCAGAACGGGATCATGCCGGCCGCAGCCAGCCCGGCCGAGAACGTGACGGCATGTCCCTCGGCTATGCCGACGTCGAAGCAACGCTCCGGCATCTCGGCCATCATCCGATTCAGCGAGCATCCGGTAGGCATCGCGGGCGTAATGCCGACGATACGGTCGTCGACCCGCGCGAGCTCCAGAATCGTCTCGCCGAAAACATCCTGATAGAGCGGGGGACGGCCGCTCTCGGCATGCTGCATCCGCTCCCCGGTCTCGGGATTGAACATGCCCGGCGCATGCCATATCCGCTGGTGCTCTTCGGCCGGCCGGTAGCCCTTGCCCTTGACCGTCAGCACATGCAACAGCTTCGGCCCGGGTATCTCCTTCAAATCGCCCAGCACGCGGGTCAGCTGGACTACGTCGTGCCCGTCGACGGGCCCGAAATAGCGGAAGTGCAGGCTCTCGAACAGGTTGCTTTGCTGTAAGAAACCCTGCTTCAGCGCTCCGCCCACCTTCTGGATCAGCCCCCGAAGTCGGGGCATCCGCTCCAAATGGGTCCACGTGCGGTTCTTAACTTTATTATAACGCTTCGACGTCGAGATGCTGAGCAGATACTCCTTCAGCGCCCCGACGTTCGGATCGATCGCCATGCGGTTGTCGTTCAGGATCACGAGCAGGTCGGTGTTCGCGGCTCCGGCGTTGTTGAGTCCCTCGAAAGCCAGTCCTCCGGTCAGCGCGCCGTCGCCGATCACGGCGATCACCTCGCGCTTCTCGCCCCTCAGAGCCGACGCGGCGGCCATGCCCAGCGCGGCGGAGATCGAAGTCGAGGCGTGTCCCGTGCCGAACGCGTCGTACTCGCTTTCGCTCATGCTCGGGAAACCGCTCAACCCGTTCAGCTTGCGATTCGTCAGGAACCGGTCGCGCCGACCCGTGATGATCTTGTGGGCATAAGCCTGATGGCCCACGTCCCAGATCAGCTTGTCGTTCGGCGTGTCGAAGACGTAGTGCAGCGCGGCGGCCAGCTCGACGACTCCCAGACTCGACCCCAAATGCCCCGGATTGGCCGAAAGCTGCTCGATGATGAAATGCCGCAGCTCGCCGCAGTAGGCCCGCAACTCGTCCGGCGAGAGCCGTCGAAGGTCCCGGGGCGAATCGACCTGATAAAGATATTTGTACGGCGAAGCTGTCATGGCGAGATCCGAATTGACTGACAAAGATAGTAATTTAGTCGCACAATCGATTCTCTGGAGTCTCTCCCTGCGAGCGTTTCCGTACCGGCGGGCAGGCGATTTATCGAAAGAGCCGCCTTGCACATTGTAAATAGTTTTGTATCTTCGTGGCAAAATAGGCCTGCAGGGCCGCTCTCGTCTGAAAATCGGGAGCCGCCGCGCTAAAACGACGCATGAATATGAAAAAGCTGATTGTTGCCGTGCTGGTTGTTCTGCTCGCATCGTCGTGCGTGTCGAACAAGAAGTTCAATTCGATGAAGGCCGAGGCGCTCCGCCTCGAGGGTGAGCTCGCCGCTTCCAGAAACCGGTTGGACGACATGATCGGACAGAACGAGAAACTGGCCGCCGAAAAGGCGCGTCTGGTAGCCGACACGGTCCGTCTGTCGGGCGAGTTGAACGACTACCGCCGACGCTACAAGCAGCTGCTCGACGACGGATCGGCCGAGTCGGCCCGCATGCTGCGCGAGCTGGAGGACAAGGAAATGGCGCTCAGCGATCGCTCGCGCCGCGTAGCCGAGTTGGAAGGCATGCTCCGCAGCCGCGAGGAGGCGATCGACGCGATCCGCCGCAAGGTGACCGACGCGCTGACCGGCTTCGAGGGCAAGGGACTTTCCATTTCGATCCGGAACGGAAACGTGTACGTGTCGATGGATGACAAGCTGCTGTTCCGCTCGGGCAGCTTCGAGATCGACCCGAACGGCGCCCGCGCGGTGCGCGATCTGTCGGAAGTTCTGGCGCAGAATCCCGATATCAACGTCATGGTCGAAGGCCATACCGACGACGTGCCTTACCGCTCGAACGGGCAGCTGAAGGACAACCTCGACCTGAGCGCCAAACGGGCGACGACCGTCGTACGCCTGCTGCTGGAGAACAAGCAGATCGCGCCGAGCCGCATCATAGCCGCCGGGCGGGGCGAATCGCTTCCGGTCGATCCGGCCAAGACGTCCGAGGCCCGCGCGAAGAACCGACGTACCGAAATTATTCTGACGCCGAAGCTCGACGAGCTGATGCAACTGATGAAAAACGAAGAGTAGCCCGGCCGGATGCAAGCCGGCGCGACGGAGCCGTAGCGAAAACGGATACCGCATGCCGTGCCCCCGACGGACGAAACATCATACGAATGACAAAGCAGGCCATGCCGATATATAAAAGAATATTACTGAAACTCAGCGGCGAATCGCTGATGGGAACCCAGAAGTACGGACTTTCCACGGAAGTGCTCGGCAGCTACGCCGAACAGATCGCCGCGATCGCGGCCGAGGGCGTGCAGATCGGAATCGTGATCGGCGGCGGCAACATTTTCCGGGGTCTGACCGGAGTCGGCCGGGGATTCGACCGAGTGAAGGGCGACCAGATGGGCATGTTGGCCACGGTCATCAACTCGCTGGCCTTGCAGGGCGCTCTGGAGAGCGCCGGAGCCAAGGCCCAAGTGCTCACGTCGATCCGGATGGAGCCTGTCGGCGAGCTTTATTCAAAGGCCAAAGCGCTGGAACTGATGGAAGAAGGGCGGATCGTGATCGTCGCCGGAGGGACCGGCAATCCCTATTTCACGACCGATACGGCATCGGCGCTGCGCGGCGTCGAAATCGAGGCCGAGGTGCTGCTCAAGGGAACGCGCGTGGACGGAATCTACACGGCCGATCCGGAGAAGGACCCGACGGCGGAGAAATTTTCGCAGATCACTTTCGACGAGGTTTACCGCCGCCAGCTGAAAGTGATGGACCTGACGGCCTTTACGATGTGCAAGCAGAACGATCTGCCGATCGTCGTCTTCGACATGGATACGCCGGGCAACCTGCGCAAGGTAATCGACGGCGAGCAGATCGGCACCGTCGTACGGAACTGACGCGAAACAAAACGACAAACGATATGACAGAGCCTAAAGAAATTCTGGACGCCGCGCAAGTCAAAATGGACAAGATCGTGGCCCATCTGATCGACGATCTGGCTTCCGTACGGGCCGGCCGCGCAAGCACGAACCTGCTCAACGGAATCACGGTGGACTATTACGGAACGCCGACTCCGGTCTCTCAGGTAGCGAGCGTGACGGTGCCCGACGCCCGGACCGTGCTCGTACAGCCGTGGGAGAAGAATATGATCGCGCCGATCGAGAAAGCCATTCTGGTTGCCAACATCGGCCTGACGCCATCCAACAACGGCGAGCATATCCGGCTGAACATTCCTCCTCTGACCGAGGAGAGGCGTAAGGAACTGGTCAAGCAGATCCGCGCCGACGCCGAGACGGCCCGGGTCGGCATGCGCGCCGTGCGACGCGACGCGGTCGAGTCGTTCAAAAAGGCCCAGAAAGACGGTATGCCCGAGGATATGGCCAAGGACGGAGAAGAGTCCGTACAGAAACTGACCGACAAATATTCTAAAAAAGTAGACGAACTGCTCGCCGGCAAGGAGAAAGAGATCATGACCGTATAATCCGGTCGCATGCAATAGGCAGCGGGCCAGAGCTCCGCTTTACCGAAAAGCCGTCAGATTTTTCTCTGGCGGCTTTTTTCGTCGGGAAAACGAACACGCACCGGCAAGCGCCACGAAATCGTGCGGAATGCCGGAGGCGAAGCGGAAGCACGGACAAGCCAGGCCCTCGTACGGCCCCGGAGTTCAGGGAACTGGAGTTTTCGGAAATCCGCGAATTCCGTCGCACCGCAGCTTCCGGTCCCGGCTCCGGAACGCCGGCACAGAAATTCGAAGGCCGAAATCCGCAGGGTACGAAAGCTCGGGGGAACGGTCCTCGTCGTCTACGCGGAAGGACCGCCTGCTGCCCGGCCGGCATCCGTTCCGTCGGCGTGTCAGGCTCGCGGATAGTCCTTGAAAAGGACGGCTCCGTACTCGAATTTCCGAAGCAACCGACTCACGCTTCCGGTTCTTCCCCTCGCAAACGCCCCTTACTCCGAAAACCGGAGAACGGAAAACTACCGGACCGTACCCGCCTGCGTACCGGCACGAACAGAGATTCTCAACCGACCGGCAAAAACAGAGCCGTCGGACAACCGTCGGATCGCAACGAACAAAAATGGCAGAACAAAAATCGGCTTGGGCGGCAGGCCGTTCCGTCGCGGCGAACGGATACCCCGTTCCGCATAGAAGCCGGGAGGGCGTTACGGCACGAAACTTGGATCGTTTACAAGCAGGCGCCCGGACGAGGGTAAGATAGCTATCATTCTATCTTGGTATGTTTCGTGCATATGATTTTGTTATGTTTTTCTTATTCACTGGTGGATGGCAGGCGACCTCACCGGGACCCTGCGATCCCTCGTCCGGGCCCTTTTTAGAACGAATCGTCCGACGACGGACGGCATCGGCAGGATGTCGTCCGTCCTTTATTTTCTCCGATCCGAATCCGAACAGCCCCCCTTACGATGCGAGTCGGGAAGCGGACGACCATGCCGGTCGGTTCCCGGACCGGTCATTGGCAAAACGAACCGGTTCGAATCCGATGCGACATTCCGAGATCTCCATACAATATCAATCGCTACGCAACAACGAACTAACGAAACAATCGTCCGTGCCGCACGAATTTATTTTATAAAAATATATTCTTCTATTTTTATAAAAAATATAATTAATTATCAAACCTTTAACCGGTTCACATCCCGAAGCCCGCGCACACGGCGGAATCCCGGCGTTTTCTCATCGCCCTGTCGAGCCACCGAACATACGATCGACAAGGCATTCGCCCCGGACACGCGAAATGCGTCCGGTTCTGCCCGTCCGGGCGGGTTTTGCGTCGAGCCTGCAACCGGTATTCCCCTCATTCCACGCCCATCGCGACCGTCCCCGGCCGAATCAAGATTCCGACAGGGCAGGACGGATACCGATGAAATTTTTATCGTATGGGCACGTTCTCTCCGGCCTCCGCAGGACATGCCGGGGAAACGATCATCGTGAAACGGCGGAACGGGAAATCAGGACTTGATCAGATGGATGAATTCTTCCCGGGTCTGCATCTGAGTGAGAAAGGCGCCGGTAAAAGCCGAGGTCGTCGTACTCGAACTCTGCTTCTCGACACCGCGCATCTGCATGCACATATGGCTCGCCTCGATGACGACGGCCACGCCGAGCGGGTTGAGCGCCTTCTGAATGCAATCGCGGATCTGCACGGTCAGCCGCTCCTGCACCTGCAACCGGCGGGCATAGGCCTCGACGACGCGCGCGATCTTCGACAGCCCGGTGATATAACCGTTCGGGATATAGGCCACATGAGCCTTGCCGTAAAAAGGCAGCATGTGGTGCTCGCAAAGCGAGTAAAGCTCGATGTCCTTGACGATCACCATCTGGCGGTACTCTTCCTTGAACTTGGCCGAGAGCAGGATTTCGCGCGGATCCTCGTCGTAACCCTTGGTCAGAAAGCACATGGCCTTGGCGACCCGCTCGGGCGTCTTGAGCAGTCCCTCGCGCGCGGGATCCTCCCCGAGCAGTTTCAGAATAGCCTCATAGTGCTCGCCGAGCGCCCGGAGAGTGTCCGAGTCGAAACGCTCCTCTTTATCGTAGTTGCAGTTCATCGTGACGGTTTTACCGGGCAAAGGTAATACGATCGGAGCAGAAAAAAAACACGGAAGGGGAAACCTGCCCCTCGCTTCCGTCTCCGTTCGGGACCGGACGGTTACCGGTCGCGCCGCTCCTCCGGACAGCGCCGTTCTTCACGGCAGAAATAGCCCGACGGCGACGGGCAGGCACAAGGCCGACGGGCGAAGAAACCGCCGCGGCCAGAAAAGAGGCGGATTTCGTCCCCGCGAGAGAATCCGGAACCTTCCGGGTAATCCGCTTTCCGTTATCTGCCGAAACTCCGTCCCCCCGACGACCTGAACGCGTCGAGCGACGATTCAGACAAAAGTCCCCGGCGACTTCTTCATTTGGGACAGAAACGTAAGGATCGGGACGAAAACAATAAGGAACGCCGGCCGATTGCACCGGCAACGAGCCGATGCTTCGTTTTACCCGAAAGGATTATCAATCCCGTCCGGACAGCGCGGGCAGATTTTCATTTTGCAGTTCGAGGCAGGCAACGTAGGAAGGGCACATATCAAAACGGCCGTCGGAAAGGACTTCCGGCGGTTTCGACGTGTTCCGGCATTTGGAAGCGCGGGCTCGGGTGGCGGCCGGAACCGTGTCGGCCGGCCGGATTTCTTCGCCGAGCGGCCGCATGTCAAAACGGTTGTGCCGGAGACGATTTCCGAAGCATGTCCCGACACGGCTATTTCTGAGATTCAGAACCAAGAACAGGCCACAGCAGGTACGGCTATCGGCCGGACAAGAGCGGAGAGAGTACGGGAAATCGCCTCGCAGGGTCCGGTCGGCTTTATCCGTCCGCCGTATCGCTGTCGCACGACAGCGAGCTGCGTACGTAAAGGACATCGCGGAACGAAACGTCGCCGCCGAGCGCCTCGCAAACCCGGGTCAGCGTTTCGCCGGGGTGGTCGCCGAGGTATCGTGCGATCGTCTCGATTTTGTCGGAGGGCAAGAAGCGCTCCGCGCGGAGCACGCCTTGCCCGATCAGATCGGCGATATGCCGGGTAACGGTCATCGGCCGGAGTCCGCGCTCGCGGGCGATTGCCGGCACGTCCAAACCCTCCTCCAGCAGCCTCAGGGTAGCGAGCCGGGTATCCTCTCGCGTTTTGGAAGTCCGCCCGCCAGTCCGACGCTCTTTCTCGGCTCCGCTCTCAGTACGCGGGCTCTCCCGGTCGGAGGCCTCAGAGGCCTGGCGCCGGACCTCGAAATCGAGGTCGTCGCCACGCTCGGCCCGATAAAGAGCGACGATCGAAAGAACCTGTTCCCCGTAGCGTTCGACCAATTTGGGACCCACGCCCTTGATACGTCCGAGCTCGGCACTCGACCCGGGCAACAGATTCGCAATGCCGAGCAGCGCCTGCTGGCTCATCACCACATAGGCCGGCACGCCCGCCTCGGCGGCTTGTTCGCGTCTCCACAGCCTCAGCCGCTCGAACAGCTCGGGATGCAGCACGTCTTCTCCGGCCGTAGCCTTCGTCTCTTTCTTCGTCCGTGCCGCCGCGCCTTCGGCCGCCACCCGAGCCCGCGCTTCCAAATGCCGGAACACGTCGAAACCGCCGGAGGCCGCCTCCAACGTGGCCGTCTTGACACGCAACCGCTCGCCGGAAAGATCGAGCAGGCCGGCGAGCGCCTTGCGTGTTTCCTTGCTGTCGGTTTCGACATAGCTGGCCTCGATCAGCGGGGCGACGACTCGCCCGCATTGTTCGGCGAAATAGGCCGCGCCCTTCACGACGCGCTCGCGCAGCCGTTCGCTTTCGTCGCTGCGAAGCAGGCTCTCGAGCTGCAAACGGAATCGCCGGGCGACATCCGTCACGGACGCGCCGAACTCGGCGGTCCCCTGCTGCCACTGGAGGGCCAGCTTCGGATAGAGCTTGCCGAAATGCTCGGCGACGAAATCCCCGAGCCGGCGGAGCGACGCGCCGAGCGAGTCGAAGTCGAACAGTTCGAGCAGCAAGTCGCGGTAATAAGCCCTGCTCCGCCGCTCAAGTTCCGTCCCGTCGGGTCGTTCGGACGACACCCGCTCGCAGAACCCTTGCACAGTCGGATCGCCGACGATGCAGCGCTCGTCGAGCGGCGAACTGAGCACGAGCCCGTCCAGACTGCGACACCGGCTCAGCGCGACATAGACCTGCCCGTGCGAAAACGACGCGGCGGCATCGATCACGGCCCGGTCGAAAGTAAGACCCTGACTCTTGTGGATCGTAATCGCCCAGGCCGTCCGCAGCGGATACTGCACGAACCGTCCTTCGATCCGTTCGGAAATCTCTTTCGAGTCGGGGTCGATCACGTATTTCGCATTCGTCCACTCGGCCGGTTCGACGGCGATCGGGACGCTCTCGCCCCGGGGAAGCACCTCGACCCGATTTTCGTCCAAAGCCGTGACCGTGCCGATCCGCCCGTTGTAATAGCGCTTCTCGGGCGACGGATCGTTCTTGACGAACATGACCTGAGCCCCTTTCTTCAGCATGAGGGACGGATGCGTCGGATAAAGATATTCGGGAAAGGCCCCCTCGATTTCGGCCTCGAACGTGTGCGAAGGAGCGTCGAGTTCGGCAAGCCGCCGCTCGTTGATCGCGTCGGCCGTATGGTTGTGCGACGTGAGCGTGATGTAGCCCTCGTCGTCCCCGGGACGGAAGCCGGGGACATAGCGGCGGTTCAGCTCGTCGAGCACGTTGCGGTCGACCCGGCCGTCGCGCACGCGGTTCAGCAGCTCGACGAAGCGGCCGTCGCTCTGGCGGTAGACGCGCTGCAGCTCGATACCGACGTAATCGGTTTGCTTCAGCGCCTTCGAGTCGAAGAAAAAAGGAGAGTCGTAAAATGTCCGCAGCAGCGCCCACTCCTCGTCGCGCACGACCGGAGCCAGCTGCCGCACGTCGCCGATCAGCAGCAGCTGCACTCCGCCGAACGGTTTGCGGCGGTCGCGGAAGCGGCGCAGCACGTCGCTCACGGCGTCGAGCACGTCGGCGCGCACCATGCTGATCTCGTCGATCACAAGCAGGTCGATGCTCTTGATAATAGCGATCTTCTGCCGGCTGAAGCGCACCGCTTCCCGCGGCCGGTCCGGCGCGATCCCCCGCTCCGACTCCGGAACGTAGGGGGCGAACGCGAGCTGGAAGAACGAATGGATCGTCACGCCGCCGGCATTGATCGCGGCTACGCCGGTCGGCGCCAGAACGATCATCCGCTTCGGACTGCGCGCGCGCAGCTCGCGCAGGAAAGTCGTCTTGCCCGTGCCGGCCTTGCCGGTCAGAAATACGCTGGTTGCCGTCCGTTCGACGAAGCGGCGGGCCAGTTCCAGTTCGGGATTCTCCATTTTCCTTTCGGGATTATGCGGGCGACCGACGTCCGGACGGAATGCGCCCGGGCGGCCAAAGCGGCGAACCGCGCCGAACGCTTACATTTTGTCGCCGTAGGCCAGATCGCCCGCGTCGCCCAGCCCGGGTACGATGTACGACTTGACCGTCAGCTCCGAGTCGACCGTGCCGCACCAGATCGACGTATCCTGAGCCGAAAAGTGCTTTTTCGCATACTCGAGACCTTCCTCGCTGGCGATCGCGGCGGCGAGAATCGTCCGGCGCGGACGGCCCGCCTTCTCGACGAGCGCCTGAAAGGTCAGCGCCAGCGACGCGCCGGTGGCCAGCATCGGATCGACCAGCAGCAGCGTCTTGCCCGACAGCTCGCACGTCGAGATATACTCGACATGAATACGGAAGCTGCCGTCTTTGCTGTACTTTCGATAGGCCGAAACGAACGCGTTCTGCGCGTCGTCGAAATAGTTCAGGAAGCCCTGATGAAAGGGCAGACCGGCGCGCAGGATCGTCGCGATGACGATCTGATCGTCCGGCAGCGCGACTTCCGCCTCGCCCAGCGGCGTCTCGACCGTACGCATCGAATAGTGCAACGTCTTGCTGATCTCGTAGGCCATTACCTCGCCCGTGCGTTCCAGATTGCGGCGGAACCGCATGCTGTCGCCCTGCACGCCGACATCGCGCATTTGGGCGATAAACTTGTTCAGCAGGGTATCATTTTCCCGGTCCAGTATTCTTATCATCATAGTCTGCTTCTGTAAGTTTCGGTTCGGTCAATACAAGAAATTGTTGAACGGATAGCGCCCGGCGTGTATCTCGCGCACCATGCCGTACAAATCGCGCCGGAACTTGTCGATATTCGTCCGCTTGCGGGCCGACAGGAAAATGCAGGGCGTGTTGGCCCGGGCGATCCAGCTTTTCTTCAGATCGTCGAGCGAAAGGTTCTCGCGCGTGGACGGCGTCAGGTCGTCCTCGTCCTTACGGACGTAGGTATAGGCGTCGATCTTGTTGAATATCAGAAATACGGGCTTGTCGCCGGCGCCTATCTCCTGCAGCGTCTGTTTCACGACGGCGATCTGCTCCTCGAAGCTCGGATGCGAAATGTCGACCACATGCAGCAGCAAGTCGGCCTCGCGCACCTCGTCGAGCGTCGACTTGAACGACTCGACGAGCTGATGGGGCAGCTTGCGGATGAAGCCGACGGTGTCCGACAGCAGAAAGGGCAGATTCTCCAAAACGACCTTGCGGACCGTCGTGTCGAGCGTCGCGAAGAGCTTGTTCTCGGCGAAAACCTCGCTTTTCGCTATGAGATTCATCAGCGTCGACTTGCCGACATTCGTATAGCCTACCAGCGCGACGCGCACGAGCGAGCCGCGGTTGCCGCGCTGAACGGCCATCTGGCGGTCGATCTTCGACAACTGCTCCTTGAGACGGCTGATGCGGTTGCGGATTACGCGGCGGTCGGTCTCGATCTCGCGCTCGCCGGCCCCGCCGCGCGTTCCCGTGCCGCCCCGCTGCCGCTCGAGGTGCGTCCACATGCCCGCGAGCCGGGGCAGCAGATACTGGCACTGCGCGAGCTCGACCTGCGCCTTCGCATAAGCCGTCGTCGCCCGCTGGACGAATATGTCCAGAATCAGGCTCGTGCGGTCGTAGATCTTGTTCTTGAACACCTTGTCCAGATTGCGAAGCTGCGAAGGCGAAAGCTCGTCGTCGAAAATCACGTAGCGTATCTCGTTCTCCTCGACGAAGGCCGCGATCTCGGCGAGCTTGCCCTCGCCTATGAAAGTCTTGGCCGAAGGGGCGGCCAACCGCTGCGTGAACCGCTTGACGCTACGTATGCCGGCCGTCTCGGCCAGAAATTCCAGTTCGTCGAGGTATTCGTTCGCCTGGCGCTCGTCCTGCCGCTCGCGGACGACGGCCACCAGAACGGCCCGACGCTGCTCCGGCGCCGTATCGATCGTTTCTCCCATGAATCTTTCCAAAAATAAAGCCCGAAAGCGTGCTTCCGCCGCATCGTCCCGTCGCGGCCACGCGTCCTGCAAGGGCGCATACAGCACACAATATACCACAAATTTACGAAGAAATACCGAGGAATGAAACAAAAGGCCCGGATTTACTCCGGAATCGCCGCGCCGCGGAGCGACCGCGCGGCGATTTTCCGGCATTTTTTTTGGAATCTGCCGAAAACTTTTTACTTTTGCCTGCGCATGAAGGGGGGATTAGCTCAGCTGGCTAGAGCGCTTGCATGGCATGCAAGAGGTCACGAGTTCGAATCTCGTATTCTCCACGACGCATCAGGACAGGCTGTTTCGATTCGGGGACAGCCTGTTTTGCATACGAAGGCGAGGCATTCCCGTACGGCGGGCAGACTTTCCCCGCGAAGCGTAGCGACTTTCCCGTTCCGAGCCGGCGAATCCGGACTATCGCAGAGGCGGAATCCCCCCTGCGGGAACGAACGGAACGCGATTCGCCGCGCGGCCTTGCCGGGATATCCGCCCGCAGGAATACGCCAGAGAACCACGAACGGATAGAAGATCGATGGAAAATTCCGCCATACCGACCGACAAGCCGTGGCTGTTCGGCCTCACGCTCGACGAACTGGAGCGGATCGCCGCCGAGAACGGGATGCCCCGGTTCGCCGCGCGGCAGATCGCCTCGTGGCTTTATCGCAAGGGAGCCGATTCGATCGGCGGGATGACGGACCTCTCGCTGAAAAACAGGGAGAAGCTCGCCGGGAAATACGAGCTGGGCACGATCCCCTTCGCCGACGTGCAGCGATCGGCCGACGGCACGAAAAAATACCTTTTCCCGACTCTGCAGGGCCGCTTCATCGAGTCGGCCTACATCCCCGACGGCGACCGGGCGACGCTCTGCGTCTCGTCGCAGTCGGGTTGCCGGATGGGCTGCCGCTTTTGCATGACCGCGCGGCAGGGTTTCGCGCACCACCTGACCGCAGGGGAGATACTGAATCAGATCCGCTCGATTCCCGAAAGCGACCGGCTGACCAACGTCGTCTACATGGGCATGGGCGAGCCGCTCGATAACGCGGAGCAGGTCATCCGATCGATCGAGGCGCTGACCTCCGACTGGGGATACGGCTGGAGCCCGACGCGGATCACCGTGTCGACGATCGGCGTGATTCCCGCCATGCGGGAGCTGCTGCGACGGACCCGGGTGCATCTGGCCGTCAGCCTGCACGACCCGATCCCCGCCGAGCGCGCGGCCATGATGCCCGCCGAGCGCCGCTATCCGATCGAGCAGGTGGTCGCCGAGCTGCGGCGGAACGACTTCGCGCATCAGCGCCGAATCAGCTTCGAGTACATCGTCTTTCGCGGAGTCAACGATACGCCGGCGCACGTCGCCGCGCTGACGCGGCTGCTCGCAGGGCTCCGCTGCCGGATCAACCTGATCCGCTTCCACGCGATTCCCGACGCTCCGTTCGAGGGAGCCGACGAGCCGACGATGGTCCGTCTGCGCGATGAGTTGTCGCGGCGAGGCATCACGACGACGATCCGCGCCTCGCGGGGCGAGGACATTCAGGCGGCCTGCGGCCTGCTCTCCACCCTCCGGCAAGGGAACGGTTCTCCGGCCGGACGAAAGGAAAGCCCGGAAGCGAGCGGAAGCGAACCGCACGAAACATCGTCCGACGCTCGTTGTGGAACGACAATTGCACCCGAACGAACCGAACCCGATAATAAAAAAACGATACCATGAAAAAATGGATGACGGCCGCGCTGCTCGTATTGTTCGCGGCAACCGCTTTCGCACAAAAGAACCAGGGAACCGTTTTCGAGAAAGGAACGCTCAAGGAGCTGCTCGCCCTCGCGGACGAGCAGGACAAGTATCTGTTCGTCGACGTATACGCGACATGGTGCGGGCCGTGCCAGATCATGGCCAAGCAGATATTTCCCCAGCAAAAGGTAGGCGAGTTTTTCAACAAGACGTTCGTCAACGCCAAGTTCGACGCCGAAAAGGGCGAGGGGGTCGACGTAGCGAAACGATACTCCGTCAAGGCCTATCCGACCTTTCTGATTCTGGATTCCGACGGAGAGGAAGTCGGACGGATCGTCGGCGGAGCCGATGCCGACCGCTTCATCGAGGAAGTACGGAAAGTACTCGAGAACATCGAGCGGTAAATTTCGGCTTTCCGTAGCGACAGAACGGCAAACCGGAACCCGTGTCCATGACCGTATGAGGCATGGACACGGGTTCGATTTGCATATCCGCCCCGCGCCGGGAAACGGACGGACGGAAGCGGGTATTCGGTCGTGTCCCGGTTCCGCCGGAAAATTCCGTTCGCGGGTCGCAGCGCCCGATCGGATCGTTCGGGTCGTCGCCTCCGGCTCGTCGGCCGAATCTTCGCTTCGGCCGGCGCACTCTATTTCTCCGAAGCGCATTCGCTAAGCCCGATACGCGTGGCCGGTCTGCGGCTTCCGGCCAAGAACCAAGAAATGGCCCCGAGAGCCCAAGTCCGCCTTTCTATGTCCGCACAGCGCTTTTTTGACCCGGGGAGTCGGCGGAGCGGATTATTTGCCTATTTTTGCCTTCAAACGACCCGAGTATGCTGAAGCAACTGGCCGGGCAGACCGCGATCTACGGCGTCGGAACGATCGTGCCCCGGTTTCTGAACTACCTGCTCTTTCCCTACCTGACCCGCCTGATGACGACCGGGGAGTACGGCGTGGTGACCGACCTCTACGCGCTGATCCCGTTCGCGCTGGTCGTGCTGACCATGGGACTCGAGACGGGCTACTTCCGCTTCGCCGGAAAAGCCGCCACCGAGCGGGAACGCAAGGAAGTGTTCGAGACGACATGGGGCGCCGTCTCGCTGTTCGCGCTGCTGTTTTTCGCCGCAGCCCTGCTTTTTACCCCTGCGCTGGCCCGGATCATGGACTATGCAGAGCATCCGTCGTACATCCGGCTGACGGCGGCCATCATCGCGCTCGACGCCGCGACGGCCATCCCGTTCGCCCGACTGCGGCAGCAAGGACGCGCGAAACGTTTCGTCGCGCTGAGACTGCTGTCGGTCGCCGTCAATCTGGCGCTTACCGTCTTTTTCTATTCGGCGCTCCCCGCTCTGGCAAGCCGAGGAGCGGACGCAGGTATGTACGACCCGGCATTCGGCGCAGGTTACGTACTGGTGGCCAACCTATTGGGCAGCGCGGTCGTATGGATCGGCCTGTATCCCAGCTGTCGCGGCGCACGGCCGCGCATACGGCCCAAGCTGTTGCGCGCGGTCATGCTCTATTCGCTGCCCCTGCTTATCAGCGGGATCGCCGGAACGGCCAACGAGTTCATCGACCGGCAGATGATCAAGTATCTGCTGCCGCCCGAGAGCTCGATGGATGCGCTCGGTATCTACGGAGCCGTCGCGAAGCTGGGCGTCGTGCTGATGCTGTTCACGCAGATGTACCGCTACGCGGCCGAGCCGTACTTCCTGTCGGCCTTCCGGCAGGAAGACTTCCGCCGGAGCAATGCCGAGGCGCTCAAGTACTTCATCATCGTGTCCGTCGGCATCTTCCTGACGATCATGCTGTTCGTGGATTTGTTCGGATTGCTGATGGGCCGCGATTTCCGGCAAGGCATCCGCGTGCTGCCGATCATTCTGCTCGCGAACATGTTCTCCGGCATCTGGCTGAACCTGTCGTTCTGGTACAAACAGAGCGGACAGACGCAATATGCGATCTGGATCACCGGCACGGGACTCGTGTTCACGGTCGGACTGAATCTGGCGCTGACCCCGGCGCTCGGCTATCCGGGCGCCGCTCTGGCCCGTCTGGGCTGCGAGACGGCCATGGTCGCCGTCAGCTACTATCTGAACCGGAAGCACTGCCCGACGCCCTACGACCTGCCCCGGATCGGATCGTACTTTCTGGCGGGCGGCGCGATCTACGCCCTGTCGCTGCTGACGGTCCGTCTGAGCCCTGCGGCGCACTACGCCGCCAACCTGCTGTTGCTCGCAGCCTTCGGGTGGCTTGCCGTACACCGCGAGCGGATCGACCTAAAAGGGTTGCTTCGCTCGATCGTCAAGCGTTAGACCGCAAACCGCACTGTCCGAAAAACGGAACGCGATACTTGTGACAAACATAAACCGAACCGTTCGATAAGATAACAAGGAGAACCCGAAGAAAACCGAACCGCGCGGGTCGCGCCACGCTCATGCGCCGCGTCCGACCGAACTTTCTCGCCCGGACCGGGGCGGCGGCACCGAACGCCGACTTCGCCCGAGGATGCGCTTTCGCGTTTTCCGCAAATGAAAAAAGCCATGAAAATCAAAGTCATCAATCGCTCGGCATACGCCTTGCCGCAGTATGAAACCGCCGGAGCCGCCGGCATGGACGTGCGGGCCGACATCCGCGAAAGCATCGTGCTGGGCCCGCTGGAACGGACGCTGGTACCGACCGGACTTTACGTCGAGATTCCGGACGGATACGAGATTCAGGTACGCCCGCGCAGCGGTCTGGCCGCCCGACACGGCATCTCGCTCGTGAACTCTCCGGGCACGATCGATCCCGACTACCGGGGCGAGATCAAGGCGATTCTGGTCAATCTGTCCGACGAACCGTTCGAGATCAAGCCCGGCGAACGGATCGCCCAACTGGTCGTCGCCCGCTTCGAGCGCGCCGAATGGGAAAGCGTCGAGACGCTCGGCGAAACGGCCCGAGGCGAGGGCGGCATGGGATCGACCGGACGAGGGTGACAGACTATTCGCCTCTCGGAAAAACGTAGCAGGCAATCCCTTCCTCATAAAATCCGTTCCGGCGAGCCGAAGCGATTTCGTCGCTATCGGTCGTATAGAAGTAGCGTCTGGCAACATCTCCGCTCCATGTAGCGCATTTGTAAAGAGGAACTGCCTTGGGATCGGATGGAACGTTATCGGGACTGAAAACGTATCCGATCATCTTATCCATATAAAAACCGTACTGTCCATACGATAATTCGTCCTTATCCACCGTATAGAAATATCGCGGAGTATAGGTCTCGGTGGATAAATACCGGTACAAGGGAACCGTCCCGGACGGTTGAGCTGTCGAAGAATAGATATAAAATCGGACGGGGGGACTCTCCAGCCAATAATCGTAAGTGCCGTTTACAATCTCCGTTTCGTCCGGAGTGAGAAAATGCCTATTGTCGCCCGAATGATATCTGTAGACAGGTGTTTTGTATCCGAGGCTTCGGAAAGCGTGATCGTTCAAGTATCGCTCAACAGCTATTTTCAAATCAGCCCGGCGTTTGGGATTTTCAACAACCTCATAGATAGGCACCAACGAACCCGGGTAAACATCGGTCAATACCGCATTATCTAAATTACAGCTCGCTTGCCAATTACTTATGTCCACTGTCACCGGATCTGACGATCCCAAATCGATTTTGCCGAACAAAGATCGTGTTACATCGCCCCCGATCGTCTTATATGCAATGACTTGTTCTTTATTTTGACTTGCAAGGGTCTCTTCCGTGGTCGATCCGATATTTTGACTGAAGATTTTCTGAATACTGAATCCCATACCGGCCTCAATGATGGTTGTTCTCTTAAAAGAGCTGGCAAAAGAGCGATACATGATTTGCAGCCTCCCTCCCAGATAAATATTCGTAAGAACATGGGTACCGTACTTTTGTATGATATATTCCGGATCGGCGTTGTTGACATCGGCTCTGAAAGCATCGGACAAATATCTTTTCAGTGAATCGGGTGGAAAATTGATCTCGACCCGACTCAGACATATATTCATGTCATAGCTTCCGAATCCGTATTTGGCCGAATAGGAATAATCGGAACCGAACTTATTGTTCAGCGTTCCACCGAATAGAGCCAATCCTCCAAGGCGAACGGACGAGGTAATCTTTTTGCAATAATCGGCACCGGTCTCGCCGACAATCATTTTGTTTTCCGCAAAAGGAGAATTATTGACATGAATTCTGTCAGGATAGCGACGATTTATCTCGGAGACGTCCACAATCTGATTCAATTCGAATTCCGGAGACATGTATTCCTGAGTGACATCGTAACCGTATCCCAAACAATTAAACTCCTTATGCTCCCATGACAACCCGTCAGCCGGTGGGGCCAAGGCCTGTTTCGTCCGAACGACGAGGATTTTCTTCGAAACGACGGCGTCGGCTCCGTCTACGGTCTCGTAGCCTGATATCAAAAGAGAATCCAATCGGTTTCGGGAATCCGGGTTCCCGTGCAAGATCAGTTCGATCGTCTTATCACCGTACCCGGTAATGTTCTGAATACTTACGCTCAGATTTTCCCAATCCAATCCATAGTTCATATCGGTGACATCCCAATACAAGTCCGTTGAAATATCCAACCTGGCCCGAGTTGTTCCGGGAGTATAGTACAACGTATCAAGAACGTCCAGATAATGCTGACCGGCTGGCTCCGCTTTAACCGATGGATCGCCCGATGTTATTACAGGCACTGGGACGGAAATTGGTTTTTCACAAGATATCAGTAAAAAGACCTGCAAAATAAAAAATAAGATTTTATTCGTCGTTCTCCAATTTTACCACCACAGACAACAAAAACACCAGGACAGACATACTTAATTTTTTGCCAATGTATTACATATTTTCATAATTTCACACGGAACGCCGTGCGATTTTATTTTACAGTTATTTCTTTTGTGAAATCACCTCATTTCAAGAGATCGTATAAATCCGTATATTTGTAGATTCTCTTAAAAGATCGCTTTGCAATTCAAAGACATCATAGGCCAAAGGCCGACCATCGAGCGGCTTGTCCGGGGCATCGACACCGGACGGGTCAGCCACGCGCAGCTCTTTTCCGGGCAGGAAGGATACGGACCGCTGCCGCTGGCGATCGCTTACGCTCAGTACATACATTGCACGAACCGTCGGGAAGGCGACTCGTGCGGCGAGTGCCCGTCGTGCCGGCAGATCGCGCAACTGGCGCATCCCGACCTGCACTTCGTTTTTCCGGTCAACACGCCCAAGGGACGCTCGGGCGAAAAGCCGCTGAGCGACCGTTTCCTGCCGCAATGGAGGAAAATCGTGACCGATACGGGCGGCTATTTCGACGAGCAGTCGTGGTACTCGGCCATCGAGATCGACAACAAGCAGGGCAATATCAGTACGCAGGAAGCCGACGAGATCATCCGCAAACTGTCGTTCAAATCGTTCGAGTCGGAATACAAGATCGTCGTCGTCTGGCTGGCCGAGCGAATGAACACGCAAGCGGCCAACAAGCTGCTCAAAATACTCGAGGAGCCGTGGGACAAGACGCTGTTCCTGCTGTTGAGCGCTTCGCCCGAACAACTGCTGCCGACGATCGTCTCGCGCACGCAGTGCGTAACGGTTCCGTCGATCGACGAAACCAGCCTGACGCGCTATCTGACGGCTCGCAAGGGAATGCCCGAGGCCGACGCTTTTCGCGCGGCCCGGCTGTCGCGGGGCGACTTGCTCGAAGCGCTGCGCTACCTGCGGCACGCGAGCGAAAACGACGAACTGTTCGACCTGTTCGTGAAACTGATGCGGCTGAGCTACGAGGACCGGCATTTGGAACTGCTCGAATGGGCCGAGACGGTCGCCTCGATGGGCCGTGAGGAACAGAAGCGACTGATCGAGAACTCGGTCCGCCTGCTGCGCGACAGCTACATGCTGACGGCCGGCATGGAGCCCATTTGCTATCTGTTCGGCCGCGAAGAACAGTTTTGCAAGAAATTTGCGCCTTACGTGAACAACCGCAACATCGAGCCGCTGGTGGCCGAAATGGAGCGGACGATGCGGCAGATCGCCCAGAACGGCAACCCGAGAATCGTTTTCCCTCACTTCGCGCTCACGGTGAGCAAACTGATAAACCGACTGTAATGGCGCGCGTGGTGCTGATAACGGGCGCGAACCTCGGTCCGGTCGCCGAGAATCTCGCCGAAGCGGAACGGCTGCTCGCCGAAACGGTGGGGCGGATCGTTCTCCGCTCGTCGCTCAGAGAGTCGGAACCATGGGGATTCGAAGCCGACGAACGATTCCTGAACCAGGTGCTCGCGATCGAAACCCCATTGTCGCCCGAGCGGGTACTCGACGAATGCCAGCGTATCGAGAGGATGCTGGGACGGGTGCGAACGCCGGATACGGGCTACCGCTCGCGGACGATGGACATCGACATGCTGTTCTACGAAGACCGGGTCATCCGCAGCGAGCGGCTCACGATTCCGCACCCGCTTCTCGAGCGGCGCGATTTCGTGCTCGCCCCGCTGGAGGAGATATTGCCCGATCTCGTACATCCCGTGCTGGGACGAACGGTCCGGCAGCTTCGCAGAGAGCTCTCGGCCGGACATGCGGCCCGGACCGGAACAGAGAAGACGGCACGTTCCGAAGAAACGGCGGCAACAAACGCGGGCGGAAGCGTCCGGACCGCATGCCCGGGAGGCTCCGTGAAAACTATCGAAAAATCGCTACCTTTGCAGGCAATTGGCTTGAAGAAATGAGCTCGAACGAAATCAGAATCCATAAGACGCTCGCCCGATGCGGCATACTGGCCGTCGTGCTGCTGGCCACGCTGTGCCGTTGCGCGCGGCAGGCGGCGCCGCAGGGAGGCCCGCGCGACTCGCTGCCGCCGAAAGTAGTGACCATGACGCCGGCATTCGGAACGACTCATTTCAAGGACAAGCGGATTCTGATCGAGTTCGACGAATACGTCCAGCTGGAGGATCAGCAAAAGGAGTTTTTCACCTCGCCTTTCATGGAACAGAAGCCCGTGCTCTCGATTCGCGGGCGGAGCGTCCAGATCGATCTGAAGGAGGACCTCGACTCGAACCGCACCTACGCGCTCGATTTCGGCAGCAGCGTCGTCGACAACAACGAGGGCAACCCCTACGTCGGACTGCGCTACGTCTTCTCGACCGGCGGCGAGATCGACTCGCTGCTGATGTCGGGCTATACGGTCGACGCCCAGAAGGGCGACACGCTCGGGAAAGTCTTCCTGCTGTTTTTCGACGCGAAGGCCGACTCGATTCCCGCCTACGACTCGACGATAGTCAACAGCAAACCGTTGAGCGTGGCCCGATCCTATCCCAACGGCATTTTCATCGCCGAGAACCTGAAGCCGACGGACTACCGCATCTACGCGCTCGAAGACAACAACAATAACATGCGCTACGAGCCGGGCGTCGACCGCGTGGCTTTCCTCGACACGGTGTTCAATCCGCTGCGCGAGCCCGCGTTCGACATATGGTACGACACCTCGCGGCGCTACATGCAGGCCGACCCGCAACTGATGATGCGCCTGTTCAAGGAAATCCCGTCCAAGCGCCAGACATACACCGGAGCCAGCCGGCCGCAAAGCAACCGGGTGACGCTCATGTTCTCCGCCCCGTTCCCGCAGATCGACACGCTGGTTTTCGAAGGGTTCGATCCGTCGAAGATACTCACCGAGTACGTGACTCCCCGGCGCGATACGATGACGCTGTGGTTCGATGCGATCGAGGAGGAAATGCCCGATACGCTGAAGGGACGGCTCGTCTACCGCAAGCACGACAGCACCGGAGTGCTGCAATCCGCAGGACAGGATCTGGCGATCGCATGGCGGAGGCCTGCCAAAAAAGAAAAAGAAAAAGAGAAAGAGAAGAAAGATGACGCGCTCGAACCCAACCCGTTCAAGGTGAAGGTAGCCGGCGGCACGACGCTGAACCCGGAGAAGAACATCGTCTTCGACTTCGACTATCCGTTGACCCGGGTCGACAGCACAGCCATCGACCTGCAGCGTCTGGGCGAGGGAGAAAGCTCCGAGCCGGTGAAAGTCTCCTTCGTGCAGGACACCGCCAAACTGCGCTCGTGGACGCTCAGCGCGCCTTGGGTGGCGGGAGAGAAATACCGTCTGACGATTCCGGCCGGAACGTTCGCCAACACGAACCGCGAGAGCAACGACACGCTGCGTTCGGAGTTCACGATCGAGTCGCCCGAAAAGTACGGCACGCTGATCCTCAACGTGAAGGGCAAAACGCCGCAGAGCGAATACGTCATCGAGGTGCTGCGCGACGGCCGGGTGCAGAAGGAGATTCCCCACGTCCGCAGCGGGACCCACACGATCCGCTACGTGGACGTCGGAACGATCAAGCTCCGGTTCATCGAGGACCTGAACGGAAACGGGAAATGGGATACGGGTTCCGTATTCGAAAGGCGGCAGCCCGAGCGGGTCGAGTACTTCGTCGACAAGTCCGGCACCGAAGAGATCGTGACCAAGGAAAACTGGGATCTCGAGTACGACGTCGACATGAACGAGCTGTTCGGCCCGATCACGATGGAACGGATGCAGGAAAAGATACGCCGCGACGAACAGGCGCGGCTGCGCGAGATAGCCAAGAAACGGGCGGAGCAGGAGAAGAACGGCCGCCACTCCTCCGCCGCAGGCGGCAACAGAAATAACAGCAACAACTACAACGGCTACGGCAATACCGGAGGTCTCGGAGGCACGGGAGGAATGATCCGCCGATGAGACGGGCAACAAAACGACGCGACTGAACGTTAGGCGAATATGCGGGCATTAGGGATCATACTGGCGTTTGCCGCCGCTCTGTGGAGCGGCAGGTTGCAGGCGCAGCACTATATCGGCGTGCGGGGCGGCTGGGGAGGCGGCTCGGTGCGCTTCCAGCCGGTGCGTGAGACGGGCATCCATTGGGGGCTCTACTCGGGCGGGCTCTCCTACAAGTTCTACACCGAGCAGAAGTACGTGGGCGCCATACAGGTCGATCTCGAGTACATGCAACGGGGATTCATGTACGACGAGGTGCGCGGCGGCGATACGAGCTACCATCGGACGATCAACACGTTCGAGCTGCCGTTCATGTGGCAGCCGCACATCTACGTCTTTCAGCGCCACGCGAGGGTGTATCTGAATCTGGGCGTCTATCTCTCCTATGCCACCGGCTCCAAATATTACTGGCAATCGAAGAAAAACGGCATTTTCGAACAGGGCGACTATCCGATGATGCTGACGCGGGACCCCCGGTGGGGATACGGCCTGTGCGGAGGGGGAGGATTCAGCGTGCTGTTCGGGCGGTTCGAAGCGGCATTCGAAGCCCGCTATTACCTCGGTTACTCGGACGTGCTGCGCAACGGAACCAAATATACCGGCAATCCGAACCACTCGCCCTTGGACAATATCAACCTGTCGCTGGCGGTATACTACCGTCTGGGCAAGGGAGGCATACGCTCGGCGCCGAGCAAGGGCGTCGCCCGGCGTATGCAGGAGGCCGCCGAGCGGCGGGCTCGAAAAAGGCTCGAGCGGGAAACGGACCCGCAGGCGACGGATACGCTTCCAGCGGCAGTTTCCGTCCCGGCCGACAGCGTTTCTCTCGCGCCCCTTCCTCCGGTCGGAGCGGCCGATTCCGGAGCAGAAAAATCACGATAAAAACAGACCTGAAATGAGCAATGAAACAGAATCGACGCGGCAGCAGAAAGTCGCGCGCCAAATTCAGCGGGATATCGGCGACATATTCTCCAAGGAAGCGGCCTCGCTGCTGTGCGGAGCCATGGTATCGGTAACGCTCGTGCGGATGAGTCCCGATCTGGAACTGGCCAAGGTGTACCTGAGCGTCTTCCCGTTCGAGAAGCATGCGGCCGTCATGGAGTCGCTCGAAAAGAACAACTGGCTCGTGCGCAAGGCGCTCGGCACGAGAGTCAAGCATCAGCTGAGGCATGTGCCCGAACTGGTCTTCCGTGTCGACGACTCGCTCGAATATATCAGCACGATCGACAAGCTGCTGAAAGAATAACTTCCCCGACGATATGCCCCGTCTTCCGCTGTTTTTCGCCCGTCGGTATCTTTTCTCGAGGAAATCGCACTCGGTCATCAACATCATTTCCGGAGTCAGCGCCTTCTCGGTCGCCGTTCCGGTAATAGCTATGGTGGTCCTGCTCTCGGTGTTCAACGGCTTCGAGGGATTGATCAAAACGATGTACCGCAGTTTCGACCCCGATCTGGCGATCATGCCCGCGCGAGGTCAGGTCTTCGCGACCGATTCGGTGCCGCGCGACGAGCTGCTCCGCATCGACGGAGTGCGCGAGGTATCCTATTCGCTGGACGGGAACGCGCTGCTGGAATACCGGGGGCATCAGTTTTTCGGCATGATCCGCGGCGTCGACTCGCTCTACGCCGAAGTCGTACCGGTCGACAGCATGACGGTCGAGGGACAGTACAGGCTCCGCTTCGGCGACATGCCCGAGGCGTTCGTCGGGCAGGGCGTCGCCTCGGCGCTCGGCGTGCGCACCGGGCTCAGCAGTCCGATCACCGTTTACGTACCGCGCCGGGGACGAGTGTCGCCGCTGCTGCCGTACAGCTTTTACCGGCAGCAACCGGTTTTTCCTTCGGGCGTGTTCGCGCTCGAGGCCGAGATCGACGGAGAGTACGTGTTCGTCCCGCTCGATTTCGCGCAACGGCTGTTCGACTATTCCGGCCGGGCCTCGGCAGCGGCCGTCCGCCTCGCGGAAGGAGCCTCCGCCGCCCGGGTGAAGGAAGCCGTCGCGGAGCGTCTGGGCGACGATTTCCGCGTGCTGACGCGCTACGAGCAGAAAGAGTCGTTCTACCGGATCATGACCTACGAGAAATGGGGCATTTATTTCATCATCCTGCTGGTGCTCCTCGTCGCCTCGTTCTCGCTGATCGGCTCGCTCGCCATGCTGATCATAGACAAGCGCAAGGACATGCGCACGCTGATGACACTCGGCGCCGACGTACCGCTGCTGAGAAAGATCTTCGTCTCGGAAGGCATGATGGTCTATCTGCTCGGTGCGGCAGGAGGACTGGTGCTCGGACTGGCATTGGCGCTCGGGCAGCAGCATTTCGGATGGCTGAAGCTTTCCGGGCAGACTTTCCTGCTGGATGCCTATCCGGTCGAAGTGCACGCCGCCGATCTGGTTTGGATCACGCTCACGTTCGTCGTGATGAGCTATCTGATCTCGTCGCTGACGGTCCGCACGATGATTCCCCGGCGAGAAATTAAAATGGAGGAGAACGTATGACAAGACGTCTGCTGATTCTGATTCTGGCGCTCGCGTCGTGCGCGTGCAACCGCTCGCGCAACATTCCGGACGACGAACTCGTGGCCATTACGCGCGACATTTTCCTGTCGAACGCCTTCCGCGAGTCGCTGCTCAGCGGCATTCCGATGACCGACAGCGTCGACATCTATACCCCGATTTTCGAGAAATACGGCTACGAGCCGGAAGATTTCAACTACACGGTCAGAAACCTCTCTAAGCGCAAGAGCGTCCGCTTCACCGACATCATCGACGAGGTGACCGCATCCCTCGCGCGCGAAGACTCTCTGCTGCAGAAAAGAGTCGCGCTGCTCGACACGATCGACCGGCGAATCGACGAGCGATACCGGCAGACGGTCTACGAAGACTCTTCGCGCCGCGTCGTACGGACCGGCGATCTGGAGCATCCCGACATCGCTCTGCCCGTCCGTCCGGGACGCTACCGGGTGGAGTTCTCCGCGTTGCTCGACTCGTCGGACCGGAACGGTTCCGTACAATACGCCCAGCACACGGTCGATTCGGCAGGTCGGCGGAGCAATTTCCACTATCGCCGCTATCCCAAGGGAACCCGCAAGCGCGAAACGGTCGAGATCAGCCTGGACGACCCGAAGATCACGGAACTCCACATCATTCTGGCCAAGCTCAGTGGCAAGGACAAAGAACGAAAAACCGTCTCGTTGCGGATCGACTCGCTGCAAGTCGTCTACTATCCGCCCCGCAAAGAAAGCTACGACTCGGTCCGGCTCGAGGCGCTCGGATTCGATGCCCGGACGTTCGGGCTTCTGCTGCAAAACGAAACGCTCTACGATCATGGAAACGGCGAGGAAACTATCGGCGCACTTGATCCTGACTCCTCAGGGCTGGCTGCAGGACGGGATACTCTCGTTCGACGCTGAGGGACGCCTGCTGCGCATCGAGCGGACGGACCGGATCGATGCGCAGCAGAACGTGGAGTTCTATAACGGAGCCCTGGTTCCGGGCTTCGTCAACGCGCACTGCCATTTGGAACTGAGCTATCTGAAAGGCCGGATCGCGCGGGGCGGCGGACTGGCCGCGTTCGCCGACGCGATCGCGTCGGAGCGGGGGAAGACCTCTCCCGAGGAACGGGCGGCCGCGGCCGCCTACTGGGACTGCCGGATGTTCCGCGACGGCGTGACGGCCGTCGGCGACATCTGCAACGGCACCTCGACTTTTCCGCTGAAGCGGAAAAGCCCCGTCCACTACCATAACTTCGTCGAGTGCTTCGGACTGCGAGCGCAGGATTTCACACCGATGCGAACCGTGCTCCGCGAGTGCACCGGCTCCGGACTCGAAGGCAGCCTGACGCCCCATTCCACCTACTCGCTTCAGGACGCTCCGTTCCGGGCCGTCGCCGCCGAAAGCCACAGGTTGTCGGTCCATTTTATGGAAAGCCGCTCCGAAGCGGAGTTGTATCGGGCCCGGGGACCTCTGCACGAGCGCAACCTCCGCGAGCGCGTAACGATCGATTTCGCCGGATACGGCTCGCCCGCAAGGCGGATTCTCGACTCGGTGCCGCCGGACAGGCCGCTGCTGCTGGTGCACGGCACGTTCGCCTCGCAGCAAGAGATCGAGTCGCTCGCCGAGCGGTTCGGCGACCGGCTGAGCTGGGTGCTGTGCCCCCGGTCGAACGACTATATCGAGGGAGCCCGGCCTCCGGTCGAGACCCTGCGGCGCGCAGGGGTCCGAATCGCTCTGGGAACCGACAGTCTGTCGTCGAACGAAACGCTGTCGATCGTCGAGGAGCTGAAGATGCTCCGCAGCGTACCGCTCGACGAGGCCCTGCGCTGGGCAACGCTGGGAGGAGCCGAGGCCCTCGGCATCGACTCGTGGGCAGGGAGCTTCGTTCCGGGCAAACGGCCGGGAGCCGTCCTGCTCGGCGGCATCGACTTCCGTACGACGACCCTGCGCGACGATGCGTTCAGCCGCCGCATTCTCTGACGAAAAACATACCGCCGAAACGTTGCCGCGAGATCCCGCCCTTTTTCCGTAGGAACGGGAGACCGATTTTCCGGTCCATTTTCCTTTGCCGTTCCGCGTAAAAACATTCCGCATAATTCTTTCCATGGAGCGACGATCTGCCGCCGACATTATCCGGCTCGCCTGTCCGTACCGGCCGGAACCCCCTCGGCCCATGCCGTACCGCACGAAGACAAGACCATATGTCAAAAAACGGCAAGTCGCTACAAATCAACACACGATAAAAACCGGCAACGCCCATCCGCTATGCCGCACGCAGGAAAATACGTATTTATACCTACCCAAAATAGGTCTATGCACTCAGCTTTGTCCTATCGATTGGCTGTAAATTTGTTACGCTTTAAACCGTATGAATTACCGAGGCCGAAGATGGGGAAATATTTCGATATGCTGATGGAAGACGTTCGCATGCAGGAGGGTCTGACGGCCTGCATGAACTGCGGCATCTGCACGGGCGTCTGTCCTGCGGCGGAGTTCTACTGCTACGATCCGCGCCAGATCGTCAATACGGTCCAGACGCGCGACGACGATGCGATCGAGAAACTGCTCCGCAGCGACACGATCTGGTACTGCGGCGAGTGCATGTCGTGCCGCCCCCGCTGTCCGCGCGGCAATACGCCGGCTTACGTGATCCAGTCGCTCCGCTCGCTGTCGCAGCGGCTCGGCTTCTTCACCGACTCGGAGAAGGGACGGCAGCAGTTCGCGCTGAAGCGGACGATCGGGCAGAACATCCTGAGTTCGGGCTATTGCGTGAGGCCCGAGTTCGTCGATCCGGACCTGCACCCCGAGCAAGGGCCCGTATGGAAGTGGGTATACGACCACGCGAAGGACGTCTTCGAGCGTTTCGGCGACAATTACGGCCAAACCGGCCCCGGGGCCTGCCGCAAGATCGACGAGCAAAGCATGGAGGAGCTGCACAGCATATTCCGCGAAACCGGCGGCTCGGCTTTCTTCGAGAATATCGAGCGGCGCTCCGACGAGAAAGCGCGCGAGATGGGCTTCGAGGGAGCCGACGACGCCTATTTCCGATCCGTATTCACCGCCAACAGCGGAGAGCACGGCGGAAAATAGAAAGCCTGCGCGAGCGGACAAAGCCTCCCCCTCGGACCGTAAGGCAACGGTCCGGAATGAAACAAAGACAAAGACCGATTCGATGAAAAAAGCTTGGAAAGAATATCAGAAGGATATCGCCGACGACAACTATTTCTACGCTCGCAGTTGCATCCGGCAGAACTTCTTCCCCGGATCCGAGGCGGCGTTCCTGAACATCCTGCGCAACGACCTCGGGCGCGACGTATACGAAGACCCGAAGCACACCTCGTGCACCGGGATCGGCTATCATTCCGACATCGTGCCGCTCGAAACGATCATGACGGTCGTGGCGCGCCAATTCTCGCTGATGACCGAAGCCGGATACGAAAACTTCACCTCGTCGTGCATCACCTCGTTCGGCATCTACTGCGAGGCGCTCGAGCTGTGGCACGACTTTCCCGAGCAGGAAGAGAAAGCCCGCGAATACCTTTACAAGGCGACCGGCCGCGAGTTCCGCAAGCCGAAGAATCTGGCGCACACCTCCGACGTGATCTTCCACCACCGCGAACAGATCGCCTCTCAGGCGAAATACCGGCTGATCGACGCCGAGACGGGCCGGCCGCTGCGCGGAGTCGAGCACATCGGCTGTCACTACGCGAAGATTTTTCCGAAAGCCGGCGTCGGCGGATCGGAGTTCCCCTACGTGCTGGCCGGCATGATCGAGTCGTGGGGCGGCGAAGTGGTCGACTATCCGGAGCGGCGGCATTGCTGCGGCTTCGGCTTCCGCAACTACCTGGTCATGGCCAATCGGGGATACTCGGTAGCCAACTCGAAAAAGAAATTCGAATCAATGGCTCCGTACAAGCCCGACTTCATCGTAGCGAACTGTCCGGGCTGCGCGATGTTCCTCGACCGCTGGCAATACACGATCTCCGAAATGGAAGGCACGTTCTACGGCCAGCAGGGCCGGGGCATTCCGGTGCTCACCTACGAGGAGCTGGCAGGGCTGGTGCTCGGATACGATCCGTGGCAGCTCGGCATGCAGATGCATCAGGTCGCCGTCGAGCCGCTGCTCGACAAGATGGGGATCGAGTACGACCCGGCGGCCAAGTATCTCGGCAAGAACGGAAAATACATCGGCAAACCGGCCGACTCGGCGATCGGCTGCTATTCGAAACCTATACTGTAACCCTATGGAAAACAAGAGAGTGGTTATCATCGGAGGAGGCATCGCCGGCATGCAGGCGGCCGTGACGCTCTCCGAAATGGGCATCGCCTCGGTGATCGTCGAGAAGGAGGAGCGGCTCGGAGGCAAGCTGAACCGCTGGGACCGGCTATTCCCGACCATGACCCCTGCCCGCGAGGTGCTCGAGCCGATGCGAGAGCGCGTGAGCGCTTGCGGAGCCGAAGTGCTCACTTCGCGGAGCGTGCTGTCGATCGAGGACGAGGGCCGGGGCGTCGTGCTCGACGACCGGACGCGGCTCGACGCCGACGCGGTGATCGTCGCGTCGGGCTTCGACCTGTTTCCCGCCGAGATGAAAGAGGAATACGGTTACGGCCTGTACGACAACGTCTATACGACGGTCGATCTGGAACGGATGTTCCGCGAAGGAACGGGCATCCGGACCCGGGACGGGCGACGGCCCTCGACGGTCGCCTTCCTGCACTGCGTGGGATCGCGCGACGAGAAGGTCAACCAGCGCCATTGCTCGCGCGTGTGCTGCATCACGGGCGTCAAGCAGGCGATCGAGGTGAAGCAGGAGATACCCGACGCCGAAGTATATAGCTTTTACATGGATATGCGTATGTTCGGCCCCGGTTACGAGGAGCTCTACCGTCAGGCGCAACAGCAGTACAACATCCATTTCGTCCGGGGCCGCATATCGGAGGCGAGCCAAACGATCGACGGCCGCGTGCAGATCAAGGCCGAAGACACGCTGATCGGGCTCCCGCTGCGCATGACCGTCGATATGCTCGTGCTGATCGTCGGCATGAAAGCGGGCGCGAGCAACATGAGCCTGAGCCGCTGTTGCGGCGTCGCGCTCTATCCGAGCGGTTTCGTCAAGCCGCTGGACCAGTTCGCGGGCAACGTCCGCTCCGGGTCCGAGCGGATTTTCTACGCCGGTACCGTCACCGCTCCGAAGAATATCGGCGAATCGATCAACGAAGCCGTGGTGGCGGCTCGCGAAGCGGCCCGGGCGATCAAAGAGTGACGCGATGGAATGGGGGTTTACGATCAGCCGGCCGCGAGCCGTCGATCTCGACAAAAACGACATGGGATACTCGAAGCGCCTGCTGAGGGAACATCCCGAGCTGCAGACGTGCATCGCATGCGGCAACTGTACGGCGACCTGTACGGCCGGAACGCTCGTGAAGTTCAACGTGCGCAAGCTTCAGACGCTCGTCCGCCGAGGCGAATACCAGGGCGTTCGCGCCGAGCTGGACAAGTGCATGCTATGCGGCAAGTGCCGTCTGGTATGTCCCCGAGGCATCAATATCCGGCAACTGGTCCAGACGCTGAAGAAGGAACTGGCCGGACAGTAGGCCTCGATGAGACAAGCGTCGCAGGAGCGACCGAAGCGGTCTTTCCGACCGTACGGACGGCCCCGAACCGGAACAAGCCGTCCTGTCGCGGATACCGCAGCGACCGATGTGCCGCCGACCGCAGCCGGAACAGGCTCTCCGCAGGCGGAAGATTCGTAAGAAGGACCGTTGTAAAACAGAAAATATTCGTCCGGGAAAAATCCGGCAAACGCAACGCCGGCGTCCGCAAGCGCCGACGAGGAAGATCGAAACGATGGAACATTTCAGACTGTTCGTATTGCCATTCTGGCTGGGAGCCCTGTTTCTGCTGGTCGCCCTGCTGTACAAATACATCCTGTGGTTCGTGAAACTCGAACCCGCGCAACGGCGCATGTTTTTCCGGTCGCTTCCGACGCGCGCCACGCTGCGCTCGCTGGGCGAGATCGCGAGCGAGTCGTTGCTGCACCGCAAAATCTGGCGGCGCAACAAGCTGCTGGGATACATGCACACGAGCTTCGCGCTGGGCTGGTTCCTGCTGATCGTTGTCGGATGGACCGAGACGCTCGTCTATTTCAAGGGAGAGAACGTACCGCTGTACGTCGACATTTTCTTCTCGTACTACGTTCACCCGATTTTCGAACATAACTTCAACTTTTCGCTGATCAAGGACGCGCTGCTGCTGCTGATACTCGTCGGCGTGGGCCTCGCCTGGTTCAAGCGTATCCGCTCGCGGGCGATGGGCATGCGACGCACGACGAAGCACGTACTCGGCGACCGCATCGCGCTGTCGGCGCTGTGGCTGATCTTCCCGGCCCGCCTGCTGGCCGAAAGCATGACGAGCGCCGTCGTGTGGCGTTTCGGCGGCATCGTATGGGCGCTCGGCGAGGAGCATCACCTGATCCCGCCGGGCACCGGGTGCGGCAGCTTTCTGACCCATACGACCGGCGAGCTGCTGGCCGCCGTGCTTCCCGACAGCCTGCTGCGGGCGGGCGAGCTGCCCTGCTGGTGGCTCTACTCGATCGCGCTGGGCGTCTTTTTCGTCGCGCTGCCGTTCTCGCGCTACATGCACATATTCACCGAGATTCCGCTGATCTTCCTGCGCAATGCCGGACTCCGGAGCGGCGAGCGGCCGTCGAGCTACGACCGTTTCCAGACCGACGCCTGCTCTCGCTGCGGAATCTGTATCGACCCCTGTCAGCTTCAGCGGGCCGGCATTCACGGAGTGCAGGCGGTCTATTTCCTGCGCGACCGGCGCTACGGAAAGCTGACGGACGCCGTCGCCGACAACTGTCTGATGTGCGGACGATGCGAGCGGGCCTGTCCGGTCGGCATCGAGCAGAACACGCTACGGCTCAACAGCCGACAGCAGCGCGCGGTTCCGGTCGGAAACAACCGCTACGGCTACGCGCAGGGGGTCGACCGCTCGCAAGGCGAAGGCCGCGTAGGCTATTTCGCCGGCTGCATGACGCTGCTGACGCCTAAGATTCTGCACGCGATGGAGCGTATCTTCGAGGCGGCCGGCGAGCCGGTCTGGTGGGCCGACAAGGACGGGGGCGTCTGTTGCGGCCGGCCGCTGAAGCTATCCGGCGAGATCGACGCCGCACGGGTCATGATGGAAAGCAACCGGGAACTGTTCCGCAAGCACGGCATCACGACGCTCGTCACCTCCTGCCCGATCTGCCTGCGCGTATTCAGGGAAGACTACGATCTGCCGGGCATCGAGGTATTGCACCACTCGGAGTACATCGAACGACTGATCGCCGCCGGACGACTGAAGCCGCAAACCGGCGGAACGGTCTATACCTACCACGATCCCTGCGAACTGGGCCGGGGTTGCGGCGTCTACGACGCGCCGCGCGGAGTGATCGGCCGGATCGGCCGGCTGACCGAACCCGAGGAAACGCGCGAAAACGCGCTTTGCTGCGGTTCGAGCGTCGCCAATCTGGCCATCGACGACGACGGCCAGCGCCGCATCGGCGAGAGCGTCGCCGCATCGCTGGCCGCCACCGGGGCCGAAGCCGTCGTGACGGCCTGCCCGCTCTGCAAGAAAGCCATCGCCCGGGGCGGATCGCTCCCGGTCTACGATCTGTCGGAAATCGTGGCGAAGGCGCTGTAAGACGCAACGGCTCGGATTCCTCCGGTCTTGATTTTCCTCGACAGCAACGGAGGAGAGGAGAAATCGGGCGGAGTACGGCCGAATCTCTCATCGAACGGCTTTTCTCCAAGCAGTCGCCCCAATCGCCGAAAACAGGAATGTGCCTGCGCACAGAAAGGATTCTATCCGCCTGTTTATCAAATCGTCCCCAATCCGAACGCACCGTCGAGGAACGGAAACTCTCCGGCATTCCGGAAAAATATTTTTGTATTGCCGATTTTTTGATTACCTTTGCGTCACGATACCGCGGGGTGGAGCAGTTGGCAGCTCGTTGGGCTCATAACCCAAAGGTCGGAGGTTCGAGTCCTCCCCCCGCTACTCAGGCGGACGGTCCGAAAGGATCGTCCGCCTTTTCCGATATCAGGCCCTATGCCGCATGCCTGACCGACTGCCGGCAGGCATGCATAGCTTTTTCGTATACGGATGCTCTCTTCGCTCCATTTTTCCAATAAATACGGAGGACGGCTTCCTCGCCCCGCCCCCCGACATAAACCGTCGAGTCGTGCGAACCGCTCCGTCAAGGCCGATTATCGCGTCCGTCATGCTCAGAATCCATAACTCCGGACCGGCCCTCGTGACACGCCCCGTTCGCGAAAGCCATTCCGATAAGGCGGGTGTCGCCATGCGGACACGGGACAAAGCATACGACAAGAAATCACGGAACGACGCCGGCTCGCGCAGGAGCAGCGATCCGTCCGGACAGGCCGCGAACGAAAAAGATTCCGCTCGAGGAACGGAATTGTACGCATTTTGCTGTCGTGTTCCGTAAACATCAAAAGCAAACGGTTATGGAAAAGAACAACACATGCACTCCATGCGAGCAGAATTTCCGCGATGAGGTCGACCATCTCGTCGACGAAGTTAAGGGATACACGAAAAAGGACCACGAGCAAAAAAAGAAGGAAGTGGACGAAGCGTTCGGCAAAGGGAAAGAGCAAGAGTCCGGCCGTTAAGTCCCGGTCTATTCCATTATGCAATGAACGACAAGGGACTGTCCGACCGGTCCCCGGAAACAGAAATCGCCCCTGCCGGCAATTGCCTCGGCAGGGGCGATTTTTCGATTATCAGACTGTCCGGACAGCCTTTGGAGCATAAAACACTCCGTCTCCGGTCACGGCGGATTTTTCCGCTGCCGTACTTCCTATCCGCCTCGGCCGACGGAGCGGAGAATTCCGGTTTGTCGTCAGTCCCGGCGTAACCGCCGGTCGCCCGAGAGCGAAGACGGAGACCGAGCCGCCCTCCGGCCCGGAATCCTCGCCCGCAAGCCGGCCGCCTTCGGTCCGGCCGCCGCCTTTCCGAGCAGCAACCATGCTCGAGACAAGGGGAGACGGCGAAAGCAAGGGACGACAAATTCCTACCGCCCCCTCGCCCCACTCACGGAGGCGAAACCGTGCCTATCGCATATTCGGGTTGAGCCCTGCCCATTCGGCAATCGGAGGAATCACTCCCATGGCGATCACCTCGTCGCGCAGCTTGGCCAAATGGCGGTAGCTCTCCTCGAGCGACGCGATCTCCTCCGGCGTGCCGTCCGGCTCCCTGTAATGAGCGCCCGTACGGTCGATCACGGTCTCCATGGCCATGACGATATGCCGGAAGCGGTCGTCGTCGACATAGACTCCGGCCGGCCAGCGGAACGGCTCGCCGCCCATAGCGGCCCGGATCATCTCGATCGACAAGTAGGCCGGGCTCTGGAACGACGAGCGGCCGCGCAGTTCGATAATACGCTTGCCTCCCTGAATCACCCGCTGACGGATGTCGTCCCACTGTCCGCCGGTCAGTTCGGGCGTTCCGATCAGCTTCGCGAGCGGCTTGCCGTCGACGGTAGCCGTCGAAGCGAACACGGCCATCTGCTCGCCGTGCCCTCCATAGGTCCGGCAGCCCTCGACCCGGTCGGGCGAGATTCGGAAATGCTTCGCCAGCTCGGAGCGGAGACGGGTACTGTCGAGGCCGGCCAGCGTCGTCACCTGACTCGGTTCGAGACCCGAGTAGAGCAGCGTGATGAGCCCCGTGATGTCGGCCGGATTGAAGATAACCACCACATGCCTTACGTCGGGGCAATAAGTCCGTAGGTCCTTGCCGAATTGGGCGGCGATCGCGGCGTTGCCCTTGAGCAGATCTTCGCGCGTCATGCCGGCCTTACGGGCCGCTCCGCCCGACGACACGACGTAGCGGGCGCCCCCGAGCGCCTCGGCTATATCGCTCGTATAGGTCAGATTCACGCCCTCGAATCCGCAGTGGAACATCTCCTCGGCCACGCCTTCCAGCGCGGGAGCGTAGGGATCGTATGCGCAGATGTTCGGTGTCAGGCCCATCATGATAGCCGTCTGGACCATGTTCGATCCGATCATGCCGGCTGCGCCGACGATCGTCAGTTTCTCTTCCGTCAGAAAATTCATTTTCTCAGAGTTTAATCGGTTCGTCTTTTCTTTTCCCGGCCCGCAAGGCTCGCGCCATGCTCCGTACCAACAAAGATAGGCATTTATTCCCGCCTGCCGGCATTCCTCTTTTTCATGCGCCATAATCCGCCGTCATTTCCCGGAGCCCTGTTCCCGGCAAAAATGCGGCATGCGGCGGGACCGGATACGGCAAAATCGGGTTCTTTTGCTATATTTGCTTATTCTAATTCTCCGCATTCATGGAAAACCGAATCAAATGCTGGCTGGCCGTCCTGTTGACGTGCTGGGCCATCGCCCTGCCCGCCCGGAGCGACGGCAAGGCTCCCAAGATCAAGAACGGCACGCTCGTGTTCGCCGAGCCCCGCCGCGAGAAAGGACAGACGGACGTGCTGCAGTTGCGCTGCGATCCGATTCCGACCGTGCGCGTGGCATTCGTCGGGCTCGGCATGCGGGGCTCGATGGCCGTCGAGCGCTTCACGCATCTGGAGGGCGTTCAGGTCGTCGCGCTGTGCGACATACGTCCTTGGACCGTCGAGCGGGCGCAACGGATACTGGCCGGAGCCGGATTGCCCGAGGCGGCCGCATACACCGGCGAGCAGGACTGGAAAAAGGTGTGCGAGCGCGACGACGTCGATCTGATATACAACTGTACGCCGTGGGAACTGCACACGCCGATCGCCGTCTATGCGATGGAACGCGGCAAGCATGTCGCGCTCGAGGTTCCGGCAGCCATGACGATCGATGAGTGCTGGCAGCTCGTCGACGCCGCCGAACGCACGCGCCGCCACTGCATGATGCTCGAGAACTGCTGTTACGACTTTTTCGAGATGGCGACGCTGAACATGGCCTCCCGAGGGCTGTTCGGCGAAGTGATGCACGTCGAGGGAGCCTATATCCACGACCTGCGCTCGCTGAATCTGGATACGGCCGACCGCACGGGTTATCAGGGCATGTGGAGACTCGACTACAACACGCGGCACACGGGAAATCCCTATCCGACGCACGGACTCGGCCCCGTCTGCCAGATTCTCGGCATACACCGGGGCGACCGCATGGAGCGCCTCGTTTCGCTGTCGACGGCCCAGCGCGGCCTGACGCTCGCCGCCCGCGAGAAGTTCGGCCCCGACTCTCAGTGGGCGCAGCGCGACTACCGGCTCGGCGACATGAATACGACCTTGATCCGCACCGCCCGGGGCAAGACGATCCTGATCCAGCACGACGTGACGAGTCCCCGGCCGTACAACCGACTGCACACGATCAGCGGCACGAAAGGCTTCGCGCAGAAATATCCCGTCGAAACGATCGCGCTCGATCCGAATGCGCACGCTCCGCTGCCGGAACGGCAACGCGACAGCTTGCTGTCCGTCTACGAGCATCCTATCGCGCGGGAGATCGGCGAAAAGGCGCGGCAGGTGGGCGGCCACGGAGGAATGGACTTCATCATGGACTATAGGCTGATCTACTGCCTGCGCAACGGACTGCCCCTCGACATGGACGTATACGACGCGGCCGAGTGGTCGTCGCTCGTCGAGCTGACCGAAGCATCGGCCGAACACGGCGGGATGCCGGTCCTCGTGCCCGATTTCACCCGGGGCGCATGGGACAAGGTCAAAGGCTTCTCCCACGCGGTAAAATAGACAGGCAGGACAGAAACCGACAGAATGCGAGACGCGCCGAGCGACTCCAACGAACACGAGAGAAACCGAATGCAGACGGAAAGAATCAGAGAAATCATCGGCCGTTTCGATACGGCGGGGACCGTAGCGGATCTGCGGGCCGTAGGAAACGGATGGATCAACGACACCTATCGGGTCATGACGGTCTCGGACGAGACGCCCGATTACATCCTGCAGCGAATCAACCATCACGTTTTTAAAGACGTCGAACTGTTGCAGCGCAACATCGAGCGCGTCACTTCGCATATCCGCCGCAAGCTGGCCACCGCCGGGGCGGACGACCTCGACCGGCGCGTGCTGCGCATCGTACCGGCTCGCGACGGGAGGCTCTACCATTTCGACGGCGAAAATTACTGGAGAATGACGCTGTTCATTGCCGGCTCGGTCACCCACGAGACGATCAGCGCCCCGCTGGCCCTGCTTACCGGCCGGGCATTCGGCGAGTTTCAGGCCATGCTGTCGGACATGGAGGACGGAGCGCTGGGCGAGACGATCCCGAACTTCCACAACATCGAGTTCCGGATCGGGGGCCTGCGCGATGCCGTAGCCCGCGACGAAGCGGGGCGTCTCGGGAAAGTGCGCTGGATGGCGGACGAGCTGCTCGGCCGCAGCGACGAGATGTGTCTCGCCGAACGGCTCCACCGCGAAGGCCGGCTTCCGAAGCGCGTCACGCACTGCGACACGAAGGTCAACAACCTGCTTTTCGACGAGCGGGACCGTCCGCTCTGCGTGATCGACCTCGATACGACGATGCCGGGCTACGTGCTTTCGGACTTCGGGGACTTCATCCGCACAGGCGCTAATACCGGAGCCGAGGACGACCCCGAACTGGATCGGGTCGGCGTCGACATGGAAATTTTCCGCTCCTTCTCGAAGGGTTATCTCGAAAGCGCGGCCTCGTTCCTGACGGACGTCGAACGCGAGACGCTGACCTTCGGAGCGCAGATGCTGACCTACATGCAGACCGTGCGATTCCTGACGGATTATCTGGACGGCGACCGATACTACAAGATCAGACACCCGGACCACAACTGGCAGCGGTCGAAGGCTCAGTTCCGGCTCTTGCAAAGCATCGACGCGCACGAGCGGACCATGCGGGACTTCATCGCCGGGCTATAACCGGACCGGAGAGACGACGAACGAAAGCAGGGGGAAGCCCGAGCATCCGTCTTTCGCATGCCAGGGCCGTCTTTCGCCGGACGGTTCGGAAAAATCGGACCGTATCCCCCGAAGCGGAATTCCATAAAAGAGACCGTTCGCTGCATCCGCCGGACAGCCGGACAGCCGGGCAGGAATCGTCCGGAGTACGGGCATCGTTTCGGGTCAAAACGAAAAGTCTTTCTTTTTCTCTGAAGCGGCCGTGTCGCGCCTTACAATCCACCGCCGGTTCATGCGAACCGTCCCGCAACGCCCCGAGGATGCAACAAGCCGCCATCAGAAGAACCGATAGCGCCCGGAGTCCGGATTCGTGCGGGAAGCTCCGGGAGCGCACGCCGCCCATCGGACGCATCCGACAACATGCCGTCGGTCCCGGATTCGGCACACGTCCCCGGAAGCGAGCCGACGCGAGGGGAAGCGGACTATGACCACAACCACGTCTTCCCCGGTCGGACGATTCGCTTTTTTTCGTAGTTTTGCATCGGATAGATATTCCTTTGCCTCGTCCGACGACCCGTATGGCCCGGGCGAGGAGGAAAGCGTCTCAAAATCCCCGAATATGATTCCGCTCTCGATCGTCATAGCCACTTTCAATCGCTCGGCCTACCTGTTGCGGACGCTCGAAAGTCTCGCCGGGCAGACGCTGCCGGCACAGGAGTTCGAGATTCTCGTCGTGAACAACAACTCGACGGACGACACGCCGGCGGTCTTCGCCGACTTCGCCCGACAGCATCCCGAGCTCAGGCTACGCATGGTCGCCGAGCCCGTCCAAGGCATCTCCTACGCCCGCAACCGGGGAGTCGCCGAGGCAAAGGGAGAGTGCATCGTTTTTATCGACGACGACGAGGAAGCCGTACCGGACTTCGCTAAAAGCTACCGCGACTTTTTCCGGTCCCGACCGGACTGCGACGCGGCCGGCGGGGCGGTCGTCCCGGTGTACGAGGCTCCGCTGCCCCGCTGGTACTCGCACTACATAGAGAAAATGATCACCGGCGCCATGGATATGGGCGACCGCGTCAGACCGTTTCGCGGAAGCCGCTACCCGGGCGTGGGCAACTCGGGTTTCCGGCGAAGGCTGTTCGAACGCTACGGAAACTTCAACACGGCGCTCGGCCGCTCGGGCTCCAATCCGCTCGGCGGCGAGGAAAAGGACTTTTTCATGCGTATGCGCTCGCAGGGCATACGCTATTACTTCGTGCCCGGGGCCGCGATCCGTCATATCACGCCCGCATCGAAGCTGTCGGAAGAGTATTTCGAGCGGCTGACGCGGATGATCGGCGTCAGCGAGCGGATACGAACGCTCGGAGAGGGGAAATCCGCTTTCCGCCGGCGGCTGCTCGCCGAAGCGGTCAAATGGGGAGGCACGCTCGCGCTGGCTACCGGGTATGCGCTGCGGGGACAGGCGATCAAAGGACGCTACCTGATCCGGATGCGGCGAAACATCACGCAGGGACTGTTGCGGGGAATGCCGCCGGCCGAGCGGGACGCATGATCCGGATTGCCGGCCGCACGACCGGGGAGAGAGGAGTGAAAATATCCGAAGCGAGCCGGAGACGGAGACCGACACGGCCGAGTCCCCATGCAAGCGAATCCGGATGATTTCCGTTTCGGACGGTCTTATCTCCCCGCACAAACGTACGAAAAAAGAAAAGAATACATACGAAAACGCACGATGCTCCGCCGATTCTCGGATCCTTTCTCTCACGCGGACGCACGGAACCGGAACGATAGGACGGCCTCCGTGCGATATGTTCCCGATCCAGGAGCCGAAGATTTCGCAATCGGTCGGCACCGAAACAGCGATCCGTTCCGCACGACGCGCCCCGGAAAACGGAACGCACGGGAGCGGAAAAGCGTCCGGAATCTCGGAGCGGGTCGGACGTCCCGCCCGGAATCCGATTGCCAAACAGTCAAACCCATCATGCCATGTCCGACCGAAAACACATACTGATCGTCTCGAACGCCTGCTATCCCGAACTGTCGCCCCGCGCGTTCCGCACGACCGAGCTGGTCCGGGAACTCGTCCGGCGCGGTCACCGGGTGACATTGTTGCTGCCTAACCGCGAGACCTACCGCCGCAATCCGCTGACGGGCGACGGACTACAAATCGTCTACTCGTCCAGCCGGCTCGAACCGGAGAAAGGCACGCCGACGGCACGACGCAACCGGAAAATCCGCAGCCTGCTGCCGAAATTCGCGCAGCGCGCCGTGCTCTATTTCTACTGTCACGAGTTGCGGGCCAAGTACGATCCCGACCTATGCGAGCGTTTGTCGGAACTGAGCGGTCCGTTCGATGCGGTGCTGTCGATCTCCTATCCCGCAGCGGTCCATCTGGCCGTGTCCCGCGCGATGCGGCGCAACGCGGCGCTGCGGTCGGCCGTGACGATCGCCGAGTTCAGCGATCCGCCGTTCCGGGGCGACGTGGCGCGCACCGTGTTTCCCGCCTACTTTCTCTATCTGAAGCGATGGGCGCGGCAATTCGACTATTTCACGATTCCGGTCGAAAAGGCGCTGCCGTGCTATACGCCCTACATCGACCGCGACCGGGTCCGGATCATTCCGCAGGGATTCGACCTGAGCACCGTCCGCAGACTTCCGTATACGCCCCATGCGAAGCCCGTATTCGCCTATGCCGGCCGCTTCTACGAGCGCATCCGCGACCCGAAGTTCTTTTTCGACTTTCTCGCGACGCTCGATACGGATTTCCGGTTCGACCTGTACGTCAACTATCTCGATCCCTGCTTCCGCGAAATGATCCGCGAAGCGCAAGGCCGCGTCACGGGAGAGATCGCGCTGCACGATCCGCTGCCCCGCGAGAAGCTGATCGAGCGATTGTCGCAAGCCGACTTCGTCGTCAATTTCGACAATGCGACCTCGAACGCGACGCCGAGCAAACTGATCGACTACGCGATGAGCGGCCGGCCGATTCTGTCGTTCAACGAGCGGACGTTCGATCCGGAAGGCTTCCGTGCCGCGCTGTCGGGCGACTACTCGGCCCAAGTGAAAGGAATCGATCTGTCGCAATACGACATTCGCCGGATAGCGGACCGGTTCGAAGGACTGATAGACGAAGGGAAAAAGACGGAGTAAAGGTCCGATCCGCTGCCGCGGACCGGCAGCAAAATCGTCCGAAAACGGCAAATGCGGCAGTCCGGGAAAAGGAAGAAAAGGCGGTTCGGTTATCCGCCGGAACCGGACACAGAAACCCTGCCCGGCACAGAAACTTCGGAAGATCGCGGAATCCCCGGAACGGAATACATGGTTTCGGAAACAGCACCGAACGGTCCTCTCGGCCGCGGACCGCAACACGCCGCTTCGTCACGGACGGACGAATATCCTCACCGCATACGGTCGTATCCGACGGCAGCGCAGAAAACGGGAAAGCCATGCAGTCCCCCTCAGACCCGTCCGACATCTTCCCGACATCTCCGAATCACGGAGACCCTACGCCCCCGGACCGGCATTTTCCGCTCCGTCCGATTCAGAAGCTACGACCGGCCGCCGTCCCTTTTTCTCGGAAATTTCCGCAGGACAAACCTTTCGCCCGCTTCCGGACTAACGGTCCGAAAATACGGGATTGATCGATCGGGGCAGCGCGTTTCGGCCAAGTCGCATCGTATGCAGGTCCCGTCGCCAGGCTCCGGGACGAAAGCCGAGCCCATCTGCATGCGCGCGGCCGTCGCCTTTCACTGTACGAGCAGATTGCATCCCCGTATTTCGCTGCCGGTGATACGGCCCTCGATTCGGAACGTCCCGTCGTCGTATGCCTTACCGAAATCCTGCGTCTGCAGGAAACTGCACGAGTAAACGTTGGCCAGATCAATCACGTTGATTCCACCGCTGCGACCGCTGCCGGCCCATGCGAACGGATCGTTCAGGTCGCGGGTCAGAACGCGCATCCAAGGCGGCGTCCGGAACAGCCCGTCGCCTTGAGAATAAGCCTGCGACATCAGCTCGGCCATTCCGTACTCCGAATGGATGCTCGGCACCGAAAACGCCGCACAGAGCATCCTGTGGAACTCCTCGCGGGGCATTTCGCGCCGGCGCCCCTTCATGCCGCCGGTCTCCATGACGATCGTTCCGGGCAGCGGACCGGGCTTCCGGTCGGCCAAATCCCACAGCGCATAGCTGACGCCGAGCAGGATTTTCGGTCCCCGGTGCGCATGCAGGTCGCGCAACAGCGCATCGTGGTCGTGCAGATAGAATCCGCCTCCGCCCTGCCGGATCAGCCGGTCGGCCATATAGATCAGCGACGAACCTTCGCGCTCCAGATAACTCGGCAACAGAGCGAATATCGCCATACGGTCGACCGGTCCGTAAAAGCGCTCGAAAGCGAGCGTGAAGGCCCGCTCGTATATGCTCAGATCGGCCACATAGTGCTTGGCGGGCGTCTGCCCGGTCGTGCTGCTGCTCGTAAACACCTGCTGGGGCTCGCTATCGGAACAGTAGACCCGCCGGGTTTTGAACAGCTCGATCGGGAGGAACGGAATCTCACGCGTCGTCTCGACCCGCTCGGGACGAATCCCGATCAGCCGGAGATACTCCCGGTACGGTTCGCAGCGCTCGGCCTGAAAACGGAACACGTCGAGCGCCGCACGTTCGAACGCGGAGTCGTCTCCTATGCGAAAAAGGGCTTGCAGATCGATCACAACTCCCCCGATTACAGCCCCAGCAGATAGCGCTCGCAGTCGAGCGCGGCCATACAACCCGACCCGGCCGCCGTAATCGCCTGCCGGTAGTGCGGGTCCTGCACGTCGCCGGCGGCGAATACTCCCGGCACGCTCGTGCGGCTCGTGCCGGGCTCGGTCCGTATGTAGCCCTCCGCGTCCAACTCCAGCGCGCCTTTGAAAACAGCCGTGTTCGGCGTGTGCCCGATCGCCAGAAAGAATCCGGTCGCATCGATCACCAGCTCCTCGCCGCCGCTGTGGCGGACAAGCGCGCCGGTCACCCCGTTCTGGTCGCCGAGCACCTGGACGGTATTGTACCCGAACTTGATCTCGATGTTGGGCGTTTCCATCACCCGCCGTTGCATGGCTTTCGACGCACGCAGATGATCTTTCCGGACCACCATGTAAACCTTGTTGCATATGGAGGCCAGATAAGTGGCTTCCTCGCAGGCCGAGTCGCCGCCGCCGACGACGATCACGTCCTGATTCCGATAGAAAAAGCCGTCGCAGGTCGCGCAGGCCGAAACGCCCTGTCCCTTGAACAGGGTTTCGGACTCGAGGCCGAGGTACTTGGCCTGAGCCCCCGTGGCGATAATCACGGCGTCGGTCTCGACGATTTTCCGTCCGTCGATCGTCACCTTGCGGGGGCTCGACGAGAAATCGACGCCCGTCGCTATGCCGAAACGGATGTCCACCCCGAGTTGCTGCGCCTGCTTCTTCATGGCTTCCATCAACTCGGCCCCCAGTATTCCGTCGGGAAACCCCGGAAAATTCTCGATCTTGGTCGTCGTGGTCAGCTGACCGCCGGGTTCCATACCCTCGTAAAGCACCGGAGCGAGATTCGCCCGGGCGGCGTATATGGCCGCCGTATAGCCCGCCGGACCGCTTCCGACGATCAGGCAGCGCGTTCTTTCAGTATCCATGGCGTATTGCGTTTTCGTTTCGTTTACGTTTCAGAATAAATCGATTACAAAGATAAGTTTTATTTCACAAATATTTTTCGCGCACGGCCCCTCCGGAAATCTTCCCGGCCTACGAGCGGCCGAGAAGAGCCGGTCGTGCGGTTTTGTCGCGAAAAATCCCTATTTTTATCGCCGGTTAACCCTGAACCCATGACCAGACTTCCGCTGCGAGCCATATCCGTTCTTCTTTTGTCGGCCCTCATGCTGCCGGGCTGCTCATCCGTCAAACCGATGCTCTCGGGCAGCGAGCGTAAAAAGCGGAAAGTTACGAAGGAAACGCCCGCGCGTATCGAAAGCCATGCGCCCGAAAGCTGTCCCGATGAGTCGCAGCCGATCGGCGACATAGACGAGCTCGGCGAAAAGCATGCCGACGCCGCGCCGGTCCTGCTCCCGGTGTTTCCGGACAAAAACCGTCCCGAAATGACTTTCGGCGACCTCGAAAGCGCCAACGTGCGCATTCCGCTGAAATACAACAATCCGTTCCCCTCGTCGGGCGAGCTGGTCCTGCCGCTCGGCGAGCACGAGAACGAGTTCTGCTACCCGTATCCGGGCAAGCTCATCTCGCCTTTCGGGTATCGGGGAAGCCGCATGCACACCGGCATCGACATCAAGGCGGTGCCGAACGATACGGTCCGGGCCGCGCTTCCGGGCGTCGTCCGGATGTCGAAATACTACAGCGGCTACGGCAATCTGGTCCTGATCCGCCACTACAACGGCATCGAGACCGTGTACGCCCACAACTCGAAAAACCTCGTGCGGGTCAACGACGCGGTCGAGGCGGGCGATCCGATCGCTTTGGCCGGCCGGACCGGCCGGGCGACGACCGAGCATGTCCATTTCGAGGTCCGCATAGCGAGCGAGCCGTTCAACCCGACGCTGTTCGTCGATCCCGACAACCGCAGCCTGCGTCTCGACCGGACGATCTATTGCTACAACCGGGGCGGCAAAATCCGGATCTCGACGGAGCGGGCGACCGGCTTCCTGCCCGGCGAAGAAAACAGCGACGACACGCCGAAAGTTTCCGCGAACGCTTCGTCCGACGCATCTTCCCGTCAATACTACTACGTGAAAAAGGGCGACACGCTTTCCAAGATCGCCCGCCAGCATTCGACCACCGTATCGAAGTTGTGCGCCCTGAACGGCATCAAGCCGACGAAAATACTGCAAATCAAGGAAAAACTGCGCGTCCGATAAAACAGCGGCTACGATCCTGCCGGCGTTCCGCACGCGATCCGGTCAGAGCGTACTCGCGGACCGGCGGGGAGTATTCCGGCATACTGCGTTGCCCAGGTCGCGTCGTACCGTCCTACGCGTCGGTTTGGCCGCGACGGTCCGCACGGCTTCTCACAGTTTTTCAATGGAATAAACTTATAAATAACCGGTCCGGCCTCCCGAAGCGAGGCCGAGAACCTCGCAGACGATCGCATCCCGCTCCCGCCCGGTCCGACAAACGGACCGCCCTCTCCGGAGCGCTCAAACCGGAACATCGCGGAAACCGGACCTATCCGCAGAAAAACGAACGCACGAACGCCATGCCTCACGTTCCGGACAACGGCCTGTATCCGCTACCGGTCCGTACATCCCCGGAACGAGAAGTATTTCTGCATCACATAGCTGTACACGATCGTAACGGCCGTCGTGACTGCTTTCGACGGTGTCGGATAGAAGCCGCAGACCTCGACGAACAGCTTCAGGCAGGCATAATTGAGCAGGATCGAGCCGCACACGCTGAGCAGATAGCGAAACAGTTGCACCCGACCGCGCAGAGGCGAGCTGTGGAACGCGATGTGGCGGTTCATCCAGAATCCGGTCAGGAACGTGATCGGAAAAACGATCAGGAAAGCCGCAATATAGGGCGAAATCGCCACGATACCGTCGATATGGACGACTCTCTTATCGAGCACGAAGTTGTACAGCAAGAAGTACAGCGACAGGTCGAGAGCCATGTTCAGGCCTCCGCAGGCGGCGTAGCGGAACGTTTGCGGGGGAACGATCCGGCGCAGCGGCTTGACATAGAGCAGATCGATCAGTCGGGTCAGCGTTCGGGTCAGCGTTCGGGTCAGCGTCATTTTTTCTGCATGCTTTTTTGTTTTTCCTGCAGCGCGTACATCTGGTCGCGGTAGGCGGCCGCGGCCGTGAAGTCCAGTTCCCGGGCCGCGCTCTCCATCGCCGCGCGGGCGATCTTGATCGCCGACTCGATGTCGCGGTCGGTCATATAGGCAGCCACCGGGTCGGCCGCGCAGCCGGTCTTCGCGCCGGGCAGATCGTAGCGCGCGGAACCGTGCCGCAATTCGTCGCCCGAGAGGATCGCCCGGCCGCTCTTGATCGCCTGACGCGGTACGATGCCGTGCAGGTTGTTGTATCGGATCTGCTTCTCGCGCCGGCGGTTCGCATCCTGAATCGCCAGCCGCATCGAATCGGTGATCCGGTCGGCGTACATGATCACGCGGCCGCCGACGTTGCGCGCGGCCCGGCCGGCCGTCTGGGTCAGCGAGCGGGCGCTGCGCAGAAAGCCTTCCTTGTCGGCATCCATGATCGCCACGAGCGACACCTCGGGCAGGTCGAGTCCCTCGCGCAGCAGATTCACGCCGATCAGCACGTCGAACAGTCCGCCGCGCAGGTCGTCGAGTATCTGCACCCGCTCGAGCGTGTCGACATCCGAGTGGATGTAGCGGCAGCGGATGCCCATCCGGTCGAAGTACTTATACAGTTCCTCGGCCATACGCTTGGTGAGCGTCGTGACGAGCACGCGCTCGTCGGCCTCGGCCCGGACCTCGATCTCCTCGACCAGGTCGTCGATCTGGTTCAGCGTCGGCCGTACCTCGATCGGCGGGTCGACCAGCCCCGTCGGCCGGATGAACTGCTCGACGACGGAACCCTCCGACTTGATCAGCTCGTAGTCGGCCGGCGTCGCGCTGACATAGATCACCTCGTTTTCGAGCGATTCGAATTCGTTGAATTTCAGCGGCCTGTTGTCGATGGCAGCCGGCAGCCGATAACCGTAATCGACCAGATTGTGCTTGCGCGAGCTGTCGCCGCCGAACATGCCCCGGATTTGCGGAATCGTCACATGGCTCTCGTCGACGATCAGCAGATAGTCCTTCGGGAAATAGTCGATCAGGCAGAACGGCCGGCTGCCGGGCGCGCGGCCGTCGAAATAGCGCGAATAGTTTTCGATGCCGGGGCAGTAGCCCAACTCCTTGATCATTTCCAGATCGTACTCGACGCGCTGCTTCAGCCGCCGCGCCTCGGTCGGCTTGCCGAGCGACTCGAAATACTCGATCTGGGTGCCCAGATCGAGCTGAATCTGCCGGATCGCCTGCTCCGTGCGCTCGCGCGTCGTGACGAACAGGTTGGCCGGATAGACGATCACGCGATCGAGCTCCTCGAGGCGCTGGCCCGTATGCGGGTCGATCGAGCAGATCATTTCGATTTCGTTGTCGAAGAAAATCACCCGGTAGCACTTGTCCCCGTAGGCGACGTAGATGTCTACCGTATCGCCGTTCACGCGGAACGTACCGGGCTTGAAATCGGCCTCGCTGCGCGTGTAGAGCGCGTCCACGAGGCCGTACAACAGCTTGTTGCGGCTGATCACGTCTCCCAGCCGGAGTTCGACGGACGTGGCGTGGAAATCCTCGGGGTTCCCGATACCGTAGATGCACGATACGCTCGACACGACGATGATATCGTTGCGCCCGCTGAGCAGAGCCGAGCTCGTGCTGAGGCGCATTTTTTCGATTTCGTCGTTGATCGACAGGTCTTTCTCGATAAACGTATCGGTCGACGGAATATAGGCCTCGGGCTGGTAATAGTCGTAGTAGGAGACGAAATACTCGACGGCGTTCTCGGGGAAGAAATTCTTGAATTCGCCGTACAGTTGGGCCGCCAGCGTCTTGTTGTGGCTCATGATCAGCGTCGGTTTGTTCAGCGCCGCGATCACGTTGGCCATCGTGAACGTCTTGCCCGAACCGGTGACCCCGAGCAGCGTGTTGTGCTTGCAGCCGCTGCGCAGCGCGTCGACGAGCTGCGCGATCGCCTCGGGCTGGTCGCCGGTCGGCTTGTACTCCGAAACCAGTTTGAAATCCATGTCGCAAAGTTAGAAATTTACGTTATTAATAGGAAGGGACGCCGAAAACGAATAATTCCTCGTATTTTTGTGCAAATTTTTTGCCCCGATGAACCTGCTCGCCATACTGTTGCTCGGGATAGCCCTGAGCCTTGATACGTTCGCCGTTTCGCTGACGCTGGGGCTGCTGGCCGACCGCACGACGCACAGACAGAAGGTGCGCTTTCTGGTCGTGATCGGCCTTTTTCACTTCCTGATGATCGTGATCGGCTGGTTCATGGGCGAGACGGTCAGCCGGCTGATCGCCGACTACGACCACTGGATCGCGTTCGGGTTGCTGCTGTTCATCGGGGGCAAGATGATTCAGGAAGGGTTGTCGGCACGAGGCGACTCCGTGTCGGGCAGCGACCTGCTCTCGCTGCGCAATACGCTGCTGCTGGGCATCGCGCTGAGTATCGACGCGCTGATCACGGGCTTCACGATCGGGCTGGTTCAGGTCCGGCTGTTCGCCGGCTGCCAGCTCGGAAACGTACTGGCCGCGGCGCTGATCATCGGCCTGTCGGCGCTCGTTATCTCGGCGGCGGGAATCGGCATCGGACGCAAGGCTTCGTCCCGGCTCGGCGCAAAGGCCGAGGTGTTCGGCGGCCTGATTCTGATCGCAATAGGAACCCGCATCCTGCTCGAGCATCTCGGCGTGATCGGGTAGCCGCCGCTTTCACAGCCGCCTCCGCAACCTCGGTAATAAGCCCCCCGGCGAAAATTCCGCCGAATGCCGGCCGGTCCGGAAAACCGCCGTTTTTTTCACACTGGTCCTGAACAGGATAAAGGGAAGCCCGGCATCCGGCCGACGGGCGGCGCAGACCGGACGCATTAAGCGGCCGAAAAAAATCGTATCTTTGATACCGCTTATTCCCTGAACAGAAATGATCGACAAAGCGACCGTAGACCGCATCTATTCGGCAGCCGACATCGTCGAGGTGATCGGCGACTTCGTCACGCTGAAGAAAAAGGGGGTCAACTATCAGGCATGCTGCCCGTTCCACAACGAGAAGACCCCCTCGTTCGTCGTGTCGCCGTCGAAAGGACTGTTCAAGTGTTTCGGCTGCGGCAAGGGCGGCAACGCCGTCACGTTCGTGATGGAGCACGAGAACATGACCTACCCCGAGGCGCTGAAGTACGTCGCGAAGAAATACGGCATCGAAGTGGCCGAGCGCGAGCAAACGCCCGAAGAGCAGCGCCGGAACGACGACCGCGAGAGCATGATGGTCGTTTCGAGCTACGCGGCCGACTACTTCGTCCGCTCGCTGCACGACACGCCGGAGGGCCGCAGCGTCGGGATCGCCTATTTCCGCGAGCGCGGATTCTCGGACGCGACGATCCGCAAGTTCGGACTCGGCTACTGCCCGGCCGCGGGCGACGCGTTCACTCGGCAGGCGCTCGCCGACGGCTACAAAGAGCAGTTCCTCGTCGGCACCGGCCTGACGATCAAGCGCGAGACGGGCGGCTATTACGACCGCTTCTGCGGCCGCGTGATGTTCCCGATCCACAGCATCGGCGGCCGCGTGACCGCCTTCGGCGGTCGGACGATGCGCACCGACAAGAAAGTCGCCAAGTACCTCAACTCGCCCGAGTCGGAGATCTACCACAAGAGCGACGTCCTCTACGGACTCTATCACGCCAAGCGGGCCATCGTGCAGCAGGACTGCTGCATTCTGGTCGAGGGATATACCGACGTGATCCAGATGCACCAGTCGGGCGTCGAGAACGTCGTCGCGTCCTCGGGCACGTCGCTGACCGAAGGGCAGATCCGGCTGATCGGCCGCTTCACGCGGAACGTGACGGTGATCTACGACGGCGACAGCGCCGGCATCAAGGCGTCGCTGCGCGGGATCGACATGCTGCTGCGCGAGGGACTGAACGTCCGCGTCGTGCTGCTGCCCGACGGGGACGACCCCGATTCGTTCGCGCGCAAGCGCAATGCGACGGAGCTGCAGGAATTCATTCTGAAGCACGAAGAGGACTTCATCTCGTTCAAAACGAGACTGCTGATGTCCGATGCGGGCAACGACCCGCTGCGCAAGGCAGCGCTCGTGACCGACATCGTGCAGAGCATTTCGGTGATTCCCGACGCGATCACGCGCTCGGTCTACACGCGCGAGTGCTCGCGCCAGATGGAGATCGACGAGCAGGTGCTGCTGCGCGAGATCGCGCTTCGCAGGCTCGAGCGTTCGGCCGGAGGCGAGGCAAAGGAGTTCGTCCGCCGTCAGGAGCTGATCCGTCGCCGCAGCGAAGGGCCCGATTCCCTGCCGACTACGGTCGAGGCCGGCAGCGGCATCGACGAACTGGAGCGCGAGCTGGTAAAATACCTGGTCAAGTACGGCGAACAGAACTTCGAGTATGTCGAAGGCAAGCAGGTCGTCGAACTGAACGTAGCCGAAGTCATCATCGCCGACCTGGACAAGAACGGCATCCGGATGAAAAACCCGGCCTACCGCAAGATATACGACGAATACAAACGGATGCGCGCGACGGGCGAGCCGGTCGAAACGCACGCCCTGATCAACCATACCGATCCCGACGTATGCTCCGCAGTGGTCGACTTGCTGACAGGCGACGACAACTATGCGGTCAGCCGGTTGTGGCAAAAATTCGACATCGTCGTCGAGAGCGAGCAGCAGCGACTGCCGGTGGCCGTTCCGCGCGCCGTCATTCTGTACAAGTCGAAGGTGATCGACGAAATCATCGCGGAGCTTCGCGCGAAGCTGGCCGATCCGTCGCTGCCCGAAGACGAACTGGCCGCGCTGACGCATCAGATCGCCGTACTGAATCAGGAACGCACGCTGATCGCCAAACGGCTTTCGAGGCTGATCGTCTGAAATGATCGTCCGAAAGAAGCCTCCGCATGCCCCGGCGCACGGACCTTGTCACGGATGCGTTTCTCCGGCGCACGGCAAAGACTTTATGGTCTCGAGACCGGACGAACGCGATCCGGACGGCCGGACCGATCGCCTCTCTGCCTTTCCGTCCGTAGCGGACAGATACCGGGACCATGCTCTTTCTCTGTCTCCTCCGGTCGGGACGCCCGCCCGGGAGAGCGCAATTCCGATTTCAAAACCCGAACGACAGGGAAAGAAAGGGCAATCCCATGAGTCTGTTTTTTACGATTCCGCTCCGTCGGAGCGATCTCCGGCAAAAGGTATTTTAAAAATTTTCGGACAGCCATCCCGGCTCTCTCGTGACTGTCAGCGACAGCCGCCCGAAAGGCTTCGCTTCCGCCGTTCCCGTAACACGCAAGACTACTGCTTGGACGCTTTCGGAACGATCAACGGCACGAAAGCCTCGGCGAGGATTTCGCCCTGCGGTGCCAGATCGGGCTCGTCGCAGCGGGATACGGTGACTTTTATCCGGTATTTTCCCGGCTTCACGCCGTCGAGCGGCACGCGGACGGTCGCCGTTTCCCGAGGGGGAATGTCGGCCGAACAGATTCCCTCGGCGACGACACGCTTCGCTCCGGCCACGATCTGGTAGCCGACCCGGAAATTTTTCAGGTTGGCGACCCGGAATCCGTTATGGATCGTCACATCCCCCGGCGCCGAACCCGGCGCGATCGACGTGGCGTTTTCCGGCGCCGTGCGGCCCTCGTGGCTCCCGAGACTCGCGAACGTCAGCGAAAAGCGTCGGTCCGACGCATTGCGCCCGTCGGGCCGTCCGACCACGAAGTCGGTGTTCCACTCGGCCCCGGCGCCCTCGTAGATCACCGGACGGTCCTTCTCGGCCGCCTTGAGCTTCAGGTAGGCCTCGTAAGCCGCATAGCCCTGTCCTCCCTGTTTCCCGAGCGAGAACATGACGACCGAAGGGTGATTCTGCGACGTGCGGTACATATTCATCACCCGGTCCGTATAAGCCCTCTCCCACGCAGGATCGTTGGCGGGCGAACCGCCTTTCTCGAGAGAAAAGCCGCTCAGGTGCGAATCGATATTGGCACGGTCGCAGACGTAGATCCCGTAACTGTCGGCCAATTCGTAAAAACGGTCGCTTTGCGGATAGAGCGCAACACGCACGCAGTTGATCCCCTGTTGCCGGAAGCGAACGAAATCGCGCCTGATCGCCTGTTCGTCGGACGGACACTCGTAGTCGACCGCGCGCAATTCGACCGGACGGCCGTTGATCCGAAGGCCGGTGCTGTCGAAAGACACGTCCCGGAATCCGACCCGCACTTTCGTATATTCGGTGAACCTCCCCTCGTGCTGCAACTTCAGCGCGACGGTATACAGCTTCGGACTTTCGTGGCTCCACGATCGGATGCCGGGCAGATTCGCGAAAAAGCGGACCGTGTCCTCGGCCCTCAGCTCGAACCGCGCGTCGCGCTTTCCGTGCGAGACGACCGTGCTGTCGGGAGCGATCAGCTCGTAATAGACGGTGACCCGCTTCGGATTCAGCAGATGCGATTTGACGACCGCCCCGAAGCTGAACAGACCGTTTCCGTCCGGCGCCCAGCGGGTATCGACGACCCAGTCGCGGATGCGAACTTTGGGCTGAGCCATCACAGTGACGCTGCCTGCGATCCGGGTACCCTGCTCGGAATTCTGGTTCTCGAGCGCCGTCGAAACGGGATTCGCATATGCCACGACGCAGAGCGTATTGCGTCCGTCGACGCAATACCGCGTCACGTCGAAATAGGCGGGCGTTTTCGAATCGGCGAAATAGCCGGCCGGCCGGCCGTTCACATAAACGTAGTAGGCGCGGCTCACGGCGTCGAGCCGAACGAACACCTCCCGGTCGATCCATTTGAACGGCAGCTTGAAGTCGGTGCGGTAGACCGCCGCCCAGGCCCCGTTGCTCCGTTGCTCGGGCACGCGTGTGACAGCCCATTGCGACACGTCGACCGAGGGCATCGCAACGGTCGAATCCAGCTCGACGGGCGACGCGTAAGTCTTGACTTTCCACTCCCCGTCGAGCTGCTGTATGTAAAGCGAGTGCGCATCGTCCTCGCGCAAGGCCAGCTCGCGGCTGTCGTAGCTGCGCAGCCGGCTGCCCGGCATTTCCCGTTGCCGGGCGGTTTGCGATGGATCTTGCAGTTCCGACTGCGCGGGCGCGGTCGTCGGCCTCAGACAGGCAATCCCTATCAGGGCGATCAAAACGTATCTTTTCATAAAGCCGTCGTTTTGGATTCCGGCCGGCGACTGCGTGCGCCGGTCGACGCAAAGATAAAAAAATCGCCGCGGCTTCCGATGCCTGCGGCCGTTTTTGATCGAAGACCCGATCTGCGCGGACGGGAAATCCGCCGTACGTTTCCGGGAAAACGAAAGAAGCATACGCCGCCGCCGAGCTTGCACGCAGCAGACAGTCAGCGACACCCCAAAAAATCCGGCGCTCGACCGAGGAAACGGCATCCGAGGCTAAAACCCGCGCTCAGGTCCGAGACAAGCCGGCGACTTGCGCATACGGTACCGGGCGAAACTACGGGCAGGCTCCGCAAGCCGGCCCTACCATTGCAACAAATCGGCCAGCGAGTTCCGCAGCAGCAGGAATCCCCACAGCAGAATGCCGATCACTCCGATTACAACGATGACCGGCGAGTCGGCCGCCTCCGGCTGGTCGTCGTCCCTCGTGACGGCCGCAACGGCCCCGACCGGCTCAGATTGCGGAAACAGCTCCCGTCCGAGGTTCGGCCGCTCTGTCACGCCGGAAATCGAGGCCGAAACGGATTTCGGGCCGGCCTCGGCAGCGACCGGCTCCTGCATCGGAGCTGCGTGAACGGCATCCGGAACCGTTCCCGGCCGTTTCCGGCCGTCCGGATCGGGCGAAGAGCCGCCCGGAGATACCGAAACCTTGCCCGTAAGCACAGCACCCTCCTCGATACTCAGCGCGCCGGCGACAATGTCGCCCCGGATATCGGCCTCGCGCAACAGGGCCAGCGTCCCGTGCACCGTAATGTTTCCTTCGACCTTGTTGTCGATCTGAGCCCGCTGCGCCGTGAGATTGCCGACCACCGAACTGCGCTCGACCTTCAAGGTCTCCGAGCAGACGACATTCCCTTCGATCCGGCCGCCGACGATGCGGACGTTCCGGCCCTCGATGTCGCCCTGAACGGAACCGCTCAGCTCGATGTCTCCCCGGCATACGATGTTCCCGTGAACTATGCCCCGAATCACGATATCCGTGTCCGACGACACGTCGCCATCGATCCGCAGGCCTTCTCCGAAAACGTTCCGCTCTTTATCCTGGGGGTTTTCGCCGGAGGAAAGCGTCGGCCGGCTCGCGGAAGAAGGCGTGACCGCCGTCTCCTCTCGGACCGGCGCCGCATCGCGGAAAATCTCGTCGCGACGGGCAAACAGATTGAACGAATTCATCAGGTTCCGCAGCTTTCCGAAAGCCTTTCCGCTTTCCGGAAACGGCAACTCTGCGCATCCTCGCGTTCCGATCCAGCTTATTTCCCTATCCATAATTCTCTCGTGTTTTCTCGCATCCGTCCCGCAATCGGGCCAAATCCATCTTCCGATCGGTCGGATTCATACGGCAAAAGTAATCATTCGCGCACAAAAATCAAACGTTACGATGGCAGAATCAGCCTGTTGGATCGGAAATCGAGCAACAGACCGATCCCGGCCCGGTCTGTCATAGCCACGCTTCACCCGCTGCCCGTCCCCGCACCGGCAAGCTTCCGGCCTTCGTCTCCGGCCTCCATCCGAAAGCGGTCCGCCTCGGCGCGACTCCCGTTCGCCGCGACCGTTCTGCCGATTTTCCCGTACAATTCCGCCAGCGAGCGGAGCGATACCGACAGAGAACGGATATGGTTACGCCGCTCATGTCTGTCCGCGCACAGCGCACGCAGCACTTCGACCGATTTCCGGTAGCACGTTTCGGCAGCGGGATAGTCGTGAAGGCAAAACTCGTATAGCCGGCCGAGACTCCTGAGACACTGAGCCGTTCCGGGCCGATACCGGTGTTCGTCCTCGCCGTCGAACTCCGCGCGCGTTTCCAGCGCCGCCGAGTACATGCGTTCCGCCTCGCCGAAACGTTCCATGTCGACATACAGGTTGCCCAGCCTCCACTGGGCGACCGATACGTCCTCGGCATAAATCAGCCAATACCTGCGGGCCAAAGCCCGGTACGCCTCCAGTATGCGAAGCCGCATCCGCTCGCAACGTTCCAGACGACCGGTCCGGCTGTACAGGGCATCAAGCTCTTTCAGCACCCCGATCCGGGCGATACTCGTCCGTTCGGAACCGGCGCAGCGGTCGTACGCCTCGAGCGCTCCGAGCAGCATCCGCTCGGTCCGGCGACCGTCGCCCCAGCGGTCCCGGAACATCCGGGCCAAATCCAGCCGGGACCGAGCCAGCCTCGGCAGGCAGGACGGCCGCTCGGCAGACAGCCGGGCGTACATGGCGACAAGCCGCCCGGCGTTTTTCATCTGTTTTCGGGAAAACATCCTCCGGGGAATTTCCCCGCCCGATTCATTTCGTTCCATAATCGTCGATAAAATATGAAAACAAAGGTCAGGGAGCGTCGCCTTTTCGGGCGACGCTCCCTGACATATCTATCCCGCAGCCGGGCGAACGCTTCGCGCGACCGGCGAGTCCGGCCGCCGGAGCAACAGCGCTCCCGTCCGGTCCCGTTTCTTTCTGCGCCCGCTACTTCCGCGCGGCTTCCGGCCCTATTCCCGAACGACCTTCTCCGTACTTTCGGGAACGAAAATCAGCGCGAACATGTTGTCGGCCTGGGCCTGAGTCCAATACAGAGTCTCCAGCGTCGGCATCGGATCGGCCCACAGCATGGTCAGGTCCGGGCATTTCGTTATGTCGAGCTCGGTCAGCCGGTTCTCCATGCATTGCAGGATTCCGAGGCGCGGATTCCCGGACAGATCGAGCTCGCCGAGCTCGTTGTACTGTACATGCAACTCTCTCAGCTCGGTCAGGGCGGAAAGGTCCAGTTTGGAAATCCTGTTGTGATTGCAGTTCAGCGAGGTCAGTTTCGTATTGGCGGAGAGACTCAGTTCCTCCAGATCGTTGTAGTGGCATCCCAAGACGGTCAGTTCCCCGTTGGCGCTCAAATCCAACGCCTCGATCTTGTTGTCGTAGCAATAGAGCTTCCGTAACGAAGCGAACGCCTCGATGCCTTTCAGCGAAACGATCTCCATCGAGGGAACCGACAGCGAATCCACGGAGGAGACCTCGCTATCCGTTATCATGCCGTTCCGGTCCGCATCGAAATGCTCGACGCAGAACTGCCGGAACGCCTCGTCCTCGAACACGACGACGGACTGGTTGTCTTTCGTCTGCGCCTTCTGCCGCACGACAATCACGATTTCGTCCTCGCCGCAGACAATGCGGATTTCGGCCGCGCGGTCGGAACCCGTCTCGTTGGCCCGGAGCGTGATCTGTAAGGTGTACTGGCCCGCGCCACCCTCGTAGGCGCTCAGGGTCAGCCAGTCGACCTCGCCCGAGGAGGCCTTGGCCTGTACCTCGGACACCTCGGCATACCATGCCTCGGCCGCCTCGAACGCAATGCCCTGTCCGCCGTTCACGGAGGTTTCGTCGGCGTAAATGGTCTGATCGCCGGAGCCTCCGGTCAGGACGATACTCGACGGGGCTCCGTCGTCCCCCTTATCGCAGGCCCACCACGTGCAGGCCGACAGCAAAATAATCAACAGTTTTTTCATTTCGTCGTTTTATTTGGATTGTCTTTTATCGAATTCGCTGATCTCGATCACGCGGCGCGTCATGCGCGGATGAGACGAGAAAATCTTGTGCACGAAACCCATCAGCCCGGGAATCTCGCGCTCCTGCTCGGCAAACCGCTCGATGTCGATCCGATCGGCCAGACTCTGGCATCCCAAGGCCACGGCAATCAGGCTGTTCTGCGCGGCCCGGCCGTCACCGACGAGCGCATATCCGATCCGGTCGGCCGTCAGTTCGCAGGCCCGACCGTAAGCCGCGCCCAGAAACGGAATGATCCGCCCGGGAAGAATCGCCAGATTGCGGAAGAAGGCCGTATGTCCCGCCGCATGGTGCGCCAGCTCGTGGCCTATGATCATCGCCAGCTCGTCCGTGCGGCCGCGCCGGAGCATCAGATCGACCAGATCGGACTTGAGAATGACGTATTTCTTCGACAGCATCTTGACAGCGAAGGCATTGACCGAACCATTGCCGTTCTCGACGAATACCAAGGGGATCCGGCTCAGCCCGAGCTCGCGGGAAAAATCCCTGACGATCCGGTCGATCTCGGGAAACTGCTTTTCATTGACTTGAATGCTGTTGCCGAACACGACGGCCTTGAAATACTGGCTCGAAAGCCACGAAACGAACAGACCGATCAAAATCAGCGGCAGGCAGAATACGAGAGCGGCCAGAACGCCGACGAGGCAGAGCAGCCAAACGACAACGCTGACCACCATCATGAAAGTGTAGTAGTTCTTCTCCTTCTCATGCCGGAGAACGTGCACATTTTTCATACGACTCGATTTTTAAACGGTTAGAATTTGTTACGGTAATCGGCTCGTCAGAACCTGAAATTCACGTAGGCCCTCAGTCCCGAGGTCTTGAGCTTGGGCGTATCGTAAGGCTCCTCGGCATATCCGTAGTCGCCGTACTCGTCTTCGCCGCCGCCGAACTCTTTGTAGCGGCATTTGCCCCAGCGCTTCTCGATGCCCAGACCTATCACGCCGTAAGAGACGCTCAGCCCCGTTACGAAAAAGGAGGCGTAGTTGCCCCGGAAAGCGTCTCCGTCGTAAAGTCCTGCGAAAGAAGGCGCAAAACGAAAATAGAGATGCGCCTGCAGCTTGCGCAACGGACGAACGGTCACGGACGGCCCGACCTGCATGCCGATCTCGGCCTGGTGAGCGGTCAGTTTCTCGATTTCGGTTCCGTAACCGTCGTCGTAAGTCTCCTCGCGGGAGTAGTTGGCATAGCTCAGGTCGATCCACGTAGCGTCGATGCCGAAGCGAATCATTCCTGCGACGGGCTTCTTGTGCAGGTAGTAGCTGCGTCCGGTAGTGAACGCTGCGCCGAAACGGGATTTGAGCTTCTCGCCCTCGCCGAAATCCAGTTTCTGCGAAACGAAGCTCAGGTTGACATACTTGGGCCGCCATGCCTCGGGTTCCTGAGCCGAAGCGGCGACGCTCGTCAGCAGCCAGGCTGCCGCGATTAGCCATGTTTTGCTCATCATAGTAAGATTGGGTTTAAAAATTCATAAGACGATCCGGCACGTAAAATAGGAGAAGGGGGGACATGCGCCGGACAGAAAAGCGACAGGCGGCGCCCGCGGATCGTACCGGAACGATCATTAAAATAAACTGTGGCCGCAAACTCCCGTAGGCCGGTTGGATTAAACAAAGAAAGTGTGGAGTTTTTTGCTTATCCGTTAGGAGGCTCTGGCAAACCCCGAGTCAAATAAACAATACCCCACACTTGCCAGTATGTATTTGCAAATACATGACCGAACAAGCGATGAGTGCGATTGCCATCCTTGACTCGTTGAAATTTACCAGATTTCCTAACAAGGATAAAAGCTAAGACACTTTCATCATCCGTATGTAGTCTCCGAAGAGACGCTACAAATATAGAAAATACTTCGCTAATCGCCGCACTCAGAGTGGGGTATTGTTCTAATTTGCTTCACGGCCGGCGACACGGCGGCAGCAGCTCGGCCGCCCGAAGGCGGCACGTCCGGCAGGCCGCGACCTGCGCCCGATAGAGCGATCTTTCCCTGTTCTCCATGCTTTCGAACGTATCGATCGCGCTGTCGCACAGCAAAAGGATCCGCCCAAGCGCCCAAAGGCGATCGCGGGAGTCGAAATTTTCGATTTGGCTCAGCATGAAGAGGGCATAGCGACCTCGCTCGAGGGCCTTCGCCTCGACCGAGCGGATACGTCGCAGAGAAAGTTCGTGAAAACGGCAGACCTCGAAAAGGGTTTGCCCGTACACGGCCACACGGCCGCCTGCGGCAGAAGCCGCCAGCAGATAGACTCTGCCTTCGGTTTCGATCAAATGATTCATTTTCGTTTCGAATGGATTGTAAGTTAAACATCGAATGGGAACGGGCCGGCCCCGGAGGCTCCGGCCCGGAAAAACAACAACATGTCAAAGAACCGCCGGGCACAGCACACCCGTCACGGGGGACCTGCCCTTCTTCAGCTTGTTGTTTTTCCGATGCTTAACTATCCGAAACTCACGATGTTCGAATATCAGACAATCGCTGGCGAATCATTTTTCTCATTTTTAAACCGTTCCGCTTAAGACAATAAGAACTCTTCCATCGCGCACGGCCCGCTCGGGGCATACGTCCGGAAGGTATGTTATACTCGTCTTGTAAAGGGATTGTGCGGCAAATATACATCTTTTTTCCGTGCCGGCAAAAAAAACGTGCGACAGGCCGGAAAAAATGCCGCTTTATCCGGAGAGTCCCGGCCCGACCGATCATTTCCATAGCTCGCCCGACCAGTCCCGGACTATTTCCTGTCCGGCTTTTACCGACGGCGCGACGGCTTCTGTACGGGCGGCTCTGGCAAAAGCTCCCGGTCCGTCGATCGAAAGTTTTCGGACCGGCTTCCGCTGTCCGGCTATCGATTTTGTAATCATTCCGTTCGAACCGCATGGCATATTTTTGGCATTCTCAAAAAAGGCTATATCTTTGTAGTCCTAATCCGTAACGAGGATTTCCTCGCAGTGAAAAGGCAAGAATCCGCGACGGAAACGGCAAAATGCCAACCCATACAAACACCTGAATATAAACGCATTAAATATGCGAAAGGGGTGGTTTGTATCCTTATCTCAACATAAAATATTAGAGGCGCCGGTCCGTATCCGGCGCAATCCAGTTCCAAAGCGCCGGACAACCTTCCGGCCGGCAGACGGTTCGAAAACGACGAGATTCCGATGAGCAATGCGAACAGGTTCTGGTACGTACTCCAAACCTCCTTTCACAGGGAATTGCAGATACAGTTGCAACTCAACCGAATGCGTATCCGCAGTTTCATTCCGATGCACTACGAGGAGACGACGGAGTCCGGACGGCGCAGAATCCGTCGGAAGCCCGCCGTCCATAACCTGATCTTCGTGCGAATCTCGCCGGCGTGGCTTCAGAAAATCAAGACGGCCAAGCTGATCCCGGCCAAGTGCATGTACGACAAGACGACCCAAATGCCTCTGATCGTTCCTGACAAGCAGATGGACGACTTCATCGCGCTGACCGAAGGCAAGTTCGAAGACGTTCTGCTGATCGACCCCAGTACGGAAGAGCTGGAACGGGGCGACATGGTCCGGATCACCTCCGGTATGTTCGCCGGGATCGAGGGCGAATACATCCGCTACCGGTCCAAGAACCGGGTCGTCGTCCGGATCGAAGGCTTCGCGGCCGTCGCGACGGCCGAAGTGCCCGAGGCTTACATCGAGAAAATATCTGCCGAAGCACATCCGGTCGGGTCGTCCGCTTAGACCGCACGGCTGGTTTTACCTGCAGTTATCCGTCAAAACGAGACATATTATTTAAAGGGGAGGACCCGTCCGTCCGCTCCATGAAAACGAAAGGCGGTCCTGTTTACTCAGCTCCTGACGCGACCGATCCGGAATAGCATGCCGTGCGGACTCGCCCGTCCGGACCGGATTGGTTTGTGTCCGAGGTCCTGCGCAGGTTGTCCGGACACAGTAACCGTTTTTACTTAATCATCCTATGAAAGGTATCGTATTGGCCGGGGGGTCGGGGACGCGTCTGTACCCGATCACCAAGGGGGTTTCCAAGCAGTTGCTGCCGATCTACGACAAGCCGATGATCTACTATCCGCTGTCGGTTCTGATGCTGGCCGGAATCCGGGACATTCTGGTGATCTCCACGCCGTGGGATCTGTCCTCGTTCCGGCGGCTGCTCGGAGACGGGTCCGACTACGGGGTCCGTCTCTCCTATGCCGAGCAGCCGTCTCCCGACGGGCTCGCGCAGGCGTTTCTGATCGGAGAGGAGTTCATCGGGGACGAGGCCGTATGCCTCGTGCTGGGCGACAACATCTTTCAGGGGGTGGGCTTTCCCGCTCAGCTGCGGGAGGCCGTCGGCACGGCCGAGCGGGAGGGCAAGGCGACCGTTTTCGGATACAGGGTAGACGATCCCCAGCGATACGGCGTAGCCGAGTTCGACGAGCAGGGGACATGCCTCTCGATCGAGGAGAAGCCCGAATATCCTAAATCGAACTATGCCGTAGTGGGACTGTACTTCTACCCGAACAGGGTGGTCTCCGTGGCCAAATCGATCGAGCCCTCCGCCCGCGGGGAGCTGGAGATCACCTCGGTGAACCAGCGGTTTCTCGCCGACGGAGAGCTCAAGGTGCAGACCCTCGGACGAGGCTTCGCCTGGCTCGACACCGGAACGCACGATTCGCTCTCGGAGGCGTCGATCTTCGTCGAGGTGCTCGAGAAGCGGCAGGGGGTCAAGATCGCCTGTCTGGAGGAGATCGCCTATCGCAACGGGTGGATATCCGAAGAGAAACTGCGGGAGGCGGCCGAACCCATGCTCAAAAACCAGTACGGACAATACCTGCTCAAAGTGATCAAAGAGATTGACCGCAACAGATTTTGAAAAGAGGGACACGAATAGCTCAATGTCGTTAGCATCACTTCGCAAGAGACCCGTCCATATGACTCGGAAGTACTCACAAGATCAATACCAGCCGATGTCACATACCCTGTAATATTCATCCAGATCGAAGACAATATACAGAAAGCAGCACACATAGTGTTCTTTTTCTTTCTCTTTAGGAAGCATTCATGCGGTAAGTTTACACCTAAACCCATTTATGAAAGTACTATCCACAGCTCTTGCCGAAGTTGTCATTTTGGAGCCTACGTTGTTTAATGATGCCCGGGGATATTTTTTCGAGAGTTATTTGCAACGGGATTTTGACATGAAAGTTCGTCCCATACACTTCATTCAGGATAATGAATCAAGATCTTCATACGGCGTATTGAGGGGATTGCATTTCCAAATTCCTCCGCATGCACAGTCGAAACTGGTACGGGTAATTGATGGTGCAGTATTAGACGTAGCGGTAGATATCCGTCGGGGATCCCCGACCTTCGGGCTATATGTTGCCGTCGAACTGAGTGCCCAGAACCATCGTCAATTGTTCATCCCCCGGGGTTTTGCACATGGATTCTCTGTGTTGACGGACAAAGCGATTGTCCAGTATAAGTGCGATAATTATTATGCACCTCAGAGCGAAGGGGCTATTGCATGGAACGATCCCGATCTGAATATTGACTGGTGTATTCCACAGGGCCAAGAAATTATCTCGGAAAAAGATCGCCACCGCCCCCTTTTGTCCGAAACAAAAGCATTATTCGATTACAAGGAAAATCTTTACCAAGAATGAATATACTGGTTACGGGTGCTAATGGACAGTTGGGGCAGGAAATGCGGCAAGTGTCGACAAGCAGTACGGACCGTTATATTTTTACCGATGTAGCGGAGTTGGATATTACCGATGCTATAACGGTAAAACGAATGGTGCGGGAAAACAACATCAAAGTGATCGTCAACTGTGCTGCATATACAGATGTAGATCGAGCAGAAGACGATGTTTGTATGGCGGAATTGCTGAATGCGACTGCCGTCCGTTATCTTGCCGAGGCTCTCAAAGCAAACGACGGGATATTAATACATGTTTCGACAGATTATGTTTTTGGGAGTACGCAGCAGAATACTCCTTATAAAGAGGATCACCCCGTCAATCCGACGGGAGTTTACGGCCTTACTAAACTGCATGGGGAGCAGACCATCGCCAATGTCGACTGCCATCATATCATTATTCGTACAGCATGGCTCTATTCAGAATTCGGGAAAAACTTCGTCAAGACCATGTTGCAGCTAACAGCCCAGAAGCCCCATGTCAAAGTAGTTTTCGACCAGGTGGGAACTCCCACTTATGCTTATGATTTAGCTGCAACGATCTTCAACATCGTAGAAAATCGCCAATATGAGGGTAAAGACGGTATTTACCACTTTTCCAACGAAGGAGTCTGTTCTTGGTTTGACTTCGCAAAAATGATTGTCAAATATGCGGGGCGTACAGCGTGCGACATCTGGCCGTGTCACAGCTCAGAATTTTCTTCGAAAGTCCACCGGCCGAGTTACTCTGTATTAGACAAAACGAAAATCAAGGAGGCTTTTGGTATTCAAATTCCTTATTGGACGGAATCATTACAAACCTGTATTGAACAACTGAAAAATAAGGTATGACCTTCCAACGCAATTTACTCGTCACCGGCGGAGCCGGTTTTATCGGCAGCCATGTAGTACGGCTGCTGGTCAACAAATATCCCCAATGCCGAATCGTCAACCTCGACAAACTGACTTATGCCGGGAACCTCGCAAACCTGGCGGACATCGAGAACGCGCCGAACTACACCTTCGTAAAGGCGGACATCTGCGACTTCGAGAAGATGCTGGAAACCTTCCGGGCATACCGAATTGACGGGGTCATACACCTCGCAGCGGAAAGCCATGTCGACCGGTCGATCAAGGATCCTTTCACCTTCGCACGGACAAATGTAATGGGAACCCTCTCCCTGCTCCAGGCGGCAAAAGAGTTCTGGAACGGAGATTACCATGGAAAGCGATTTTACCACATATCCACCGACGAAGTCTACGGGGCACTCGAGCTCACAAAACCCCACGGTGAACCCGACGGAAACGAATGCGGAGGCGGACCCTACGGCGAGGAGTTCTTCACCGAAACGACAAAATACGACCCGCACAGCCCGTATTCGGCCAGCAAAGCCTCTTCGGACCATTTCGTCAGGGCATTCCACGACACGTACGGAATGCCCACCCTCGTCACCAACTGCTCGAACAACTACGGGCCGTTCCAGTTCCCCGAAAAACTGATCCCGCTGTTCATCAACAACATCCGGCACAACAAGCCCCTGCCCGTATACGGTAAAGGTGAAAACGTACGCGACTGGCTGTATGTCGAGGACCACGCAAGGGCCATAGACCTCATTTTCCACGAAGGTAAAACTGCCGGTACATACAACATCGGAGGCTTCAACGAATGGAAGAACATAGACCTGATAAAAGTGATCGTCAAGACCGTAGATCGACTGCTGGGCAGGCCGGAAGGCGCGAGCGAAAAACTGATTACCTATGTCGCTGACCGAGCCGGGCACGACCTGCGCTATGCGATCGACTCCACGAAGCTCAAAGAGGAATTGGGCTGGGAACCGACCCTCCAGTTCGAAGAAGGCATCGAAAAAACCGTCCGCTGGTATCTCCATAACCAAAAATGGATCGATAACGTGACCTCGGGGGAGTATGCAAAATACTACGAGGAGATGTATCAGAATCGATATAGATATCGTCTTTGAAAAAAGTAATTTCCGGTGCATTTTTTACTGCAATTGGCAAGTATTCCGGGATTCTCGTTTCTGTATCAGTGTAGGCTATTCTTGCTCGATTATTGGTTCCGGCTGATTTCGAAACGATAGCATTAAGTATTTGCCAATTTTTTACACTGGTAAGTGATTTCGGTCTTGCTGCTGCCATTATTCAAGATAAAACATCGAATGACAGAGATTATGATGATATTTTCTCTTTTACGGTGAGGGATTGTTGTTGATCTTGATTTTATATTTCCTGTCCCTCGTTCTTGCTACGTGTGTTGGAAGTGAAGATATGATCATTTGCTATCGGCCACTTTGCATTCAGTTATTTTTGGAAAACAATCAATCTTGTTCCTAATGCGCTTTTGTTGAAGAACAAAAGGTTTAAATTTATCACTATATGAACGATCGTCGTGTAATTATTCTGCAGAATTATCACTAGTGTGATCGCCTATAGGGGAGGGAAATATTTTCTCTTCTGTTGATTTATATATTTTCTGCAATCATTCTTTTTTGTGTCAGTTATTTTCAATACTCACGAACAAACGGGAAATAAGGTAACAATTTAGCAACGGTTCTATTTTTCGTTCAGCGCTTCGATTTTTACCGTATCAAATAACTTACATAAAGACAGTTGAATGATTTGGGGAAAGCATATGAAATTTTGTTTTTCAGGCCTTCGGGATTGTATCCGATTTTCTCTCGTCCCCCTTCTTCGATATCGTATCTCTGCGGTCAACACGACCGTTACTCTTAGTCCGTATAACTCACCTTCCACTCGGTAACGATTAGCACAAGGATAGTGAATATAAAATAATAGCCAACGCAGCAGAGCTGAAGCGCGTTAGACACTCCAGCCTCTGTTTGGCACATTCAGTCCGTTGACTAATGGGAAAATATCGTCGTTTGGGCAAGAACACTCTGCTTATGTTCTTGGGTAACATAGGGAGCAAATCGCTCTCCTTCCTCATGCTGCCCTTCTACACCTCATTCCTCTCCGTGGCAGACTACGGCACGGTGGATCTCATACAGGTGTACGTGCAGCTATTAGTCGGCCTATGTACCTGCACGCTCACCGAGGCCATCTTCGTGTTTCCCAAAGGGCAGACGTTTGCCTTGCAGCAGACTTACTTCACCTCCGGGCTACTTTTCTCCGCCGGTACCCTCGCCCTCACCGGCGTGCTGTTCGCCGTGGTGGTTCTTGCGCTGCGGGCGGTCTCCTACGAGGGCATATTCACAGAATACAACCTCTGCATCTTCCTCATGCTGTGCGCCACTTTCTTCCAGAGCTACACCCAGCAGTTCGCCCGCAGCATAGAAAGGGTAAACGTCTACGTCTTCTCAGGGGTGGTCCTCACCCTGACCATCGTGCTCACCTCGCTGGTCACTCTGCCCCTGTGGGGGCTTCATGGCTACATCTACTCCATCATTGTCTCTTACTTCGCGGCCGCCCTCTACTCCGTGGCGGCTGCCCGGGAACACACCTATTTCTCCCTTGCCCGGTTGTCGTGGCCAAAATTGAGAGAGATGCTGCGCTACTCCATCCCGATGATGCCCAACGGTATCATGTGGTGGGTGTCCAGCACTATGAACCGTCCCATTCTGGAGCACTATTCGGGGATAGAGGCCATAGGCATCTTTGCTGTGGCCAACAAGTTCCCATTGCTCATAAGCATGTTGTACACCGTCTTCACCTACTCATGGCAGATTTCCGTCCTCGAAGAATTCGGAAAGCCGGGCTACCGGGAGTTTTATAACAAGGTGTTCCGCGTGCAATTCCTTGTCTTTGTACTGTTCGTGCTGGGCATCACGTTCCTCAGCCGCCCGCTCATCGGGTTGATGACTACGGCGGACTATCATGAGGCGTGGCAATACGTGCCGGTGCTGTCACTGTCCGTCGTCTTCTCCAACTTGGCAGGCTTTGCGGGCACCAACTTCGCGGCCACGAAGGAGAGCCGCCACTACTTTACTACCAGCTTCTGGGGCGGCCTGCTGTGCCTCGCGCTGAACTTCCTGTTAATACCCCGCTGGGGACTCTGGGGAGCGACATCCGCCATACTCGCCTCTTACGTCCTGACCTTCCTGCTGAGGGCAAAGGTAACGTGGAAATACAGCCCCATAGCGCGATGGGGGCTTTACCTGCAGGTGCTGTCACTGGTCTGCCTGTATATTCTTGTCTACGAAGTCATCCCCTGCCTCTGGCTCAACTCCTTGCTCCTGCTATGTGTGCTTGGAGCCGTCGCCCTGCTAAACAGGGACTGCTGGGGTGACCTCACACACCTGTGCAAATTGTTAAAACGGAAATAAATACCAGATGAAGAAAGTATCCCTTCTCACCATCCACTTCGGCGCTAACTTCGGTTCCAACCTACAAACCATAGCGACAGTGGAGATGCTGAAGAGGCACGGCTGCAAGACGCGGGTGGTGGATTACATCCCCGCCCGCTACACTTGGAAGCGGTTCTTCCGGCGTGGCCTGCGATCTGCCACGTCCGTCCTCAAGCTGCCCCTGCTGCTCTTTGTGGAGGCGGCCAATCGGTACATCTACCACTCGTTCCTGTCGCGCCACGTCACCTTCTCCCGGCCCATCCACGCAGAGGACGACTTCGCCGCCGTCTGCCCCAAGGCAGATGTCTACGTCACCGGCTCCGACCAAGTATGGAACAGCCTGCACAACGAGGGGTTGGACAGGCATTACTATTTCGACGGCTTCCCCGACGGCACACGGAAGATAGCCTACGCTGCCTCTATCGGGCGGGAGAGACTAGAGGCGGACGAATACGCGGAGGTGAAGCGGATGTTGGGCAGCTATAAGGCTATCTCCGTGCGCGAGACAAGTGCCAAGCGGTTGATAGAAGGCATGGGCTACGAGGCGGCGCACCTACTCGATCCCACCTTCATGCTCACTTCGGACGACTGGCTGCGGTACATGTCCGCCCGCCTCGTGAAGGAGCCTTACCTCCTTGTCTATCTGCCCTATAATGTACACAATAAGACATTGATATACCGTACTATACGGCGTATTTCTGAAAGGAGACGGCTGAAGGTGGTTTCCTTCTCTTGGCATCTGTTGCCCGACCGTTTGGCCGACCGGACGTTCTACTTCTCCAGTCCTGGCGACTTCCTCTCTCTGATGGGCCACGCCGACTACGTGGTGACCAACTCGTTTCACGGCACGGCCTTTTCCGTCAACCTGAACAGGCAATTCTCCGTTTACCTGCCCTCCGGGTTCGGCACGCGCATTGCCAGTCTGCTGGAACTGTGCGGTCTGGAAGGCCGCCTGCTGGGTGCCGATGAGATCATATCGGACAGCAAGGCGGACGTGGCCATAGACTACGCCCCGGTGAACGCCGTACTGGAGACGGAACGCCGGAAGGCACACACCTTTCTGGAACAGGCATTAAACGACTGATCCATGTACTTCAAGACACTTGATAAAGCAGAATGCTGCGGATGCACAGCTTGCTTCGCCGCCTGCCCCAAGCGGTGCATCACCATGCGATCCGACGAGGAAGGCTTCCTCTACCCCGAGATAGACAAGGCGGCCTGCATAGAGTGCGGGCTGTGCGAAAGGGTGTGCCCCTTCGACCGTCCGACTTACGCCAATACCCCCGCGCCGCAGGTGTACGCCTCCTACGTGAAAGACGAAAACCAGCAGGTGCAGAGCTCCAGCGGCGGACTGTTCTACGCTGTCAGCCGTTGGGTTATCGGGCAGGGAGGCATCGTGTACGGGGCGGCCTTCGACGAACTTTTCCGGCTGCGCCACACGGGGGCGGAGACCTTAGAGGAACTCCGTCCGCTGCGCGGTTCCAAATACCTGCAAAGCGACCTGCGCGGCACTTTCCGAGAGATACGCGCCCACCTAAAGGCAGGCCGCTGGGTCTACTTCACGGGCACGGGTTGCCAAGTGGCAGGTCTGAGAGCCTTCCTGCAGCAGGAGTACGCTACGCTGGTGACCTCCGATTTGGTGTGCCATGGTACCCCCTCGCAGCAGCTGTTCGACTGGCATCTGGACTATCTGAGGCAGAAAGAGCAGGGAGAAATAACCTCCTACTCATTCCGAGATATGGGAGGGTGGGGGATTTGCGAGACGTACAATTACGTCTCGCAAACCCGGCACAAGAGCGGTGTGCGCCGCTTGTACAGTTACGACCTCAGCCCCTACTTCTACCAGTTCATGCGGGCGTTCGGCTACCGATACAGTTGCTATCACTGCCCGTTCGCACGGATCCCCCGTCAGGGCGACATCACGCTGGCCGACTATTGGGGAGTGAAGAGGTACTTTCCGAACATGGATACGGACAAGGGCGTGTCGCTCGTGTTGCTGAACAGCCCGCAAGGAGCTGCCGTGTGGCAGGAGGTGGAAAATACCCTGCATAGCTGCCCCTCGTGCGTGGAGCACGCTGTCGCCGAGAACGGCAATCTGCTGCGCCCTACCCGGATGCCCGCCATCCGCCCCCACTGCTATGACATGATACACCGCCGGGGATACAGAAGCGTGGCTCGGAAGGAGTTCCGCCCACCCCACTACTATCTGACAAGGCTGCGGGTATTCCTTGCACAAACCAAGCTGGGGGCGTTGCTCAAGTGGGTGAAACGGAGACAGGGAAGGTAAAAAAGATTCATACATTATATACACAGAAATTTGTAGTCATAGATTAGACTTTCTGCCCTCGGTGGGGAAGTTAGCCCCGAGACTGCAAGAAAACCAATCCTATCATACAAAAATGAAAAGAAAAATACTGCTAGCCTTCGGCACACGACCTGAAGCCATTAAGATGGCACCTTTAGTAAAGGAGTTCCGAAGACGCCCCGACAAGTTTGAAACCGTCATTTGCATTACGGGGCAGCACCGCCAGATGCTGGACCAAGTGCTCCGCCTGTTTGACATCCGGCCCGATTACGACCTCGACATCATGCGGCAGGGGCAGGATTTGTACGACGTGACCGCCCGTATCCTCACAGGAATGCGCGACGTACTGGAAGAAGTGCGCCCCAACGTGGTGTTGGTGCATGGCGACACCTCCTCCTCTACGGCTGCCGCCCTCGCCGCGTTCTACCGGCAAATTCCGGTGGGTCACGTGGAGGCGGGGCTGCGCACGCACGACATCTACAGCCCTTGGCCGGAAGAGATGAACCGCCAGCTCACTGGGCGCATTGCCACCTATCACTTCGCCCCCACGCCATTGAGCAGGCGGAACTTACTGGCCGAAAACGTCAGGCCGGAGCGGATAACGGTGACAGGTAACACGGTGATAGATGCCCTTTACATGGTGGAGGATAAAATCAAGGGCGACAAGGCATTGGATGCAGAGCTGGAGGACATCCTGTCTCAAGCCGGTTATGATGTGGCCCGCCTTGTCGGAGGGCGCAGATTAGTGCTCATCACCGGACACCGCCGCGAGAACTTCGGCGAGGGTTTCCTCTCCATCTGCCGCGCCATACGGACGTTGGCAGAGCGTCACCCAGCGGTGGATTTCGTCTACCCCATGCACTTGAATCCTAATGTGCGCAAACCTATCCATGAAGTGTTTGGCGAGAGCCTTTCCAATTTGGGCAACATGTTTTTCATCGAGCCACTAGAATACCTCTCATTTGTATATCTGATGGAAAAATCTACCATTGTATTGACCGACAGTGGTGGCATTCAGGAAGAGGCTCCCGGATTGGGCAAACCCGTGCTGGTGATGCGCGACACCACCGAGCGTCCCGAAGCGTTGGATGCGGGTACCGTGCGATTAGTGGGCACGGACTATGGCAAGATTGTCACCGAAGTCTCTGCTCTGCTGAACGAACCCGCCCGCTACGAGGCCATGAGCCACGCCGTGAACCCCTATGGAGACGGGCTTGCCTGCTGCCGCATAGCAGACTTTTTGGAAAAGGAGGTACAGGTATGACTTTCACATCACCAGAAGCATAAAGCAAACTGTGTCAAGGTTCGTATTCGGGACGATTTCGGGATTTTGAATGATCCCAAAATCATCCCGTAAATATGATGCCGTTTTTTTCGATCTCTGTCATATCTACATAATAGAAAAACGGTCACTGAATCGGATTGCGAGTTGTTGAGCGGTTTGTCCCCAGTCAGCAAAAAGCAATATTTTTATTTTTCGTGATTCTACGGATTTGACGAGATAGCCTTCGACCCTATTGGTGGAAAGAGTAAATTGAACTTTTTCGTTTGACACAGTTTAATTTACTCTCTCAATCACCATCGCCAAGCCGTCTTATCTTACTGACGAAAGTTCTGTCCATGTGCACCATCGTCACTGTCACATTTTGCAGGCACGGAGCAACGATTGGAACCATATGCGAAATGTTGGAGCGCGAGTATTCTTCCTGCTTGGTTCCTTCTCCCTGATGTCACTGCTCCCTGAGCTGAAATGGAGTTGGCACTGGCTCTGACGCTCACGGTAGCTGCAGCCTTCGTATTGAAAATAAAGCGCGTCCATGCACATAAATTGTCACATCAAGACACAACGGCCCATTGCTATCGGATTTTTGCACAGCCTTTCTGTGACAAGGCAGTCCATTTTTATAATAAGTTAAAATATTTTCCCAGAAATATGCTAGAAACTCTTTACCTCGTCCTAAAGGACGACTTAGTGTATTATCCGCCGGTGCTCTCCATCCTTCACGTCTGCGCAGAGGCGGGTCGTCCGGTGGTGTTCATAGGCAACTATGCCGACGACGAGGGGCGCCGTCGGCTCGAAGCGACAGGTGTGACGTTTTGCCCTGTCGTCCGACTCTCAGATCGTGCCCCCCTGTGGCGTAAGTTGGCGGAGAAGCTGCGTTTCCGCCGTCAAGTATATAAGTATCTGCGCATGTCGGGTGCCGGATCACAGAGCCGCGTGTGGCTGTTCCATAGCGAGACACTCTGCCTGCTCCACCACCTGACAGACCGCCACTGCGTCATCTTCCATCCGCTGGAGTTCACCCGCCCCGTGGCTGACTGGAAGTACCGCCTGCTCAGTCCCTCGCTCAACCTTGCCCGTGCCGTGCGCAAGGCCCACCGGGTGGTGTGTTGCGAGTACAACCGCGCCCAGCTGACACGCGGCGTGTTCGCCCTCGACCGTCTGCCCGCCGTGCTGCCCAACAAACTCTATGTGCCCGACACAGACGATGACACCCCTCTGCCGACAGACGTGCAGCAGACGTTGGACGACCTGCTGCCCCGTCTGGCTGGCAAGCGCGTTATACTCTATCAAGGCGTGTTCCTCAGCCGCGAGCGGAGACTCGAAGAGTTTTGCGAGGCCGTCCGCTCCATGCCACCTGAATATGTGCTGGTGGCCATGGGACGCGGGTCGGACTACTACGACGATCTGCGCAGTCGCTACGCTTCGGAGCGCGTGCTCTTCGTCCCTTTCATCCGCCCTCCCCATCATTTGCAGGTCACGCGACTGGCTTCCATCGGCGTACTTTCTTATTTCCCCGACCCATCGAGCCTCGCCGCTGTCATCAACCCCCTCTACTGTGCCCCGAACAAGATATTCGAATATGCTCGATACGGTGTGCCTATGATCTCCAATGACATCCCCGGCCTCTACTACCTTTTCATGCAGTATGGCTGCGGCGAGGTGGTGCCATCGCCCATGTCCCCTGCGGCGATCCGCCACACTATAGAGCACATATACGACCATTACGACCGTTACTCAGCCTGTGCAAAGGCCTACTACAACTCGGTGGATATCAAGAGGCTAATTAACGAGGTGCTGGAAGAAAGGCCTGTCGAACGATGAACATCACCCTGAGCGGGGCGGTCTGTATCCTGCTGTTCGCTGCCCTCGTATTTCGTTGCAAGTTCAGGCTGTACGCGCTAGTCACCATGCCCCTGTGCATGATTCTACTGCGTCACTTTCAATTCTTCAGTTTCTATGAACGGTTAGACCTCATGCTTGATGTGGATATTCTGCTATTGATTTCCCTCTGTGTATTCCTCATGGGCTATGCTTTCGGCAAGCGGCTGCGGGCCGGGCGGATAGAACGCTTCTATAGTGGTCTGTCACGCTGTGTGCTGACAGACGACCGCATATTCGTGTCACCCCGTGCCGTAGCAACCTACTTTTGGGTTACGGTGTTCTATTGTGCGTTCGATCTTTGGCTCAACACCCTGCTCTACGGTTCGCTGGAGAGTGCCCTGATACGCTTCTACGCCAAGCCCACTGCCGATGACTTTCCTACCATCCTGCACACCATACAAGGCTTCCTGTTCAAGGCACTGGTGGTCTTTGTCTTCGTGTTCCGTTTCTATTTGAACAAGCTTCACCACCGCTCTGCGCTGTTCGGCCTCACGGTACTGCTGCTGGTGTTGATAGCTGTGCCAAAAGGCAGCCGGGGTGCTGCCGTGGCTCCGTTCATGATGCTAGTTATGGCAGACTTCTTTTCGTTCACCTTCCAGAAAGGGATGTCCATACGGGGCAAGGTCAGGGAGTATGTGGCTATAGGCTGCATCTCGGTCTTCCTGATTCTGACACTCACCGTCATCAGAAACATCGACTTCGACGAGATAGAAGATGTGTACTCCGCTGTTTCTGAATTGAACATGGGCGATGCCTCCGACTCCTACTCGCAGGGCGAGGGAGAAATGTTGTTAGAGGACGTACAACGCTGTTACACAGAGTTCGGCAACCGAGTCGATTTTCTTTCTCCATTCTACACGTTGGAGACGCTGGTATTGGCCCCCATCCCACGTGTGCTGATGCCACAGAAGAAAGTATCTTTCGGCTATGTCTTCAATGAAGTAAAGATGGGAGGCACGAATCTAAACCACCCCGAAAACCTCGTCTATCACGGAGCGGTGGGCTGGGCAGCCGGGCTTGCGGGCGAAGGCTGGGCCAACGGAGGGCTGTTCGGAGTGGTATTCTATGCACTACTGTTTGGCATCTATTCCGGTTTCTGCGCCAAGATGTATTATCACCTGCTGACTTGCGCCACCCCGTTAGCTCTGTTGTTCAGTCTTCTGTTCTTCCAAATGTCATTCAGTTTCATCCGAGGCGATCTGCTGGCCGGCTACGTACAGGGGCTATATCCCTTACTGATTCTTACCTTCCTTTTCTGGACGATAAAGCATTTCAAGAAATACAGGATTCGGTTCAAGCTGTCTCCCACAACTTAATATATTCATTTATGAACGAGTATCAAGTATCCCTCATCATCCCGGTGTATAACGTGGAAAACTACATCCGGGAGTCGCTGCTGTCGGCTCTTGGACAGACTTTTGGCAGCATAGAGTACATTCTGGTGGACGATTGCGGCACGGATCACAGCATGGAAATAGCCTGTAGCATTGTCGACGGACACCCCCGCAGGCAAGATGTCCGCATTGTGAGTCACGATAGGAACAGAGGCCTCTCTGCCGCCCGAAACACGGGCATAACTGCTGCTGCAGGCCGTTACGTATTTTTCATGGACAGCGACGATGAGCTTACGCCTGACTGCATTGAGCGGCATTATATGGTCATTACTCAGTCATCTGCTGATTTCACAATAGCCAATATGAAATTAATCGGTTCGAAATCCATTCATATCAAGGATATTTCGGACGATTGTATTTCGGATGACCTGCTTTCCTCTTTCCTGAAAAAGAAGTGGAACGTCAGTGCTGGGAACAAATTATATTTAAAGAATTTTTTGACAAGTCATGCACTTTCTTTTCAAGAAGGATTGATATTCGAAGACATTCTATGGTCGTACAACTTGTGCCTGCACACGGATAAAGTGGCATGGATAAGAGAGAGAACCTACCTGTATAAGATACGTAAGAACTCCATTACTGTCTCAAGAAGCAATTCTCAAAAGATAGAAAGTCTGCTCTCCATTTTGAATAAATTGGTAGACGACTGGGAGCAGGGTATAATAAGCCGCAAGTATACAAAAGAGTTTGCATACATGATAGACTTTAGCAGGTTGAATACCGCATTGCTTCTATTACACTATTCGGGCAATAGAGAAGAAGCTGCCAGTTATTATCGACAGTTATGCGTAGGTCGTTTGGCTTCCCTGCCTGTTTCTTCACGACAAGCAATAGTATTAAAACTGCCGTTTGTGCTGTTCTGTGTCTTTATGCGCCCTCTATATTATTTATACAGGATCTTAAATAAATAAGAAACAAATATTTAGCGAAAAATATATGACAGTATTCAAAGACAAGGTATTATTGATCACCGGCGGCACCGGCTCTTTTGGCAATGCCGTCCTTCGTCGCTTCCTTGACAGCGACATCCGTGAGATCCGTATTTTCAGTCGCGACGAGAAGAAGCAGGACGATATGCGCCACGCGCTCCAGAACCCGAAAGTGAAGTTCTACATCGGCAACGTGCGCGATAAGTCGTCCGTGGACGTGGCCATGAAAGACGTGGACTACGTGTTTAGCGCGGCGGCTCTGAAGCAGGTACCCTCGTGCGAGTTTTTTCCCGTAGAGGCAGTGCGCACCAATATAGTGGGTACTGAAAACGTACTGAACTCGGCCATTGAGCATGGCGTGGAGAGCATCGTGGTGCTCTCCACCGACAAGGCTGCCTATCCTATTAACGCGATGGGCATGAGCAAGGCCTTGATGGAAAAGGTGGCTATTGCCAAAGGTCGGGAGCTGGGCGAGGGTGCAAAGACGACCGTATGCTGCACCCGCTATGGCAACGTGATGGCCAGCCGTGGCTCGGTCATTCCTCTGTGGGTAGAACAGATGACGGCGAGCAAGCCCATCACCATTACAGATCCATGCATGACGCGTTTCATGATGACGCTGGACGACGCGGTGGATCTCGTGGTGTATGCCTTCACTCATGCCCATAACGGCGACCTCTTCGTGCAGAAAGCACCGGCCGCTACGTTGTCCACACTGGCGCAGGCCCTGAAGGAGACTTACGGGAAAATCAATCCCAAGTACATGGACACGGAGGTGAAAATCATCGGCACACGTCACGGCGAGAAGCAATACGAGACGCTGGTGACCCGCGAGGAAATGGCGCGTGCCATCGACATGGGACAGTATTTCCGCATCCCCTGCGACACCCGCGACCTGAACTACGACAAATACTTCACGAAAGGCAACAAGGAAGTGACGCGTATAGAGGACTACCACAGTCACAACACCATCCGTCTGGACGTGGAGGGCATGAAGCACCTTCTTCTGAAACTGCGCTTTATCCGCGAGGACTTGGGACTGGAGACACGGGCGAAGTCCCGCGAGATAAGGAGCGAATGACGATTAAAGAAAGGAAACAATCATGCTTAGGGTAATGACGATAGTGGGCACACGCCCGGAGATTATAAAACTGAGCCGGGTGATGGCCGAACTGGACAGGTACACAGAGCACGTCATTGTGCATACCGGCCAGAACTTCGATTATGAACTAAACGGGATATTCTTCAAAGAACTGCGTATCCGCAAACCGGATCATTTCCTTGAGGCGGCCGGCGGTAACGCGGCGGAAACTATCGCGAACATCATCCGCAAGTCGGATGTCCTCATGAAGGAGGTAAAACCGGACGCCGTGCTGCTGTACGGTGACACGAACAGCTGCATGTCCGTGATAGCGGCCAAGCGGCGGAAAATCCCCATCTTCCACATGGAGGCGGGCAACCGGTGTTTCGACCAACGTGTGCCGGAGGAGATAAATCGCAAGATTGTGGATCACCTGAGCGACATCAACATGCCTCTGTCGGAACACGCCCGCCGCTACCTGATGGCTGAGGGGGTGCGTCCAGAGACCGTTATCAAGACAGGTTCCCCCATGACCGAGGTACTACTGTACCACAGGGAGGAGATCGAACGGAACGATGTACTGGATAAGGAAGGACTAAAAAAAGGAGAGTATTTCATCGTGAGCACCCACCGGGAGGAGAACGTGGACTCGGAAAAGAACTTCTCCGACCTGCTAGCTTCCCTGGATGCCATCGCGAAGAAGTACCGCAAAAAAGTGATTGTCTCTACCCACCCTCGTACCCGTAAGAAACTGGAGAACATCGGTTTCGCCAATTCTAACCCTATGATTGAATTTATGAAACCGTTCGGATTCATGGAGTATGTCAAGTTGCAACAAAACGCCTTCTGCGTAATTTCAGACAGCGGCACCATCACCGAAGAATCCTCCATCCTGCGCTTCCCCGCCATCACCATCCGTCAGGCTCACGAACGACCGGAGGGAATGGACGAGGGCACGTTAATCATGTCCGGGCTGAACGCAGAACGGGTATTGGATGCCATCGATCTGGTGACATCCCAGTACAAGGAGAACCGGGAGGTCATCCGTCCCATCCCCGACTATGCGGCGGACAACGTGTCCAAAAAGGTAGTCCGTATCATCCTTTCTTATACGGATTATGTCAACCGTACGGTGTGGCATAAAACTGTCTGACATTAATCCCATTCATATATTACCTTATGGAAAAAGTCTTATTATTCGGTGCCACCGGTATGGCCGGGCACATGGTCTACTATTATCTCCGGGAGATGGGCGGATACGACTTGGCCAATGTGGTATACCGCACTCCCTTGACGGGCGATAGTCTGATAGTGGACGTGTCCGACCGGAACGCGGTAGAGGAAGCGGTGAGACAGGTCAAGCCGGATATTCTCATCAACTGTGTCGGGGTGCTGGTGAGAGGCTCCAAGGAGCATCCCGACAATGCCGTACTGCTGAACGCTTATTTCCCCCACCTGCTGGAGAAACTGGCGGACAGGTACGACGCAAGGCTGATACACATCAGCACGGACTGCGTTTTCTCCGGGAAAAAGGGGAACTATTCGGAAACCGATTTCAGGGATGCCGACGATGTGTACGGCAGAAGCAAAGCATTGGGAGAGATTGTCAACGGCAGAGACCTAACCATACGCACCTCTATCATCGGGCCGGAGCTGAAGGCGGACGGCGAGGGGCTGTTTCATTGGCTCATGTCGCAGCATGGTACGGTGAGCGGTTTTAAAACGGCTATCTGGGGTGGGGTTACCACCTTGGAACTGGCTAAAGCCATAAGCGTGGCCATCAAGGAGGGAACCACCGGGCTAGTGCACTTAAGCAACGGAACGGGAATCAGCAAGTACGATCTGCTGTGCCTGTTCAAGGATATCTGGGGGCGGAAGGACGTGGAAATCGTGTCGGTGGATACCAACGACGTAGACAAGTCCATAGCCAAGTCCGCACGGTTCGGCTATGAAGTACCGGGATACCGAGAAATGCTGAAAGACTTATATGCTTGGATGCAGGCACACAAGGACATGTACCGTCAGTATTGGGAACGATGAAAAGGAAAGAAAGGAAAAAAGCACTGGTGCTGACCGAGGTATTCTATCCGGAAGATTTCCTGATAAACGATTTGGCCCGGCAATGGGAGAAAGACGGATACGATTTCGAGGTGCTGACCCGTGCACCCTCTTACCCTTACGGCAAGGTGTACGAAGGATACAAGAACCGGATTTACCAAACCACCTTCTTCAACACGATAAAAATTCACCGTTTCCCCGTGTTACAAGGATATCAGAGGCGCGTCCTCATAAAGATACTGAACTATCTTTCCTTCGTATTTTGGAGCATCTGCATCGTCCTTTCCATCGGGCGGCGCTTCGATAGGGTGTTCATCTTTCAAACAGGGCCGTTGACACTGGCTACGGCTGGCATATTGATGAAAAAGCTCTTTGGGGCGAAGGTAATCATCTGGACACAAGACCTGTGGCCGGAGACGGTCTATGCATACGGTTTCAGGAAGACGAGGCTGTTGTTTTTCTGCTTGGACAAGTTCGTGAAATGGGTGTACAAAAACTGCGACTCTATTCTGGTGTCTTGCGAAGGGTTCACAGAGCGGATACACCAGTATGTACCGGGCAAGCGGATAGACTTTGCGCCCAACTGGTCTCTGATGGAATACGCACCCAAAGGAAAAGCGGAACTTCCGGGAAAGTTCAATTTCACGTTCGCGGGCAATGTGGGCAAGGTGCAGAACCTCGACAACGTGGTGAGCGGGTTCGGACGGTTCGTAACCGGCCATCCCGACGTGTGGCTGAACATCATAGGCGACGGCTCCTACCTGCCGGAACTGAAGTCTCTCGTGGAGCGGGAGGGCATCCCGAACGTGAATTTCACAGGACGCAAGCCCATCGAGGAAATGTCGGACTATTACGAGGCTAGCGATGTCCTGATTATTTCGTTGAAAAACGTGCCGCTCTATGAAATTATGATACCCTCCAAATTCCAGGCCTACCTGACTACCCGGAAACCCATGTTTGCTATCTTCAACGGAGAGGTGCGGAAAATGGTGGAACAATACCGGGTAGGTCTTGGAGCCGTCCCCGATGATGTGGATGACATCGCCAAAGGCTTTTCCTCCTTTCTTGCCTTGTCGGCTGATGAAAGGGGAAGCATGTCGGAAGCGGTGATCTCCTTGTCAAGCCTTTTCGATAGAAAGCGGATTGTGTCAATGATTAACAGTCATGTTTGGTATGAATAAGACAACAGGAATCACGCTTGTTCCCGGCGGCATCTCCACCGACCACCGGGGAACCATCTTTCACGTGAACGGTCTAGACATGAGTGAAGTCAAGCGTTTCTACATCATCCACCAGCGGGATACTTTCATCGTCCGTGCCTGGCACGCGCACCAGACGGAAAAGAAATGGTTCTATGCGGTAAAAGGCTCCTTCACTTTGGCTTTGGTAAAGATAGACGATTGGGAGAACCCCTCACCTGATTTAAAGCCGGAGGTGTTCCGCCTCTCGGCTTCGGAAAGCAAGGTGGTCTGTGTTCCAGAAGGATATGCCAACGGCATCAAGGCGGAGGAACCGGATTCAATTTTAATGGTATTCTCCAACAAGACTTTACAGGGAGCCTTGGGTGACAGTTGGAGATACGACAGCCGGATGTGGATGGACTGGGAAGCGGCAAAACACGACTGACATTATGTAGCCACATATATTTGGCTTGAACCCGACTACAAACCACAAGCACTACCTTGGCTAGCGGACTATGTGCATATCCGGAAATGAATGAAAGTTTGTCTCTGTTACGGGAGGCAGCCGAGCGGTACTGAACGTTCATGGGGCGATGTTCAGTCAAAATATAACAAGAAACACTAATTACTACGAATCCGCATATCAAGGAATACGATTTTTACAAAGAAAACAATATTCTGGTTATAGATCGGGAAAAACCTATTATTCCACCGGAATTCCTAAAGTTACCTTATCGGGAAATTCCTTCCGAGATATACCGGCAATACCGTACTGATCATTGGTTACAAACCATTTTTGATACTTGAATAATGGGTCGTATTTAATATATGATTCTATATTCAGGAAATGTACATGGCAGAATTATTTGCCCGAATACAGACAAAAAAGGGTTAGTTCGTTTAAAGCAATCCCCAGCCTATGATACGACGGCCGGGGATTGTTTTATATTTTCAGTTTGTTATGTCAGGTTGTTTTTATACTTTCTATTTGAACTATTCGAAAATTTCGAATAGTTCAAATAGAATCTTCAATGGTAAATAATCTGTCCGCATTAAAACGGTTTTTCAACATGGCGCATATTGTTGAGGAGGGTTTCGCGGATGCCGGATTCGGGATAGATGGTGTTGCGTCCACCGATAACAGTGAAAGGTATCTGTCGTGTGTCCCGTAGGTTCTGCAATATGCAGGGCCGAGATAATGCAGGTAGGCGCATATCTCTTCTCCCGTGAGGTACCGTTCTTTCATGCCTTTACACAAAATTCTGGCCAGTCCCTTTTATTCCGGATTATTTATTTTTCTTTTTTGCATTCGCCCGTTCCTTCTGCATCCGTTCTCTGTCGACGATTTCTGAGCCTCGCTTTTCGATCTCTTTTTCATATTCCCGAATCGTCTGTCGGATGTGGTCGATTTTGTCCTCTTGTTGTCGCTCGAAAACGCTGTCGAGGTCTTCGATCAACGGGACTTCTCCATGCCAGATTGCCCGCATATATCGAAATTTCAGATCATTCTCACGATACCGGTCGTTGGCTCTCCATTGCCACACGAACCCGGTAGCCGAGAGTCCGAACAAGAGCGCCAGTCAAACGCATCCTTTTACCAGCCGTTTATCGATATCGTAATTCCAAGGTATTCTTTTCTCAAGATGCTCCAACAAACGATAGATGTTGTGCCAGTGCCCGTCGAGCATCGCTTTGTAGCGATTGACGTCCTCGGAGACAATCTTTTGTGCGGTGCGTTCGATCTTCTCGCCGCTCAAGGCCGTTTTGACTTCAGTGCGGATTTGTTTTAGGTTCCCGGCCATCGCCGAATAATTCACCTTGATTTGCTCGAAAGCGTCGTTGATGTCTTCCATATCGGGTGGCTGTACGCTGATGTTGGGCTGAAAGTCGATCTGCCCCAAACGATTGACAAGAGCCGTTACCTGTTCGGCATGACGATCTATCGTCACCGTGTTTTCTTCCAATTTTCGGATGATCGCATCGTTGCTGCCGGTTGCACCGGCATTCGTTTGTGCATTCGGGCGCTTTTCTATCGTTTCTTTCAGTTCTTCGAACATGCCGTAGACCTGTTCGACGGTGATGTCGTTTTTCATCGTTTATCGGATTTTAAGTTTAAGATTCCTCTGTTTCCTTTTTCGTTCCATCCGGGCAATCAGCATGGCTTCGGTTGCAGCTCGGATCAGGGCGGTCACACGGGCGATGTGTTCTTCATGCGATTCGCCGCTACGTCGCTGCATCGATTCCGGGGCGATGCTCCCGCCGAAATCGGACGGCGGGAGCGACAAACTGCCTTTTACGCCGAACATGCTCAGATCGACCGAGTCGATTGGGGTGCCGCAGCTTTCGAACAAACCGGAGAACACCGAACGATACCTGTCGGCCACGACGCCGAGATGCCCGATCGATTGCGCGGAATACCGGGGTTGTTCGACCGGTGGACGGACACGCTGCGACTGTTCGAAGTGGCGGTTCAGATTCGGAAACCCGCACGCTCTGTCGATCTTCGACCCGGCGAACGTCAAACCGTTTTTCGAGAACAGTACGCCCTGCTTGCGGTCGGTATGGCCACAGTATTTGTAACGGGTCGTAATGCCTCGCTCCTGCAACCGGGCTTCCAGATCGCTCCAAGACGAACAGCCGGGCAAACTATCTCGGATCGCATCGTATATTTCATACTTCGTTTTGTCGGGCTCCCGCAGCCGGTCGCGGTTTACCTGCTCCTTGCCTGCGGCGTAGTAAAGGCCGTGCTTGGCGGTCAGTTCCTTGCAGACTTTTCCGTTTCTGATCTTGATGTTCCGATCCGAAATCGTTTGCCCGTTGTTGCCGACACGATTGTAAACCAGATGGCAATGCGGGTGCTCCCGATCCAAATGCCGCACCAGCAGAAACTGTGTGTCCCGAATACCCATGCGCTCCATGTATTCTTCGGCGATTTCCGTCATTTTCTCGTCGGAGAGCTTTCCCGCATCCTTCGGGGAGAAGGACAGCGAGATATGTCCGACCGGGTTTTTAATCCGGGGGTTGAGCAGCGTCTGGTCCTTGAAGTCCCGCACCATGTCGCGGACTTCGGGCGGGGCGATACCCTCGGCGGCCAAAATCCGTGACTGGTCTTTTTTTATAACATAACCGACCGTCCCGGCGAAAGAGGAACAGGATATGGTTTTACCGATCATGACGCAGCCGTATTAGGATGTCCTCGATCTCAGAAACGATAGGGCCGTGCGAAAGGACGACCGAGGCGAAACCTCCGGCGTGGGCCAGTTTGGTCAGTCGGTTCAGGTTGCGGGCGATGCCTTTGAGTTGGGCCATACAGTCGAGATGCTCGCGCCGCATCCGCTCCTTCACTCAGCCGAGCTCGATCAACTGCCGGACGACTTCGGCCGGCGAGTGTCCGGATGTTCGGACGAGCATTCTGAGTCGCAGGTAGTGTGCGGTATCGAGTCTTGTGCAAACGATGTATTTCTGCTTTCGGCCTTCGCCGATTTTCGGGCGTCCGCCCCGGTTAAATTCTCTTTTCATCGTAAATAGTTTTAAGGTTAAGACCAACGGGATCACGTGTCGGCCGACGGGAGAGAGGCGGTTTTTGTTTACAAAAACACAAACTTGCCTCCCTTCTAAAGCGAAGCCATCACGGGCCCGATACGGCCTAAAGCCTGTGACTGGGACCTTTCTTTTTCGCCGGAGTCTGCAGAGCGTTCCGGACCTCGTCGGCACGTTTCTGCTTCTCCCTTCAGTAGTCGTTCAGGTCTTTGTGAGGGCGGTAAAAACCGGATCGGTCGATCACTTCGGACGCCGGCAAAACATCGGCCAGACGGGACAATGCCTTGCGGCCGGTTTCGTCGTTGTCGAGGAAGGCATGGACGAATTTGTGCTGTGCAAGGAACGGCAGGGCTTTGGGCAGATTGACGACGGAGTTCAAGACGAGGGAATCAACCGAAGGGTGCGGAGCCTTCTTGAGCGAAAGATAAGAAAGAAAATCCATGAAGCCCTCGAATAGGATCGCCGTATGGCTGCCGTTGTCGATGGATGTAATGTGTTTGGGCGTGCTGGCGCCTTTGAATCGCGCGTTGCGCAACTCCCAACCTCCGGCGTCGTTGCGGAAGCCGATGGCGAAATAGTGCTTGTTGCCGATTGCATAACGCACCTCGCGGCAGTAGGTCCGGGCGATGGCGAGGTCTATACCGCGTTCCGAGAGATAGCCGAGCAATGCCGGATGGAGCAGCTCGCGGTCGGAGCAGACGACGAGGCGGGGCGACTGCGGTACTTCGGACCGTTGCGGTTCGTCAGGCCGGGACACGGCCGTGCTGTGGTTGCCTGTCGTCAGCCGCCGTGCGGCCTCGGTGACGGAACAGTTTTCCATACGGGCCACGAGGTCGATGATCGAGCCGCCCTCGCCCGTCCCGAAGTCGTGCCAGAGGTTCTTGTCGTAGCTGACGCTGAAACTGGCAGTGCGCTCCTTGCGCAGCGGCGAGAGGTACATGCCGCGGTTGCCCTGTTCCCGCTGAGGGACGATCCCCCGTGCCGCGAGATAGGCCCGGATGCTGATACGTTTTATTTCGTCGTAGGTCATGGTGTCGAATTCTTGTAGGATTGTTGGAAAATTGCCGTATGGTACAGCGAAAGAAAAAGTTAGGGGTCTTACGAATTTCTTACGGACGCTTTTGCTTGTCGGTCCGTAAGAGTTCGTAGGATGCTGTGAGAAATTTTGTAAGATATGTAAGTTATTGTAAGTAAGTGAATAATGTTTTATGTCTTACATTCTTACGTTTTCCGTCCCGCATTTCATCAGTTCGTCGAGTTTGTCTCGCGTGAGGGTGTAGAAACGTGCCGTCTTGCTTTCCTGTCTCGTTACCTCTCCGTTATAGGCGATGGTATAGCGGGCGTAATAAGTCGGCGGGGAAGGCGCCAGCCGCCAGTTCTCCACAAGGATGCGTCGCACGGCGGGATGATCGGTCCGGATACCCCGTATCTCCAACATGTTGACCATGTCGTCCACGTCGAAGCGGTACGCAGTAAAACGTTCGGCCTCCATGATGTCGCGGATAATCGCGAGCATTTCGGCCTCGGTTTTACTCCGGTTGTAATGGATGATCCGTCGCAGCGCTTCGGTTGAGAGCAGGCGGGGCGCGAACCACATGCGGCTCTCTTCGCTCGTGGATAGCTTGCGATGCCGTAGAAAGAAGAGAAACCCCGGCAGTTCGCGGCGCATGTCGCAGAGCAGGTTTTGGTTTTCGGCTGACAATGGCGGTACGCGCCGTACCCAATAACGAGTTTCGCCCGCGTCGATGAGTACGGGATTGGTTTCGTTATTGGAACAAAGCACGAACTTGGCGAAAAACTCGATTTCTCGGCGGTCGCGTCCTTTCGCCTCGGCCTTGTAACTTCGGGCCGTGGATAGATTCTTGATTCGTTCGGAATCTTCGCGGCGATTGAGCAGCACTTCGTCCACGCAGACCAGCAGTTTCCCCGCCCAATCGTCGTTGAACTGGGAGCGGAAGTCCTCGTTGGTATTGAACGTGACGTTGCCCTCGAAAATCGACTTGAGGAAATTGAGAAAGGTGGTTTTGCCCGTATTGCGCTCGTTCGATACGAGCAGCAGGATCGGGAGCCTCTGCAAAGGACGTAGGTAAAGCAGTTGCAGGTAGTCGAGCCCCAGCTCGATCTGTTCGTCGAAAATATGGGCCAGAAATGCCCGAATATGGGGAAATTCCTCCTCGGCGGGGACGGTCGAGATCGGCTCGTAACGGTTCAGGAAGCCGTGGATTTCACGCCGGTAATCGGTGTGGCTGGGGATCGTGCAGAAACCGTCGTATTTGGGGATGCGAGCCAAGTAGTCCTTGCCGTAGTCCTGCCGAAGCGTCTCTACGTTCCACGGGATGAGTGTTTCGATACACCGACCGTTACTCAGAGGCATCCTCGCGCGTTTGAGAATCGCGGTTCCCACGCGCAGGTACGGTGTTTCTTCGTTAGCGGTCATCGCGGCCTCCCTCCCTTTTTCCATTATCCAGAATCCGACGGATGTCGGACATGCGATAACGCACTTTGTTGCCTATCTTTACGGTTTTCAGATAGCCTTTTTTATTTCAGTGCCAAAGGGTGGTGTCACACACTTCACAAATCTGTTTTACTTCTTCTTTAGTCAGATAACGTTCCTGACGGGCTTCGGCAATTTCTGCCGAAAGTTCGTTTTTGGCGCGATTTATCAACTCGTTCGAGAATTCCATCAGATCCGCGCCATTGATCTCCAACTTGATGCTTCCCGCTGCATCGCGGAGAATCGACATTAAATCTTTCATAAATATTTTATCCGCTCATCGTTCGGTTCTGCTTTCCTGCGGATAGAAAGTAAAACCGCCGCCTCGAATATCGGGACGACGGCACGAAAATACAACCTGAATTTCTGGCGTTTAAGCGGATAATTCGCGGTAATATTTAACGAATTTAACGAGTGTTACCGTGATAACATTTTCTTCAATTCTTGTAACTTCCAACTTTCCTCTTTTGTCGAAGCTGACAACGGATCGGTCAGCCGACTGTAAGCCTCCTGTACTCCCCGTTCATGGACAATGTGGATGCCGGGAGCGAACTGTCGATGCAATGCGTCCCGAAAAGATTTAACGGTAACGGGCGAAACGAGAAAATTCAATTCGTCGAGCGCGATTTTTAGTCGGGCAATGTCCGTTTGGGAATGTTTTACGGTAAGTGCGCCGGAAATTTTCTCTATCAATGAATCGGAATCGGTTACGGCGGATGAAAACATTTCCCGCAGCGGCATGGCCGTACTCGGCCGTCCGGGCTTTTTCTTGTCGATGAAAGCAGCGGCCGTCGATTCTTCTTTCATAGCCCATTCCAGTACATGATCGCTTTCTGCCAAACGCATGGCTTCGCGGTGTGCAATCCAGTCTTGTTTGGTCCGTAACCCCAATTGAATCGAACGACTTATCAGTAACTTGATCGTCGCGGCGATCATCATTTTTTGGAGGTATCCCATACCCGGTAAACGACGCAATTCTTCACCGCGCTCTATCATCCGCTCGAAGCTCGGCCCGAAATAAAGCCAGCAGAGCATGGCCGGAACGAGTGTTGCCCGGTCGGCATTGTCGAATTCCCGTATCAATTTTTCGGCCAACGCGTGCTCTCCGCACAAGCGTTCGATTTCGTCGATATGCTCGTACAATCCTTCGCCGGCTTTCTGTCGCAACGCTTTCCGGAACTGAGGGATGAGCATCGTAGCTTGTTGCAAAACCAACCGATAGCCAGCATCGTCTTTCGCAATCATCATATTCTCGAACCGCTCGTAATCTGCCGGGTGGCTCTCCATCCACTTCCGTAAGCGTCGTTTGAAGTCATCGTATTCCCGTTGCCCCATCACGCGTTATAGATTTATGTGCATTCTTCGTTGTTGTCAAAGAAATTAAAAACCTCACTCCACTTACGTGCGCAAAGCGTTCGCAATTCAATACTCCTTCAGGACGATCCATCGCCCACCTCTATCCGGACCTTCGCGTTTGACGAAGCCTTGCTCGGTCAGCCGGGACAAATGGTATTTTATGCTGTCCGGTGTACGAGAAAGTAATTCCTCCAACTCTTTGCGAGTAATGTATGGATTCTCTCGGATAGCATTGACAATGGCCTTTCCGATTTTTCTGGGTGTTTTCTGGGTGTTTTCTGGGTGTTTTCTGGGTGTTTTCTGGGTGGCTCCCGCTCCAAACCCCGCATCGAAATAGCGCCCGGATACTTTCTCTGTAACCCGGAATACCGTAAACAAAGAGAAATCGAACTCAGCCAAACCATTGCCGTTTTCCTCTAACTCCCGTTGCACCCTGTAAATTCCTCGACTGAAACGGTTTACATATCCGAGAATTTTCATTGCCTCTGCAATGAACGGATTGCGATAGTCGCTCACATTGGGGAAATTCTCCCGGCTGACTTTGCCGTATAACCCACCGGGATTCTGAACCTCGATGCGGTCGTCGTATTCATAGAATTGTACCGGCGCGTTGGTCTCATAGTCTCGGTGCATTAGCGAATTCATCAACAATTCGCGTGTCGCCCAATACGGATAATTGACCACGGTTTCTTCTCGCAGTACACTAACCGGCAAAGGCCGTTTCTGTGAAATGCTCGTTTCGATGAAAGCATCTATTCTGACCAATTCCCGGCAAAGATTCCCTCCGAACTTATGTTCATTGATTATATCGCCCGCACGGTCCGTTCCTTTGAAACGAACGTACTGCACATAAGCGCCCGGCAAATACCTGCCGGGGTTTTTCCCGAAAAGAATTATGCAACCGTTGGTGGGACAATCGTAACGCAGATCGTATAAACCGAGCGATGCGAGTTGTTCCTGAAGCGGTCGTTTATCTTCGGCAAGAATGTCTCCGGCAATGGCTTTGGGAAGAAAATCGCGTTGTATAAGGTCGGTATCGATGTCCGTGAGCGTTGTCCCTATACATGGCATGGCATCGAATGTACGGATGCCGGAAAGTCTGCGTTCAGTCAGTATCTTTTCTTCGGCTTCCGATGCGATACTTTTGCGAGGTCCCACCCGTACCCATATTCGTCCTCTGTATCGCACCGGGGGAAATTCGGACGGCCTGACTTCTACGACGAGTAATTCTCCCTCCTCCAAAACGAATCGTTCCACAGTCATAACCGGCTGAGGAAGAATATTGCCGTCCGTGCGGATATTCGTCATTTTAAGCATCAATGCGTCATCGACTTTCAATCCCGATAGGCTTCCGTCGTCTTTGGCTCCCAAAATCAAATAACCGTTCTTGCCGCTGCCGGGCAGGTCATTGGAAAAGGCACATATTGCCTGACAGAATTTATCCGTGTTGGTCGTAGAGGTGGTCATTTCTATATCGTAACCTTCCGGATTGGCAAGAATCTTTCGAAGTTGTTCTTTGGTTATCATATACTATCTGTATTGAGCTTTCGACGCAACCTGTTTCTTGGTTAGTGTGAACAAATGTATGAAAATATTGTTATTTTATATTGCGGCGACCGACAGGCACTTACCCGATCAGATCGACTAACTCTTTTTTCATTTCATCGTCGATGGCTCGATAGCGTGCGAATGCTTTGCTGCCCTCTTTGTGGCCGCTCAATGCTCCGACGAGATTCGGGTCCTTGACTTTTTTGTAAATGTTGCCGATAAAAGTACGTCGGGCCATGTGGCTGCTGGCGACTTCGTACAGCGGCTTTTTTGTTTCATTGCCGGTCAACGGGTCCAATATGGTTACGACTCGATCTATCCCCGCCAGTTTGAACGCCCGTTTGATAGCATCGTTGTATTTCTGTTCCGAAATGAACGGTAACAATCCTTGTCCCGTATAATCATGGTATTTGTTCAGAATGGCTCTCGCCTTGTCGTTCAGCGGAACACGTACCGTTACGGGATTGCCCTCTTTAGTCTTGCGCGGGATGTACTCGATCACTCCATCGATGACGCTCTCCCGCGTCATGCAATAAAGGTCTCCGATACGGCATCCGATCAGGCTTTGGAATACGAAAATATCCCGCTGTATCTCCACCTGCGGGTAGGAAGACAGGTCTTTTTCATAAAGTCTGTCTCGTTCTTCGAGCGTAATATATATCGGTGTGCCATAAGTGCACTCCTCCAATTTGAAATCATCGAAGGGTCGATTTTTAGTCTTTTTGTTATCGTAGCACCAATTGAAGAATGTGCGAATGCGTCCGAAGCAGTCGAGCAGAGTGTTTCTCCCGCGCGGTTTAGGGATACGCTTTTCGGGTATTTGCTCGTAGATGAAAGGATACAATTCGTAATATCGGTGCTCGTTCTCGAAAAAATCCCACATATCCCGAAGCGTATCGGATGTGATTTGGTCGATCTCCAGCGAAAAGTTCTTTTGTCCCCGCCTCGTTTCCCGAACGTAAAGTTCATACCGCAGGATGGCTCGGCGAATAACGCGGAAATTCTTTTTTCGAACCTCCGAAACTTTGTGTTTCAACAAAAATTCGTCGAGCAGTTGATGGAAATCCGGTTTCGATTCTGCGGCGATCTGCTCAGGCGTTTTGTAGCGTTCGGGATGATGATAACGGTCGATAGTCTCCTGTAACCATTCGGCGTTCGCTTCCGTCGTATACTCCTGCGTTATAAGGGAGACGATGTTTTGAATATCAGTACGCAATTTTTGTTTTTCGTCGTCGGAAATCAGTGCGATGCGATCTTTGTAGCCTTGTTTTTCGGGACTCCAATGGTTGGGATTTATCGTCAACTCGCTGGCGGCTTTTATATCCTTGCCGTCTCCTCGCAGACGAAAGTAAATAGTTGCCCGTGTAGTGGTGTCGTTTTTGGCCACCGTCTTTCTTATAAATGCAGAAACTTTCATTTTTCAATATGATTTAGGCTCTGCTGCAAATATATAAATTGTTCCCAAATTGTTCCCAATCATCCCGAACTTATTTGAGTACCCTTAAACGGGATCGAACCCTGAATGTAACATAAATACCTGTAATTTAAATTATTATAAATAATTGTCGCGATGATTGAATTTAATGAGAGTTAAAAGCATTTACTATCTTCGACCCCGGCTCCGGTCCGATGCTGCGGTTATTCCATATCGTACTAGTGCTCGGCAATCGGGTTAAAATACTTAAGTTGCCGTTGTATAGTATTCAATTTCTACATCAAATCACAACAAATCGCCGAGAATCATTTTGCCTCCCGAAGTTGTATAGTATCCAATTTCTACATCAAATCACAACTCGCCGACAGACTTTGCAAATCGGTGCACAGTTGTATAGTATCCAATTTCTACATCAAATCACAACAAGCAATCGACATCATAATACCATACTCGCGTTGTATAGTATCCAATTTCTACATCAAATCACAACACTCTCCGTTCGACAAACGCGCAGGAATACGTTGTATAGTATCCAATTTCTACATCAAATCACAACAAGCATCTGCCTTATCGTAAATAAGCAACAGTTGTATAGTATCCAATTTCTACATCAAATCACAACCGATCTGCGGAAGCATCGCCGTCGCCCGGCGTTGTATAGTATCCAATTTCTACATCAAATCACAACGATAGATTTTCATGGCTTTGATTTTTAGTGTTGTATAGTATCCAATTTCTACATCAAATCACAACGTTGACCGTAGTAGTGTATTCTGTCCACGCGTTGTATAGTATCCAATTTCTACATCAAATCACAACATTGAAGGCCATATACTCTAACGGTTCCCCGTTGTATAGTATCCAATTTCTACATCAAATCACAACTGGAAATCATTCATCGTATCGATCCTCGTGTTGTATAGTATCCAATTTCTACATCAAATCACAACATCACTCCATTTTTCAATTTAGGACTGGGTGTTGTATAGTATCCAATTTCTACATCAAATCACAACCCACATCTTCTTTGCTTTTATCGGTCCATAGTTGTATAGTATCCAATTTCTACATCAAATCACAACTAAATCATAATGAGTCTACGGCTTTAAATGTTGTATAGTATCCAATTTCTACATCAAATCACAACGCCACGCCTGTTGGGCTCGATTTGTTGCTGCGTTGTATAGTATCCAATTTCTACATCAAATCACAACGATAGACTTTCATAACTAGTTTTTTTTGGGTTGTATAGTATCCAATTTCTACATCAAATCACAACTGTCCTGACGATAGGAAAAAACCTCATATCGTTGTATAGTATCCAATTTCTACATCAAATCACAACATCGTTCTTTCATTTACAAAATCTCCGTAGGTTGTATAGTATCCAATTTCTACATCAAATCACAACATTAAACGCCATGTATTCAAGCGGTTCACCGTTGTATAGTATCCAATTTCTACATCAAATCACAACCTCAGGTACTACACTTATTGATTATAAGGGTATTACATTCGTATGTACCGCGAAAAAAGCGATGTTCGGCGAACTGAGGAAGTCGATTCGATGCAGTTTTTCCGTTCTGCAAAACAAATATATCAAAAAAATTCCAGTTGTTGAGGTATTTCGGGACCGGCGCGTTCGACTTTGCCCCAGAAATTCAAAATTTCGCCGTATTGTTTGTCCGTTACGCTCAGGATGCTCGTCATTCCGGAAGGCGGCATCGATTTGCGGACCCGCCGGATATGGACCTCCATATTTTCCTTGGAGACGCAGTGCCGGACGTAGACCGAGTATTGCATCATCGCGAAGCCGTCCTTTTCCAATGCCTTGCGAAACTGGGCCGCGTGGCGCCGTTCGGTTTTGGTATGGGTCGGCAGGTCGAAAAATACGAATAGCCACATGATACGATAGGCGTTCAGGCGTAATTCAGACATCTTTTTTACTCCAGTAGAGGAAACGCGATCTTTTTCCGCATTCCCGTGAAACATTGCGCCAGCGATGCCGAGGTGAAGGTCAACCCCACGTCGAGAGGCCGCAATACCTTTTCGAATCGCGTATCGGCATACAGCAGGCTCAGCAGCTCGCCCTTGACCGCTTGCGTCAACTGCGTTTTATTCTCGAGATACAGCCGGCAGACCAGCTCGTCGACGTAAGGGCGATAGGGTTCCATAACGTCGTCGGCCAGCGGAAAGGCGTTGTAGCGGTTCCGGTGGAAAATGCCGAACGCAGGGAACAGACCCGAGCCCATCAGCGAGCGGGCTACGGCCGCGCGCAGGATCGTATAGCCGTAATTCAGCAGGTTGTTCGGCTCCGCGCCCTCGCGAATACGGACGAACTCCCTGCCGAAAAGCTCCGACCAGTATATTCTGGCGGCGGCTCCTTCGCGATTGTCCGCATCGCCGCTCTTGACGTTTCGGTAATAAGGCTTCAGTTTGTCTCCGTCCTTGCCCAGTTTGCGCAGCAGGGCGGCCTGATTGCGGATTTTCGCTTCGACGATCTGCTTCCACAGGTTCTTTTTCAGCGGCTCGCTCGCCTCGATCTGCGCCCGGTAGCTCTCGCCCTGCGTTCGGTTGGAGTCGAGATTCATCAGCATGGCGTTGGGCATCCGGTTGCCGTCGCAAAAGACGACGGCTACGTTGCGATCCGACAGGGCGTTCAGCAGCGGGAGCGTGACGGTCGTTTGCCGGTGCTCGAGCACGACGACGCCGATGTCCTCGATCGGAACGCTTTTCCGGAGATCGGGAGCCTCTTTCGTCGCGATAACCAACTGATTGTCTCGCAGACTCAGGCAGAAGGGCGTGGCGAAAAAAAGCGTGCGCTTGAGCATGGCTATTCGTGTTTGAATCGAACGGTTCCCGTAACGCTCAGCTCGAAGTCGAAGCCTTCGACATAAGCGTTGAGTTGGGTATGGTATAAGCTGATGAGGGGGCGGTATGCCTCTCCGGCTTTCCATGCTCCGCCTTTGGGCTTCAACTCCCCCGCAGGACGGGCTTCCCGATGGTGTCTGAAGGTGCATAAGCCGTAAGAGTTGTTGCCGGTGGTCATAGAACTGAATTTCGTCAGCTTGTACAGTCTTTTAGCCAACTCTTGTTGCGTGCAGTCGTACAGCTCCTCGGGCGTTTCTTCATAGAAAAGCACCATGGTTCCGGTTTTCAGAATGCACTTCAGCGGAAAGCCCTTCTCGTCCGATTGCGGGACGAGATCGGGTCGCGCCGCCTTGTCCGCGCTCGCCTTGAAATACTGCGCCGCTTCCAGCGTGCTGACGATTTCGAAGGTCCGCTTGAGCTTTCCTTGATTGTCTTTTCCTTCGTATATGGCCATACAATAGTTGCTGCCGTACGATACGTAAACCGGTCTTTTGTGCGGAAGGGCGGACAGGTCCCGGTGCTTCTTTCCGCCCAAGGGTTTGGGAGATATATTTTTGCCCACGAATATCCGCACCTTGCGGATCGGCACCCGCTTCTGCTCGTTCATCCAGATCGGATGGCTCTCCGTGTCCATGGCCGTCTTGAAACCGACCGCGTCGATCGCTTCCTTGACCTTTTGCCGCACTGCGTCGTCGACGATATTATCCACGTCGGACGGCTGAAGCTGCCCCAACGGTTTGCGCACGACGTATCTCACCTCTCCTTGACGCTCGATGGCTCCGTAAAAGGTCTGCTGATGCAAGGCTCCCCGGGCCGTATCGCCCTGCGCATAGAGCGTCTCGCCGTTCCTGCCGGTCCGTATCCTGCCCCGGATGCGCAGCCGCTTGCGACTCTGCTTGGGCATATTGTCGGGCGTATGATGCGCGACGAGAAGCCTGTCGGCGACGGCCTCGAGGTCTTCGGTAAAAGTCGGCCACGGCTTTTCGAAGCGGGGTTTCGCTCCTTCGCCCCGTCTGTAACGCTCTTCGTCGCCCGCGTACTGCGCCCAACGGTCGTATTCGTTGCGGCCGATGCAGGCGATGACGATCGCGTCGAGGCAGTGATGCGTATGGTTCACGCGCTCTTTCCGGGCATATTCCTCCTGCAATCCCCACATCCGGCGGAATTCGGCCGTGGTGGTGCCTTTGACCGTATAGATTCGCTCGAAGACCGTCTTCAGATAGAGTCGCGCGTACTTGCCGATGATGCCGATATCGACCCCCTGCCGGTTGCTGAACCCGTCGGGAACTTCCGTCATCGTGAAGCGCTCGTACTTGCCGCGCCAGTAGTCGAGTCGCATCTGCAGGACGTGGCGGCGCTGTATGGCTCCGTCCTTTTCCGATTTGGTCGTAGCGCTTTTGCTCTTGCGCCTCTGTATTTCGATCTGTTTTTGCAAGCTGGCGATTTCCTTCGGCCACCCGAGTTCGTCGATCCTTGCCATGACGTCGGCGTGATTCGGGAGTTCGGACGGAAGCTTGTCGCGCTTGAGTTCGCGGTTGAAGCGGTTCTCGCAGAGGGTCTTGTTCATTTGCGAGTTGTCGCCTCCCCTCGCTCGGGGGACGGTATGCTCGATATCGAAACGCGCGGAATCGCCCATGAAGTCGGACAGGCCGATCCGTTTGCCCGTGTAGGGGCAAATGTGGTTCTGCTCCTTCCACAGACGGTACTTCAGGATGTCGTCGTCGGTGGGTTCGATCTCCCGGCCCGATTCCGAGGCGTATTGCCGGCGGATTTCGTCGGCGTACGCTTTGCGTTCGGCCTCGCGGTCGCGCTGGTACAGCTCGATAGCCTTGCGGCGGTTGGCATCGTTGAGTCCTCGGGCGAACTCGATGTGAATCTTCGTTTCGCGATCGATTTTCCCGTCGCGCAGCAACCGGTTGACCAAGACCCTCAAGCGGAACAATGCCCGCATCGCCATCGGATTGCGTACTGCCGGCGTTCGGGGCGAGCCCAGTTGCAGGATGCCCTGCGCATCGGGCTGCGCCGTCTGATAGATTTCGATCATCGACGGATGATAGAGGCGCCCGAGGCGTTTTTCGTCGATGCCCCGGCAGTTGCGCAGATAGTCGCGGACGCATTGCTCCTTGGTCGTTCCCCTGTTCAGCGGATTCTGTCGGAAATCGGTTATCAGCGCGGCGATGTCGGCTTCGATAGCGTTTCGTTCCGATTCGTCGGAGTAGATGTCCGGAGGCAGCACCGCCTTGAGGTTGGCGACGAAAACCGCCTCGTCATAGCGATAACCTTCACGCAGGTAGGGCAGAATCTTGTTAATGGCATGGAGGCTCAGCGCGGCATAGTCCTGCGGCAGGCGGATGGCGGCGAAGCGTCCGGCCTCGTCGTCGGAGAGGCGCAGTTTCTGCTTTGCCCACGCGCTAAGCCGTTCTTCGTCGTCGAACGAGAAGAGCGCGTGCCATACGTCGCCGAGTATCTGTTCTCGGGTCTTGCCGGCCCCGAGCGTATACAGGTCGCATATTTTCGTCAGATAGTCGTCGCCGAACAGCGCAATGAGGGAAGCTGTGACCGGACATCCCGTGACGGTGGCTGTCCGCGCGAAGTTGAAGCGATAGGGCGCCTCGCCGCGGTCGCCTTGGCAGGCGTATCGGCCTTTGCCGGCGAGCTTCTTGGCGATCTCCTCGAAATCGAAGTGCGGTTTGGTTTTGCGCGTGAAAAGCGGCAGGATCGTTTCGGCTTCCTGTCGCGAGAGCGGACGAGGTTCCGGGTCGTCGGGCGTCGTGATCCGGATGTTGTTGACGAAGGAGAGCATCCGGAACTCTTCGAACCGCGGATGCGATGCCGGGCATCGGCTTTTGTCCTTTTCGAACGTGCATCGGCCGACCGATCCCTTCTGCGATTTCAGCGGCCGTTGGTAGAAAATGGCGCGGTGCAATGCCTTCCTCAGATCGTCGGCGAGCCGCTGTTTTTCGCAGATGGCCCGAAATTCGGCCAGATAGTGCTCGTTGCGAGAGGTGTATTTCGTACGGATTTTCTCTTTTCGGGCGTAAAGCCGGTAAAAGTATTCGCCCAGATAGGAGCATCCGGCCTTCTCCATGTCGGCCGTCAGGCCCTCGATGCTCTGCCGGACCTTACCGCTCTCGCTTTCGTCGCCGGCATCCTTGCGATTGCTCAGGAATCCGCGCCGCTGCGCCAGATGATATAAGGCCCGGCCGAGCGTGTAACGGTCCCTTTGCGTGTCGAGGTCGAGCGTTTCGGTCAGCGCCTTGTAGCGGTCGCGGTAGGGATTCTTGTCCGTGCGGTCGTCCGTTCGTTGCCAGCGGATGAATTCGTCCGTCAGCGGATAGATTTTCTTCTGTTTCCAATCTTTCAGTTGTTCGTCGGTCAGAGCAGGACAGAGGTCGTGGCGAACGAGCACACGGAGCAAATCGATCTTGCGCAATCGTCGCCGGGCATAATGACGGCGCAGGGCGCGGGCTGCGGTTCGGTCTTGCACGGCGGGCTTCTCGCTGTTCTTTTCGCGTGCCACGCCTTCCTGAAAGATGTCTACACCTTGGTCGAGCAAGGCATATTCCGTGTCGTTCCGCTCTACGAGAGCCCATCCGATCGAGGCGGTTCCCAAGTCCAATCCTAATATTTTTGTCATATCGGTGTCTGTTTGTAGTAAAATTAAATAAAATTTTGCAATCGCAAGATTTTTTTCGTATATTTGACACGTAAGAGTTCTACATCTTATCACAATAAGGCTATAGGCCGAAGGTTTTATACCTATGTCTCCGCGTACTCCGTGGAGACTTTTTTGTGATCGGGGTTTGGTTTCTTAAGAGCGGATTTAAGCGTGGCCGCCGGGCTGCGGATTGGATCGGACAGGGCCGGTCTTGTCCGGAACCGAACGAGATGAAGGAGGTCGGGAAGCCGAATCGGAGAGCACAAACGGAACGACAGAAATCAAAAAAAACGGCACGGTATCCCGTGCCGGAAGACGTTTTGAGCGATTTCGATGGAAATGTTCCGAGAGGAGGCTAATCTCTATCGTCGAAAAAGCCTTCGTTGCGGAAACTGTAACAGGGGCCGGACGTGACGATGATATGGTCGAGCAGCGCGATGTCGAACAGCGAGACGGCTTGCGCGACGCGCTCGGTCACCGTGCGGTCCTCCTCGCTCGGGAGTTCGCTGCCCGAGGGGTGATTGTGCACGAGGATCACGGCGTGGGCCAGCTTCTCGACGGCCCGCTTGACGATCAGCCGGTGGTCGACGACCGTGGCCGATACGCCGCCCTGACTGATGCGTACACGGTCGAGCACCCGGTTCGACGAGTTGAGATACAGGGCCCAGAATTCTTCGTAAGGCAGCTCGGCGATCAGCGGACGGAACATCTCGATTACGTCGCGGTCGGTCTGTACCTGATCGAGCGACCGGCTTTGCTCGGCTCTCAGTCTGCGGCCCAGTTCCAGCGCGGCGGACAGTACGGCGGCCCGGGCAATGCCCAGACTCTCGGCCGAGCGCAGTTCTGCCAGACTGCACCGGCCCATTCGCGCCAAACTGCCCTCGAAGCGGTCGAGCAGGCGCCCGGCCAGCTCGGTGGCCGGGCCGCCGGGACCGCTGCCGTGAAGCAGAATACTCAGTAGTTCGGTATCCGTCAATGCGGAGGCTCCCCGGGCAATGAGCTTTTCCCGGACCTGTTTGTCGGAAAGCGGGTGATCTTCCATGATGACCAGGTCTTTGATCGTGATGCCCTGCGGCGGGCATTTACTCTTCGATATGCTCCGCCGTGCCGTGCTCGCCCGTTTCGCGGAGCCGGATCAGAGCCGACAGAGCGGCTTTTTGCTCGGAGCTTTTCTTGCTGTGTCCCTCGCCGGTGCCGGTCGGCTGTCCGTCGATCGAGACGCTCGTGTGAAAGTGCGGGATTTTCTGTGTATAGAGCGGGCTCGGCACCGTGTCGAACGACAGGGCGCGCTTGTTCTTCTGGCTCCACTCGATCAGCCGGCTCTTGAAGTCGGTCTCCTGCTCGGTCATATCGACCAGATCGATATATCGATTCAACAGATGGTTTATTATCAATCTGTTGGTGAAATCGTACCCCTTGTCCAGATAGAGCGCTCCGACCATGGCTTCGAGCGCGTCGCCGTAGAGGTTTTTCTGCTGGGAACTGTAGTTGCCCTGCGTGATAATGTGCCGGTCGAGCCCGATACGGACGGCCAGCTTGTTCAGCGACGCTCGGCTGACGATGCGCGACCGCAGCTTCGTCAGAAAGCCCTCGTTCTGCTCGGGAAACTCGATGAACAGATAGTCCGAGACGATCGACTCGAGCACGGCGTCGCCCAGAAATTCGAGCCGCTCGTTGTTGATCGGCGTGCCGTCGTCCAGAAAAAGAGAAGCTGACCTGTGAATCAAGGCCAGCTTATAAAGCTCTATATTATTCGGGCAGACGCCGAAAATCCCGTCCAGTGCCTTGTAATACGCCTTGTCCCTGCTGTGATGCAGCTTCCAGTACAATCGTATCCGGTCGAGCACGTCCGTCAGATTTTTTTGAATACGACCGTCGAGTTATGCCCGCCGAAGCCGAACGTGTTGCTCAGCGCGTACTTCACATCGCGCTTCTGCGCCTTGTTCAGCGTCAGGTTGATCTTCGGGTCTATCTTCGGATCGAGGTTCTCGACGTTGATCGTCGGAGGCACGATCCCTTTCGTGATCGCCATGATGCAGGCAAGACCCTCGATCGCGCCTGCGGCGCCCAGCAGGTGTCCGGTCATCGACTTGGTCGAGCTGATGTTCATATCGTATACGTGGTCTCCGAACGAAGCGACGATGCCGGCCACTTCGGCCAAATCGCCGACCGGGGTCGACGTGCCGTGGGTGTTGACATAGTCGATGTCGTCGGGAGCGATGCCGGCGTCCTTGATCGCGTCGGTCATCGATTTCTTCGCTCCGACTCCTTCGGGATGGGGCGCGGTCAGGTGATAGGCGTCGGCGCTCATGCCGCCGCCGGCCACTTCGGCGTAAATTTTGGCTCCGCGGGCTACGGCATGCTCGTATTCCTCGAGCAGCAACGCTCCGGCGCCTTCCCCGATCACGAAGCCGTCACGGTCCGCATCGAACGGGCGCGAGGCCTTCTGCGGCTCGTCGTTTCGGGTCGAAAGAGCCTGCATGGAGTTGAATCCGCCCACTCCCGGAGGATTGATGGCGGCTTCGGAGCCTCCCGTCAGGATCATGTCCGCCTTGCCCCAGCGGATGTAGTTCAGCGAGTCGATCATCGCATGGTTCGACGACGAGCAGGCCGAAACGGTACAGAAGTTGGGACCCCGGAAGCCGTATTTCATCGAGATGTGCCCGGCAGCCAGGTCGGCGATCATCTTCGGAATGAAGAAAGGGCTATATCGAGGGATAAAGCCGCCCTCAACATAGCTCTTTACCTCTTGGTAGAACGTTTCCAGTCCACCTATTCCGGAGCCCCAGATCACTCCGACCATATCGCGGTCGATCTTCTCCAGATCGACGCCCGAGTCCTTGACGGCCTGTTCGGCAGCGACGAGCGCATACTGAGAGTACAGGTCGTACTTGCGCAACTCCTTGCGGTCGAAGAAACTGGCGGCGTCGTAGCCTTTGAGCTCGCAGGCGAATTTCGTTTTGAAGTTGGAAGGGTCGAAATGAGTAATGGGTCCTGCTCCGCTCACACCTTTCTCAAGGTTGGAGAAATATTCCTCAATGCTGTTGCCTAAGGGGTTGATGGTGCCTATCCCCGTTACCACAACTCTTCTTTGTTTCATAGAACTTCGGTCAATTCGTTCGACAAACGCCTGTTTCAAAGGCCTGAAAAATTACTTCTTTTTCTCGCTGATGTAGTTGATTGCGTCGCCTACGGTGGTGATCTTCTCAGCGTCTTCGTCGGGAATCGAGATCTCGAATTCCTTCTCGAACTCCATGATCAGCTCCACGGTGTCGAGCGAGTCGGCCCCGAGGTCGTTGGTGAAGCTTGCGGCGGGAACCACTTCGGCAGCGTCAACGCCGAGCTTGTCGACGATGATGTCCACTACTTTTGATGAAACGTCTGACATAATACCAATAGTTTAAGTTTGACAATTGCGTTTATTCCGAAAAATAACTTCTATTTCAAAGCCAAATTTTTGCAAAAGTAATACTTTTTGGATTATTTTTGGTCATCCGAAGCGTTTTTTGCGCATTTAATCGGGTTTTGATTCTGTAAATCATTGTTTATGATAAAGATAGCCGTGTTCGCCTCCGGTTCGGGGACGAATGCCGAGAATGTGGCCTCTTATTTCGCGGCAGGAGAGAAGGCCCGCGTGACGCTGATCCTGTCGAACCGTCCCGACGCGCCGGTGCTCGAACGGGCGCGCAGGCTCGGCATCGGGACGGAAATTTTCGACCGCGATACCTTTTATAATAGCGATCGGGTCGTCGAGAGATTGCGGCGCGAGGGGATCGGCTACATCGTGTTGGCCGGATTCTTGTGGCTCGTGCCGGACAATCTGCTCGGGGCTTACGGAGGCCGGATTCTGAACGTGCATCCTTCCCTGTTGCCCCGGCACGGGGGCAAGGGCATGTACGGCGACCGGGTGCACCGGGCCGTCGTCGAATCGGGCGATCGGGAGACGGGCATCACGATCCACCGGGTCAACGAACATTACGACAGCGGCGACATCGTGGCCCGCTACCGCACGGAGGTCGAGCCGGGCGATACGCCCGAGCGGGTGGCCGAGAAGGTGCACGCTCTGGAGTACCGCTATTATCCTCTCGTGATCGAAGCGGAAATAGACAAACTAAACGTATGCGATATGAAGAGAAAACCATCGATGCGCCTGTTGCTGATCAGCAATTCGACCAATGCCGGCGAGGCTTATCTCGAGTACCCCAAGCGGCAGATCGCCGATTTCCTCGGCGGTGTCCGGCAGGTCGCTTTCGTGCCTTATGCGGCCGTGACGTTTTCCTATGACGATTACCTGACCAAAGTGCAGGCCCGTTTTTCGGAACTCGGCATCGATGTGCGTTCGGTGCATCGCGAGAGCGATCCGGCCCGCATGCTGTCGCAGGCGGAGGCGATCGTCGTCGGAGGAGGAAACACTTTCGCGCTTGTGAAGGCGATGCAGGAGCAGGGCTTGCTGAGGGTGATCCGCGAGAGAGTGCCCGAAGGCGTTCCGTACGTCGGCTGGAGCGCCGGCAGCAATGTCGCCTGTCCGACGATCTGCACGACCAACGACATGCCGATCGTCGAGCCGGCTACGTTCACGGCGGCAGGGCTCGTTCCGTTCCAGATCAATCCGCACTATACCGACGCCCATCCCGACGGTCATGCCGGCGAGACGCGCGAACAGCGGCTGCTCGAGTATGTCGAAGCCAATCCGTGCATGACGGTCGCAGGGCTTCGCGAAGGATGTATCCTGCGTGTCGAGAACGGGCGGATCGAGCTGATAGGCGAACGTCCGATGCGGATCTTCCGCAAGGGGCAGGCGCCCTACGAGGTGCGGCCCGGCGACGATCTGAATTTCTTACTGGATTAGCCGTGCAGTCGCGCGAGGCGGGCCTGAGGGGCGAGCAGGCGGCGGCCGAATGGCTTATTGCCAACGGGTTCGAGCTGTTGCATCGAAATTGGCGCAGCGGGCGTTACGAACTCGACATCGTGGCTCTGCGCGAGGGCGTGCTCCATGTCGTCGAGGTCAAGTGCCGCCGGAGCGGCGCGCTCTCGCCGCCCGAGGAGGCGATGACGCCCCGCAAGTTCGCGGCGCTGATGCGGGCCGCCGAGCATTATGTCGCGCTCTACGGCTTCGATACGGATACGCAGTTCGATTTGGTGACGGTCGAGTATCGGCCGGACGGGGAATGCGACCTGCATTATTTTCCGAATGCGATGACACCGCGCTGGTGACGGACCGTGCGGAAAGAACGCTTGCCGCTCTTGCTTTCGAGCCCGACGGCTCCCGGTCGTTCGGCCGGCCTTTCGGTCGGGCGCGGATCCGGAACGCTTTCCGGCTCTCGGCGAAAATTCCGGGTCCGGAGGTCTTTTGTCTCCTGAGTGCGGGGGGCTTGCGGGTCGGCAATTTTCCGGACGCAACGTATCGAGATACGGTTGAATGGGGACGACGCGTGCCGGCATTTCGTTCCCTGCGGTCCGGAAGCCATTGCGAAGCGCGTTTCCCCGGATCGTTTGGCGGGACTGAAGGGAACGGGGCCAGCGATGACGAAGGCGTCGCGGATGCCCTGTTGCCACAGGAAGGACCGGATATGTCCCGCACGCCAGGCGGATCGGGTGCGCAAGCCGGTCTGTCTGCGTTCCGGAAACGTGCTGCGGATACGGTATAGAACTCCCGCATAGATGTCTTGCCGTATCCGGCTGTCGAATTTTCAACGCTTTCGTCCCGAAACGAAGTTCCTTTCGGCGAAGGGGTGCCGGGAAAGCGGATCGGACGCGCGGTCCGTAGCCGCAGTCCGCGACTGTGAGATTCCATGCGGGAGCTCTTGGCGTATCGATATGGTAATTATCTTGTTGTAGATTTCGCGATATGGAAAACGAAAAGAGAACGGTTCGCCTGATTTATCCCCAGTGGCAGGGCGGCGACATCGTCCGGTGGGTTCCCGAGATAAGGAATCCCGACGATGCGGCGAGAGGATATTTTCTGGGAGCGCAGCTGCTCGCCTTTCTGGCTCCGCACAGCAGCGTGCAAACGCTGACGGTTCCCGTCGCCGACGGCATTGCGGAGCGCCGGGTGACGGACGGAGTGCTCGACCGCGATGCGATCGTTGCCCAGACGAGGGCCGCCGTGAGCATGCTGCGTGCCGGCGATCCCGACCGGATCGTGACGTTCGGGGGCGACTGCTCCGTCAGCGCGGCTCCGTTCGCCTTTCTGGCCGGGAAGTACGGGGATGACGCGGCCGTGATCTGGATAGACGCTCATCCCGACATCACCTTGCCCGGCGACGCTTATTCCGGCTATCATGCGATGGCGCTCGCGGCCTGCATGGGTCTCGGCGATGCGAAGATACTCGCCGAACTACCTGCGCGCATCGACCCGTCGCGCGTGCTGCTGGTCGGTCTGCGCGATTGGGAGCGCGATGAAATCAGGGCGCGGCAGAGGGAGCTCGGCATCGCGCACCTCGCTCCGCAGGACGTGGCCGGCGACAGCCGCGCGGTCGTAGAGTGGCTGGAAGGTTGCGGGGCCTCGAAGGTGCTGATCCATTTCGATCTGGACGTGCTCGATCCGGCCGATCTCGTTGCGGCCGTGGGCGTCGTTCCGGACGGGATGACCGTCGATCAGGTCGTCCAGCTGATCGGCGACATCGCCCGGGCGCGGGAGGTGGTCGGTCTGACGGTAGCCGAGCCGATGCCCCGGACGGCCGTTCGGATCAGGGATATGTTGAAACGCTTGCCCTCGTTGGAGTAACCGGAAGTTCCCGTGTCCAGGTGCGGAGAAACGGCGCCGGAAGGGTGCCGCAGCCCGCTTCCGGCGCAAGGGAGGTTTCTTGGGTAACGGGAAAATCCGGAGCTCGTCGGGCGGTCCGTTACTTCTCTTCGGCCGGTCCGGTATCGTGGTGTTTGAGTACCCGCGCTTCCAGATAGAACACGATGTCCTCGGCGATGTTGCTGCACCGGTCGCCGATACGTTCGATGCGGCGGATCGCGGAATGCAGGTGCAGACAGTCCGCGATCGCGTCGGGATGCGCGCTCATGTGCTCGGCCAGCACGGCGATCGCGTCGGCGTTGATCCGGTCGACCAGATTGTCTTTGGCGAAGACCTTGCCCGCCATCGCGCTGTCCTCGTTGGCCAGGGCCGCCTTGCACAGGCTCAGCATGCACAGCGTCTCTTGGAACATCCGTTTGAGTTCGAGCCGTTCGATCAGCTCCGGCGTGATCTTGTCGTTGAGGTTTTCGACGACGAAGACGGCGATGCCGTCGGCGAAGTCGCCTATGCGCTCCAGGTTGTTGTTGATCTTGACGATCGACAGCATCATGCGCAGGTCGACGGCTACCGGCGTCAGCAGCGCGAAAAAATTCTCGCACTCGCGGTCGACCGTCAGCTCGTAGGCATCGACCATTTTTTCGCGGCTGCGCACTTCGAGCGCCAGTTCGCGGTTCCGCTCGAGCAGGGCGGCTGAGACTTTTTCGACCTGCCCCTGCACGAGAAGCCACATCTCGGCCAGGCTTTTTTTGACGCGCTTGATCGATTCTTCGGTATGTCGCATGGATTTTCGGTATTTGGTGTTTTTGCTTCAATCGGCGGTTTACGGAGCGTCCCGTTCGGACGGGAAAGCCTCTCGCCGCGGGTGTCCGATCCGGCGAAGGACGGCTTTGCGTCCGGTCCTGCGGTTGTCGTTTTTTCTCTCTCCGCAGTCGTTCGGGAGCGGTCTCTTTCAGGCGCTTGCGGCGCAAAGGTACCGAATCAGCTGAACCGGCCGGTCACGTAGTTCTGCGTGGCCTCTTTCGAGGGGTTCAGAAACATCTGCCGGGTCTGATCGTACTCGACGAGCTCGCCCATGTAGAAGAATGCGGTACGGTCGCTGACGCGCGCCGCCTGCTGCATGTTGTGCGTGACGATGACGATCGTGTACTCCTTTTTCAGTTCGTAGATCAGGTCCTCGATTTTCGATGTCGAGATCGGGTCGAGCGCCGAGGCCGGCTCGTCCATCAGCAGGATCGACGGCCGCACGGCCAGCGCCCGCGCGATGCAGAGGCGCTGCTGTTGCCCGCCCGACAGCTCGAAGGCCGATTTCTTCAGTTTGTCTTTCACCTCGTCCCACAGCGCGGCTCCCTTGAGCGAGCTCTCGACGCGCTCGTCGATCAGCCGGCGGTCGCGGACGCCGTTCACGCGCAGTCCGTATGCGACGTTCTCATAGATCGTCTTCGGAAACGGATTCGGTTTCTGGAAAACCATGCCTACTTTTTTGCGCAGCTCGACGACCTCGACGTCCCGGCCGTAGATGTCCTCGCCGTCGATCCGGATCTCGCCGTTGAGGCGCGTTTCCTCGATCAGGTCGTTCATCCGGTTCAGCAATCGCAGGAAAGTCGACTTGCCGCAGCCCGAGGGGCCGATAAAGGCCGTGACCGTGTTGCGCTCGATGCCGAGCGTGATGTTCTTCAGCGCGTGGAAGCTGCCGTAATAGAAGTTGACGTCTTTCGCACTTATGTTGATCATGACGATAGGGTTTCGTTAGTTCGTTTTCACTTTGCGGCCGAAATAGCGTCTCAGTCCGTTTGCCAGCAGATTGATCAGCAATACGATCGCGATCAGCACGAGAGCCGTTCCGTAAGCCATCGGACGGGAGGCTTCCAGATCCGTTCCGCTCGTTGCGATCACGTACAGGTGATAAGGCAGGGCCATGACCTGATCGAAAATACTGTCGGGCAGTTTCGGCAGGAAATAGGCGGCGGCCGTGAACAGAATGGGCGCCGTCTCGCCCGACACGCGGCCGATCGAGAGGATCAGCCCGGTGACGATGTTCGGGAAAGCCATCGGCAGCAGTACGCGCCAGACGGTCTGCAATTTGGTCGCGCCGAGCGCGTAGCTGCCGTTGCGCAGCGAGTTGTCGATCGAGCGTATCGCCTCCTCGGTCGTCCGGATCACGATCGGCAGCACGAGCAGGGCGAGGGTCAGCGAGCCGGCGATGATCGAGTCGCCGAACCCGAGCGTACGGACGAAAAGCGCCATGCCGAACAGGCCGAACACGATCGACGGCACGCCGCTCAGGTTGCTCGTCATGACGCGGATCACTCTGACGAGCCAGTTGTCGCGGGCGTATTCGCTGACATAGATGCCCGACATCACGCCGAGCGGAAACGCGACGGCGATGCTGCCCGCCACCAGGCAGAGCGTGCCGACGATAGCCGGCAGGATGCCTCCCTCGGTCATCCCGTTTTCGGGCATCGAGGTGAGAAATTCCCAACTGACGACGCCGGCTCCTTTGACGATGATGAAACCCAGAATCCATACCAGTATGGCCACGACCAGCAGGCTCGTCAGTCGGAACAGCCCGAAAGCGAGTCGTTGCGAGCGCTTCTTGCGTTTCGATATTTTCGAGGACGTTATCATGTTGTCCGTTCGTTATTGTTTTTTCGTTTCTCTCGCGCGCCGGCGGGGAATCTTTCTCCGGGCGTCGGCGCGGTTTCCTTGTTTACATCGTCTTGGGCCGTCGGGCCGAAATCATCTCGACCGCGATGCTCAGCAGCAGCGTGAGCAGGAACAGGATGCAGCCCAGCATGAACAGCGCCTCGTAGTGGGCGCCTCCGGCCGGAGCCTCCCCCAGCTCGGCGGCGATCGTCGCGGGAATCGTCCGCACGGGCTCGAGCAGCGAGTGCGGCACGACGGCGGCGTTGCCGGTTACCATCAGCACGGCCATCGTTTCGCCGACCGCGCGGCCGATGCCGAGCACGGCCGCCGCGGCGATGCCCGAGGCCGAGTACGGCAACACGACCCGGCGGATCGTCTGCCAATGCGTCGCGCCGAGCGCCAGACTCGATTCGCGCATGGCTCGGGGAGTCGTGCGGATCGTATCCTCGGCGACGGTGATGATCGTCGGCAGCGCCATGATCGCCAGAATCAGGCTGCCGGCGAGTGCCGTCTCGCCGACCGGCAGGTCGAAGACGTCGCGTACCAGCGGCACGACCGCGACGAGCCCGAAGAATCCGTAGACGACCGACGGAATGCCGGCCAGCAGCTCGATCACGGGTTTCAGCATCCGGCGCAGCCGCGAGTCGGCCAGCTCGGCCATGTAGATGGCGACGGAAAGCCCCAGCGGCAATGCGATCAGGATGGCCGCCAGACTGACCCACAGCGTGCCGGCCAGCAGCGGAATCAGGCCGTACTGCGGGGCCGGCGCGGCGGTCGGATACCACTGCCGCCCGGCGAAGAAGCTCGCCGGCGTGATCCGTCCCTCGCCGAGAACCTTGCCGGCGAAGTCGGGGGCGACGTACTGTTCGGGCAGATAGGCGATCATGTTCGGATGATCGGCCACGATCCGGCTCAGACATTGCGGCGCGCGGCTCAGGTCGGCTCCGAGCTCCTGCTCGGTCGCGTAGCTCGTGATGTCGTCGAGCCGGAAGACCAGAATCGAGTCGTCGGGACCTCCTACCTCGCTCCAGTTCGTCAGGTCGGCGTCGAATATCTGCATGATCTGTTCCGGAGTCAGGCTCTGCACCGGGTTCGCCCGGTTGACGGCCAGCACGTAGCCTTGCTCGACGGCCGGCGAGTCGAACAGACCGGCTCCCTCGCGGAACAGGAAGACGACGATCAGTACGATCACGATACTGGTCAGGTAGCCGCTCGCCATCAGGATTTTCTCGGCGACGGCCTCCGCTATTTTTCTCGGTTTCAGTTTCACGGTTTTCGGTGATTGGGTCGCGCTCGGACGGGCTTTAACGGATCGGAATGAAACCGATGGACGCCACCATAGCCTGTCCCTCGTCCGAAGTCAGGTAGTCGACCAGCGGCCGGACGGCGGCCTCGTTCGATTTCGTATAATAGAAGTAGAGCGGCCGGACGATCGGGTAGCTTTTCGACCGGGCATTGTCGAACGTCGGGTCGACGTAGCTCCCGCCTCCGTCGTAAGAAACGGCGAGCGCCTTGACCTCCGGGTTGAGATAGGCCAGTCCGACGTAACCGATCGCTCCGGGCGTCTGACTGACGGACTGGATGATCGCGCCCGTGGCCGGCATGCTCAGTACGGCAGGCATGTAGTTGCGGTGTTTGAGCACGCTCTCCTTGAAGAATTCGTAAGTTCCCGAACTCGTTTCGCGCGAGTAGACGACGATCTGGCGGTCTTCGCCTCCCACTTGCTTCCAGTTCGTGATCTTGCCGCGGAAAATCCCTTCGAGCTGTTCCCGGGTCAGTCGGGAGACCGGGTTCGAGGGGTGGACGATGACGGCCAGCGCGTCGAACGCGACGGTCAGTTCCTCGACCGGACGGCCCGCCTGCTGCATCCGGACCCGTTCGTCGAACTTGATCCGACGCGAGGCCATCGCGATGTCGGTCGTGCCTTCGCGGAGCGACGACAGGCCGACTCCGCTGCCTCCGCCCGTGACGGTGACATGGGCCGAGGGATTTTTCTCCGAATAGTTTTCGGCGGCTTTCTGGGCCAGCGGCAGCAGCGTGTCGCTTCCCTTGAGTTTCTGGGCGCAGGCGGCGGCCGTCAGGCCGAGCGCCGCGAGCAGAAGGGCGATCTTTTTCAAAGGCATTCTCATCGGTTTGCCGCAAAGGTAGTCCGGGAGAATGAACGCAACTTTAAGAGACGGTTAAGATAGAGTTGCTTTTGGGTTAAGAAAAGGTTAAGCCTCGTCGCCGGACCGGCGACGGGAAAGTGCGGCGCGAACCTGCCGGCACGGAAACGAGCCGTCTTTTCTCATGCCCGCGCGGATGTGCGGAAGCATGCACGGAGAGGCTCGTAGCCGGCCTTACGGACGTTTCGTTATGTTCAGGAAGCGTTTTGTCAGGAATCTGCGGACCGGTTCGTCGTACAGTTTCAGGCACAGGTAGGCCAGTATGACCGAGCCGACGACGAGGGCCGCGGCTCCGGGCAGCGACTGGGCGAACGTGAGGTTCTCGTTCTTGACCCATGCGTAGTACAGGTATATGAAAGGATAGTGTACCATGTACAGGGGGTACGATATGTCGCCCAAGAACTTGCATATCCGCGTCGTCGCCTTGTCCGTCGTCTTGCCCGAGGCTCCGAGATAAACGATCAGCGGGAAGACCGCGATGGCGCAGGCGGCGTCGTACAGCCCGTTCATCCACAGGTGCTCGCTGCCGCCGATCCGGGGCACGGCCGATACCGCGACGACTCCCAGAGCGCCTATCCAGAAAGCTCCCCTGACACGGACGGGCTTGAATACGCGCGACATCAGCAGCCCGGCCGAGAACGAGAACAGCAGGCGCAAGGAGCCGCCGACTATGTTCTCTTCCGTCAGGGCGAAGCCGACGCAGATGTCGCCGAGCGGTCCCCATACGGCGAACGCGGTCAGGCCGCAGCCTGCGAGCAGGACCAGCGCGGCCAGAGCCCGAGTGGGAAGTCTGCGGAGGAAAAGCGCGTAGAGAATGTTGCCTATGTATTCGAAGAACAGCGACCAGCTCGGGCCGTTGAGCGGATACATCTCGCCGACTCCCCGGATTTCGGAACCGGGGGTCGCGGGGATGAGCAGGGCGTTCATCAGCGTGGCTACGAGCAGCATGGTCACGGAGATTTTCGAGACATCCCAGACCGGGCAGCCCTGAAAGTAGAACATGACGGCTCCGATCAGGGCTCCGATCACGACCATGGGCTGCAGGCGGATCAGTCTGCGCTTGAAGAAGTCGCCGACGGTCATCTTTTTCCACCGGTCGTCGTAGGCGTAGCCGACGACGAAGCCGGAGAGAATGAAGAAGAAATCGACGGCCAGGTATCCGTGATTGATTTTCTGGTCCAGATGACTGGTGGCGTAGGCTTCGAACAGATGGAAGCAGACGACCGTCAGGGCTGCCACTCCGCGCAATCCGTCCAGTAGGTCGTAATGCGGCTTGGTGTCGGCGAAAGCGGCGGCGGGAATTTCCGTTTGCGGCATGGGTTTCGGGAAGTTAGGGTTCGTAGTTTCGTTCTTGGCGTTATGCGAGCATGCGGGCAGCTCGACGATGCTCCCGGATGTTCGGCATAAGCGCTTTACGGTTCGGAAGCCGGCGTTCCGGCAGACCGTACCGGTCGTAAAAATAAGTTTTTTTTTTGTTATCGGCGCATATCCGCCGTCTCTTATATCGTGCGAATCCGGCCTTTCGGATTGCCGGATGCGCGCAAAGGTCCTGAGAACTGCCGCTTGAAGATTCTGAGTGCGACCGGAAACGCTGCCGCTTTCCCCGCGTTCCGGCTGTCCGGAAGAAAAAGCGTGCCGCTCTGCAAAAAAAATGACTATATTGCGTATGAGCCGGAGGCGTTTCTCTCTGATTTTTCGGACCGGTCCGCGTCTGCGAACGGAGAGGCGTCTGCGGCGGCCGTTCGGACTAAGCCGGAGCTTTCGGGACTACGCGAGGCGGAAACGGCGGCCTGCGTTCATAGTGCATGACCGTCCGCGGCCGGGGGCGATTCCGGAGTCGGCGTCTTTCGGGGCCGGGCAGTAGCCGGTCCGAGGGATAAAGTCGATAAGACGGGATGGCGGGGACCGTGTCCGGAGGAAGCGATAGACGGGCCCGTAGTCGTCCGCTCCGAAAGGACGAGACTCGAATATCGTTGCGTTTCGGGAAAGGGCTTCGAGCAGGGCGCTCCGCGGAGCGTGTGTCCGGGCGCGGTTTTTCGCGCCGGATGCTCCTGCGGGCGTTCGACAGTACTGCCGGAGCCGTATCGCGCGAGTTTTTGGAAATCGTCGGGAAAATAGGTAATTTCACCCGTCGTTTGACAGCAACGGAAAACAAACATAATGCGAACGCTATGTATTCCATATTGACCGAGTGCCCGCTGTTCAGAGGGTTGACGGAAGATCAGATCCATGAAGTTATCGACGGCCGCGGGGACTACACGCTGGCCGATTACCGCGACGGCGAGCTGATAGCCCGCCGGGATACGGCCTATTCGGGCCTGATGATTATCGTGCGGGGGAAGGTGCACGGCGAGATGCCCGCCGCGTCGGGGCGTCCCGTGACGATCGAGCCGCTCGAGGCTCCGCAGCTGATTGCGCCGGCTTTCCTGTTCGGCGGCTACAACAAACTGCCGATCGACGTGGTGGCCGACGGCGACGCGACGATCATGACGCTGCATCGGGGTTACCTGTTCGAGCTGATGCAGAGCAACGTGCTGATTATGTCGAACTTCATCGACATCATCTCGAACCGGGCCAACGTCTGGTCGAAAAAAATCTATTTCCTGTCGTTCCGCTCGCTGAAGGAGAAGGCGGCCGGCTATTTGCTCGGGCATTCGACCGAAGCTTCCCCCTCGGTCGAGATGCCCGACATCCGCGAGATAGCGCAGTATTTCGACGCGACGCGCAGCGCCGTGCAGACCGTGCTCGCCGAATTGGAGAAAAAGCGTCTGGTCGCCCTTTCCGGCGACCGGATCACGGTACTGAACCGCAAGGGGCTCGAGGATATTCTGAAATAACCCTATGCGATTGCTTTACGATCTGGGCATTCTGCTGATGAATGCCGGGCTGCGCATGGCCGCGCCGTTCAATCCGAAGGCCCGGCTGTGGGTTCGCGGACGCAAGGATATTTTCCGCCGCATGGCCGAGGTCGTCGGACCGGACGACGAGGTCGCATGGCTTCACGCCGCCTCGCTCGGGGAGTTCGAGCAGGGACGCCCGGTGATCGAGGCGCTCCGCGAGGCATGTCCCCGATACAAGATTCTGCTGACGTTCTTTTCTCCGTCGGGTTACGAAGTGCGGAAAAACTATGCCGGCGCCGACTGGGTATTCTACCTTCCGGCCGATACTCCGCGCAATGCGCGGCGCTTTTTGCGCATCTTCCGGCCGAAAGTGGCCGTTTTCGTCAAGTACGAGTTCTGGATCAACTACCTGCTCGCGATGCGAAAGGAGGGAACGCGCCTCTACCTGATTTCGTCGATTTTCCGGCGCGGTCAGATATTTTTCCGGCCTTACGGCGGTCTGTTTCGCCGGGCTTTGGGCGCGTTCAGCCATATTTTCGTGCAGAACGATGAGTCGCGGGCGTTGCTCGGACGCATCGGCGTCCGCTGCGTATCGGTGACGGGCGACACGCGTTTCGACCGGGTCTGCTCGATTGCCGCTCGGGCCAAGCGGTTGCCTGAAATCGAGCGCTTCGCGGCCGGCCGGCCCGTTTTCGTGGCGGGGAGCACATGGCCTCCCGACGAAGAACTGTTGCTCGGGATGATCGATCGCTACCGCGACGTCAAGTTCATCGTCGTGCCGCACGAGATCGACCCGGACCGGATCGAGCGTCTGATCGGCCGCATCGGTCGTCCGGCCCTCCGCTATACGCAACTGACCCCGGAGACTGATTCGGCGGAAGCCGGCGTACTGATAGTCGATACGATCGGCATTCTGTCGTCCTTGTACCGGTACGGCCGCTGGGGCTATATCGGCGGCGGTTTCGGCGCGGGAATACACAACACGCTGGAGGCGGCCGTATTCGGCCTGCCGCTGGCGTTCGGGCCGCATTACGGGAAGTTCCGGGAAGCCTGCGACCTGATCGAGTCGGGAGGAGCCGAGAGCATCGCCGACGGCGCGCAACTGCTCGAGTGGTTCGACCGCCTGTATCGCGATCCCGCAGCGACGCAACGTGCCGGCGAGGCATGCAGGACGTATGTCGAGTCCCATCGCGGGGCGACCCGGCGGATCGTGGACGAAATTTGCAGATGACGAATTATTGAACTATATTTGCCCGTCCGGTTGGTCCGGAGGCGGATTGACCCATGGTGTAATGGTAACACAGCAGATTTTGGTTCTGTCGTTCCAAGTTCGAGTCTTGGTGGGTCAACGAAAAAGCCTGACAATCGCCGATTGTCAGGCTTTGCTTTCCGTTTTTGGGACGAAAGGAGGGAAGGTTTCCCGCTCCGGACGTCCTATACCGTATTCGTGCGGATCGAGTCCCGTACCTTCCTCGGGCTATCCTGTCCGGCGTTTGGCCGGAGGTCAGAAATCGACCCGGCTCCAACGGGTTTTCCAGTTTCCCCAGTCGGTTCCGTAAGCGTATGCGATGTACTGCTGTACGCCGGGCTTGATATGCCCGAGCTCGTCGCCGCTCCATCCGCAATTGTGGAGATAGGGCTGCAGGCCGTCCCGCAACTCGGCGATTTTCTCGAAACGGATGCCGTCGTCGGACTGCCACAGCACGATGTAGCTGTCGGCGCTCATCCGCGAGGCCGTGTGGACGGCTTGGAACTTGCCGATGTCCTCGCGGTACTTCACGTCGCAATGGTCGGAGCCCGCGATCGCGCTTTTATCGATCACGACGCCGTGGAAATCGAGGTGGGCGGGCCACAGCGGATCGGTCGCGTCGGCCGTCGCCAGCCTGGTCTTGATGCCGGTACCCGAGTCGTTCCACGAGTAATAGAAGTAGATCGTTCCGTCGAGCACGACGATCGAGGGCTCGCCGGCCCCGAAAGCGGTCGGGTCGTCCGTATAGCGGATCATCGGCTGCACGTCCGCACCGGTCGTCCAGCCCGTGCCGTTCCATTTCTCCCACGGACCTTCGGGCGACTGCGAGCGCGCAATGTAGACGTGGTTCTCGACCATGTTCAGGTTCTCGGTCGACGTATAGCCCGCGTAGTAGTAGCCTCCCCAGCGCGCGACGCCAGGGTCGCAGACCGAGAAGTGGTCCGACGAGAACTCGGTCGGCAGCAGCACCATTTTCTCCTGACTCCAATTGATTCCGCCGTCCTCCGATCGCTGGTAGGAGGCTTGATCCCAGAATGTGCTTCCTCCCGAATATTCCAACATGTACTGACCTGCCAGGCTGAAGTCGACCGCTTGTCCGTTCTGGTAGTTCGTGACGCCCGTGACGACGCCCGGATGCTTCCACAGTCCGGAATGCTCCGTCGTGCCTTCGTCCATGACCCACAGATAGGTTCCCGCCGGAAACTTGCCTTCGGAGGCTGTGACATGGACGAATCCGCCGTCGGCATAGTTCGTGAACGATTGGCGTGCGACGGGAGTGGAGGCGACCGTTCGATCGTAGCTCGTGTCCCAGCGGTAAAGCGAAAGGCGCAGCCCGCACGGTTGACCGTTCCAGTTCACACAGATCGCCCCGGCGGCGTAGAACGGCCTGTCGGCTGTGAATCGCTGACCCACCGACGAGCCGGCGGCACCGAGTCTGACCGGCGTGTTTTGGCCCTTGTTCTCGTACAGGAGCACGTTGTCTCCGTACTGGCCGCCCGGGGCGGCGAACCATGCGTCGATCGTGCCGTCGTCATGGATCATGATCGATGGGCCGTACCGGTAACCGCCGCCGCCGTAGATATCCCAGCCGTCGGTGATCTCGGGTACGTATGCCGATCGCTGGCGGATGGCGATTTCACCCTTCAGTTCGCTGTGCAGGTCGCGAAGCAGGACAACCGCTTCGCGCACGTGCGGCGTCTCGTTCGGCTTCACTTCGAAAGACAGTCGGTCAACGACCGCTTTCGAGCCGTCGGCGGGAAGAATCCACGAAGCGACGGAGTCGGGTATCACCACCGAGTATTCGACGTTCTGCTGCACGGTCGCATCGATCGTGGCTCCGATGCCGGGAACGTCGAAACGGGCCGGATTGACGGCCAGCACGCCTTGTTTGACTTGGGTGACGGTCACTTTGCCGCTGGCCGTACCGGCCGTGACGACGATTTCGGCCGTCCGCTCGCCGTCCGTGTCGTTGGTCCGCAGCGACCGGACCGTCAGCTTCAGCTCCGATCCGGCCTTACCCCGGGTCGGGGTGACCGCGCACCATTCGGCGGCCTTCGGGTCCGTCAGCGCGGCGGTCCAGTCGACCGTGGCCCCGAAAGAGACGTTTTGCTCGCTGCCTGTCGCTCCCGCCAGCGTGACGGTCGTTGTTTTCAGCTCGACGGCGGGATCGGTTCCGGCCGAGTCTTTGTCTCTGCATCCGGATAAAATGAGAACACACGCCGGAAACAATATTCCGGCGGTCGTCCGCTTGATTGCGCTCATAGGTATAAGTTTTAGGTTGGTTGGGTTTCGAGAGCACGACTCAGATCGTATCGAGCGCCGTTTTGAAGCGTGCTTGGGCACGAGTCGGGCGGGAAGCGCCTTGGCTATTCCACGACCGGCTCCGCGTCGAACTTGCGGATGTCGATGCCGTCCGAGAGTTTTTCGATCTGAGGAAGCAGCGTCGTGAAGTGGCGGGTAGCCTCGTGGGCGGCCAGCACTTCGCCGTTCTGCCACAGTTCGACGATCAGCAGCTGCTCGGGATCGGTCGGATGCAGGTAGTGCTGATAGGAGATATTTCCGTTTTCCTGTTGCGAGGCTTCGGTCAGCTGTTCGAGCAGTCGCAACGTCTGCGGGCGGTTCTGCTCCGAGACGGTGATGGTTACCAGAATGTTGATCATATGCTGTGAGTTTAACGGGTGATCCGTTTGAGCTCTTTTTTTATTTCCCGCGCGGTTCCGCCTTGCTCCGCTTGGGGAGCCGTGCGGGGACAGGCGTTTTTCAGACAGGCGCGTTGTTGAACGCTTCGGCGATCTGGTCGGCGATCTGGTCGAGCGCCTGCTGCAGCTTGCCGCCGATCATCATTTTCATCATCATGTTCAGCTTGACGTGCAGCACGAGCCGCATCCGCGTGTCGCTGACGTCGGCGGAAACCAACTGCAGCCAGAACGTGAAGTCCATCGGCGAGCCGTCCTCGCCGGTCACCTTGACGAGCTTGAAAGGCTCTTTCTCGACCATGCGCAGCCGGACCGGGAAGCCCTTGGCCTTGAACGAGCAGGTGTTTTCGTCGGCCGTCCACCCTTCGACCTTGTCGGCGAGCACCGGGGTCAGGTTGTCGAAACGCGACAGGACGCCGTAAACCGTTTCGGCCGGACGCAGGATCCGGACGTGTTTGCTTTCGTACTTCTCCATAGCGATTACTGTGCCGATTTTTTCCAGTTCGCAGGGTCGCGCCGCCACTGCTGGAGAGTTTGCAGCTCGTCCTCGTGGACATAGCCCTGTTTCGCCGCCAATTCGATCATCGTCTTGTAGTCGCTGAGCGTGTCGAGCTTCACGTCGGCTCCGGCGAAATTCTCGGCGGCGGTCGGGAAACCGTAGGTGAAGATGGCCACCATGCCCAACACGTCGCATCCCGCCTCGCGCAGCGCCTCGACGGCGCTCAGGCTGCTCCCGCCCGTCGAGACGAGGTCCTCGACGACGACGACCTTGGCGCCGGGCCAGTATTCGCCCTCGACCTGGTTCGTCAGCCCGTGCGTTTTCGGCGAACTGCGGACATAGATGAACGGCTTGCCCATCCGTTCGGCGACCAGCACGCCGTGCGCGATGGCTCCGGTGGCGACGCCGGCGATGATGTCGGCGTCGGGGTATTTCTCGGCGATGATCCGCTCGAAGCCTTCGTAGACCTGCTTGCGAACGGCCGGATACGAGAGAATCTTGCGGTTGTCGCAGTAGATCGGGGAATACCAGCCCGAGGCCCATGTGAAATGATTTGCCGGATTTAATTTAATTGCCTTAATTTGTAACAGGCTTTCCGCTATCTTACTCGATAAATCGTTCATTATGAGTGTTTATAAAGTTTATGTCGAGAACAGCTGCATCCGCTTCGCCCCGGAAGGGCGCGCCGGGGACGGAGAACCGTCGCTCGCGGTCTCTCCCGGCGAAAGCGTTTCTATGACAAAGTTGTTGCAAAAACTTCAATTTACCAAAAAGTTAACCGTAATATCCGAAAAAATAGAGTCCGTTTTCGACGGGTTCCGCGCGTCGATGCCCTTGATCGAAGCGGGCGGCGGTCTGGTCTCGGATGCCGGGGGACGCGTGCTGATGATTTTCCGCAACGGGCGGTGGGATTTGCCCAAGGGCAAGCTGGAGCCGGGCGAGCGGATCGAGGAGTGCGCCGTGCGCGAGGTGTCCGAGGAGTGCGCGCTGCCGTTGCAGGAACTGCGGCGGGACGACAAGATCGCCGATACCTATCATTGCTACCGCATCGGCGACCGCTGGGTGCTCAAGCGGACGAGCTGGTACCGGATGCGCTATGCGGGAGCCGTCGCTCCCCGGCCGCAGACCGTCGAGGGGATTACGCGGGCCGAATGGGTCGCGCGCGAGCAGATTCCCGCCCGCTTGTCCGGGGCTTACTACACAATCCGGGACGTGTTCCGCGAGGCAGGACTCTCCGACTGATCCAACCGAACATATAGTCATGAAGAAAACCGTAACCGTATTGCTCGGCGCGGCGCTGTGCGTCGCGGCGGCATCGTGCGCCGAAGGCCCGCAGAAAAGAAACGACAGAATGGAAACGAAGAACTCGCTGACCGAGCAGGAGAAGGCCGCCGGCATCCTGACTGCCGAGGTGATGTGGAAAATGGGACGCGTGGGGGGCTCCGTCCTTTCGCCCGACGGGCGCACCGTGCTCTATACGGTGACCCGCTACGATATGGAGCAGAACAAGGGGACGACCGACATCTGGTCCGTACCGGCCGGAGGCGGCAAGGCCGTCCGTGTGACCGATCCCGGCAACAACGAGTCGTCGGTCCAGTGGAGCGCTGACGGAAAGAAAATCTATTTTCTGTCCGACCGCACGGGCAGTGGTCAGGTTTGGTCGGCCGCGCCCAGCGGGAACAATCTGGCTCAGGTGACCGACATCGAGGGCGGCGTGGAAGGATTCTCGGTGGCTCCTTCGGGCGACCGGATTCTGTATATCAAGCGTGTGCCGGTCGTGAAGCGGAGCTCGTCGGAGCTCTATTCCGATCTGGGACAGTCCAAGGCGAAAATATACGACGATCTGATGGAGCGCCACTGGGACTATTGGGACGACGGAAGCTACCTGCACCTGTTCGTCGCCGACATGGCCGGCCGGGTGACCGGCGGGACCGACATCATGGAGGGCGAGCCGTGGGACGCCCCGCTGGCTCCCTATTTCGACGCGTCGGAGATCGCATGGAACCATGCGGGCACTCAGCTTGCCTATACCTGCAAGAAACTGACGGGTACGCAGTACGCGTTGAGCACCGACTCGGACATTTATCTCTACGACGTAGCCTCGGGCCGGACGAGCAATCTGACCGAGGGAATGCCGGGCTACGACAAGTATCCCGTCTTTTCGCCCGACGACTCGATGATCGCTTTTACGAGCATGGAGCGCCCGGGCAACGAGTCGGATAAGGACCGGCTGTTCGTGATGAGTCTCGCCGACGGAAGCAAGCGGTATCTGACCGAAGGTTTCGACTACAATGCCGGCAATGTCCGTTGGGCCGACGACTCGACGCTGCTGTTCCTGTCGCCGATCCGCGCGACGATTCAGCTTTGCAGCGTGTCGCTTTCGGGCGGTCCGGTGCGCGTGATTACTTCCGGAGCGCACGATCTGAACGCATTCTCGGCGGCGGGCGGGCGCGTCGTGGCCGAAATGACTACGCTCGGCTCGCCCACCGAACTGTTCGACGTGAATCCGTCGGACGGCGCGATGACGCGCATCACGAATACCAACGCGGAGATATACGAACATATCCGAATGGGGAAAGTCGAGGAGCGATGGGTGGAAACGACCGACGGCAAGCGGATGCTCGTCTGGGTCGTGCTGCCGCCCGATTTCGATCCGTCTAAAAAATACCCTGCCCTGCTTTACTGCCAAGGCGGTCCGCAGAGCGTCGTGAGCCAATTCTGGAGCTACCGGTGGAACCTGCAGCTGATGGCGGCTCAGGGCTACGTCGTCGTGGCGCCGAACCGGCGCGGCCTGCCGTCGTTCGGGCAGGAGTGGCTCGATCAGATTTCGGGCGATTACAGCGGACAGAACATCCGCGACTATCTGAGCGCGATCGACGACGTGTCGGCCGAGCCGTGGGTCGACCGCGACCGGCTGGGCTGCGTCGGGGCGAGCTACGGAGGGTATTCGGTCTTCTTTCTGGCCGGAAACCATCAGAAGCGTTTCAAGGCGTTCATCGCGCACTGCGGCATGTTCAACTTCGAGAGCATGTACGGCGCGACCGAGGAGCTTTGGTTTCCGAACAACGACCTCGGCGGTCCCTACTGGAGCGACTCGCCGGTGGCCCGCCGCTCGTATGCCAACTCTCCGCACAAGTTCGTGAAGAACTGGGATACGCCGATCCTGATTTTCTCAGGCCAGCGCGATTTTCGGATTCCGTACACCGAGAGCCTGCAGGCTTTCACGGCCGCCCGCCTGATGGGCGTGCCGAGCCGGTTGGTTTCGTTCGAGGACGAGGCGCATCAGGTATTCAAGCCGCAGAATTCGCTCGTATGGAACCGCGAATTTTTCAGCTGGCTCGACCGTTACGTCAAGAATGCCGAAACTCCGGCGGAACAGACCGGGCGATAGGGGCTCGGCCGGATCGGGATGACGGACCGGTCCGCGAGCGGGCGAAGGCTTTCGATACGGCTGCCTGCGGATAGGAGAAAGCCTGTTTCGGCCGTATGAGAATGGGAGTATCGGCCTCGGCACGTTTTTGCGCCGGGGCCGATGCTTTTTTCGGGTAAAGGGACTCCGGATTGCCGGCGATCGTTCCCGATAAAATGCAGAGCGTGTTTCGGGCGTGTCGGGCTTCGTGACGGTTATGCTGTGAACGGGTCTTCCGTATTCGCGGAAAGCGGTTTCGAACGAAACCGTTCTCTTTTTCAGGCTATTGTCCGGATTGTCGTTGCCCGGCTGATTTACGGCGGACGGCTGACGATTCCGGCGGGGTTCCGTGAACGGCTCTGTCGGACGACCCCCCCGATTCCTTATGTCCGGCATGGCAGGTTATTCCGGTCTGCCGGGGAAATTTGGTTACGGTGGAGGCGGGCCGAAAAAGCCTTGCGGCTGAACATGCGTTCAGCCGCAAGGCTTCGTTTTCGTTTGTAACGACCGGGAAGGCGGTTCGTTGCAGGCGGCCTTGGGACCGGTCGTCCTTCCGCATCGTCCGCTTGCGGGGCGGAACGTTTCTGCGGATGCGGGTTCCCTGCTACCGTTCTCTCTGTTACGGAATCTCCTGCTTCTGTCGGGCGGAAGACGGATTGCTCACGATGTCGGCCGCCGTTCGGGGAAAACGGTAATCTGCGCCGCTGCGCGGAAAATTACAGCGGCATGTTGCCGTGCTTCTTGGGCGGATTGCTCCGGATCTTGTTGTGCGCCATATCGAGGGCCTGAATCAGCTTGAAACGGGTCTGACGCGGCAGGATGATCTCGTCGACATAGCCCAGCTCGGCCGCCCGGTACGGATTCGCGAAGTGTTCGCGGTACTCCTCGACGGCTTGCGCGCGCTGCTGCTCGTCGGCGTGACGGAACAGAATGTTGACGGCCCCCTCGGCTCCCATTACGGCGATTTCGGCCGTCGGGTAGGCCAGATTGACGTCCGATCCGGTCTGCTTGCTCGACATCACGATATAGGCTCCGCCGTAGGCCTTGCGCAGGATCAGCGTGATTTTCGGGATCGTCGCCTCGACATAGGCATAGACGATTTTCGCGCCGTGGCGGATGATGCCGCCGTGCTCCTGCGTGCATCCCGGCAGGAAGCCGGGTACATCCTCGAGCGTAATGAGCGGTATGTTGAAGCAGTCGCAGAAGCGGATGAAACGCGCCGCCTTGTCCGAGGCGTCGATGTCGAGCACGCCGGCCAGAAAAGCCGGATTGTTCGCGACGATGCCGACCGGGCGGCCGCCCAGCCGAGCGAATCCGATCACGACGTTCTTAGCGAAATGGGGCATCACTTCGAAGAAATAGTGGTCGTCGACGACCGACTCGATCAGCTCTTTCACGTCGTAGGGTACGTTCGGATCGGCCGGGATCAGCGTATCGAGCCGCTCGTCCTCGCGGTGGATGTCGTCCGAGGTCGGGACGACCGGGGCGTCCTCCATGTTGTTCGACGGAAGGAAACCGAACAGCTCGCGGATGCTCATCAGCACGTCCTCCTCGCTCGGACCGATGAAATGGGCCACGCCGCTTTTGCTGCTGTGCGTGTAGGCCCCTCCGAGCTCCTCCTTGCCGACTTCCTCGTGCGTAACGGCCTTCACGACATCGGGGCCGGTCACGAACATGTGGCTTTTGCCGTCGACCATGAAGATGAAATCGGTCAGCGCGGGCGAGTAGCAGGCTCCGCCGGCGCAGGGGCCCAGAATGGCCGAGATCTGCGGAATGACGCCCGACGCGATCGTGTTCTGGAAAAAGATGTTCGCGTAGCCCGTCAGGCTCTCCACGCCTTCCTGTATGCGGGCTCCGCCCGAGTCGTTCAGCGCGATGACCGGCGCGCCGTTCTTGAGGGCCATCGTCTGAATCTTGACGATCTTCTGCGCGTTCGTGGCGCTGAGCGAGCCGCCCAGCACCGTAAAGTCGTAGGCGTAGACGAAAACCTGGCGGCCGTCGATCTTGCCGTAGCCCGACACGACGCCGTCGCCCGGAATGCGGTGGCGCTCCATGCCGTAGTTCGTGCAGCGGTGCACGACGAACTTGTCCAGTTCGACAAACGTTCCCTTGTCGAGCAGCGTTTCGATCCGCTCGCGGGCGGTCATTTTGCCCGCCTCGTGCTGTTTCTTCACCTTGTCGGCTCCGCCGCCTTCTTCGGCGGCCCGGTTACGCCGCTCGAAATCCTCGTATATCCTTTCGTTTTCCATCTTCTCTTCGTTATTGGTTTTCCGTTTCTTCGACGATCACGTCGAGACGCACGAGCAGCTGCTCGCCGGCCACCGTGTCGCCCTCGTGGACGGCGATCTCGCGGACGATGCAATCGCCCGTCACTTTCAGCGTGCTCTGCATTTTCATCGCCTCGAAGACGACGACCGTGTCGCCGGCCTGAAGCCGGTCGCCCTCGGCCACGTCGATGCGCACCACCTTGCCCGGCATGGGGGCGCACAGGTCGTTGTCCTGCCGGGTGTCGTCGCGCCGGCGGTTGCGCAGGTACCTGGCCTGCGCGTCGACGATGCTGACCTCGTAGGAGGCGAAGCGACTGTTGACCGTGAAATTCTTGCCGCCCTCGCGACGCTCGACTTCCATATCGTACGACCGTCCGTCGCAGAGCACCGAGCAGATGCCCCGGTCGGTCATCACCATGTCCAGATCGTACGCTTTGCCGTCGACGGAGAGCCGGATGCCGTTGCCGTTCTTTTCGATCAGCTCGACTTCGGCCGTGCGGTCTGCTATCTGTACTTCCATACTTTTTGCCTTTTTCGTTTTACATGCCCATGACGCCCTTGCGCTTGCCGAATTCGCGCCACCGGCTCGTCTGGTCGCCGGCCGTCGCGGCCGTCGCGCCGGCGCCGCTCTCGGTATCGACGATATAGTTCATATACGCCACGATCATGGCCAGATCCTCGGTTCGTTCGTCCTGTTGCGGAGCGGCGGAGCCGAGCAGGACGGCGTTCTTTTCCAGAAACGACGTGTCGTACGACCCGCGCTCGAAGTCGGGCACGCCGAGAATGGAGCTCAGGTAGCCGATGTTCGTTTTGACACCGGTGATCCGGTACTCGTCCAAAGCGCGGCGCATCCGCGCGATCGCTCGCTCACGGGTGTCGGCGTGCACGATCAGTTTGGAGATCATCGGGTCGTAGTGGATAGGGATATCGTATCCTTCGTAGACGTATCCGTCGATGCGTACGCCCGGACCTCCGGGTTCCGATAGTTGTCTTACCGGACCCGGCGACGGCATGAACCCGGCGGCCGCATCCTCGGCGCAGACCCGGCATTCGATCGCATGGCCCCGCTGCACGATGTCGGGCTGCGCGAGCGACAGCGGCTCGCCCGCTGCGATGCGTATCTGCTCGCGGACCAGATCGACGCCCGTCACCTCCTCGGTGATCGGATGCTCGACCTGCAAACGGGTATTCATCTCCAGAAAATAGTAGTTGCGGTGCTTGTCCACCAGAAACTCGATCGTGCCTGCTCCGACGTATCCGACGGCCCGGGCCGCGGCCACGGCGTCGGCGCCCATCCTCTCGCGCAGTTCCGGCGTCAGAAACGGGGACGGGCTCTCCTCGACGATTTTCTGATGTCTGCGCTGTACCGAGCACTCCCGGTCGCACAGGTGGATCACGTTTCCGTGCGTATCGCCCAGAATCTGGAACTCGATATGGTGAGGCTCTTCGACGAAGCGTTCGATGTAGATCGTTCCGTCGCCGAACGAGGCCACCGCCTCGGAGCGTGCCGCCACGAAAGCCTCGCGGACCTCGTCCTCGGACCGCGCCAGACGCATTCCCTTGCCGCCGCCGCCCTGCGACGCTTTCAGCATGACCGGAAAGCCGATGCGGCGGCAGGCCTCGACGGCTTCGTCGGCTCCGGACAGGTTCTCCTGCGTGCCCGGAACGACCGGAACGCCGGCCTCGATCATTTTCCTGCGGGCCGAGATCTTGTCTCCCATCGCGTCGATCGTTTCGGGCCGGGGGCCGATGAACACGAGCCCCGCCTCGGCGCACCGGCGTGCGAAGTCGGCGTTCTCCGACAGAAATCCGTAGCCGGGATGCACGGCGTCCGCTCCGCAGGCCAGGGCCACGCGGATGATCCGGTCGATGTTCAGGTAGCTCTCTTTCGAGGCGGCTCCGCCGATGCAATAAGCCTCGTCGGCGAGCATCACATGCCTCGACAGCCGGTCGGCTTCCGAGAACAGCGCCACCGGGCTGATACCCATCTCGCGACACGAGCGAATCACGCGCACCGCGATTTCTCCCCGGTTGGCAATCACGATTTTTTTTATCATAACAACAAGTTTGGTTCGACTTGTCCGTCCGTCGCGGGCGCCGGTCCGCCTGAACGGAAAGCTGCCGCGGGAATCGAGTCGGCACACGGCGCGACTTCCGTGCGGTTCGGCAGCCGCTCCGTACCGTCTCCGTATTCCGCCGGCCGATGCGACTTGCCCGTCCGGCCGTTCTTGTTCCGATTCTCCGTTGTCACCACGCTCTCCGATCAATCACCCTTTTCGTCTCTTCTGCAAAAGACGGACCTGACATTCGGTCTACCCTTTGTCGCTCGGACTTGACGATCTGCATATTCCGGAGCCTAACCCACGAAGCTCCGAAACGCGAAACGAACCGGCAGGTCTTCTGACTCGTTCCCGTCCGACGGCCTTCCCGGCGCGGCGCCAGTGGCGACAGATCGTGTCGGACGAAACGGAACCTCACAGCAGCGGGACTGTCCGGGACTTTCACCCGATTCCCTATTATTGCCTACTTCCTTGAGTGCGGAAAGGCAAACCGATCCGGGGCAAATGTATTAATTTTTTCCTAATCCGAGAAAGAACGGGCGGTTTTCAGCCTTCTTCGCGAATGGGGGATATTTTGCTTTGATAATTCATATGCTGTGTATGCCTCTGAGATTTCCAAGTTTCCGTTCCGGCCGGGATATAGGAGCGGACCGAGCGGCCGACCGATCGATCGATCGCACGTTCAGTGTAAAAGCCGGCGGAGTTGCATATCGGCATATCCCGGAGCGGTGCGGGCCAAAGGAGAAGCGCTTACGGATCGGGCGATTCCGGCGGAAAGAGCGGCGGAACCGGTGCTGCCGGGCCGAATCTTGCCCACTCGGCTGTTCGGGGAGTTTCGGACGGCGGCAACCCGTATATGTCTTTGTACGCCGGAAAAACGGAAAGCCGTCCACTGGGAGACGGCTTTCCTGATAATGAATAAGATCTTCCCCCGGGAAGTTAGAAGAACTTCACCCGGTTGTCGGTGATCTCGATCGCATCTACGAGCGCCTGATTGGCCCGCTCGATGATGTATGCCTGCGCATTGGCTTCGAGGCGTACGCGCTCGCTTTCGGGCGTGACGGTCTCTATGGCGCTGCGCGAAGTGACGTCGAACAGGTAGACGCCCGCATTACCGGCGACCGGTTTCGACTGGGCGCTCTCTTCGACACCCGTCACGGCTCCGATCAGCTTGGGCTCGACCCCTACTCCTTCGATATAGAACGAGTTGAACTCGATGCCGGAGGCTTCCTTCACCTCGGTCTCCAGTTTCGATGCGGTTTCGGCGAGCGAGCCTTTCCCGCTCAGTTCTTCCGACAGCATTTCTCCCTTTTTCCTCAGGCGAAGGATATCGGCGATCTGTTTCGAAACGGATTCGACCGGCGCGATGCCGTCCGCCGTCACTCCGGTGATTGCTGCGACGATGTAGTTGCCGTCGATATCCATGATCGCGGAAACGTCGCCTTTCTCTCCGTTGAAAGCCCAGCGGACGATTTCACGCGAGTTGTCGATGCCGTTGAGGTTGCGGTCGGTATTGCGGATGCGGGCCACGCGTTTCGACAGCGAGTTCGAGGCGACCGCCTTGTCGAAGTTCTCGTACGAACCGTGAGCCTCGGCGATAAACTTGCTGGCGTTCGCGTAGACTGCCTGCTGGGTCGTCTGGCTCGGCTCGATCCGGTAGGTGATCGTTGCGAGCTGGACTTTTTTGGTCGGTTTGCTCAGATAGGTCACCTCGGCGATGTGCGTTCCGAAACGCGAATCGACCGTGAAGACCTTCCCCTTTTCGTTGGCGAGAACCGCATCGCCGAATTCGGGAACCATCTGCGAGGGGGCGAAGACGCCCAGATCGCCGCCCTTGCTTTTCGAGCCGGGATCGTTCGAGTAGACCTCCGCCAGCTCGGCGAACGAGGCGCCGCCCTGCAGTGCTTTCACGATGCTGTCGGCCAGCTCCGCCTGTCCGGCAGGAAGCAGGATGTGACGGGCTCCGACCGAGTCGGGCAGCATTTTGGTATCGACGACACGGGCTAGCGTATAGGTGTCGCCCTCTTTTACGGGACCGTACATTTTCTGGTTGTCGGGACCGAAGGCGTACTTCGCCAGCGGGCCGGAAAGCTGATTTTCGCCGACATACTCCTTATCGGTCTGAGCCTGCGAGTTCAGCGTAGCGTACTGCATCGGCGTCGTGCTCTGGGAGAATTCCTCCGCCATTTCGTTCACTTCCTTTTCCGCAGCGGCATAGTCCTCCTCGGAAGGAAGCACGTCGAACATGACGTACTCGACGTCGCGCGAGGCGCTCTGGCGGAAAGCGTTTTTATGCGCATCGTAATATTTGCGGATATCTTCCTTCGTGACGCTGACCGTCGAATCGGCGATCCGGTCGTAGTTCTCGACTATGTACGAAATGCCGCTCGCCACGTTGGAGCCGGCTACGGCCTGATCCACTTCGAGGTCGGTCACGTACATGCCTTTCGCTACCAGCGCCATGTACTTCAGTACCAGGCGCTGCTTGGTCATCTGATCCTTGAGGTATTCCCACATCATGGCCGCGCGGCCGGATGCGTCCCGCGAGAGGTTCGACACGAACTGGCGCAGCATGGTGCCGTCATAGGCTCCCGTGTTGGGATTGATGAACGTGCTGCGGACAACCGGCGAGATATACGTGCCGTCGACCATGTCGATCTGCTCGGCTTCGCCGACACGGAAGCCTGCCGCCTCGAAACCGGGCTCGAGCGCATACTGGCTGACCAGAAAGTCCCATGCCTGATCCCTGATCTGATCCTGTTCCTCGGCCGAGAGGCTGTTGCGTCCCGAGGAGGTCTCGACGATCGCGGTCAGGTAGTCGACCTTGTCGGTGAACTGGGTATATCCGATTTTTTCCCCGTTGATTTCTCCGACGCGCATCTTGCGCTCTTGGAACGCGCTGGCGCCCTGATTGCCGAAATCGCCGAGCAGGAAGGCCAGCAGGGCGATTCCGATGACGATCGAAACGACGATGCCGCCGCGAGTTCTCAATGTGTTAAGTGTTGCCATATTGGTTCAATAGTTTTTGAAAATGCGGTTTCGTGCTGGATAACGAAACCCAAAGGTAATAAAATTCTTCTTTGCAAGTGCAATCCGGCGTCAGAAACTGCAATTTTGCTCCGCTCCACCGTGCGTTTCGTCAAGTTTTTAGCCTGCTTTCGGCTCCGGCGACTCCGGGCGGCGGCGACGGTTCGGCGGAGCGGTTTTTCATCCGCTCGTTCCGCCCTCAGGGCATCCATTCCGAGATGCCGGTCAGCGGATGCTCCGCTCTCCAACGCTCCAGTTCGGCACGGGTCCGGACCCCGCCCTGCACGACCGCGCGGTAGATTTCCACTCCGGAAATTTTCTCGTGGTCGGGAGTTTCGAACTTGAGCCGCAGGACGGCCTGCCGCATTTCCGGCGTCAGCGCCCTTTGCAGCCGTCGGGCGAAGCGCTCGAAATAGCCGTCGTAGGCCGAACCCGCTTCGATGTGGATCATGTCGATCTGCCAGAGCTCGCTGTCGCGGTCTTCGTACCATGCGTGCCACTCGACGCACTTCTCGTCCGTGTGCAGCAGGTTGACGCATTCGATTCGCCGGACGGAGGCGTTTTCCGCGACGCGGGCCATGGCGGCAAAGCCGCTCGGGAGCAAGGGCGGCTCGGAATAGATGTGAAAGTCGATGTCGAGGTGCTTGGCGAGCAGTCCGGTCGCAAGCGACCCGACCGGATTCACCCGGGCGCCGGCGGCTTCCCAGATTTTCACGAGATTCAGTTCGTCGACGACTTGCCACGCCCTCCGGCGGTTGCGGTCGGCGATTGCCTCATAGGAATCGTTTTTCATGGGCGGCTGAAAGTTTGCTCTTTATCGGTTCGGAAAACGGTCCGCCCGGTCTTCGCCCGTGCCGTCGCATTCCGCCTGCGGCGGTCCGTTCGTTACGGGGATACTCTCCGGACGGTTCGCATTCTTCGCGCCTGCGGCCGGAGAGGTGCCGGGGCAGGCTCAGACGATCGTTACCCGCATCAGCTCGATACGCGAGGCGTTCGTTCGCAGAATCTTGATCCGTTTGTTGTCCGAGAGAATCGTTTCGCCGGCCGAGGGAATGCCCTGATACTTGTCGATCACGTATCCGGCCAGCGTGTCGTAGTTTTCGCTTTCGGGGAAGTCGAGCCGGTACTTCTCGTTGACGTACTCGATCTCGAGGCGTCCCGAGAACAGATACTCGTTGTCGCTCATCTTCTTTTCGACCAGGTCCTGAGAATCGTGCTCGTCCTCGATCTCGCCGAATATCTCCTCGAGGATGTCCTCGATGGTGACCATGCCTGCCGTGCCCCCGAACTCGTCGATCACGACGGCGATCGAGTGGCGGCTGCGGATGAACAGCGTCAGCAGCTTCTGAGCCGGCATGCTCTCGGGCACGTAGTCGATCTTGTTGAGAATCTCTCCGATCGAGCGCGGATAGCGGAACAGGCTCTTGGTGTTGATGTATCCGACGATGTTGTCGATGTTGTCGCGGTAGACCGGCAGGCGGGAGAACTGCGTGTCGATGAACTGTCGCGTGGCTTCTTCGACCGAGCAACCCTGTTCGACGGCCTCGATGTCGACGCGAGGAACCATGCAGTCGCGCACGAGCAGGTCCGAAAAGTCGAGCGCGTTCTGGAACAGCCGGATATCCTTCTCGTTCTGCGTCTGCTCGCTGTCCTCGGCGGCCTCGTCGAGCAGATGCGCCAGATCCTCGCGGTCGAACGTGCTGATCGACTGGTCGCGCCGCAGCGGCAGCCCGGCCATTTTGAGGATGCCGACCGACACGAGCGTCGTCAGTTTGGCGACCGGGTAGAAAAGCAGATAGAAGAAATAGACCGGCAGCGCGAAGCTCCGGTAGTAGAAGTTCGGGTTGAGCCGGACGACGGCTTTCGGCACGAACTCCGCCGCGAAAAGGATGATGGCCGTCGATACGAGCGTCTCGATCAGGTACGATCCTCCGTCGCCGGGCGAGATGCCGGCGGCGTGCAGTCCGGCCTGGATCAGCACGCTCATTTGGAGCGAGTAGACGACCAGCGCGACGTTGTTGCCTACCAGAATCGTCGTGATATACTGTCCGGGATATTTTGCGAACAGCCCCGCGATGTAACCGAACAGTCGGCTCCGTTTGCGCTCGATCTCCAGTTTCAGCTTGTTCGACGACAGAAAGGCGATCTCCATGCCCGAGAAAAAAGCGGACAATATCAGCGAGACGACGACTGTTATGGCGACCGAAAGCATGGTTATCTGAAGCGTAAGTGTCTGCGGCGGAGGGCGCGGGGCGAAAACGTCCGTTCCGCTCGGCGCCCTCCTGCGGCAAAGATACAACAATTTATTTGCCTGAGTGTTTCCCGGGCGCGAATAAGGCGGCCCTTTCCCGTTCGTCGCGCCGGGAAATCCGGCGGCGCCTTTAAGGACGGCGGCTTCCGGCTGCGTCGGCTTCCGGGCGGCCCGGACGGTCGAACCGTTCGAGTTTGACCGGCTTGCCGAGCATACGGGGTTCGTCCCGTCGTTTGCGCTGGTTGCGGATCGTGGCCGGATTGGCCACGCCTTCTCCCTCGCGGATCACCGGCACGTCCGCCGGCACGTCCGGTTTCGGAGCGGCTTCGGGGGCTTTCTCCGTCGTGTCGGAGCGGTTCGGCGCCGTCTCGACCGTTACCTTTCCTTTCGGGTTGCGTACGACGAACTCCTCGAAACGCTCGTCCGACTCGAATCCGTCCCCATAGACGACGTCCGTGTTCTGGGTGATTTTCGAATCGACGTTCGAGTAGACGAGTTTGGATTTCTGGTTCCAGAACAGCTGTTCGGTCTCGAGCTGGTTGCCCCCGGCATTGTGGCCCCGGACGTTGCCCTTGGCCTCCCACAGCTGCTGCTTTTCGAGCAATATGGCATAGTTGGCCGTCAGCGACGATTCGACCTGATGGGTCGAGTCGTTGTAGGTTTCGATGTGGATTCCCTTGCGAAACTCGGTATAAGGCTCCAGCGCATATTCGTAACGCTCCAGCAGCGGAGTCGTGAACCGATAGGTGAGATTCCCGTTCCTCGACAGGATGACCGTCAGGTCCTCGCTCTGCTGAGTCATCATGTTCCGTACGCCGTCGTCGTTCGCGACGGAGGTTTTGCTGTCGCAAGAGACGAGCAGCGCGGCGCATCCGCCCAGCAGAAGCGCCGCTGCACGGCGGAGCGTATGTCGCGTCGGTTCTTGCACGGGAGGACGATTGTCTACTGATATTTGAAGCGCTTGAACCAGTCGTCTTCGCCGAACAGGCTCAGTCCGATGGATACTTTGATATAATTCTCGCGGACCATGCGGAACTGTCGGGTGCCGATCATGCCGGTAGCCGTCGTCCCCCGGCATCCCCATGTCAGACCGAGATTGACCGAGCTGAAGCCCTGCATCTTGATCGGGATGCCGACGCCCACGGACAATCCCACGTCGTTGATCTTATGGCCGTTGATCCGCATGTAGTAGTCGTTGTAATAGACTCCGAAGCGGTAGGTCCACCGGTTGAGGAATCGACGGATATCGATCGCGTTCGGGGTATACTCGACTCCTACGCGATAATACTGGTTGTTCTTGAAGACGACGTCGTCCTGCGAGTCGGGCGGATTGATGCCGTTCCACTGCTCCATCGAGTAGTCGAAGCCGACGCCCAGCTTATGCGTCTGATAGAACAGTCCCGCGCGCAACATGCCCGGCAGGTTGAACGACTGCTTTCCGTCGGAATAGCTGACCGTATCGGACTCGATGCCCGAAGTGTATACGATACGCTCGTTTTCGGGCTTCAGGTTCAGTTTGGGACGGTATGTCGCGCCGAAGGTGAGAATCCGCTTGTCGTTGCGGAGGATGTCGTACTGGAGGCCGAAGTTCATACCTATGCGCGAGATCGTCTCGCTTGACCGGCCTACCGCATTGCTGTACTGCGTGGAGGTCATCAGCGAGGTGACCGTCGTCGAGAAACTGCGGGTCGTCCGGCCGTGATAGTAGACCATGTCGGCTCCGAGGGCGAGATGCTTGGTCACCTGAACGCCCAGTCCCAGCTTCGCCTGCGTGACCGTACCGTCGCCCACGTAGTTGTATACGACGTACTTGTCGTTGGCCAGCAACAGCGGATCGGTGTCTTCCATCTGCACCCGGTATCCCACGCTGCTCAGCGGCGTGACGCTGACGCCGAGCCCGACGCCCCGGCCCAGCGGCATGGCCAGCGCGATGTCCCGGACGTTGAAGGAGTTGTGGCTGGTTTTCGCTTCGGCGGTTTTCGAGTAGGTGTTGTTGCCTTCGATCCCGACGTTGAACAGAAAGGTCTTCCGTCCGAGCAGACTGTACGACGCTGGGTTGATATAATTGATCTTCATCGAGTTGCGGTACCCTACGCCGACGCCTCCCATCGACCGCATGTAGGCGGGTCCCTGTGTCGAGAAATCGCCCAGTCCGTAGAAAGTATAGGGCGAGAAGGCATTCAGGCTGCTGCTTTGCGCCTGCGCGGCGACCGGCAGCGCCAGCCATACCGCGAGAGCCGCTCGGATGATGATCTGCTTGCTATTTTGCATTATATTCAAGAATTCGGTTCAGGCCGTAAGCCACCAGGTCGTAAGTTGCAAATATCGTATTTTTTAGTCTTTTGGCAAAAAAATCGCTCTCTCCGCCGGTAAAAACGATTCTCAGGTCTTCGTAGCGCTGCTCCAGATCGCGGATATAGCCCTCGATCTCGTATACGATGCCGTTCACGACGCCGGATTCGATGGCCGACCGCGTCGAGTCTCCCAGCAGCGTCGGCTTCTCCTGCTGCGGGAACGAGCAGAGCGGCAGGGTGTCGGTGAAGCGGTTCAGCGCCCGGAAGCGGGTATCGGCGCCGGGAGAGATGTTGCCTCCGAGATATTCGCCGCGTTCGGTTACGAAGTCGATCGTGATGGCCGTTCCGAAGTCGACGATCAGGATATTCCGTCCGGGATAGAGGGTCCATGCGCCCACGGCGGCCGCGAGCCGGTCCGGTCCGAGCGTCTCGGGAGTCGCGTAACGGTTCTCGATCGGGACCGGTACGCTCCGGTCGAAGCGCAGGAAGCGGCGCAACCGTCTTCTCAGCAGGCTCTCCACCTCGCTGTCGGCCGTCCGGCAGGAGATGGCGATCGCGGCGTTGATGGCGGGATTCGCGTCGAGCACGCCGGCGACGAAAGCCGCGTCGGGCCGGTCGGTCTTCAGAAAGTCGACTACCTGCCCGTTTTCGATGACGGCCAGCTTGGCGAGCGAGTTGCCTATGTCGATAGCAAGATTCATCCTTGCAAAATTAGCGATTCCGTTCGTGCCGCGCAAGCCCGGCCTTGCCGCGCGAGGGATACCGGGGGCTACTGCGCGGCCTTTTCGGCCAGCTCGTGCAGCGCGGCCGTCGCCTCGGAGATATTTTTTATATTTCTAACTACCACGGAGAGCTTATTATTGTTCTGACGGAAAATAAATTTGCTCTCTGCGCGCGTAGCCGCTTTCAGTATGCCGCCGAACAAGTCGCTCTTGTAGTAGGCCGAATGCTGGTTCTCGATGAATTTCAGGATCATGATCCCGTTTTTGACGATCGCTTTCTCGAAGCCCAGACGGATGCAGGCCCAGCGCATCCGCACGACGTCGAACAGCTCGCGGGTCGGCGCGGGGATTTCGCCGAAACGGTCGCGCAGATTCGCCTCGAAGACGGACAGCCGCTCCTCGTCGGCGATGTTGTCGAGCTCGCGGTAGAGCCTGATCTTCTCCGTGCTGCTGCCGACGTACTCGTCCGGAATGAACGCCTCGCGGTCGGTCTCGATCTGGCAGTCGGTGATGAAAGCGGCGGGCCTTGCCTGCGGGGAAAGCGCTTCCTGCGGCTTGCCTTCCTGCGGCGCGGCGGTTGCCTGCTCCTCCTCGCGCAGCTCGGCGATCGCCTCGGCGAGGATTTTCTGGTAGGTCTCGAATCCGATGTCGGCGATGAAGCCGCTCTGTTCGCCGCCGAGCAGGTTGCCCGCTCCCCGGATGTCCAGGTCCTGCATCGCGATGTTGAACCCCGCGCCCAGGTCCGAGAACTCCTCGATGGCGCGCAGCCGCCGGCGAGCGTCGGACGAAAGCGTCTCCTCGGGAGGGGTGAGCAGGTAGCAGAAAGCCTTGCGGTTCGACCGTCCGACGCGGCCGCGCAGCTGGTGCAGGTCGCTCAGCCCGAAGTTCTGCGCGTTGTCGATGATGATCGTGTTGGCGTTCGGCACGTCGACGCCCGACTCGATGATCGACGTGGCGATCAGCACGTCGAATTCGCCGTAGATGAAGTCCATCATCAGCTTCTCCATCTGCTGCGCGTTCATTCGTCCGTGCCCTACGGCCGTCCGCGCCTGCGGACAGAGCCTGCGAACGAGCGCCTCGATGTCGGCGACCGTTCCGACCCGGTTATGAACGAAATATACCTGTCCGCCGCGCGCGAGCTCGAACTCGATCGCCTCGCGGATGATCTCCTCGTCGAACGGGTGCGTCTCGGTCGCTATGGGCTGGCGGTTGGGCGGGGGAGTCGTGATGACGGACAGGTCGCGCGAGCCCATCAGCGAAAACTGCAGCGTGCGGGGGATCGGCGTGGCGGTCAGCGTCAGCGTGTCGATTTCGGCTCTCAGCTGGCGCAGCTTCTCCTTGGCCGCCACGCCGAACTTCTGCTCCTCGTCGATCACGAGCAGACCGAGGTCCTTGAACTCGATGCCCTTGCCCAGTATCTTGTGCGTGCCGATCAGGATGTCGATTTTGCCGCTTTTGACCTCTTCGAGAATCTGGCGCGTCTCCTTCGCGCTTTTGAGGCGGCTCAGGTGCTCGATGCGGACGGGGAACTCCTTCAGCCGCTCGTTGAACGTACGGTAGTGTTGCAGTGCGAGGATGGTCGTGGGGACCAGCACGGCGACCTGCTTCGAGTCGGTGACGGCCTTGAAGGCCGCGCGGATCGCGATTTCGGTCTTGCCGAACCCGACGTCGCCGCAGACCAGCCGGTCCATCGGCACGGGACTTTCCATGTCCTGCTTGACGAGCTGCGTGGCCGTTTGCTGATCGGGCGTGTCCTCGTAAATGAACGAGGCTTCCAACTCGTGCTGCATGTAGCTGTCGGGCGAAAAGGCGAAGCCCCGGCTGGCCTGACGCTTCGCGTACAGCGCGATCAGCTCGCGGGCGATGTCCTTGACGGCCTTTTTCGTGTTGAGCTTCATGCGCTGCCATGCCCCCGAGCCGAGCTTGTATATCTTCGGCGGCTCGCTGTCCTTGTCCTTGTACTTCGAGATGCGGTGCAGCGCGTGGACGTTTACCAGCAGCACGTCGTTGTCGCGGTAGACGAGCTTGATCGCCTCGTGCACCTTGCCGTTCTCGACCGTCCGCGTCAGTCCCCCGAAGCGGCTGACGCCGTGGTCGATGTGCACGACGTAATCGCCTACTTTCAGCGAGTTGAGCTCCTGAATCGTCAGGCTTTCGCTCCGGTCCAGCTCGCCCCGGATACGGTAGCGCTGGTAGCGGTCGAATATCTGGTGATCGGTGTAGAAGCAGTTTTTCGACGTATGGTCGACGAACCCCGCGTGCAGTGCCAGAGGAACGGAGTCGAAGACGACGTTCTTCTCTCCGATCGAGTTGAAGATGTTCGACAGCCGCTCGATCTGAGCCTTGTTGTCGGAGAGCAGACAGGTCGAATAACCTCTCAGACGGTTCGCGTTGATGTCGTCGGCCAGCAGATCGAATTTCTTGTTGAATTCGGGCTGGGGCGTCGTGTCGAACGCGACGCGGACTTCGGCGGGCCGCTCGCGGACGTTGTCGCGCAACAACACGAAAGCCGCCTTCTTCGCGTCGGAGAGAAATCCTTTGCGGCTGGTGACCAGCGTGTCGATCGACGACGGCTCGTCCAGATCGCCGAGAATCTTCGTCCGGATGTCGTCGAAGCGCTTGAGCGTGTAGTCTCCGTCGGCGATCCAGTAGGTGACTTCTCCCGCGAACCGGGCCAGCGAGACGCGATGCTCGACCGAGGTTACCGTCTTGAGGTTCGGAACGATCTCCGCCTCGTCGAGCGTGCCGGTCGAGAGCTGCGTGCCGACGTCGAACGGCCGGATCGAGTCGATCTCGTCGCCGAAAAAGTCGATCCGATAGGGTTTGTTGTCCGAATAGGAGAAAATGTCGACGATGCCGCCGCGAACCGAGTATTGTCCCGGTTCGTAGACGAACTCGACCCGTTCGAAACGGCATTCCCGCAACGCTTCCTCGACGAAAGCGGTCGACAGATTGTCCCCTCGGCGCAACTTCAGTACGCTGTCGCTCAGCCGCTCCCGGTCGGCGACTTTTTCGGTCAGCGCCTCGGGATATGTGCACAGAATCAGCGGCTTGTCCGCCGCGCTTCGCAGTGCGTTGAGCGCCGTCGTGCGTTGTACGAGGCCCGACGGGTCCTCCTGTCCGTACTGGATCGAGCGCTTGTAGCCCGTTGGAAAGAAAAACAACCCCTCTCCGCCCGTGAGCGGATAGAGGTCGTTGTAAAGATAGCCCGCCGTATCCCGGTCTTCGGCGACCAGGACGTGGACGCCTCCGAGACGGGCGATCGCTCCGTGCGCGACGAGCGACAGCGACGATCCGACCAGCGACGCGAGTTGTACCGTACTCCCCGGACGGATGCTCTCGGTCAGTTGCCGGAAAGCCTGCTGATCGGTGAAAATCTGTTCCAGCTCGGCGATCGTCATATGCGCGTCAAATCAACTCTTCGTCCTCGCGGTTGAAGAAGCGGGTCTCGATGATGCCCGTCGTATTGTCCGAAGCGACGCGGATGCGGCAACGGTACTTGAACATCCACCGCGTGCGGAGCGACGGGAAGCCCTTTTTGACGAAGGCCGCCACGACGGGGCTGACCCTCAGCTTCAGGTAACTCAGCTTTTTCTCCTTCACGAAATAGGCGATCTGCTTCTCGATCTGGTCGTCGATCAGCACGGCGGGCGCGACGAGGCCCGTGCCGTGGCAGGCCGGGCAGGTCTCCCGCACGTCGATGTGCGTCTCGGGCCGTACCCGCTGGCGCGTGATCTGCATCAGCCCGAACTTCGACAGCGGCAGGATCGTGTGTTTCGCGCGGTCGCCGGCCATCAGCTCTCGCATCTTCTCGACCAGCGCGTTGCGGTTCTCGCTCTTGTGCAGGTCGATGAAGTCGATCACGATGATGCCGCCCATATCGCGCAGCCGGAGCTGACGCGCGATTTCGGCCGCGGCGGCCAGGTTCACGTCCATCGCCGTGCGCTCCTGATCGTTGTCGACTTTCGCCCGGTTGCCGCTGTTGACGTCCACGACGTGCAGCGCCTCGGTATGCTCGATGATCAGGTAGGCGCCCTTCTTGAGCGAGACGTACTTGCTGAACAGCGACATGATCTGCTTCGACACGTCGAAGTTGTCGAAGATCGGCGTGCTGCCTTTGTACAGCTTGACAATCTTTTCCTTGTCCGGGGCGATCATCCGGATGTATTCGCGGATCTCTTCGTACACGGTGTGGTCGTCGACGTATATGCTGCTGAACGACCCGTTGAGCAGGTCGCGGATGATCGTCGTCGTGCGGTTTTCCTCGTTCAGGATCAGCGACGGGGGCGTCTGGTTGCGCAGGCCGTCGAGCACTTTTTCCCAGCGACGCACGAGCGACGTGATGTCGTGCTCGATGTCTGCGTCCTGCTGGCCCATCGCGGCCGTGCGGATGATGACGCCGTAATTCTTGGGCAGCACGGCCGAGGCGATCCGCTTGAGCCGGTTGCGCTCTTCGTTGGAGCGGATTTTCTGCGAAATGGATATCTTGTTCGAGAAGGGAATCAGCACGACGTTGCGTCCGGCCAGCGAGATGTCGGACGTCAGCCGCGGACCTTTGGTCGATATGGCCTCTTTGGCGATCTGCGCGAGAATGGGCTGGCCGCTGGCTATGAAACCCGAAATCTTGCCGGTCTTGCCCATCGCCTTGTCGAGGCGTATGTTTTGAAACAGAGGAGCTCTCTTCCCGGAGGTCAGCGTGCCGACGAGCTTGTGCAGCGAGGTGAACTGCGGGCCCAGATCGAGATAATGGATGAAAGCGTCCTTCTCATACCCGATGTTGACGAACGCGGCGTTCAGGCCGGGCATGATCTTCTTGACTTTCCCCAGGTAGATGTCGCCGACGGAGTATCCCGTCTTGCACTTTTCCTTGTTCAGCTCGACCAGTTGCTTGTCCTCGAACAGGGCGATGGCGATCTCGCTGGGGGTTACGTTGATAATTAGTTCTTTATTCATCAGAGTCTGTGAGGTTTCTTCGCACGCGGAGTCCCTTGAGGGCGGTCGGGCCGCCTTGTTCGGCGACGCGTGCGGGGGAGTGGGTTACGGACATTCAATATGCAATAAACCTAAAGACCCTTGGGTACTTTAGGTTTATAACATTCCGACACATAAAAGTGCTACCTACTTTTTCTTTTTATGTCTGTCTTTTCTCAGACGTTTCTTGCGCTTGTGGGTAGACATTTTATGCCTTTTTCTTTTTTTACCGCTTGGCATAATCGTAAGGTTTAATAAAGATGGTTAATTATTTGGCATTGGCTTTTACTTTGCCTGCGAAACTCTTGGCCGGCTTGAATGCCGGGATGTTGTGGGCAGGGATCGTAATAGTCGTGTTTTTCGAAATGTTGCGGGCCACCTTCTCCGCTCTTCTCTTGACGATGAAGCTGCCGAAGCCCCTCAGGTAGACGTTCTTGTTCGAGGTCAGCGAGTCCTTGATGCTTTCCATGAACGCTTCCACGATCTGCTGCACCTGCGCTTTTTCGACACCGGTGCCTTTTGAAATTTCGTTAACAATATCCGCCTTTGTCATAATCCAAAAATATTTAGTTTAAACTTATTTTTCCCCTTAGTCCATTGGAGTGCAAATATATATCTTTATTTCCTTATAAAGAAATTACGGGAGTAAATATTTTTTCCTGCTGCGGGAAAATGCTAACTCTTTCACTCCTATTCCGTTTCTATTTCCCGCACACGCAAAAATCAGCCCAAAGTAGTGAAAAACAGTAAATTTTTAGTTATCGTATTGTTTTTCAGTTGTTTACAATCTGAGACGGTGGTATTCTGCCGCATGCGACGCGCTTTCGCCGTCCGAGGCGGCGGCTTGATCCCGGTTTGCCAGTGATATAACGCTGAAAGTTACAGGTTAGTCTGCGGCTCCGGACAATAAAAGTCCGGTTTTTGCATTATTTGTAAAGGGCATGCGTCGCGCCGCGCGACGCATGTGCCGAATTTAGCTATCTTTGTATGAAATAAAATCGGTGAAGCGATGAGTGCAGCCAAAATCCTGTGGGTCGACGACGAGATCGACCTGCTTAAGCCCCATATTCTGTTTCTTCAGGGCAAGGGCTACGACGTGGTTACGAGCAACAACGGCTACGACGCGATCGATCTGGCTTCGTCCCAGCCGTTCGACCTGATCATCCTCGACGAAATGATGCCCGGCCTGACGGGTCTCGAGACGCTTCCGCGAATCAAGGAGCTGCGGCCGATGACGCCGGTGATCATGGTTACCAAGAGCGAGGAGGAGAACATCATGGACAAGGCCGTCGGGTCGAAGATCGCCGACTACCTGATCAAACCCGTCAATCCGAATCAGGTGCTGCTGTCGATCAAGAAAAACGTCCACAGCCAGCAGCTCGTCACCGAGCAGACGACGGCCGACTACCGCAGCGAGTTCGGTCTCATCGCCTCGTCGTTCGCCTCCGCGCGGACGTTCGCCGACTGGGTGCAGATATACAAGAAGCTCGTGGGCTGGGAGGTCGAGCTGACCGAGTCGACCGATCCGGGCGTGCGCGAGATCCTGTCGTACCAGAAGAACGAGGCGAACAACGAGTTCGCCAAGTTCGTCCGCGCCAACTACCTGAGCTGGTTCTCGGACCGCGATGCCGACGCTCCGGTGCTGTCTCACCAGCTGGTCCGCTCGAAAGTCTTTCCTATTGTGGACGCCTCGGCCAAGACGACCCTCTTTCTGATCGACAATTTCCGGCTGGACCAGTGGCGGATGATCCGTCCGGTGCTGCACGGACTGTTCGACGTCGAGCAGGAGGATTTCTATTGCAGCATTCTGCCGACGGCCACCCAGTATGCGCGCAACGCGATTTTCGCCGGGCTGACGCCGCTGGCGATCGACAAGATCATGCCCGATCTGTGGCTCAACGACAACGAGCACGGGGGCAAGAATCAGCACGAGGAAGATTTCCTGCGCCGGCAAATGCAGTCTCAGGGTAAGAGCTACAAGCTGTTTTTCGACAAGATCGTCAAGACCGACTCGGGCAAGCGGCTGATCGAGAATTTCGACCGGGTCGCCGCCGCCGACTTCTCGGTAATCGTCTATAACTTCCTCGATATCCTGTCGCATGCGCGGACCGAAACGCAGATCATCCGCGATCTGGCCGAGGACGAGGCGGCGTTCCGCTCGCTCACGCGTTCGTGGTTCGAGCACTCGGACCTGCTGGAGCTGATGCGGCTGGTCGCCGAGCGCGGCCACACGGTCATCGTCACGTCGGACCACGGCACGATTCAGGTGGACCGTCCGGTCCGCGTGCAGGGCGACCGCGAGACGTCGTCCAACCTGCGCTATAAGACCGGCCGCAACCTGGGCTTCAACCCCAAGGAGGTGTTCGCGATCACGAAACCCGAGCAGGCTCACCTGCCCAAGTCGAACATCACGTCCACCTATATTTTCGCCTACAACCGCGACTTTTTCGTCTATCCGAACGATACGAACCGTTTCGTGCGCTATTATAACGATACGTTCCAGCACGGCGGCATCTCGATGGAGGAGATGATCATTCCCTTCATCGTCATGAAGCCGAGGTAGCGCCGGTCCCTTTGCCCGGAGTCGCGGCGTGCCGGACGGCTTCCCCGGGTTCGGACAGCCTCGTCCGGTCCGTTTCCGGCCGTGCGCCGGCGGATTTTGCGGTTCGCTGCGGGAGCAGGGCGGCCGCGGGCGGAACCGTGCGCCCGCTTTTACGTTTGCCGTCCCGCGCAGGACTTCGGGAAAGAGCGGGAACGGAAATTCCGCGTTCTGTCGGGCGGATGGCCGGCGGACCTGCGGAGCGCGCTTTCTGCCGGACATGCGGCGGACGGAAAACCCGCGCGGTTTTGAAATTCGCTCCGAACCGTTATCTTTGCCTCCAAAGAGAGTGGGAAAAATCCATGAAAACATTCAGGATACGTTCGACGAGCGATTTGCCCGAGGTGGCCGAAGCGATTCTCGACGCGCGGGCCGGCCGCACGGTGATCGCGTTTCGCGGCGGGATGGGCGCGGGCAAGACGACGCTGATCCGGGCGGTCTGCGACCGCCTCGGCGTGACCGACACGGTGACCAGCCCTACGTTCGCTATCGTCAACGAGTATCGCGGCGACGGCACGCCTCCGGTCTATCATTTCGACTTTTACCGGATCGACCGGATCGAGGAGGCGTTCGACTTCGGCTACGAGGAGTATTTTTTCAGCGGAAACCTTTGCTTGGTCGAGTGGCCCGAGAAGATCGAGAGCCTGCTCCCGGACGATGCGATGAACGTGCGCATCGACGTGCCCGACGAGGATGAGCGCGTGATCTCGATCGACTGACTTTATTCTGTTTTGCCGTATCGCCGTATGGCTTCGGGAGAGTTCTTCCCGTCGCTTCTGCCGGTTTTCGCGTCATGGCGCGCTTTGCCGGAAGTAGGGGGGCGTCGCATTGTGCGATCGCTACCGGCGGAGTCGTACCGTCGTCTGGCGTGCGGATCGTCGTGAGCCGCGTCCGGCCGGCCGCCATGCGTTTTTTGCGCGAAGCCGCACCGAATTTCCGGTCGGATCGTCTTTTGAGGCGCTCGGTCCGCGTCGGATGCGTTTTCTTCGTGCGCGTTTCATCGTTTCGCATGGACTGGAGGTCCGCCGCCGTTTTCGGCTGAGCGCCGCCGACTCTCTTCCCTGCCTTATTTCCCGACCCGGGCGATCGTTTTCGGATCGGTCAGCTCGCGCAAGGCGTCGCGGCCGATCCAGCGGGCCGTACGGTCTTGCGACGAGGCCAGCGTCCGGCTCAGCCCGACGGCCTCGCCGTGCAGCCGTAGGCTTCGTTTGCCGATCTGTCTCAGAGCCCAGTTGACGGCTTTCTTGACGAAATTGCGCGGATCGTCCGCAGCTTTTCCGATCAGTCCGAGCAGCGGCAGAAACCTCTCGTCGGGCGACCGCTTGTCTCCGATCGCCAGCGCCGCCGTCAGCGCGAAGGCCGTGCGCCGGACGTATTCCTCCTCGCGCGGAGCGTATCGCTCGATCAGCTCGTAGGCGAACGCGGTGCGGCGCAACAGGTTCTGACAGCACAGGTCGCAGACGTCCCATGCGTCGAACTGTTGCGTCCAGCGGTCGACGAGTTCGACGGTCGTCTGCCGGGGATCGGCGATCATCGGGGCCAGCAGGCGGGCCTCGTGCCAGCCCGTGTCCCAAAGCGCGACGGCCAGCGGGTGGTCCGTACCCGTCTCCCGGGCGATCTTTCTCAGCGCGGGAACCGCAATGCCCAGCGCCCGTTCCGTCGGAATGCCGAAACGGCTCATGCCGCTGCGGTGTTCGGGCGAGGCCGCTGCCCGGAGGATGGCTGTCAGGTCGTCTGCTCGATTCATCGTGGTCGTTTCTGTCCGGTCGCCGCTGCTCCGCCGCCTTCACGTCTTCCGGCCGGGGACGCGATTCCCGGAAAAGGCGTGATCCGTTCGGCCGGCTGCGGCGGCTTCGGGAAAAGCCCGAACGTGCCGGAAATGCGGAGGCATATTCCCGGCTCGTCCGTTTGCACTATCTTTGCCGGCAAATGTAACGAAAAAACGATGAGGTACGACTGCCTGTTTTTCGATCTCGACCGCACGCTGTGGGATGTCGATCGCAATCAGAAGAAAGCCTTGAGGGTGCTGTACGGCCGTTACGGCTTGGATCGTTCCGGCATCGGGTTCGAGCGCTGCTTCGCGGTGTTCGAGCGGATCAACGCCGGCTTGTGGGACGATTACCGCGACGGGAAAATCTCGCGCGAGACACTGCGCGACACGCGTTTCGAGCGGATGCTCGACGAGATCGGCCTGAGCGACCGGGCGCTGGCCCGGACTCTGGCCGACGATTACCTGAAGCTCGCCCCGACGTTCCGCGGCCTGATTCCGTATGCGAGGGAAGTCGTCCGCGAGCTGAGCGGGCGGTATCCGATGTATATCGTGACCAACGGTTTCGCCGGAGTGCAGCAGATCAAGCTGCGTCACAGCGGGTTGGACGGCTATTTCCGGGGCGTCGTTTGCTCCGAAGACGCCGGGGCGAACAAACCCGATCCGCGCATTTTCGAATACGCCCTCGATTTGGCAGGGGTAAAGGCCGGTGCGGCCGTGATGATCGGCGACGACCCGTACAGCGATATTCCCGGCGCGGAGCGGGCCGGGATCGATTCGATCTGGTTCGATCCCTCGGGTATGCCGTGCGAATGCCGTCCGACGTACAGGATCGGATCGCTCAGGGAGCTGCTGGCGTTGTTGTAGGCTCGGGCTTTCCGTCGGGAAGGCCGGCTTGCGCCTCTTGCGGGAGGACAGGCGTTTTCCTGCCGGTCCCTGTTGCGAGCCGAAAAACCTTCCCCTGATATCCATAGCGGCCGGCTTTTTCGTTCCGGCGCTGCGGGGCGGACGAACGCCGTGCCCGGAAGTTCGGCGGTCTCGGCGGTTCCGGACAGATCGTGTTGCAGGCCGCGTGCCGGTTTTTCTTTTCCCGTTTCCGGGCTGATCGTCCGGCGGCGGTACGCTCCGCAGGTCGGGAATCGTGCCGATACGGCTGCCGGACGGGTACGCCCGTCGGCTGCTCGCCGGGTCGGATTCGTAGAAAATGCGGTCCCGTCATAAGCGCAAAGCCGAATACGTTCGGCCTATGCCGCCGAAACGCCGCGCTTGCTCCGAGAGCTGCCGTTTCCGAGGCGGGCGCTCCTCCGGGACTATGCCTATTTTTCTGCCGGATCGGGCCGGGATTTTTTCATCTCGATCAGGATGACGCTCGATTCGGATACGGTGCGGACTTTCAGCGGGCCCGAGACCGTCCCGGCGGAAAAAACCTTTTCCAGATCGTGCGTCGGGTCGAGCATCCGGACCTCGATGGAGCCGAACCGCTCGATTCCGTCGATGTCGAAAGCGATTTCCAGAGGTCCCGATTTCCAGCAGGCCGTCAGTATGGCCAGATCGCCCGCGGCGTTTCGTCCCGCCAGCGTGCGGGAGCCTTCGGGCAGGTTCCCCGCCGCCGCTACCCGTTCGCCGTAGCGAGTCAGCTCGCCGAAGGCTTGCATGCCGTAATAGGTCTTGTTCGGCGTCCGGTCGTCGTACAGGCCCCAGCGCGTCGTCGTGACCGTGTAGTAGAACGCCCGGTCGATCGGCGTGTCCTGCCATCCGATCAGCACCGTGTTCAGGAAGGCGGCCGACTCGAGTCCGCGCATGAACCGGATCGCCTCGTTCTGCTCGACGGGCCCCATGCCCCACAGCGCGCCCCCGTAGGGATTGTAGTGCCATTCGTTCAGGTGGATTTCCGTATCGGGGAAGCCGCTCTCGTCGAGCCATCGCCGGGCGTCGAGCGCCATTTGCAGCAGCTCGGTGTCGGACGGAGAGTAGTAGTGGAACGAATAGAAGTCGAGCGGAGCCCCGTGCTTCGCGCAGTTCTCGGCGAAGGCTTTCACCTTCTCCTCTCCGAAAGCGCAATGACCCGGCCCGCCGAACTTCAGGTGCGGGAACCGCTTTTTCAGCTCCCGGGCCGCCGTAGCGTAAAAGTCGTTGAACGCTTCGAGCGTCCCGGTCCACATTTTCGGGCCCAGATCGGGCTCGTTCCAGATTTCCCAGTACTCGATGTCGTAGCGGTATCCGTTCCATTTCCCTTCCGTATAGTGGCGGATGACGTTCGACACGACGTCGATCCATTTGCCCGCGTCGGAGGGCGGGTCGGTGAAATATTTGTTGCGGCTGTGCTCGATCGACGTACCGAGGCGGTAGTATACCTGCGTGCCGCTTTCGACGCAATTGCGGATGTAGTCGTCGGTCTGATCGAAATAATAGTTGCGGGGATCGTTCGCGTCGGCATGGAAGTTGGCGAATATCAGAGGAATGTCGACTACCCGCATGCCCGCGTTTTCCAGCGGCGCGTCGTGCAGCCGGGTGATCGGGATGTTCAGCCGCGAGAACGATTCGCGGATGTCGCAGCCGGGCATCTCCTCGTCCATCAGCGGAGGGGCCAGATTGCCGCCGTTCAGTTCCTTGATCGGCCCGGCCGCGCTGTCGGCGAATATCCGGACGCTCGCCTTTGCAACGCCGGTCCCACCGTCCCGGTCCGGTCCTGCCGTTGCGGAACCGGCCGTCGCGGCGAGCAGGACGCATACCAGCAGGCGCATGCCGTATTTCGATGCAGTCGTCTTCATTTCATCTTGTGTTCGGGTTATTGCTCGCCGAAGCGGGCTTCAGTCTCAAAGATACTCAAAATCTCCGTTTCCGTCAAGAAACTCCGTCGCGGTCCGGCGGGCAGACGTTTCCTCCCGGCGGGAAAATGGGTGCGGAATTGCCGTGTATCGGATGCGGAAGGTTAAAATTTTTTCTATTTTTGCATGCAGGAGTGGATTTATGTTAGAAAAGTTTTATATTTTTACCCTAAAATATCCCGGGAAAGAGTCCGGACCGGCATTTTTCGTGCCGTTCGCGCGCTTTTGTTCGGGGGCGTTGCGGTACGGAGAACATGAATGGAATCGGATAAACAGCAGAAACGAGAGAGATCTGGATTTACTAACCAAAAGTTACTTAACAAATTAAAACGTATGAAAAAGCTTTTTTACTATTGTTTGTTACTGCTTCCGACTTTGTTGATATGGCAGTGCAAGGACGACGACTATCCACCCCTGCCTCCCGTGGATACCTCGCTCAAATTTCATGTTGAGGATACGCTGGTGATGTCTACGGCCGGCGGTAACAGCACGATTTCCTTGCAGTCGGCGAAGGATTGGAAGCTCGACGTCGAGTACGATGCGACCGATCCCGACAAGGACTGGCTGTCGACGGACCCGACCTCGGGCACGGCGAGCGGCACGGCTTCGGTGACCGTTACGACGCTTGCCTCTTTGGTAGAGCGTAAGGCTACGCTGGTACTGTCTCAGGTAGGCGAGGATACGGAAGCGCCGGTGCGTCTGGTCGTTAGGCAGGACGTGGACGGTTTCTCCGTGGAAAAAAAGAATTATCCTGTAGGCTATGAAGAGTCGGTCGTTCAGGTGAAGTTCCTGACCAATGTGACTAACTATGCCGCCGAGGTGGCCGAGAAGGATCAGAAGTGGATCATTCCGCTGCCGGCTACGATGGCTGCGACCGAAGCCGGTCTCTCGTTCACGATCAAGAAGAATACGGGTCCCGCCGCCCGTACGGGTACGATTACCATTTACGATGCCGACGGCAAAGCTTCCAGCGTGAATGTGACGGTGACCCAGGAGGGCGCTCCGGTTACGGGCTCGGTAGTCTACGAGGGCAATAACGCGCTCGATGCCGTGATGATGAACGTGAACGGCGAGTATGTCTCGTATACGCTGCGTCAGGATCCGGCCACTCAAGCGGACCTGGTTGCGGAGCATTATTGGAGTTCAGGGTGGTATTACGCTATTCCATGTTATATAAGTGGGGTAGAGAGTATCTTTTACGGAAACGAGAAATATGTTTTTGATGATGCCGGTAGCAATTCGATTGCGTTACGATTCAATGCGGAGACGTCAATGCGAACGATGTGTTATGGCGGAGACAAGGATAAGGTGAAACTTTATTATTGGGATACGGACTATGCCAAGACTGTTGCTAACGGGCCGGTTCTTGAAGACGTTCCGAGTGTTTCCAGTGGATGGGGATACATCGGTGGAAACGGTCAGAGATGGGATCCTTCGGGAGATTATTTGTTAGTAATCGAACCTAATGAAGCAGGGGCGTATGTTGATGTGGCTGATTATAAAGCGCATCCGGCTTTGGAAAGTGCGTTAGACGGTATAGAATGTTTTATTGACGGACAACCTGCAACGAAAATTATTTCTCTTTCCTACATCGTATTTAAGGATGACACTCAGGCTAAAATAGAGTTAGGACGTTCTACCGTAAAGAATATCAGTTCGAGCGACGGTGTAAGATGGAATATGAAAGATGAATATTATCTGAACCGAGCTATGATTAAGGACGATCCAAAAGAAACCGGGGATGTTATAAATGCCAGCAAGTTAGGACATGCCAATAATATTGCATCAGTGAAAGTTGGAACGAAGACTTATATGGCGCTGTCCGATGCGAACGGCAAGATTTGGGTGGCTTCGACGACCGACGGTAAGGACTGGACGATCGTGAAGGAAGAGCTTTCGCTGACCGGTTCGGTTTCTTCGATGGTGGTTAAGGACGGTACGCTCAACTTCTACTATGCGAAGGACGGAGCGCTCCATCTGGCGACCGCGTCGGCAACCGACGGCTGGGTTGATGCTTTGACCGATGCCGGTCAGGTTCTCCAGTTGCCCGACGGCGTGAACAACGGTACGGTCGTTTACAACGATGTGAGCAGCCAGTTCCAATTCATCTACGTATCCGCTGACGACGAAATTCTCTCGAAGGTGTCGGATACTGCGAACGGTTCGTTCGAGCCGGGCGACGTGATTTTGGAAGGTGCTGCTACCGGTGCCGACAAGCCGTTCTTCGTAACCGACGGCGAGGGGCATATCGGTGCTGACGCCGGTATCGCCTATACGTTCAACAGCGGCGTGTACGTGCAGATGTAATACCGCAGAGATAAAAAAGGCCTTATGAAGGCCGGTTCGGTGGCTCTCCCAAGCATTGGGGGAGCCACTTTTTTGGAGCGAATGGTTCATGCGGGCCGCAGGAGCGGAACCGCCGAATTCCGATCGAGCAAAGGCATGTTGCCATGAAAAAGCGCGGCAGGGCCGGGGGGGTGTCTTTGCAAGACCGTGCTGCACTATGCGAAGAACCGAATCGGCGGTATTTGCCCATGTATTCCGCTTTCTGTGGCTTCGGTGCCGCTTCGATTTGAAACCGGTCGCAGGCATGACGGTATGGAATGAAAAGTGCGGCCGGGATTCGATCGGGAACCCGCCGCGTTCGGTAAAAGCGACCGTTCTCAGAACGGAGGAAAGTATTCCGTGAGTTGCGATATGGCGGAACTTGTCGTAGGCCTTGTTTGCCCTATGGAAGATTGTGTCCGAAAAGACGAGAGGGACTGTCTGCGTTTGCAGACAGCCCCTCTCGTGCGGAAAATTCGTCTTTCGTCGAAATTTCGGATCCGACCGGAGCTACGATTCGAGAATCGTTTCGAGCCAGCGGTCGATCCGATAGCGGTCGTACGTCTCGACAGGTATGTCCCTGTAGGGAGAGGTCGTGAAACCGGGCGGCACGACGGGATTCTGCCGATCCACGATCAGAATATTGTTCGGGTCGTAGAAGTCGTATTCGGCGATATGTCCGTTCGTAGTTATGAGTTTTCTTTTGGCGCCCATCGTTTCGATGCACCGCATCGTGAGGCCCGTTTGCCGGGGATGCTGAATGTCGATGACTGCCCGCGATTTGCGGTAGAGATCGAGCAAGCCGGCTTTCGGCAGCGGGACGAAGCGGAAATCCCTGATCGACGTGCCGCGTAGGCTCTTGTTCTGTAGCTTCATTTTCCAGTACAGAATCCGGCTCTGGAAAAACATGTAGGCGAAGCAGCGTCCGCCGGCCCGCTCGATCTGTCCGGTCACGCGGTGCAGCAGCCCGTACCGGTCGCTGTGAACGGTGCCGACGAACATCAGATCGTAGCGGTAGTCGGGCTCCTGTCTGCCGATTTCCTCGTAGTCTCTCAGGTAGAACAGCGGCAGGAAGCGGATGCCGAGCTTCTCGCAGTCGGGCTTGTCGAACGAGAAGGCCCGGTCGAACACGGGCAGGATACGCAGCGCGTTGCGGTTGTTGGCAATCGAGTCCCAATGGTAAATGATCAGCTTCGCCTCGGGATGCAGTTCCTTGATTTTATTGAGATTCTCAACGGAAATGGACTCGCCCTTGATGAAAAAGACATAATCGTACTTTCGGTTTTTGGTGCGCTCGATGATCCGGGCATGGTAACGGTCGATGTAGCGGGCCAGCAGATTCCGGTTGATCCGGATCGCGGCCTTGACCGCGAACGAGTTGGCCGGGCGCTCGTCGAAATAGTCCACGCGGGCTCCCATGCGCTCCATCTCCGCGCGGATTTCGTTCTGATAGCCGAACGCTTGCGCGGAGAAGAACAGAATGCTTCTGTTTTCTAAAAACATGATCGGTTATAACAAAAGTGTCGCAACAGACGGTTTGCGCGCGGGTGCGTTCCGGCTTTCGGAACCGGACTGCGGGCTCCGAAAGCCGGTCCGTTTCTCCGGGGGAAAAAAGTTGCTTTAATAAGGATGAGTCGAAAGCTGCTCCGTAGGCGTCTATGAGGGGTGTCGTTGCCGGGTCGTTTATGGTACGCAGCGGGATGGGAGCCGGAAGGACGCTTCGTATCGATCGGGGCGTCCGTACCGCGACCCCGGCTCGTCGTTCAACGGGATTATGACCTGAAAGGCGAACGGACTTCGACGCGCCGGAGAGCTGTCCGGGAGCGAAGCTCGCCGCCAGCGCGGGGCGGCGCGGAATCTTGCGGGTGTCCGCCGCCTGTTCGGATGCACGGGTAAGTCCGGATCCGTCGGGGGTGTCGGGGACGGACTATTTATACAATCCTTTCCGCTTCATTTCCTCGATCGAGTCTTCGTACCGGTCTGCCTGCACCTGCTGGCCGTCTACCCACCGGGCGAACCGCTCGATGCCGGCGTCGAACGACCAGCGGGGAGAGAATCCGAGCAGCCGCCGGGCTTTCGAGATGTCGGCGAAATTGTGCCGGATGTCGCCCAGCCGATAGTTCCCGCTGACCGTGAGAGGGACCTCGGTGCCGTACTTGTCGATCAGCGTGCGCGCGACCGTCATGACGTCAGTCGCCACGCCCGTGCCGACATTGAATGCCTCGCCGTCAGCCGAGGCCTTTTCCAGACCGAGGATCGTCGCGTCGGCCACGTCGTCGATATAGACGAAGTCGCGCGTCTCGCGGCCGTCCTCGAAGATATTGATTCCGTTTCCGTTTTTAATCCGGGTCGAAAAGATGGACAGGATGCCCGTATAGGGATTGCTGAGCGACTGGCCGGGTCCGTAGACGTTCTGATAGCGGAAGGCGACCGGGGCGATGCCGATCGCGGGACAGACGGTCATCACGAGCTGTTCCTGCACCTGCTTGGTGATGCCGTAGACGGACGTAGGGTGAATCGCCGAGTCTTCGGTCGTCCCGACCAGCCGTAGCGGCTTCGTGCAGCCGGGGTACTTGCACTCGAAGTCGCCCCGTCTCATGTCCTCGTCGGCGCGCGAGAGCGGATAGACGTATCCCATCTCCTCGCTCAGATAGCGTCCCTCGCCGTAAATCGCGCGCGATGCTGCGACGATCACCTTCTCGACCGAATGCTTCGTGTTCGTGAGCAGGTCGAGCATCAGCGAGGTGCCGCCGATGTTGACGGCAGTGTATTTCTCGATCTCGTACATCGACTGCCCGGTTCCGGTTTCGGCGGCCAGATGGATCACGGCATGCTGTCCGTCAAGGGCCCGCAGCCAGTCGTTCCGGTCGGTTACGCTGCCGCGCAGGAAGCGCACGCGGTCGCGGATGCTGCGGTACAGCGGGGAGGTGTTTTGGGGGTCCTCGCCGTGAATCTGCGGCGACAGATTATCGAGCACGGTGACTTCGTATCCTTTGTCGGCGAGCTTGAGCGCGACGTGCGAGCCGATAAAGCCCGCGCCGCCCGTGATCAGAATATTTTTCATAGGAATATTTATTTTCGATGACGATCAAGTCGCATTCGACCGATCAATCGGCATATCAGGTAAAAACGATACTTCAGTTTAAAGCCCGCTGTCGTGGTGGAAGAACCTATGCCGCCGGTCGAGGTGTTATGGGTGTGTCGACGATAGAGAATTAATTTCTCGTTCACAATTGTGCTTTTGAAAAAAGCGCTTCCTACCAAATAGAGCCAATTATCGTGGAGACAACATTTGCGATTCGTCGGAAACGGTAGAGCTACTTCCAGAATCTCGCGTCGGAAAGCCATGCAGCATCCCAAATATCCGAATTTGACAAGATTGCCTATGAGCGTTCTATGAACATGCCTCACACGGTAGAAAGAGTCGTGTAAAACGTTTTTGTTCTCGTCGACGACGACGGCATCGTGGACTACCAGATCGCACCCTCCGGCCAGACGCTCCATGCAATAGGTGACTTTGGAGGGCATCCATATATCGTCTTGATCCGACAGGAATATGATCGGTTTAGTGGCATGTTTCAAGGCATTTTCGAAATTAGACGTGAATCCCTGTTCTCCAGTGTTGTAGAAAATTTTGATGCGTGGGTCTCCCAAAGCTTTGATCCGTTCGATTGTATCGTCCGATGAATGGTCGTCCGATATGACTATTTCGTCGTCGTTGTTCAATTGAGGTAAGATTGAGTCTAGTTGTTCCCGGATATAATCAGACCCATTGTAGGTTGCCATGCATACAGAAATAGACGGTTTCATGTAAAAATCAAATGTTTATGAATGATGTTGACCGCCAGTAGCAGAGTACCGATTCCGATCACCGCCATCTTGGCAGCTATTCGAGGCCGGAATGCGTACATGAACAGTGGATACAGGATAATCTCGACGACGCCCAGTAATTCGGATCCCCGATACCCGAGTAACGAGATGAATGAAAGCGCGGGAAACAGAAAGAGGGCGATTCCTTCTATCTTAATCAATAGCGGGAAATAGGGATTGTACGTTCCGATCGTGTCACGTTTCCACAGCATGCCGTAATACAGCGCACATCGGAACAAAAAGTACGGGTTGAATAAATTGGCGTCCGTAAACCCTTGTACGCTTTGTTCCTGAAGATGTTGATACATTTCCAGTTTGAGTCGAATGCTTTCGATGGGAATGACGGAAATATCGAACATCGTACCGTGGACTATGAATCCCAGCGGTACGATACTCCACCAGAGGCATTTGCTTTTGCTTGCAATCGGTTGGTTTTTCAACACGACTAGCGGTAATAGCAACAGTGAAGAATAATGGAAAAGCGAGGCCAGCAGAATCAAAGCCGTATAACGGAATATTTTGTGTTCGGCCAGAGGTCGAATGGCCAGCAAAAAAATGCCGGACGCAACTCCGGCTCTGATTTGCGTCATGTCGTGTAGCAGGTACACGTTCGATATGTAAATGACTAACGACAGAAATAATAATGAAGTCAGTCTCTTGATAGCTAAAATCTTGCATGTAACGCCGATGCTCGCGTAAATCACGAATAATAGGACGGGCCACGGACAAACTGCTTTGACCAGAGAGCCGATGAGGGTAAATGTGGGTTCTACCGTAGACGCCTCCTCTGGGTATTGGAACATGTTGAGGTAAGTCTTATAATCGCTGACGGTATTTCCGTCTCTCAATCCGGCGGCCAATACCATCAGAAATCCGGTCAGCCCGTATATAAAATACAGTTGTTTTCGCTTTATGCTCGATTCGCCCAATGCGATAATGGCGCAGCCAACGAATAGCAACGTAACGATACCTAAAGTATGCATACGTTTGTAATGAGGGGAGCGACTATATTTGCCGACAGCCGTTTTCGATCAACGAACGAAATTTCGGATAAGATGCCTCCCATGTGAATTGTTGTATATTTCGATAACCAGCCTCTGCGATACGACAGCGCAATTCGTCGTCCTCGAGCAAACGGATGATGTTCTCGGCCAACGCTTGTGAATTTTTGATCGGCGATACCAGGGCCGTTTCGCTATTCCGTGCCATCTCCGAATAACCCGGATTGTCCGTACAAGCAACTGCTGCGCCGCACATCATGGCTTCTCCTACGGTCAGCCCCCAGCCTTCCGACCAACTCGTTCCGATAAAAATAGCCGCTTCGTTATAAATGCGATTGTGCGTCTGCCGGTCGGGGCGCTGTACATAATGATACCATTTGGGTAAATGTCGGGGGCGGGGTGTCGCTCCGAATATGGAAACCTCTATTTGAGGATAGCGTGCTTTGACGATCTCCAATGCTTTGAAGCCGTCAGCACATCCTTTCGTTTCCAAAGCGTGATACATCATGGCGATACGGAATTTGTCTCGGTCCGAGCAAGGGATTTCCCTTTTAAAATAATCGAAGTCGAATCCATTGTATATCAATGCGCAACTTTCGCCACACGACTCGACTCGTTCGACGAGCCAACGGGCGATGGCGATCTTTCGCATAGGATAGCGGTAGGATTCCATGACATGCTCAGATGTGTTGCTGCCCCAATTCTCGAATCCCTGTATGAAATAATATTTTCGTTCCGGCAAAATGCCTACATATCGTTCCAGATAACGCGAGGTTTGGACTGCCGTAGCGATGTAAACATCAGCTAAAGGAACGCGCTTTTCGACGAGGGACCATACCCAATGTTCCTTAATCCGTTCATGTAGTGGAAACCATTGCCGACCCGAATACCCCTTCCACCTTCGGTAAAGAAACGTGATCAACGATTTGCTCCACTTCAGGCAGGTCACCAGCAGGCTTTGTTGGAATCGAGCTACGTAGGCGGGATAGACCAGTTCGACTTCGTATCCGTCGGCCGCCAGTCGGTTGGCGTATTCATAGACGACCTTGTACCCACCGATTGGAGTGACGCCGGATCGGGGCAGTAGAAATGCTATTCGTCGGGTAGGCATGAAAAATGAGTTTTAACGAATCGGCGACGAAAGAGCGTCGTCGATGAATGCTCGTGATTTTTCTACTTCTGATGCAAGATGCTGCTCTACTTTTTCGTACCGGACGGGATTGCATCCGGGTACCGTTCCGAGTGGAATAAACCGGTCGGTCAATCCTACTTTTTCCAATAAGGAGAGCGCTCGGAGGTCTGCCGGATTGTCCTGCTTGATCGTGTAGAAAGGTCGGTTGAACAGCAACGAGAATGCAGTGCCATGAAAAGAGGTCGTGACCACGAAGGCTGCATGTCGGAAATAGCCGAGGTATTGTTCCGGCGATGCCGTCTGGTCTTTGTATCGCATGGAGAATCCGGTCAGCGGATAGGCGTCGAGTTCCACGATTCGAGCCCCGATCTTTTCGGCGACATTCCGGGCGATCTCAAGCACCTCGCGTTTGTAAGGGCTCAAGTCGTATACGAGGACGTATTTCCGATCTGAGGCCGGGGGCGAGGCGATCTTTTCGAACATTTCGGTGCCTGCCAGAAGCGTGGGGTCGATCGTTGTGTAAACCGGTTTGGCGCTCAGCGGCTGCAACAACTCCTTTAGCGATTCCTCCCTTACGCCGATTGCGGTCATAGGGGCCAAATATTGCCGGAGGCGTTCGCGGTCTTTGTCGGAAAGCGTTCCGCGTCCCATGCTGGCCGCATAGGCGATAACCCTGCATGTTGCGTTTCCTCCAAAGAATACCTCGTCGTAACGCTGCCCGGTAATCGTTTTGTTCCAGATTTGATCGCTCCCTAAAAAAATCGCATCGAAATCGGAAAAATTCGTATGCCGGACATAGGGATGCAGGTCGAAGCGGTTCCGTATGAATCGGTCGAATGCTTTGCCCCGCAATATTCTGTGTTTCCATAAAAAAGGCTCGTAGCGCAATTTATATACTATCTCCCGCGGGGTAGAGGCCATCCAGAAGCGAATATTGAACGCTTTGTAGTTTCGAGTCAGATAACCGGGACGATAATCGATTATGTACGTTTCGTGTCCTTGCGACCTAAGATATTCCTGTAGTCCGTATGCCTGTAATACTGCTCCATAATTATGGGCGCAATGGAAAGTCAGGATGCCTATTTTCATCGGTATTATATCGTTATTTTTTCAGAATGTTTTTCACGAAGTTGATCCCTCTAGGACCAAGGTATTGTTTCACTAAATGCTTCGTTTTTCCCGTCGGGTCCGATTTTATGTTCCGCAAAATCCGTAGCGCCTCGCTCTCTTCATCGCTGTTCGTCCAGACTTCGAACAACAGGGGTTTAGGTGTCTTTTCCGGGGTCAGGAACTGTTCATATACTCGTTCGAATTCTTTTTTGTCCGATGCGCACAGATAGGTAAATCCCAAATCTTCCGCATAATGTCTGACTAAGACGCGGGACCGGTTGCCGTAATGGCCGGCTGCGGCGACGTACCGGTCGGCATCGTCGCCGAGCAACATCTGTCCGGGATGGAAATAATTTCTGAACTCGGTGCCTTTCCCATTATTGATCAACATAATGCGGATGTTGTTTCCGACATGCCGGTTGCCGATCGCGTTCATGTCGTAGAAAAACGCGAGGTCTCCGATGAAACAGAAACAGAGTCTGTCGGGGTCGGCCAAAGAAGCCCCTACCAGAGTCGATACCCCGCCGTCTATCCCGAAACCGCCGACATTAGAGTTCGAGACGACCGATTCCGGCATCCGGAACATGTTCCACGAACGTAGCGTATTGAGGATTCCGAAATGCACGACAGCATGTTCCGGTATGCGAGGGGCCATCCGCGAGGCGATCCATACATTGGAAAAAGGCAGATCGGGAATCGTTGCGTACAAATTGTCGTACTCGGTCCGGCATTGCCGCAGAAAGCGGTCGGACGTACCTTCGCCGACGGTGTAATGTTTGAAAAACGACCGTTCCGACATTTCGAACACGTAACGCAACCGACGGAAAGTGTCGCGAATCTCACCGTCTTCGCTCACTCGCCACACTTGGCAACCTTTCATCCGGCCCGCCGTGAAGTAATCGCCCGACACCTCCCCGATATGGATGAGCAAGTCGACTTGTCCCAATCCCGGATCGTACTGTTCCTGTCCGGCGACGAGCGCGTACAACGCTTTGTATTTCCCGTGATAGCCGCTCGTATGGTCGCAAAATACCACGGCATCGCGCGATGCGCAAAAACGATCCACCGCTTCGGTCAGTTCGGGACTCCATCGAGCATGGCTTCCTGCAAAGACGGCGATTCGACCGGCGGGCATTTCCGGGTGAATGTCTCCGTATCCGATCCTCTCGATCATCCGTACCGCAGGAAGGTTCTTGACGCAGAAGCTGCAACTGGCTCCCGTCGCCAAATTGATATGCACGGGACCGCCGCCCTTGCGTTTGAGTTCGAGCAGAGCCTTGTTCACTTTGATCTCGCAATTCCACGCTTCCTTGTCGTCTCTGACGGACGGCAATTCGATTTTCAGTCCGACGACATCGCGCGGGGAGACCGTCCGATCGATGACCTGCGGCATGAGATGTCCCACGTTCGAAAAATCGTGTATCGAGGTGATGGCCAGTACCGGCAATTTCCGATAATACGCTTCTGTCAACCCCGGCATGTAATTGCGCGAAGCCGTGGCCCCGGTACAACTGAGTACGACGGGTTCGCCCGCTTCGGCCGCTAATCCGCAGGCCATATAGGCTGCGGAACGTTCATCCACCGCCGAAAAAATCTCGAACCACGGATCGTATTGTATGCTTCCTACCAGAGCGACATTGGTCGTGCCGGGAGACACGATTACTTTGCGGATTCCGTGCGCCTTGAGGAGCGCGATCACGATCTGGACATTCCGCTCGTTCGTATACGACTTATTCATGATATTTTATATTATATTTTTTCGAACGATTGATTACCAGTCGCATCGGTAGTGGTTCCCTTGGTTACAAGGCACGATTTCACCTGAAATGCACATGGAAACGTCCGACAGGAGGAAAGCCGCGACTTCGGCCACCTCTTCGGGAAGGAAAACCCGTCCGGCACAGGAAGAGGGCCAATAGAGGTTGCCGTTCTTATCGACCCCCGTCATGTCGGAAGCCGTTACGCCGGGTGCAATCGCATTGACCCGAATCCCCTGAGCGATCAGTCGACGGGCGAGGCCGGTCGTGAGACTGTTGATCGCCGCCTTGGTCAACCCGTAGGGAATGTCGTCGCAATAGAGACCTCTTTCCGAAGTAATAAATAGGATGTTGCCTTGTCCGATTTTCTCTCTGTTCATGTAGTCGATGAAAGTCTGAGTCAGGAAATAGGGGCCTTTGAGGTTTGTGTCGAATTGGCGATCGAATCCCTCCTCAGTCACATCGGCGAACGATTTTTCATGCAGAGATATACCCGCATTGTTTACCAAACAATCAACTCGGCCTCCCAGCAGTCTGTCGGCTTCGGACAGGAAAGCGGCGATACCTGCCGTTCGCCGGACATCGAATACGAGATAAGGACAGTCGCAGAGCCGTTGCGACGCTTCTTGCAGCACTCGCTCGTCCCGTCCGGCGATCAAGACGGACGCTCCTTCTTGCCGACACTTCCGTGCGATGTAAAAACCTAAGCCTCGTCCGCCTCCGGTAACGATCACTTTTTTGCCTGCGAGCCTGTTCTGCGGAGCTGTTTCGACGATGTTCGCCGTAATTCGAACGTTCGGGGTTCCTTTCACCATCCATCGCAGGGCCCGTACAATAGCCTCTTTTATCATTGTTTTTTAGGGTGTTAAGGTGTTCAGCGTTTCGGTTTACCCCATTTCGAACAGACCATCGTGACGACGTACGTTCTTTCTGTATCGTTCAATCCGGCATATGCGACCACTCCTGCGGTCACGCATAAGCAAGTTACAGTAAAAGCTACCAGCCCGACGAAACTATCGGCCGCAATGAAACGGGACAGCAGAACGGCCGACAGCCCCGAAAGAAGTAATACCGGAATGAGCCTCAATATGACGGTTTTCATAAAAAAACCGGCGCTGTACCGGACCACTTTCGTCACGATGCCGATACGAACGAACAACAGCAACATATCCGTCAGTAGAACGACCGCATATACGATAAACGGGGGATAGCCCCATCGCAGAAACAAGTAGGCCAACGGCAGCACGCACAATCGCACCGTCCCGATCCAGAGCGACATCGCCTTGATGTTGCCCGTGGCCAAAACACAAGTCGTCAAAGGGGCGGAGAGCGTATTGAGCATCGCGATACTTAACGAGAATCGGACGAAAATCACCGTATACTCCGGTACTTCTTTCAACCAAATGGACAGTACCAGCGGAGTTTCGACCATCACGGGAAGCGCTAGAAACAGGAAGAGCAGGAATGAATATTTCGATCCCCGGCAGACTAATTCCATCATGTAATCCTTGTCTTCGCAGGCATAAGATTTCGTAATCTGCGGGTTCAGGGCTGTCGTAAAGTCGTTGACGAACTTCATGATGGCTCCTTCGACCTGCAAGGCGATTCCCCGTGCTGCATTGACCGTCACGCCGAAAAACAGATTAAGCAGGAGATTGATACCTTGTCCTGCCAAGATATACGAACTGGCTCCCAAAAAGTTCAGCCCGGCAAATTGGGAAATCTTTTTATAGTAGGATTTTTCTCGAATCAGCATGTATCGGGTTTCCGGAAAATGTCTCAAGCAGTAAGCACCGTAAATAAAGCGGACGAATACGGCTACGCAGAGTACGAGCACCGCATAAAGGATTAGCCGGTCGACCGGCGAGATAAGCAAAAAATAAACGATAAGCAGTTTCAACGTCACCTCCAGAATATTGATGTAGGCGAAGACGTCCATTTTCTCGTGGGCGATGATTGTCGCGTTGTAGGGAATACTCAGGATATTGATCAGAAAAGTCAGAACCGAACATTGGTAGACCCAGTTGGCCGCATGCATTCTTTCCGCGGCGATATTCAACTTGGCGTTCAGAAACCACAGACCGACGGTCTCGAACAGCAACAACAGAATCAGCGCTAAGACGATATGAATCGTCATTGCGGCTCCGAATACTTCCTGAGAATGACCCTCCTTTTTTCCGAGTTCGAAAGTCAAGAACCGCTGCGTTGAGGCAACCATCGTGGCGCTGACGACCGAAAAAAATGCGACGAATCCGCCTATGATATCGTATATTCCGTAATTTTCGATGCCGAGCGTATTTAGCACGATACGGGACGTATACAACGTGATGACGAGAATGAGTATCGTCCGGAGATATAGTATGCCTGTATTTTTTGCTATTCGGCGGTTGTTCTCGGCTTTCAGCATTCCCCTTTCCCGGTTACCTGTTTTGATACATTTCCTCGTAGTATTTTGCATACTCCCCCGAGGTCACGTTATCGATCCACTTTTGGTTATGGAGATACCATCGGACTGTTTTTTCGATGCCTTCTTCGAATTGGAGGGTCGGTTCCCAGCCCAATTCCTCCTTGAGCTTCGTGGAGTCGATCGCATAGCGCAGGTCGTGCCCGGCCCGGTCAGCGACATAGGTAATCAGTTTTTCGCTCGCGCCTTCCGGCCTGCCCAGCAGTCGATCTACGGTCTTGACGATCACTTTTATCAGGTCTATGTTCTTCCACTCGTTGAATCCTCCGATGTTGTACGTTTCGGCGATTTTCCCCTCGTGGAAAATCAGGTCTATGGCCCGTGCGTGGTCTTCCACGTATAGCCAGTCGCGGACGTTCTGCCCCTTGCCGTAGACCGGTAGCGGCCTGTCGTTCCGGATGTTGTTTATGAACAGCGGGATCAGCTTTTCGGGGAACTGATAGGGTCCGTAGTTGTTCGAGCAGTTCGAGATGACGGTCGGCAGGCCGTATGTATCGTGATAGGCCCTGACGAAGTGATCCGACGAAGCCTTGCCGGCCGAGTAGGGGCTGTGCGGATCGTACTTGGTCCGCTCGGTGAAGAAGCGATCTCCGTAGGGTCCCCCTCCGCACTCGTTTCCGTTCGGATCGCCTTGGGGCCGTGTCATCGGCAGCGCTCCGTAGACCTCGTCGGTGGATATGTGGTAGAACCGTTTCCCTTCGTAATCTCCGTTCCATTGCTCCTTGGCCGCCTGAAGCAGCGACAGCGTTCCCATGACGTTCGTCCGGGCGAAGGTGAACGGGTCCCGGATCGATCGGTCGACATGGCTCTCGGCCGCGAGGTGTATCACCCCGTCGACGGCATACTCGCGGAATAGCTCCCGCATCCTCTCGTAGTCGCAGATATCGGCCTTTACGAACGTGTAGTTCGGGGCGTTCTCGACGTCCGCGAGATTGGCCAGATTGCCGGCGTAGGTCAGTTTGTCGAGGTTGACGATGCGGTATCCGGGGTACTTGTTTACGAACAGGCGCACCACATGGCTCCCGATGAAGCCGGCGCCGCCCGTGATCAGTATGTTTTTCATAGCGATCAGTTTCGGTTAATGGTTTATTATTCCCATAATTTTCCGGATTTTCGCCGGATCGCCGTATACGACAGGTGAGTCGTACGGTCGATCGGGATAAGCTCCGTATGCCAGTCTGATGTTCAGCCCTCGCTCGGCGATAAACCGTTCGGCCTTCTCGGCCAACGATACGGGACGGCCGGTGCAGCAATTGATAATACCGAGTACCTCGTTTTGCGAGACGGCGCAGGCTATCTGATCGGCAAGTTCGTCGACATCGATAAAATCGTACTGGCTTTTGCCGGTCGTGAACGGAAAGGTCTGATCACCGGCTTCGGCCGCTTGCAAGATTTTACTGAACACCGAATGGTTTTTCGCGTCATCGCCGAGTATGTAATAGGCTCTCAGCCATTGCAACTGGCAATCGTGAGCTCCGCAATACCACATCATGCTCCGGCGCAACGCATCTTTGGCTATTCCGTACAACGAGACGGGATTGCAGGGCGTATGCTCGTCGATCGCTCCTTCCCAATAACCTATTTCGTGCATGGTTCCCATGACGGCTAACCGTTTCAGACCTCCGTCGATCAGTGTCTTCAAAAAATCGAAATGTGCCGACAGATCCTGCATATGCCTATCGGAGTTATGAACGAAACCGTCCCGCCATGCCATGTGGAGACATACGTCGGGGGCTCCCAGTTTCGAGAATAGATCGTCAGGGTGCTTTTGCAGAATATTGTATTCTACATGCTTTACCTCGGGATGTTTGTCCGTGAAAGTCAGATCGCAGGCTGTGACGGCATGCCCCAGTTCGACCAGTCGGGATACGATGTGCCTTCCAATATATCCGTTGGCTCCAGTGAGCAATATGTTCAGTTTATCCATTCGAAAAATATGTTTCAGGAAAAAGAGGATAGTTCGACTCGTATCCGGAGATTACCTTGCGTAATAGTCCGTATTATAGTCGAACAGTTCGGGTGCTTCGTCCAGTCTCGGATGGCGGCTGTCCTTTTCCGAGAGAATCACGTTCGCGGGGTCGATCCGCCAGTCGATACCGATCTGCGGGTCGTTCCATGCGATCGCCCCCTCGCTCTGCGGGGCGTAGTAGTTGTCGCATTTATACTGGAAGAGCGCCTCCTCGCTCAGTACGGCGAACCCGTGCGCGAATCCGCGGGGGATGAACAGTTGACGCTTGTTTTCGCCCGAGAGCTCGACGGCCACGTGGCGGCCGAAGGTCGGCGAGCCGCGGCGGATGTCCACGGCCACGTCCAGTACGGTTCCTGAAATCACGCGCACCAGTTTCCCTTGTGCATGTTCTCCGCGCTGGAAATGGAGCCCCCGCAGCACGCCGTAAGAGGATCGCGATTCGTTGTCCTGTACGAATCGGACCGGCCGAACCGATCTGTCGAACAATTTCTGTGAGTAGCTTTCGAAGAAGTATCCCCGCGCATCGCGATGCAACTCGGGCTCGAGGATTACGACCCCCTCGAGCGCTGTTTCGATAACTTTCATAAGAATGAACCCTGTTTTTTATCCGGGTTTCGGTATGGAGAAGTATTTGGCAGACCGATCATACGCATTAATATACCGAATGTGCCAAGTGCAAGCATTTTCCAGCCGGCTCCATGCCAGAGGGTTTCCAGCCATCGGGAAGTATGAGCCGAAAACACCTCCTAGAACGGCTGGTGTAACAAAGTGTGTAATCGGGTTTAGCAGATATTCCGGGCTCGCCCGGCGTTTCTGTCGGGAAGGACCGATCCGCGCAACCCAGAAACCGGTCGCACGAGCCTTCCTCGCTCCCGGGCTCCGCAAGGCCGAGCCGGACTCGCGGACGCTCCGCTCTCTCCCCGGCCGCATTTCCGGTTCTGTCGCCCGGGGGGCGTGGTACGTCTCCGGACGGATAATACAATGCCCGGGGAATTCGTCTTGCTTCTTCTCTCTCGTTTTTCGGCGCGTTGCCGGAATTGTAGCCCGCCGGGGGCTTTCATCGGAAACCGAGCGTTGCGGATCGTTCGGATGCCGAACCGGCCCGGAATACCGGCTCCTGTCCGGCCGGTCGGGCAGCCGGCCTGCACCCGAGCCGCCGCCTCGTCGATCGCCAGCGGAGGCATCCTATTCCGTTAGGACGGATACGGCAATCATATGTTTCGTTATGTGGCGAGCATACCCGCCCCGGAGTTGCGATATCTCCCAGCCGCGGCTTGAGGCTCACAGACCGTGTCTCCGACCGTTTCCGGCCGCGAGGTCTCTGCCGACGGAAGGAAGCTCGCGCGCGCAAGCCGGAAGCATCGGAAACGCGAAAGCCGGTACGTCAGGGCATATGATTCGGGACGGAGACGGCTTGCGTGTCGTGTCTGGAATAAGCGTCCGTTTCCCGTTCAGCGCCCGTCGCGGGCGACCTCTGCGAGCAGCTTGAGCAGATATTGTCCGTACTGGTTCCTGAGCATGGGTTCGGCCACCTCCCGCAGTTTCTCTTCGGATATCCACCCGTTGCGATAGGCGATCTCCTCCAGACAGGCGATCTTGACCCCCTGCCGCTTCTCGAGCACCTCGACGAAGATCGACGCCTCCGAGAGCGAATCGTGCGTTCCGGTGTCGAGCCAGGCGAAGCCTCGTCCGAGGGTCTGCACCTTGAGCTCTCCGTCGGCGAGAAACCGTTGGTTCACCGAGGTGATCTCCAGCTCCCCGCGGGAGGAGGGCTCGATCGATTTGGCCACGGAGACCACTCTGTTCGGGTAGAAGTACAGTCCCACTACGGCGTAATTGGATTTAGGATGCTCGGGCTTCTCCTCGATCGAGAGGCATGTCCCGTTCTCGTCGAACTCGGCCACGCCGTACCGCTGGGGATCGTCTACCCGGTATCCGAAAACGGTTGCCTTGCCCTCCCGCTCGGCCGTGCCGACGGCCTCCCGCAGCTGAGCGGGAAAGCCCACCCCCTGAAAGATGTTGTCGCCCAGAACGAGGCATACGGCCTCGTCCCCGATGAACTCCTCTCCGATCAGAAACGCCTGAGCGAGTCCGTCGGGAGACGGCTGCTCGGCATAGGAGAGACGGACCCCGTAGTCGGACCCGTCTCCGAGCAGCCGCCGGAACGAGGACAGATCCCACGGCGTGGAGATCACCAGAATGTCCCGGATTCCGGCCAGCATCAGAACCGACAGCGGATAGTAGATCATCGGCTTGTCGTAGATCGGCAGCAACTGCTTGGAAACCCCCTTGGTGATCGGGTACAACCGCGTCCCCGACCCCCCGGCCAATACGATACCTTTCATAGGATGATTAAGTAAAAACGGTTACTGTGCCCGACCGGCCTGCGCCGGATCTCGGATACAGGCCGGTCGATTATCGTTTCCATGTTATACAAATCATTCGCTCTCCGAACAACCGGTTCTCCGCAATATCTCATGGACGAGCAATGCCGTTCGTGAAAGGAGCAAAGTATCTCGTTACGCGAATTCTTCTATTTTTTCGCCACGCCATCGTTTGTACGCCTCGGGCGCGAGTACCGGAACCGTCAGCACTTTATGATCGGGATCAACGGTCCGCAGTATGTGTCTCCGGGAGTAGGCCCGCAGCTCGCCGTCCGCAATGGATGCCATGACGACGGGAAAAGGATAAGCCGCGAAATGGAAAACCGCGGTTTCGTTTCGGGGAAACAACCGGCATAGCTGGTAGGCGGATCGTTCGAAAGCCGCCCAGTATCCCCCTGTGCCATACAAGTGGATGAATCGCTCGTTATTTTGTTCCCGAGCGAGCACTTCCGTTCGGTGAGCTGCCAAGAAGGCCATCAGACGGACTCCCGAAGGTTCGGCCTCGGTATTTCGTAGCGGTCCTCCAGCCATGATTTCTGCGTTTTCCACGGGTTGTCGCATACTGACTCTTCCTTAACTTAAGGTGATGTTTCGATCGAGTCCGGCTACCGGTTTATTCCGTATCCGTTTTCCAAGCGAGTCCGAGAACCATACCTGAAGCAGGGATTCGGAAAATCAAGCATATGCAAGCGTGTAAAAGCGTGCAGCATTCAGTGGCCCAGCCAGCGGTCGTAATCGTCCAGCCACCGGATCAGGCGCGCCTTGCTTTTCTTGGGAGATTCTTCCCTTTTCCATCGTTCGACGATCTCGTGGGCCCGTTCGTAATCAAGACTGCTATCCGCGCATCCGTACAATGTGACGAGCAAATTCGCACGAGCCTGTTCTGCCTGGACGAGCGGAAGCAGGTGTCGGATCGTCCCGATCAGCTTTTCGCGCTCTTTCCTCTCCCCGAGCAACGTGTAGGCCGGAAGCAGTATGGAGTAGAGTTTGCTGCGCAACACATCGCTGTCTACTTGCAGTCGGCCGTATTGTTTGATCGTTTCGGCCGCCAAGGCGCGATCTTCGTCCGTCGCGCCTCCCGGGGAGAAGCAGCGCCCCATAGCCTCGTGCAGGCCTTCCTGCAACCGGTCGTTATCCAGCCGGGTATATACGTGTTTTCCGCCCTCGTGCAGAGCGATGATCTCGTACTCTCCCGGACGGACGTGCAGCAGCGGAACCCACATCCAGTTCTCTACGCATACGACGACATCTTTCCGTCCTCCGCCGGGTCGGATCGCTACGCGTGCCTCAGCACCCTTGAATCTCCCCGCGATAATACGGATGCGGTCGCCTTTGGCGAGCCTCTCCGTTTCGGGCATATAGACAGGTAGCTCGTCGCAGTAGGAGCGTGCAACCCATTGCAGGTTGCGCATCGCCTCGTCGGACAGGTAAGGATAGTATCCGCGTAGCCCTTCCCGCACTCGCGGCAGGAAGTTGTATTGAGGCAATTCCTGCTTCATCCGATATATCTCGCTTTCCGACGAGCGGACAAAAACATAGTTGTAAAGCAACGGGCGGCGGGTACGGACGAAATGTCCCTCCTCGTCCTTCACTTCTACGTACGAGGGAGCGAAGAACTCGAATCCCGGCTCGCCGCAACGGATGCGGCGGTCCAGCTCCCTTTGCAGACCGACGGCCGGTCCCCGGTGACAGGAAGGAAGCGTCAGCACGTACCACCTTACGGCTTGGCTGTTTCTTCTGCGTGCAAAGCGTTCGGCCAACTCGGGAATGTCCTTGGTCTCCCCTTCCAAAGTATCTATATTCGCTTCCAAAAAACAGTCGCTTTTTTCAGTTACAGACACTCCTCCGCCATATCGAACGGCTTGTACAACCATCGATATATCAAAGACTTACCCGTCAAACAGAAAGGGATACTGAAAATTTCAGACTTGCCCTTCGTTTCATTTCGCACTATGCGTTTCCCCTCGTTCGCATCTTGCGATTATGGCATTCGAATGCGGCGACGAGATGATCCCGTTTCGCATGGTCTCTATGCAAGAAACCACATAATGCGATTACAAACATATATAAAAAAACAACAATGGACAAGTCGTCGGATCGAAAAAATATTTATCCGTATTAGTGCAACATATTAAAAACAAAATAAATACATTCATAATGGTGCTTATCTGCCGATATCAAGCTATCGTTTTGCTATGCCGTTCGCCATCTGTGTAAAATGTTTGTGTTTACGTTGCAAACAAATGTAACAATGCGGCATTTTATACAACATGCCTATTCATTACCAACTGTTTATCTCCGCTTATGGTTTCTTGCATAGAGACGTTTTTATTCAAAACAGCCGTAATCTTCTGATTGGCAGCATCTATTGCCGAATTCTCCAGCGAAGCCAGATAGATCAGGGTCGTTCGTTCCGAAGCGTGCCCCATCCCCGCGCTGATAACGGAAAGGGGGATGTTGTGTTTTCGTGCAGCCGTGGCCCAGCTGTGCCGGGCTACATAGGAAGAGAGCGACTCCTTCAGGTTCAGGCGTTGTGCCAGCTCCTTCAATTGCTGGTTGTAGCGATTCAGTGCCGTCTGATACTGGGAAAAGGCCTTGTCAGGTTTCGTTGTCCGCAGAATCGGGAAAAGGTAAGACGGATAAGTCGCCGCCGCATGCCGGACGATGATCTCGCGCATGCACGGTTCGATGCGGATGCGTAGCGGTTGTCCGGTTTTGCGACGCGTGTAGACGATTTCATTGTCCCGGATATTTTTCGTTTGCAGATAGGCCATGTCGACGAAAGCCATGCCGCGCGCGCAGTAACTGAAAATAAAGAGATCGCGTGCCAGCGAGAGAGAGGGGGCATCGGTCAGATCCAGCCTCCATAGCTTGGCGATGAAACGTTCGTCGATAGCCCGCTGGCGGGTACGGTCGATTCCGGTATAGACATGCCGAAACGGATAGGTCTGCTCGATACCGTACTTGCGGACGGCTTTATTGTAAACGGCTCTGAGAATACGCATATAGAACGATACGGTATTGCGCACGACGCCCCGCCGGATCAGAAAGCCGTTGTACTCGTCGATCAGGGATTCGGTTACGGCCGAAAAAGGAATGTCTTTTGCCCCGAGAAAACTCATAAAACTGTTCAACGCCCGCCGGTAGTTCCGGGCCGTTCCGAGGCGGTTGCTGTTCGTCAGTTCGTCGATCTCGCGCCGCATCGATTCGGCTACCGTTATGCGCTGTGCCATGATACGGAATCGCATGATGATATCGTCCGGTCCGTAACCGTTCCCTTGCGTGTCCAATTCCCGAACGATACGGCGTAACGATGCGATGTCGTGCTCGATACGGTGCCGCAGCAGACGTCCCTCCGGGGTCTGCGAGATTGCAGGGGCGATGCGTTGCGCCGCCGGCAGCCAGTGTTCGGGTGCGATCCGAAGGTGTGTAGCGATCCGGCGTGTCTTTCGGCCACGGGTGATTTGATAGTAGATCGTGCCGGCCTTACCCTGTACGCCGGAATGACGCAATTTCACTTGGATGGTTGTCATGATGTGATTTTTTAATATTCCTCCGAAACTTCGGATCGACGCATAAATGAAGTCTCGGTTTGTCGGAAGATCAGGTTCGTCGATCCGGCGGGCAAGGTAGGGTACGGATCGGCGTGTCCGAAACCTTTTAAGCTATGCCGGCAGCAACCAAACTATCGGAAATCGTCGCGCTGAGAATAGAAGATAAGAAACATCATGCAAAGCGTTCGATCTTGGGCCTGCATGCTTTTGATCGGGAACCACATTTTGCCTTTATTCGGTAAAATGGTACGGATACTCGTCGGGGGCCAGCATGTGCAAACCTTCGTATTTCGTAAACTCGACGAAGGATTAAGCCTGAAAACCGTCAAGGTGATTTTGATCGTTCTGAAAACGGTAACGCATTTCGGTGTCAAGAACCAAATGATTGAATATCGTCAGATAGACATAAAGTTTCCGACCGAACGCGACAAACAGTCAATAGATATTTTAAGTCGTTCGCATCAAAGGCACATCATGGAATATGTCCAATCTCATCTTACGTTCAAGAATCTGGGTATTTACTATGTCTAAGTACGGCAGTCCGAGCGATTGCATAATTGTCTGTAATAGTTTCGATATGCGCGCGGTTCGGCCGACGTCGGATCATTCGGCAGGACGTAAAAATTCCCGTTCACAACTTTTTGATAGGGCGAACATTTTCTGCAAGTCTTTTGTCATCGGAATTTCTCGAATGGAGTTTTCGGAGTGTTGAAAATTACCTCAATGCATTGAATTGTTCTTCGAACAAGGATAACTCCGTTTTCGACATCCAAATCGTCTCACGTTAACGCACAAATCTCCCCGATATGTATTGCCCGCAATGAAATTCCATGGTCTACGGCATAGCTTCGCTACCCGCTGCATCGAAAGCAAGTGCGACTACAAAACAGTAAGTGTACTACTCGAACATTCCAATCTCAGTACTACACTCAATTTATACGTTCACCCGAATACGGAACAGAAACGCCATTGCATCGACCAAATGTGCAAAATGCTCAGATAAACTCAAATAAAGACTCTATTTGTATAGTGTATTAGGAAACTAAAACCGCCTCACAATGTATCATGAAACGGTTTTATTAGAAATGGGTATTGAAATAGCATCGACAAAATGCTCTCTTTGTTAGTTGAAAATGCAATATGCTCAACACGAATATTTAAGGTATTTATCGAGCCATTCTAAATTTACCCGCTATTTTTTCGCTCAGCATATCCATATCCCTACCTATCTTGTCGTTGGTGATTTTCGCATAAATCTGGGTCGTCGTGATATGCTTGTGGCCTAACATCTTACTGACCGTCTCCAGCGGTACGCCCTGAGAAAGAGTAATCGTGGTTGCGAAAGTGTGCCTCGCAACGTGCATCGTCGGATTGAACGACAATCCCGCATGACGAGCTACATGACGCAAGGACATATCCATCGAAGCACAGTCCTTGACCGGAAACACCTTATTATCCGACAACCGCAAGCGGCTGTACCTCTCAACGAGTTCTTTGGCTACAGGTAGGAGTTTGACCCTAAACTGCGTTCCCGTCTTTGCCCGGTTATCGATAATCCACACATCACTCCGCTCGTCTGTATGGGTGTCGTCATAGGAAAGTTTCTTTACGTCGGCATAAGACAGTCCCGTAAAACAACAGAACACGAATATATCTTTGACGATAGCCGTTTTATAATTGGGAACTTGCACGTCCATGACCGCCTGAAATTCCGATTCCGATAAAAAACGGCGGTCGCGATACTTACCTGTCACCCGGAATCCAACGAAAGGGTCTGAAGCAATCCATCCGTTCTTAAAGGCCGTATAGCTCATCAACTTTAGTTTCTTGATCGCATTGGGCAATGTCCCCGGCAACATCCTCCGAACGGTAGAAAGATATACGACATACTTTTCGATAAACTCCCGTTTAAGTTCCCTGAAAGGTATATCCTCTACCTTATACTCATATTGCAGAAACGCGGCAAGGCGTCGGTACTGCTTACGGTAGTTTTCCAACGTGGAGGCTTTGCGGTCTTTGCCGACACGGTTTTTCTCGAAATCGTTCAGGTACTCATCGAATGTTTGCAGTAGGAGTTGGTACCCGTCCCCGAAACCCAGCAAAGCGTTCTTGACTTTCTCTGCAGCGACATACGAATCGATCGCAGGTACACTGGTACCGCTTGCCGATATTGGTCTTAATATTTTCTAACTTTTCGTTGATACGCTGGGCGACGACGCTTTTATTTTTGGTTTTTTCCGTCGAATTTTGTCACACTTTTGTAAGTTGTTGGTTCATTGTCTTGTTATACTACTTTCGACATCTTATGTTTTGTGCATTTCGTTTTCATGCCCGCACGATAGACGAATATAGCAATTGCTTAATAAATGCGGGGAACGGTGATACTGTCCCCGCATTTTATATTTCTATTGACTCCGATTGCGTAATCTTTTTGTCGCAACACGCAGAATATCTTAAAGCAGCTATTTTCTATTTCAAATGAGAAGCACGAAGATTTTTACTTGTGCTCATTAAAATTCCATTGATCGATGGGAACATTTTGGGAACATCTTGAAAGCAAAGCCGCCTCTCACGTACGTGAGAGGCGTCTTCTGTACCCGGAGCCGGTTTTGAAATGGCAAAAACCACCAAAATAAAAACCATCGAATTATATAAATAAATATCTATATATCAATAACTAAAAGTTGATTTCAATTGAATGTGTTTTATACTGTTTTCGATAGTTTGGAATAAAAGTGCCCAAAAAGTGCCCGAAATATTTTGTGTATTCCGAAGGATATTATAACTTGCCGAAAAAGTAAAAATATGGGCAAGACGTATTATAATATCAGCAGAAAAAAAGATGCCGCCGGAGAATCGGAAATTTGTATGCGAATTTATGTTAGCAAGGATAACAGAATCCGCATCGGCAGTGGTATTTGGGTAGAAGCTAAACGGTGGGGAAAGAAAAACGAGATCAACATACCTAATATTCCCGGCGAAGAAAGAGAAATGCTTTTGGAGAAAAAGACCAAATTAAAGGCTTTAACAGAGCATATTGAAAAAGAGGTACAGACTGCGGAAGATAAATCAATTATTGATAAATCATTCCTTGAGAAAATAGTTCGCAAATTCCATAAACCGCCCAAAGCCCAGAAAGAAAGTGAGATTTCGTTTTTCGATATTATGGAAAGATACGTTACCACACATAAACTGTCGGAGCCGCGACGCAAAAATTTCAAAGTAATCATGCGGAGCCTGCATCGGTTCGAGTTGTACTGGAAAAAAGAGGGACACCGGGGCTTCAAAATAACTTTCGCCAATCTTAATCCGGAACTATTGCGACAGATCGAGAACTTTCTGCTAAACGAACAAGAGGCCTTCTTGAAATACCCGGAGATATACGATCTATTTCCGTATTCCGCTAAAGTAGCGTTACTGACACCGAAGCGCAAGCGTCCGCCGATTCTCGATAAGGACGGCAACGAAATTCCTAAAGGAATGCCGAAACCGCGTGGGCAAAATTCCGTTGCGGATATGCTCACCCGCTTCCGGGCTTTTATTATATGGGCTATCGACAACAACTACACGATAAATAATCCGTTCAAACATTTTACGATTGGGGAGATCGTTTACGGCACACCTATCTATATCAGTAATGAAGAACGAAACCGACTGCTCGAAGCCGATATGTCTGATGATAAGGAGATAGAGACACAGCGAGATATTTTCGTATTTCAATGCCTTATCGGTTGTCGTGTCAGCGACCTGTATAAAATGACCTACCGAAGCATTATTAACGATGCGGTGGAGTATATTCCCCGAAAGACTAAAGAGGACAGACCGATCACCGTGCGTGTACCGCTGAACGACACCGCGAAACGACTGATCGCCAAATATCAGGACCATGATAGAGGGAGTTTGTTCCCGTTCAGCACGGAACAGCATTACAACCGGAAAATCAAAGAGGCATTCAAAAAGGCTGGCTTAGACCGTATCGTTACCGTCCTCGATCAGCAGACCCGACAAGAAGTACAGAAGCCATTATATGAGGTTGCATCATCGCACATGGCCCGGCGCACGTTCATCGGCAATATATACAAAAAAGTGAAAGACCCCAACCTCGTGAGATCATTGAGTGGACACAAGGAAGGCAGCAAAGCATTCGCTCGTTACCGCGACATCGACGAGGATATGAAGAAAGAACTAATAGGCTATTTAGAATAAAAACAAGAAGTGTATAATAATAGCACGCCTTTTGCGTTATATATCTGAAATGAGATTTGAAAGAGCGCGCAAAGATATGATTTTTTTTGCAGTTAAATAAAAACTTCATACATTTGTACCGTCTCTACCCTTGGTAGGGAACCTACAGAGGTTTCGGACGCTGAACCAGTAATCAGCGTCCTTTTTATTTTTTCCATTCCGGACTTTTTATAATCTGTGCTTTAGTATGAGGTGAATCGGCATTGTAAGCCGTGATAAATTTCGCTTCTGTATCCTTGATTATCCCAATAACCACAACATAATCCTCTTTGACAATAGACACTCTTTTGTTGGTGTTATAGGATTTTGTTTTCTTATCCCATCCTACATACATTTTTGCAGAAGCATCAGCCAATACATCCTTTATCCATAACATTTTTTCTAACCGGGCATACGACAAAGCATCTTTATTGGCTTTTTTTCTATTTGTACTTTCATAAAATGCGTGATCAAATTGATCTTCATAAAATCGTACTCGTATGCCATCATGAGTATGAATAACCTTTCTGCAATATTCACAACGCCATAATTCCCGTAATTCAGCCTCCGTATATTCGACAGGCTTAATTTTCTTATACGACATAACTACCAACCTTTACGCAGATGAATGTCAAAAATATTAAACTTATTCTCTCCTTTAGAGGTTGGTTTTATAGGCTCATACTGTTCTATGCAATCTCTGACCTCCAATTTTGCTTGACTAACTGTTTCTTCATTAAATTTAGATGCCACCAAGCCTGTTAGTATGTCTGCAAGTTGTATCGCTACTGATTCGTGAGAAGGTAAAGCCTGCACTCTGTTTACATTATTCGAATAACGTAAAATTTTTTCTAATTCATTTATTCGGTATTTATATCCATTGACTTTATAATCAACAAAGATGTCATATACATTATTGGGATTAAGCCAATGATAGATCAACTCATAATAAAACTTATAAAATCCCAATTCACCACAACCATTATTGTATTTGTCGTGATTAACATTTGCACTATTGATAATAATAGCTCGAAATCTAATTTTGGGGCTTTTTAAGAAAAGACTAATAACTTCTTTATACATATCTAAATATGCCGGAGAAATTTTATTCCATTTGATTTCTCCCCATACATTAAATCTGTGCTTTATTTCGTTAAGGTCTTTCTTTAATTGATCCCTATATTCTTTAGGAATCCAAATTCCTCCTATGACAGTATATTTATGAGCATTTTTATCAAATAATGCTTCTATTCCGCTTTCGTCGCAATAAACTTCGTAATTCATTATTTAACATCTTTTTGCAAAGATACGAAAATTAGTAAATTTATAGCGATGATTAGATTTACAAGTATCTCACAATAGGGAAGCAAATTGTATATTTGAGTAATTTTGACCGTGAGAATTAATTTGTGATAAAATGGATTACCGCAAGATAAATAGTCATATTATTTTGCTGGCAATAGTGATTGTCGTCGGGTTGCTCGTGGCTATGGTCGCACGGCTGATGGTATTGGGGCAAGGAGTTGATGCTGGTACGGCGAATCTTACCTTTGTCATTGTTCTCGGCGTTTGTGCGGTGGTGTATCTGATTATTATGTCGGTTTTCTCCCATACGATCATTCCGTGGGTTATAAAGAAGTTCCCGGAGACGAAACACCCCGCTGTTGAAACGGAAGCCGTTCCGTCCATCAACAACATGCCCGTCATGAATGTCGAGCAGATCAAACAAGATGCAGACAGGCAATTCGCCGAACGACGAAAAGAAAAAATAGAGTTGTTCCTGCGTTACGCTCATCGGACAATAGGCCCTTATGTAACATCCGATGAACTGGCCCGGCTTGATCGGTGTGTCGAGTGTTATGGTCGAGAGGAAGCATGCCCGGTAGATTTCGTACCCATCCGGCCCGAAAAACTGAAAAATGCGGATCTGTTTCATTTCGGATGGAACATGGCTCATTATTTCGGACAGCCGAAACAGGATGTCGTGCCGTGGCTGAAAGCCGTATTTACCCCTTTGTCCGACTTGGAAGATTCTTATATCAAAGGGAAACTGCGGGACTATCAAACCGAGAAATACGCCATTCCTAACATAGAGGATATCCCAAAATACATGGCCGAACACAACGGCTAACCACCTCTTTCAAGAGATTATAAGGAGATTTTAAGGAGAAAACGAGTGTTTTTGTTCTCCGAAAAATCTCCTTATTTATTTGCCCCGGATTCGATTGAATGTCGGATTCAGAACCCATTGTTTAACACTCAAAAAATTCGACTATGAGTTTGAAAGATTTGTTGGAGTCCGGGGCGAACGTAACCGTAGCGGTCAAACTGGACGACCTGAGAGAGATTCTCAAAGAGGCAGCGGGAAGCCTCAAACCTGTTCGACAAGAACCACCTCCCGAAGAATTTTTAAGCCGCAAAGAGGTTCTATCCGTTTTGCGAATCGACTCGTCTACCTTATGGTGCTGGGAAAAGACCGGGTATATAAAGTCTTTCCCGTTCGGCGGACGCAAGCGGTATAAAAAGGATGATGTCGAGGCGATCCGCACCGGCAAAAAAGGGGTGCGCCGTCATGGATAACGAAGAATATATCCGTGTGGGGACGTGCTACCTGAAACTGTGCCGTGTGCCGACCGCTACGGGTGAGTTCCGGGAGAAATACTTGCCGTGGAATATAGAGACCATCCGGCAGGATCATTCCAAAGATTTCGTAGCCAATATCAAGAAATACGACGGTTATTGCTTTTTTCCTGCCCATGTGGATTATCAGCGGATGTACGGCAATTTCCTGAATATGTATGAGCCGATTCCATATCATCCGGAGCCGGGCGAATTTCCCCATATCCGGGCATTTCTGTCCCATATTTTCGGCCCGCAGATCGAATTGGGGTATGACTACCTGCAACTGCTTTACCGCCGACCACGCCAGCGATTACCGATTCTGCTGCTCGTTTCGCGGGAACGCAATACGGGTAAGACGACTTTCATCCATCTGTTGAAAGCCATCTTTGGGGCCAACATGACCGTCAATACGAACGAAGATTTCCGCAGCAATTTCAATTCGGAATGGGCCAGCAAACTGATTGTCGCCACCGACGAGGTGTTATTGAACCGCCGGGAGGATTCCGAAAGATTCAAGACACTTAGTACGGCCCGGACGTTCAAACTGGAAGCCAAAGGCAAAGATCGGTTGGAGATCGAGTTTTTCGCCAAGTTCGTACTGTGTTCCAACAACGAGGACAATCCTGTGATTATCGACCAGGGGGAAACCCGTTATTGGGTGCGTAAAGTGGGCCCCATTGCCAAAGACGATACGGGGTTGCTCGACAAGATGAAACAGGAGATACCTGCTTTTCTCCATTTTTTGCTTAACCGGGAATTAAGTGTACCGGAAGCCAGCCGAATGTGGTTCGATCCGGAACTGCTCACGACACCTGCCCTACGCCGTATTATCCAATATAATCGCGGACAGCTCGAAAATGAAATGCTCGGCGTACTGGAGGACATATTTCAGGTGCATGACAAGGACGAATATGTGTTCTGCATACAAGATATGCAGAATATGCTTAGTGTCCGGGATATAAAGACCGAGCCGGTAAAGATAAAGCGGGTATTGCAGGATAGTTGGGGGCTGAAACCGGAAAAGGTTACCCGTTACATCTCCTACCGTCTATCCGGCGATGGCTCGCTGTTCCCGGAACCACGTACCGGCAGGCCCTATTCTGTCACCCGCAGTTTCATTTCTGAAAAACTGTTATTCTGTAACAGTGAAGAATAAAATCTTTGAAAATCAATAATCAACACCTCGTTACAAACCTGTAACAAATGTGTAACAAAATAAATTAGTTACACGGCGTGTAACAATTCTCCAAAACCGTTACACAACTGTTACTGCCCTTAAACCTTTCTTTTACTGAAAGTTGGAGGAACAATGTAACAAGTTAACAAAAAATCCGCTACCATGAACTACGAAGAAATAAAACGACGCATCAGTATTCGGGCTTACCTCGCGGCACGGGGAATCAACCCCCGGTGGGAACGCGGCAACCGGGGTATGTACCTTTCGCCGCTGCGTAAGGAACGCACCGCCAGTTTCAGCGTCAGTTACGACAAAAACCTCTGGCACGACTTCGGGACAGGCGAGGGCGGCTCGATCATCGACCTTGTGGCCCGTATGGAAGGTTGTTCCGAGATCGAGGCCGCACGAAGGCTTGCGATAGGAGAACACGGAATGCTCGTCCCCATCCACGTCGAAGCGTTAAGAACAAACGAACCGACACCATCCCGCCTTATCATCCTCTCCGACCGCGAACTGACCCACCCGGCATTGCTCGGCTACCTGACAGGGCGAGGCATAGACCCTGCCATCGCCCGGACTTATTGCCGCGAGGTGCGTTACACGATCGGCGGCAAAGAGTATTTCGCCATCGGGTTCCGCAACGATGCCGGAGGCTGGGAGCTGCGTAATCCCCGATTCAAAGGAAGCAGTACGCCCAAGAACATCACCACCCTCGACAACGGCAGCGATACGACAATGGTGTTCGAGGGGTTTATCGACTTCCTATCTTATCTCTCGCTGAAAGCAAACCCGACACCCGCCATCGACGCCACCGTACTCAATTCGGTGACGAATCTGCAAAAGGCCGTTCCATTTCTCTCGCACCACAGAGTCGTCCATGCCTTCCTCGACAACGACGACGCGGGGCGAAAAGCGTTGGCCCGACTGGAAGAATCCTTACCCTCGACCGAAGTGATCGACCAATCCGTTTTTTACCGCAACCACAAAGATTTGAACGACTACTGGCGGGAGAAACGAAACCTTGCCACCCCGCAAACACCTCCGCACGAACGGCAACGGAAGGAAACAGAACGGGCACATCTTACTGTTCCGCAAGCTCAACAATGTGTCTCGCCCCCGGTGAAAAAGAGAGGTCCCGGTCGGAAGTTCTAACCCCGCTACGTACCCGCGGCATTTACGCCCCCGGAAAAGCCATAGCCTATTAGGGCTTTTTCTTTTCGCATCGCCAAGCCGACGCGGAAAAAGCCCCAATAGGCCAGCAGGGAGAACCCCGCTGGACACCCCCTCTGCGGTTGTTCCGACCGCCGGACGCTCCCCGCGTCCGAAGTTCCGGCAGCCGAATCGTTCACCACATAAACAGAGAAAAATATATGGGATACGTAGTATTGCATTTAGATAAGTCGCCGAGTAACGAAGCGGCGATGACAGCCCACATCGCGCGGACGCAGATGCCCCCGAATGCCGACCTTTCGCGCACGCACCTGAACCGGGAACTGATCGCATTCCCGGAAGGCGTGGCCGACCGGACGCAGGCAATCAATTATCGGCTGGCACACGCCGGGCTGACACGAAAGATAGGAAAGAACCAGGTAAAGGTAATCCGCGTTATGCTCACCGGATCGCCTGAAGATATGAAACGTATCGAGACTGAAGGGAAACTCTACCAATGGTGCGCCGATAACCTCTCGTGGCTGAACAAGACCTTCGGGGCGGATAACGTCGTGTCAGCCGTTCTGCATCTGGACGAATCGACGCCGCATATCCATGCGGCGGTCGTACCTATCGTAACGGGGGAGCGTCGCAAGGTCAAAGAGAAAAGAATCCCCGACAAACCCGGCAAAAAGAAATACCGGAAGAAAAGCCCGGATGCCGTCCGGTTGTGTAACGACGATGTAATGTCGCGCGTAAAATTGAAAGAATATCAGGACACCTATGCCGAGGCAATGGCCGGATATGGGTTACAGCGCGGTATCGACGGATCGGTCGCCCGCCATATCTCCACGCAGGAGTTTTACCGCAACGCCATAGCCGGGCAGAAGAATTTGCAGGACAACATCGACGCACTGCTCCGTATCGAAGAACAGAAACGGCAGGCCGTAGAACGGCTGAAACAACAGGAACAGGAGGCCCGGACGGGTTACGAGCAGGCGAAGGCCATGCGTGAACACAAAACCGCCGAGTTGGAAGCGACCGAGCAAGAATTAAAGGCGGTAAAAGGGGAACTGAAAACCGAAAAGCTGAAAAGTGCGGCGGCGGAGGTGGGTTCCAACATCGTGGAGGGTATCGGCTCGCTGGTAGGAACGTCGAAAGTCAAAAGGCAGGAACAGCAGATCGGGGCATTGCGGCAAGAGGTTGCCGCCCACGAGGAAACCATCGAGATCCTGCAAACCCAGATGCAGACCATGCAGGCCGACCACAGCCGCCGATTGTTGGAAGTGCAGCAGAAATCACAGCAGACCATCGGGAAACTGCAAGGTGAGATAGACCGCATTTACAGTTGGTTCCCCGATACGCCCCAGCTTATCCGGTGGGGAGAGTATTGCCGTTCGCTCGAATTCTCCAACGGGCAGGCCCGCGATCTCGTGAATATGCGACCCGTCCGTTTCTCCGGAGAACTATATTCGCACGAACATTCCCAGCACTTTGAAGTCGAAAACTCGGAGGCCCGGCTCATGCGGGATGAAGAAGGCCCCGGAGGGTTTCAACTGTTCATCGACCGGATTCCGATCCTGAGGTGGTTCCGGCAAAAAGCAAAAGAATTTCTCGAACACATAGGAATCAAGATCAAAGACCGAAAACAGGGCCGGGGAATAAGAATGAAATAGCAACGCAATGCATGGCATATAGTTGTCCGGAAGAGTCATGCAGGTACATATAACAAGGTAAAAGTATATAAGTCAAAGATAACCTAACAGCAAAGGGACATAGGCAGGTGGCATATCAGTTGTTGTACCAATAGGAAGAAAATTGCCTGTTTCCGGATTTGTCGAAACAACTGTCGTGAAATCAAGAAATTCAAAGGTGTTCTTATGTAAATGCTCCCAGCCATTGCATTGCTAATTGATATTAGCTCGGAAGTTGTCCTATCTGTTTTTAACGCCATTAAACAACATGCCGTACAAATTCAAAAAATGCCTCACAGTATATGTGAAGCGGCTTTGGCGAGATCTGGAACGACAGAAAAACACCGGCAAACCCATTCGCATGATTTAGGACGAAAAAACGAATGGGCTGCACGCTTTCCGAGAAAAGCTGAATGTATGGTGGTTTATGTTTTTTGATACTCCGACGGTGAGCATCCGACCTTCTCCTTGAAATACTTTCCGAAGAAGGACTGGTTGGCGAAATTCAATCTGTCCGCTATCTGCTGTATGGTGTATTTGCGGCTTTTGAGCAAGGCTTTCGCTTCGAGGATGACGTAATCGGTAATCCAGTCGCCGGCAAACCGGCCGCTCACTTTACGAACGATCTGCGACAGATATTTGGGCGTTACGCACAGCCTGCCTGCATAATAGGATATGCTGCGTTCTTTCGTGTAGCTTTGCCGCACCTCTTCGATAAATTGTGTGTATAACTCTTGCTGACGGCCGCTTTTTTCTTTCAATTTCCCGTCGCCGGAATCGGCTGCAAGCAGGTATTTGTAAGCATTATAAGTAAGTACCTGCGTATATCCGAGCAGTGCCCCTTTGCGGAACGGATTATCCGTTTCCGCTATTTTCGCTTTCATCAGATGATAAATCGCCATCGTCTCCTCCATCGCTGCTGACGTCAGATGACAAATAGGCGAAGCGTACAATCGGCGTTGCAGAGACATTGTCGCGTCGGTTTGAAGCGCAGTCTGGAAATATTCGGACGCGAAAGCGATTACGGCAATCCGGGTATCGTCGCTCATACCCCGGTATTCCCCAATGGCTCCCTCCAGAACAATCAGAATGTCATTAGCCCGGAGCTCGAACTCCTGCAAGTTGATTTGAACCGACATCCGCCCTGCCAGACAAAAAATTGCGATTGTAAAGGAGAGTTTGACCGGATGATTTACAAATTCCAAGTCCGCGTTTGCTTGTTCCGGACTCTCGTCGAAATTGTCGATCAGAATAAACTCCTTGTTCAAATGAACAGCCGTATTCTCTGCGGATAGCCAGAGCAAATCCAAATTCCAATCCCAATAAGCCTGTTTCATATTCTTCGCATTTAACCTTTCGACAAACAAAATTAGGTGTTTTAGTTGTTATTTGAACGATTTGTAATCTATTAGAACAAAATGTCATTCCATTGGATGATGCGACATGCCGGATAAATCGGGAACTTTGCAGCGGAATAGAAAACAATCATTAAAAACAGATCGGAACCATGAAAAGATTGATTACTATGGTTGTCGTCATCGGAATGCTCTGTGCCTGCGGCCAATCATCGCACGAAAATTCCACCATACGGAGTGTTGCGCTGACCGAACCTGTACGGTTGGAAGCCTCCCATGTAATAAGCCATCCGGGCATCGTCCGCGAAGCGCACACGATCAGCCTCGGCTTCAAAACCGCCGGACAGATCGAGCGTATCCATGTCCGCGAAGGCGATTATGTCCGACAGGGGACTTTACTTGCCGAGCTGGACGACGCAGATTATCGACTGGGCGTCGAGGCACTGCAAATCCAGTACGACCAACTTAAAGACGAAGTAGGACGCACGAAGCAGCTTTTTGACCAAAAGAGCGTTTCGGCCAACGATTATGAAAAGGCCGTCGCTGGTCTGCGGCAGCTGGGCGTGCAGTTGCAGGTGAACAAGAACAAACTCGACTATACGAAACTGTATGCGCCGACCGACGGGTATGTGCAGGCCGTGAACTTTTCTCCGGCGGAGATGGTCGATGCCGGTACGGCGCTGTTTACCCTGCTGGACGTATCGCACATGGAAGTCGCAGCGGATATTCCGGCCGGCGAATACAGACAACGTGACCTTTTCACCCGTTTTTATTGTAAGGCAGCGGGTATTGAAGAAGAATTTCCGATGAAACTGTCGAGCATCACTCCCAAAGCCGACGGCAATCAGCTCTATCAGCTACGCCTGACCTTTGCCGGGCAGCCCGACAAACGGCTGACGGCAGGCATGAATGTCGAAATCGGGATCGTTGTCGCGGATACGGCTTCCATTACAGGGTTCGCCATACCGCTGTGCGCCGTCTTCCGCGATACAGACGGCAACGAACCGTGCGTGTGGGTATTCGAACGGGATTCCACCGTGACCAAACGTCCTGTCGTGCTGCGCGGAACGGACGACGAAGGTCGTGCCGTTGTCATCGAAGGGCTGACCGACAAAGAACGCATCGTCCGCGCCGGAGTGAATGTCCTGCAAGAAGGTGAACGGGTACGTGTCGTAGGAAAATCGAGCAAAACCAATATAGGAGGATTGCTGTAATGAAAATGACTGAATTTTTCATGCGGCGGCCGGTGCTGTTCTGGTCGCTCATGGCAGCGATCCTCGTTGCCGGCGTACTCGCATTCGTGCAGATGCCTAAGCTGGAAGACCCTGCCGTATCGGCCAAACAAGCAATGGTGGTGGTTGCATGGCCGGGAGCCGGCGCACACGAAATGGAGCTGAAAGTCGCCCAAATAATGGAAGACGAACTGCGGGCGCTGCCCAATGTAAAAAAGGTAAAGACCGAATGTCAGAACGGCTCTGCGATGTTCACCGTCGAGTTCCAGATGACGGTGCTGGAAAAAGAGTTGGAACAGCATTTCGACCTGTTGCGCCGCAAGGTAAACGATGCGGCTTCGCGTCTGCCGCAAGGTTGTTACAGCCCGGTAGTGGTGGATGACATGATGGATGTATACGGCATTTTCTATGCACTGACAGCCGATGGGTACGACTATCCCGAAATGTATAAATACGCCAAATATCTCCGCCGCGAGTTGCTCGGCGTGAAAGGGGTCAAGCGGATCAATATCATCGGCAACCGCGACGAAGTAATCAACATCGTGCTCTCCAAAGAGCAGATCGCCAGAAACGGAATCGTTCCCACGCAAATCATGTCGACCTTGCAGGCGGCAGGCAAGACGGTCGATGCGGGAAAATATCGCAGCGGCGACGAACGAATTGCGATCTACGTTGATTCGGCGGTCGAAAACGAGGAGGACATCCGCAATTTGCAAATCCGAACGCTGGACGGTAAAACAATGCGCCTCGGCGATATCGCCCGCGTGGAGCGTGCTTTTGCGGAACCGCAGCGCAACGGATTTTTCGTGAACGGACAACCGGCGCTCGCCATCTGCATGGCGATGGAGTCATCGGCCATCGTCCCCGACGTGGGTGCGGCTGTCGATGTCAAACTGGCCGAAGCGATGAAAAACGTTCCGGCGGGATTCCATGCCGAAAAGATTTTCTTCCAGCCCGACAAAGTAAACGAAGCCATCTCTTCTTTTATGTGGAATCTCGTCGAGTCGGTCGTCATCGTCATTCTGGTGCTTGTTTTCACGATGGGACTGCGCAGCGGCCTGATTATCGGTTTCGGACTGGTGCTGACGGTCGCCGTGTCTTTCCCGATTCTGCTCGTCTGCGGCACGACGCTGCAACGCATCTCGCTCGGCGCGTTCATCGTGGCGATGGGAATGCTGGTAGATAATGCCGTGGTCATCATGGACGGTATCCTGATCGACAAGAAACGGGGTCTCGGCCCTAAAACCTATCTGTATCGTATAGGCCGCAATACGGCCCTGCCGCTGTTGGGGGCAACCGTTATCGCCGCCTCGACGTTCCTCTGCGTCTATCTTTCGCCCGATACGGCGGGAGAATATGCCGGCGACCTCTTTTTGGTGCTGTGCGTCAGCCTGCTGGCAAGCTGGGTACTGGCTTTGGTGCAGGTTCCCGTCTGCGCCAAGTCATGGCTGCCGAAGCGGGAGAAAACGGTCGGAAACGGTTCTGGTGCGATCATGAACTCTCCCGTGCATCGCTTTGTCCGCCGTGCCATCGGCTTTTTAATCAGCTACAAAAAGACGACCATCGCTGTGGCTTTTTCCCTGTTGGCTCTCTGCATCTTCGGGATGACGAAGGTGAAGAACTTGTTCTTCCCTGACTTCGATTACAAACAGTTTGTCGTCGAGTGTTTTTTCCCTTCGGCGACCGATGCGGACAAGGTGCGCGACCGGCTGCTGGAAATGAGCGACCGGCTCGAAGAGAATCCCGCCATCGAACGGGTGGCTGTCAGTCAGGGGAGTGCGCCGGCCCACTATTGTCTGGTGCGTCCGATGACTTCGGGCGGCGACTGCTACGGCGAGCTCATCGTGGACTGCGAGGATTATAATACCGTGTTGGAACAAATCCCTGCGGTACGCCGGCAGCTCCGTGAACAATATCCCGATGCCTACATCCGCATCCGCAAATACAACTTTTCCATCTCTACTTCGCACACGATCGAGGTAGAGTTTGCCGGCCCCGATCCTGCCGTGCTGCGCCGTTTGAGTGCACAGGCCGAAGAGATTATGCGCCGCTCTCCCTATATAGATGCCTATTCGGTACAGAATAGCTGGAAACCGGCAGGCAAAGCCCTCGTAGCCGAATACATGAAGCAGAACGCCCTGCGATCCGGCATTGAACGCAGCGACGTGGCCAACGCTTTATTGGCTGCGACTGACGGAATGCCCGTCGGTGTGCTGAACGATCAGGAACGCATGGTGATGCTGAATCTGCAGGTCCGCAATGAAGACGGCAGCCGCATTAAAAACCTCAATGAAATACCGGTCTGGAGCATGATGAATGTGCACCTATCCAACGAGGAATTGCAAAGCGCACTCTCCGGAGGCAAAGCGATGAGCGAATTGCAGGACAAGGTATTCCGGGCCATGCCGCTCGGAACCGTCATCGATGACCTGCGGCTCGATTGGGACGAAGATCTTGTACTGCGCCTTAATGGACAGCGGGTTATTGAGGCGGAGTGCGATCCCAACCCCGACAATCCGTATGCGACTCCGGCAAAGGCGGTCAGTTCCATTCGGGATGAAATAGAAGCCATTCCGCTGCCCGACGGCTATACGATGCGCTGGGTCGGCGAGGGCGAGGTGCAGGGCGAGGCCATCGGCAACCTGATGAAATTCGTGCCGATAACCGTCTTTCTCATTCTGGCCATTTTGCTGCTGCTTTTCAATGACTGGCGCAAAGTCATTCTGATCCTGCTCTGCTTCCCGTTCGTGTTCTGCGGCATCACGCCTTCATTGCTGCTCAGCGGGCAGCCGATGACCTTTATGGCCATTATCGGCATGTTGGGACTTATCGGCATGATGGTCAAGAACGCCATCGTGCTGGTCGATGAAATAGGCCGGCTCCAGACCGAAGAGAAAGCGGCACCCTATACCGCCGTGGTGGAGGCCACCGTGTCGCGCGTACGGCCCGTGCTAATGGCTTCGCTGACCACCATCGTCGGCATGATCCCTTTGGTCGGTGACCCGATGTACAGTTCGATGGCCATCACAATCATGGGCGGTCTCACGGTGGGTACAATCATCACGCTCGTCTTGCTGCCTCTGTTCTATACGGCATTGTTCCGTATCCGTAAACCTTCTAACATATAAAGCAAATGAACAAGAAAAATATAGTTATTTCGTGCTGTGCCGTTCTGTGTTCGATCGCAAGTGTTTCGGCACAACAATCCTTGCGGCTCACACAGGCTGAATGCCGCAAGATGGCACTGTCGCACAGCGAAGAACTGCAGCAGGCGGACAATGCGATCCGACAGGCGGAACTCGATCGCAAAATCGCCACCACAGCCTTTCTCCCAAATATAGAGGGCTCGGCCACAGGGGCCTACATGCTGCCCGATATGGACATGATGGGTATGGAACTGCGTATGCGCGGCACTTACATGGCCGGTATCAATCTGACACAGCCGATTTATACGGGAGGCAAGATTACGACCGGGCATCGACTGGCCCGTATTGGCGAAGAGGCTGCCGCCGAAAAGTTCCGCATGACACGCATGGACGTACTTGTCGAGGCCGACAATGCCTATTGGACATACATTGCCGTAGGGCGCAAGGTGCAAATGCTGGAAAGCTATTGCACCCAAATGGATACGCTCTACCGACAGACGGAAACGGCACTCACGGCGGGCATGGCCACCGAAAACGACCTGCTGCGTATCGAAGCCAAACGTACCGAGCTACACTACCAGTTGCAAAAGGTGCAAAATGGGGCTGATCTGTGCCGGATGTCGTTATGCCGGATTGTGGGTGCCGATTTTGACACGCGAATAGAAGCGGTTGATACGACATTCGTTGTTTCGCAACCGGGCCGGCTCGCATCGGACATACATTCCCGTCCCGAACTGCTTCTGCTCGAAAAACAGGTTGCGGCCGAAAAGGAGCAGATCCGTATGGCCCGGGCCGACATGCTGCCCACGGTGGGGCTGGGGGTCAATTACATGTATTATGGCAACATCAAGCTCAACGGTATGACCGATGCCGGCAGCACGATGGTTCCCTTTTCACAGGAGTTCCGCGATGGAATGGGGATGGCCATGCTCTCCGTGAAGATTCCGATTTTCCATTGGGGCGAGAGCCGCAAGAAGGTGCGTAAAGCGCAGTATGAATTGCGAAACGCCGAACTCGACCTGCAAAAGAATACCAAACTGCTCAATATCGAAGTGCAGCAGGCGATTCGTAATGTGCAGGATGGTTACAGGCTTATTCTGACAGCGGAAAAAGGGTTGCAGCAGGCCGAGGAAAATCTACGTGTGATGCGGAACCGCTACGCAGCGTCGATGTCCCCGCTGACCGACCTCTTGGACGCCCAGTCGCAGTGGCAGCAGGCCGAAAGCAATCTAATCGAGGCGCAAACGCAATATAGAATCTACGAAACGGAATATTTGCGCAGCATAGGGAAATTACAGTAACAGAAAGATGTTAGCTTTAGTAAAGTTTGAAGCGGTAAGATTCAAAAATCGCGAGGATTATTTCATGATTTTTGAAAAATTTCTTAAATTTTTGCAATCAATTCTATAAAGTGCCCGAATTTTGCCCAAAACAGAAAAATAAAAAACCTCAATAACTTGTAAACCAAATCATTGAGGTTTTCAAAAAGTACCCGGAGCCGGGATCGAACCGGCACGGATTGCTCCACTGGTGTTTGAGACCAGCGCGTCTACCGATTCCGCCATCCGGGCCTGAGACGCGGCGCGTTCAGAGGGCAAAGATAGCGTTTTCTTGATTATCTGCAATACAGGGCCGACGGTTTTCACCCGAAGCCGTCGGGTAACGGCACGGAACGCCTCGGGACCGGACGGAAACGGGCCGTACCGACGAGGCCGGCTTCCGGATCAGTCGATGCGCCGGATATCGGCCCCGATGGCGTTCAGCCTGCCGTCGATGTTCTGATAGCCCCGATCGATCTGCTCGACGTTCTGAATCACGCTGCGGCCGTCGGCCGACATGGCCGCGATCAGCAGGGCGACGCCGGCCCGGATATCGGGCGACGACATCGTCGTGGCGCGCAGCCGTATCTTGTGGTCGTGCCCGATCACCGTCGCCCGGTGCGGATCGCACAGAATGATCTGAGCGCCCATGTCGATCAGCTTATCCACGAAAAACAGGCGGCTCTCGAACATCTTTTGGTGAATCAGCACCGACCCCTTGGCCTGTGTCGCAACGACCAGAAAGACCGACAACAGGTCGGGCGTCAGCCCGGGCCAGGGAGCGTCGGCTATGTTCATGATCGAGCCGTCGATGAAACTCTCTATTTCGTAGTGGTCGTGGCGCGGAATGTAGATGTCGTCGCCCCGCTGCTCGAACTGTATGCCCATACGGGCGAACTGGGCCGGTATGATGCCCAGATTCTCGAACGACACGTCGCGGATCGTGACTTCGCTCCGGGTCATCGCGGCCATGCCGATGAAGCTGCCCACTTCGATCATGTCCGGAAGCAGCGTATGCGTCGTTCCGTGCAGTCGCTCCACGCCGTCGATGACGAGCAGGTTCGACGCGATGCCCGAGATCAGCGCGCCCATGCGGTTCAGCATCCGGCAGAGCTGCTGGACATAAGGTTCGCAGGCGGCGTTGTAGATCGTCGTGCGCCCCTCGGCCAGTACGGCGGCCATCACGATGTTGGCCGTGCCGGTCACCGACGCCTCGTCGAGCAGCATGTAGCAGCCTTTCAGGCGGCGGCCCTCGACGGAAAAGAAATTGGTTCCCGTATCGAAGTCGAACTCGGCGCCCAGCTTCTGAAAACCGAGGAAATGGGTGTCGAGCCGACGCCGGCCGATCTTATCGCCTCCGGGCTTGGGAATATAGCCCACGCCGAAGCGGGCCAGCAGCGGGCCGATAATCATTACCGAGCCGCGTAGTCGGGCGGCCCGCTGGCGGTAATCCTCGCTTTGCAGATAATCGAAATCGATGTCGCGGGCCTCGAACGAATAAGTGCTCTCGTCGATCCGCTCGACGAGAACGCCCATGCGCCGAAGCAGCTCGATGAGCTGCATTACGTCGACGATCGCCGGAATGTTCCGTATAGTCACTTTCTCCGGGGTCAGCAGCGTGGCGCAAATTACCTGCAGCGCCTCGTTTTTGGCACCCTGCGGCGTGATTTCGCCGCACAGCGGCGTTCCTCCCCGAACTTCGAATGTAGCCATAGCCAATCGGTCGGTTCGCGGCATACGGCCGCCCCTGCGGCCGACCATGCCGCTTTCGGTTTAAAACTCATCAAATATAGGCATTGCCGGCCAATATTCAAAAAAATGATTCCGCCTCCGCGCGGAGCGGAGACGGCCGTTCGCTGCCGCATCCGGCTTGAAACTGCGTCGGCTACATGACAAGAAACTCGGAGACAGAATCGTCGCAACACCCTTTCTGTCGTATCGGACGCAAAATCCCGGCACGGCGATTTCGGGACGGTTCGGTCCGAAGAACGATGCCGACCTGAGCCGCAGCGCTTTTCCGACTACCGGGCCGCCTGCCAGAAGAAACATCCCGTATCGGCCCGGCAACCGGACCACTCCGCGCACCGCCCCCGGAAAACTCAGGCAGGCGACACGGCGAAGAAAAACGGAACAAAAATGTGCACGACAAAATATTTCCCCGAAACAATCCGTACATTTGCACTAATGACAACGAAAACATACCGAAAATGAAAACAATGCGTTGGAGCGGATGGATGACGGCGATCGTCGTTCCGCTCGTATGGTCGTGCAGCGACCGCCATGTGCGGGAAATTCCGCTCGAGGAGTTTTTCCGCAATTCCGAAGTCCGTTCCTACGACATCTCGCCCGACGGCAAGTACCTTTCCTATATGGCTCCTTACGAATCGAGGATGAACATCTTCGTGCAGCAGGCGGGTTCCGACTCGGCGCGGCGAATCACCTCCGAGACCGACCGCGACATCGCCGGATACTTCTGGGCCAACAACGACCGGCTGCTCTACCTGAAGGACACCGGCGGCGATGAGAATTACCAGCTCTACGGCGTCAATCTGGACGGCAGCGACCCGAGGGCCTACACGGCGATTCCCGGCGTGAGGACGCAGATCATCGATCCGCTCGAAGAGATCGATTCGCTGATTATCGTCAGCACGAACCAGCGCGATCCGCAGATATTCGACCCGTACCGGCTCAACCTCAACACGGGCGAGATGACGCTGCTGGCCGAGAACCCCGGCAACATTCAGGGCTGGATGACCGATCACGACGGCAAGCTGCGGGTCGCCTATGCGATCGTCGACGGCGTCAACACGCAGATTCTGTACCGGGAGACGGAACAGGAGCCGTTCCGTCCGGTGCTGACCACCTCTTTCAAGGACGAGGTAAGCTTTTACGTGTTCACGCCCGACAATAAAATGGTCTATGCGACGTCGAACATCGGACGCGACAAGGCCGCGCTGGTCGTAGTGGACCCTGCGACCGGACAGGAGGTCGAGGAACTCTATGCGAACGATCTGTACGACGTAATCGGGTTGGGCTATTCGAAAGCGAAGAAAAAGCTGACCGGCGCCTATTGCGAAGGACCGAAGGACGTGATCCGCCATTTCTTCGATCCGCAGACCGAGGAGTCGTTCCGCAAGCTGCAAACCCAACTACCCGGATATCAGGTCGGTACGACCGCAACGAACAAGGCCGAGGATATGAAGATCGTCTATGCGGGCAACGACCGCACGCGCGGCACGTATTACCTCTACGACGTAAAGGCCGACAAACTGACGAAAATCGCCGATCTGGCGCCGTGGATTCAGGCCGAGGAAATGGCCGAGATGATACCCGTCAGCTATCCCTCGCGCGACGGGCTGACGATCGAGGGCTACCTGACGCTACCCGCAGGACTGACGATGGAAACGGCCCGGCAGCTACCGGTCGTCGTCAACCCGCACGGAGGGCCTTGGGCCCGCGACAGCTGGGGTTACAACCCCGAGGTGCAGTTTCTTGCCAACCGGGGATATGCCGTGCTGCAAATGAACTTCCGCGGCTCGACCGGCTACGGGCGCAAGTTCAAGGAACTCTCGTACAAGCAGTGGGGACAGACGATGCAGAACGACATTACCGACGGCGTACGGTGGCTGATTTCGCAGGGAATCGCCGACTCGACGAGGATCGCCATATACGGCGGCAGCTACGGCGGCTATGCGACGCTGGCCGGCCTGACCTATACGCCCGACCTGTACGCCTGCGGAGTCGACTACGTGGGCGTGTCGAATCTGTTCACGTTCCTGCAGACGATCCCTCCCTATTGGAAACCGATGCTCGACATGATGTACGAAATGGTGGGAGACCCGCAGAAGGACAGCACGATGCTGGCCGCCTATTCGCCGGCGCTCAACGCCGACAAGATTAAGGCGCCGCTACTGGTCGTGCAGGGAGCCAACGACCCGCGCGTCAATAAGGCCGAATCGGATCAGATGGTCGCCGCGCTGCGCGCACGGGGAGTGGACGTGGACTACATGGTCAAGGACAACGAGGGGCACGGATTCCATAACGAGGAAAACCGCTTCGCGTTCTACCGGACGATGGAGCGTTTCCTCGCAAAGCATCTCAAGGGCGAGCAGATAGATGCCGTGATCGAAGAAGAAGCTCCGGCCCCCGCCGAGGCCGATTCGATGGCCCGATAACTTCCGCCGGTCGGAATTTCGAGAAGGCATTCTTAAAAAAGAGTAAGATGTCCCTCAAAATCGTATAACAAAAGAAATATGATGAAAAACAACCATTGTGTCATCGCATTATCCGCTGCCATAATTTCCTTATCTTATGTAAACTGTCAGGATGCACGGCATGGACGGCAATACAAGATTATAAAGGACATAGCGGAATTGCAGAACACCGAATCGCTGGACGAGGCGGATTTGTCGTCGTTGGATTTGAGGGATTGCGAAGATTTGTTTTTGGGGAAAACGGGGTTTGACGAGAACGGGGTTAAACAATGGACAGACCGTGTGATATGGCCCGAAACGTCGAAAATGCCGGAAGGCTTCGACCCGCAAGAACTTCTTGAAGCGTCGAAAATGCCGAAGAATGTTGCCGGACTGCACGCGAAAGGAATTACCGGCAAAGGCGTAAAGATCGCTATCATAGACCAACGGTTATTCAAAGAGCATCCGGAATATAAGGACCGGATCAAATATTACGAAGTATTCGGCGATAACTGGCAACAGGACGGTATCGACTATCACGGCAGTCTGGTTACCGGAGTAGCGGCGGGCAAAAGCACCGGTACGGCTCCGGAGGCCGATATTTATTATTTTGCGGCGAATAATTGGCCGGACGATAAATCGCAGCCGAATACCATGCGCACGATCAATCAAGCGATCCGGAAAATCATAGATATGAACAAGACGTTTCCGGAGCGTGAAAAAATACGGTTCATATCGATGAGCAGCGGCACTCCCGACGACGCGTTCGCCAAAGAACGCGAGGAATTGTTCGACGAAGCGGAACAGAACGGCATAATGGTTCTCGGCGGTTTCTACAAACATACGATGCGCAATAATTCTTTCGACATAAGATATGGATTCGTAGGCCGGGGGCTCGGAATACCTACGGACGGAAAAACGAATCCGTATTTTGACGGCGGATACGCTTACGAACGTTTGGGAGGGGCCAGTTCTACGTTTCCCTATCTGGCCGGAGTTTTCGCAATGGCATTGCAGGATAATCAAAATTTCACACGATTGCCGCATTGGCAGGATCAACTGATGAAAATAGCGTACGACACCGCTGTCGACTCTGTCGTCAATCCTGAGGGGATCGTCGAAGAAGTATCCCGTATTGCCCAAACGCTACAATAAATCGGCGAAGTCAACGGATTTCCGCCACGAGCCGATCGAGTGCCGGGCTGTAATTTTTCCGTTTATTTGAGGCGGCAATGCATTTTGCCGCCTTTTTCATATTCGTATCTTACCGGTATTCAACTCCTTGTATAAAATCCGAATTTGATATCTGACGATACATTCGGGGCTATTCTTTACCGGGATAGTCCGAAAGCGAATCTCGTTACAGGGAGGATCAACGAAATGCCGAAACAGTTCGATTCGTATGAATTTTGCAGAGCCCGATTTACCTCTGAAAATCCGTTTTAAGTACGAACGGAAGGGTTTCGTTTTCAGTCAACGAAATTGCCTTCTCTCCCGGCTTCACTGATTTATGGTTTTCATAAGCTTATCCGTCAGGATTGCAGTAACGATGCCAATCCGATCTTTGTCTTTCTAATCTGAATTTTCCATCTCCTCATCAATTGTTTGAGACTATGAACATCAACACATGAAACGGAAAATAGCGCCGTTGTCATGTCGTCATTTTATCTCGGTTAAATCTGACCAACCAATACATTGAACTTTTTAAAGAATTCTTTCGAAAAGGGCCGCTTTTCTGCTTTGCGGCTATAACGGCCAGAACGGATTCGAGGAATGCCCGGACTGTTTTCCGAATCGGAACCGGTTCGTCGGGGTTGCCCTGCAGACCGAATGCGTCTTGCCGGAAGACGTCTGCCGGACCGGAAGATCCGTTGTGACGATGACGGGAAAGCGATCGGTCCGACAAAAAGCGTCCCCCGGTTTCAATCGGAGGACGCTCTTCATCTGTTGTTCGCCGGTTCGCAGCGTTATTTCCGGACGGATGCCTCGTAGACCCACGAGCCCTCGAACATGACCTCGTACTCCCGTTTCTTCTGTACGGCCTGCCGCTCGGAGTCGGAACCGAAGATGGAAATCAGAATCCGTCCGTTGGGCTGGGGCAGTTTTTCATAAGGTAGCGAATCGTCCTTCTTCCGGGCTTCCGCAATGAAGCGGTCGGCATTCTGTTCCGTGCTGTACGCCCCGACGATCACGTAGTAGCGCTTTTGTCCGGCGGCCGGAACGCTGGGAACAGAGGGCGTAAGCTCCTTGGCCGGCACGATATTTCCGGCAGCCGTGTCAGCCTCTGCCCCGGACAATGAGGCCGGAGACGACGGCAAATTGTCCTCGGCTGCATCGCCGGCCTCGGAGGGCGCGGTCGCCGTCCGGACCGTCCGGGGCGGATAAGGCGCATCGCGACTTTCGAGCCATGCGATAGCCCCGACCGATATGCCCGCGCCGACCACCACGGCCAGAACGACCCACCATAAGAGCCCGTTGCCGCTTCCCTTACGGGGCAACCGCATCGGAGCGGTCCCGGCCGGGTTGAGCACGGCAGCCATCTGCGGGGCAGGACGAAACGTTCCCTCGCTGACAAGGCCGACCGAATCGATCGTCACGCCCTCCTCGGAGCTCACCTGAGCGAGCCACGAATTATACGTCTGCTGCGCGTCGTCGCGATCCGTCTCGCCGTAGCGGGCAAGCAGATCGATCACGTCCAGAAAGCCGGGCTGCGCATCGGGCAGCAGCTCCACCCGGTTCACGGGGGGAACCAGCGTGTTCCGCTCCTCGGTCCGGGCGGCCGACGTCACGACATGCAGCGCGCCGACGCCCGGCAGGTTGATGCCTTGCCGCTTGGCCAGTACATTGAATACGAGTACGCTGACAGGGTCCATTATCTCTTGGTTTTAGGTAGTTCCACGGCGGGGCGTCTGCATGCCCGGTACAAAATGACTATGCCCAGTACGATGAACGGAATGCTGAGCCATTGGCCCATGTTGAGCGTCATCGTCCGCTCGAACTCCTCCTGCGGATTCTTGATGAACTCGACCAAAAAGCGGAATCCGAACAGATAGATCAGAAAGAAACCGAACATCAGGCCCGGACGACGCAGTGCAAGCTTGGGGCCATAGTACATCCAGCACAGAATGCCGAACAGGACGAGGTAGGCCGCCGCCTCGTAAATCTGCGTCGGGTGCATCGGCTGCGTCTCCCCCGCCCGCACGAAAACGAATCCCCACGGCAGCGACGTCGCATGTCCGTATATTTCGGAATTCATCAGGTTGCCGATCCGGACGAGCGCGCCGGCGATGCCGACAGCGATCGCGATGCGGTCGAGCGACCAGATGTAGGGCATTTTGTTCTTGCGCGAAAAAAGCCACAGACCGACGAGCAGACCGACGGCCGCGCCGTGGCTGGCCAGTCCTCCCTGATGAATGTAGAGGATCTCGACGGGATGGGTCAGATAGTATCCCGGATCGTAGAACAGGCAATGCCCGAGTCGGGCGCCGATGATCGTCGACAGCACGCCGTACCAGAAGATCGAATCGAACAGCTTGTCGGGATATCCCTCCCGCTTGATGATGCGGCTGAAAATGTACGCGCTGATACCGAGCGCGAGGGCCCACATCAGGCCGTAATAGCGGATTTCGAAAGAGCCTATCGAAATCATTGTGGGATTCACGTCCCAGCGAACGAAAAGGGGCAGGATAGCATTCATCGTGCTTTGGCTGTTATTCCGCAGGCGAAGCGGCCGGAGGGAGAATTTCCGCGCGCCGGAGCTTTCCGGAGCATCCGCAGCGCCCGCCATGCAGGGACAAATGTAACTATTTTTTGCTCAAAGTGAAAGAGAAAGCGCTTCCTTCCCCCAACTTGCTGCGCAGCGTGATCCGCTCGCCGTGGGCTTCCAGAATATGCTTGACGATCGCCAGTCCGAGCCCCGTGCCGCCCTGCTCGCGCGAGCGGCTCTTGTCGACGCGGAAGAAGCGCTCGAATACGCGGGGAATATTCTCCTCGGCGATTCCGATTCCGTCGTCCTTTACCTCGACCAGCACGCGGTCGAACATATCCACGAAGCCGATCCGGGTCTCTCCGCCCTCGCGCCCGTATTTGATCGAGTTGCTGAGCAGGTTCGTTATGACCTGAGCGATGCGGCGGCGGTCGGCCGTTACCGGAACGGGCGGCTGGCCGTGCGGATTGCCTACCCGAATGCCGATCCGGCGACGGGCGGCGTCCATCTCGAGCGAATCGGCGATCTCGCGGACCAGCGCCACGACGTCGAAACACTCCTTCTCGAGAACCGGCGCCCCGGCCTCGAGTTTCGATATTTCCTCCAAATCGTCGACAATGTGAATCAGCCGGTCGATATTCTTCTCCGAGCGCTCGAGGTACTTGCGGTTGACCGCCTTGTCCTCGATCGCGCCGTCGAGCAGCGTCACGATATAGCCCTGCAACGTGAAGATCGGCGTCTTGATCTCGTGCGACACGTTGCCCAAGAACTCCTTTCGGTAACGCTCATTCTCCTTGAGGCGAGCGATTTCGCGGGCATTCTTCTCGGCCCAGCGGTTCAGCTCGTCCTCGATGTGGCCGACCGGATCGGCTTTCTGCGACAGCTCGTGCGTCCGGACGCTTTTCGACAGCAGAATCTGATAGATCGGCTTGATGCGGAACGCGACGAAACGGTTGAAAAAGAACCGGGAAGCCACGAAAACCGCCGCGAACATCAGCACCGGGACGACGACCAGCCATTTCCCTTCGCCCCGGGCCATCCACACGAGCAACGCGCCCGAAACCGCAGCGACGAGTCCGACGGCCGTTGCGGCGGCCGCGACGGTCCGGATTTTCAGTCTCACGGCTTATGCTTTGACGTAGCGCTCCATCAGGCGCGCGATATACTTGCCTACGATATCGAACTCGAGGTTGACCGTCGATCCGACCTTCAGCGCATGGAAATTGGTATGCTCGTAGGTATAGGGAATGATGGCGACCCGGAAAGCTCCCTCGCGCGAATCGACTACCGTCAGACTGACGCCGTTGACGGCTACCGAGCCTTTCTCGACCGTTACGTTACCCTGCGAAGGATCGTACTCGAAAGCGAAGTACCAGCTTCCGTCCGCCTCGTCGATCGCGGTGCAGCGCGCCGTCTGATCGACATGCCCCTGCACGATATGGCCGTCGAGCAGCGCGTCGGGCCGCATACTGCGCTCCAGATTGACCGGATCGCCGACACGGAGCCCCCCGAGATTCGATTTGAGCAGCGTCTCGCGGATCGCCGTGGTCGTGTACCGGTCGTCCTCGATCGATACGACCGTCAGGCAGACCCCGTTATGGGCGATGCTCTGATCGATTTTCAGTTCGTCCGTGAAAGGGCATTCGAGCGTGAAATGCCGGTTCCCGCCTTCTTCGCGGATCGCGGCGACGCGGGCTGTGGTTTCGACTATTCCAGAAAACATGGCTTGCTGTTGGTTTTTATGTCATCGGGCGCGAACCGCTTCGGAAAGTCACTCCGCATGGCCTGCCGACGAAAAAATTACAGATTCTTCTTCACGATAATGCCTTGTACGATGAACAGCTTGACGATATCGGACTTGCCGATGACGATCGGATCGTACTGCTGCGTATTGGCGGGCAGCAGCAGCAGCTCGGAGGGGTTGCTCCCGGCCCGTATCGCGCGGATGCCCTTGAACTGCTCGGTCACTACCAGGTAGGACTCGCCGGGCACGATCGACTCGACATTCCAGCGCTTGAGAATCACGATCGCTCCGGGCGCGATCTCGGGCAGCATGGCCGTCCCGATGTTCTGGGCGGCGATATCGCAGTTGTCGAATATCGGAATGCTGATGTAAAACTGCGGCGAGGGCAGGACCGTCTCGTCGACGGCCGCCAGAATATCCATGCCGTAATAGGGGACGCCTGCCTGAGAAGCAGAGGCCGCTACCTGCTCGACGAACATCTCGCCTTCGCCGGTCAGAAGCCACGCCTTGCTCACCGAAGGATACTTGGTGGTGATCAACGTAGCCAGATCCCGGCTGATCCCGTTGTTCCCTTTTTTGATTTGATACAGGTTCTCGCTCCGTTTCAACCCTATATTGAGTGCAAAAGAGTTGACGGAAAGGCCTGTCCATTTGATTACGCGCTCTAGCCTATGCCATGTATCCAGCATGGTGTGTCATTTTATTAATGCAAAAATACATTATTTGTTCCGATATATAGCAACGATTTAAATAATTTATTGTAATATCCGCCTGACGGACTCCGCGGGGCCAAACAGCGTCCACGCCATGCTACAATGCATTCAATTTGTTACAAATCAGCGTATTGAATTCAAAAATCAATGATTATCACAAGCCATCCGGCCTCTAAAGAGCGCCCGCACAGCAAGATGACACGAGGCATCGAGCAAGATTTGATACAAAAACGATGCGAAGAACTTTTCCGCAGGCTTTCGGCACCGGCAACCACCTTGTAGATAGTTTTCACGTTCTTTTTCCGCGGAGAAAAGCACAAAAATTTGTAATAACGCCGAAAATGTTGCAACTTTGTGCGCTGTACGATTCTGCCTCCGTAGTTCAATGGATAGAATGACAGATTCCGGTTCTGTTGATATGGGTTCGATTCCCGTCGGGGGTACAAGGCAACGATTCAAACGCTTGACTTATAATAAGTTGAGCGTTTGTTTTTTTTCAACAGGTACGACACAGGTAAAACATGGCATTTTTGTTTTCTCAAAAAATTTGTCAAGCGATTCACCGGTGATTTTTCGACGGATAACATGACGAGCCAACTCGGCTTGTTCAACTTTATTCGTAAGATTTTGTCTTTCGTCCAATGGCAAACTTATTTTTACCGTCGATAAAAATAAAAGAATATCGAAGCTTCGATAGTATTCGATGATTATCTTTGTATAAACCAAATATATTTAACCATGAATGATATAGATCAAATTATTGACAAGATAATAGAGTTCCGGAACGAAAGAGAGTGGGAACAGTTTCATAATCCCAAAGATTTGGCATTGGCACTATCCATTGAAGCCGCAGAGTTAAATCAACTGTTCCTTTGGAAATCTGCTGAAGAAGCGGACCGGGAACAAGTGAAAAAGGAATTGGCGGATGTCTTGAATTACGCCTTTCTGATCGCGGAAAAATATGGTTTCGACGTGAAGCAGATTATTTTTGACAAAATCGAAGAGAATGCGGTGAAATATCCTGTAAACAAATCAAAAGGAATTGCAAAAAAATACACCGAACTATGATTATATATCATCGTACCAAAGCCGAATTCCGTAAAGACGTTTTTGAAGATCGCATAGCCGTCATCGTAGAGGAAGAGCTTTACAAAAAAACATCAAAAAGAACATCGGATAATGAGTTCAGAGCATTTCGAAACTCGTTGGGATTTATGGAACGAGTACTAAACGATCCGAGCATTCCTGATGATGCCGGCATCTCAATCGAATATCATATTCCTCATACAGCCAAAAGAATCGACTTCATTATAGCGGGTTCAGACGGAAAGAACGACAATATCATAATCGTTGAGTTGAAACAATGGCAACATTGTGAAACAACAATACAGGACGGTATTGTCAAAACATTGTTGGGGGGGCATATGGTAAATACCACCCATCCTTCTTACCAAGCATACTCGTACGCATGTTTACTCAAATTTTTTAGTGCCGCTATCGAAGATGAGATGATAGGAGTATATCCTTGCGCATATCTCCATAATTACTCGGACGACGGTATTATCTCCAATAATTTTTACGACAATTATATTCGGGAGGCCCCCCTGTATTTTAGCTCGGACGCTCTCAAGCTTCGTAATTTCATAAAAAAACACATCAAAAAGGGGGACAAGTCCAATATTGTTTCCAGAATAGACAATGGAAAGATCAGACCTTCGAAAACACTTTCCAGCGCACTCCGGTCCATATTCAAGGGCAATCGTGAATTTATCATGATCGAAGAGCAGAAAGTCGTTTTCGAACGGGCAAAGGAATTGGCATTTTGTTCTACCCCCGAAAGTAAGAATGTTTTTATAGTGAAAGGTGGAGCGGGGACGGGCAAATCAGTCGTAGCGATAAACCTCCTTGTTGATCTTATTCAAAGAGGACAGCTGGCTCAATATGTTACCAAAACGAGTGCTCCTCGTGAAGTTTATTTTGAAATGCTATGCCGTGACCAGCCGCTTGTAGCTTTGAAAAAAATATTCGTCGGAAGCGGCTCGTTCGTAAATGCTCCTAAAAACTCAATCAGGACTCTTGTCGTAGATGAGGCTCACAGGCTCACAGAAAAGACCGGTTTCTTAAAACAGGGGGATAATCAAATACGGGAAATAATTTCAACTTCATTATGTTCCATATTTTTCATAGACGAGGATCAGAGAGTCCATATAGATGATTACGGTACAATTGATAACATTCGTCGTATCGCTCAGGAATGCGGAAGCACAGTAACGGAAGGAGAATTAGGTTCACAATTCAGATGTAATGGTGCAGATGGATATCTGGCATGGCTTGACAATGTTCTTAGTATACGTGAAACAGCCAATTATGATCTTAGCGGGACCGATTACGATTTCCGAATTTATGACTCTGCATCCGAACTGCGCGATGTCATTTTCGAAAAAAACAAGATCAACAACAAAGCAAGACTGGTGGCAGGTTATTGCTGGGATTGGGTAAGCGACAAAGATCCGAATGCATACGATATTGTCATTCCGGAAGATAATTTTCGAATGAAATGGAATCTTAAAACTTACGGATCAAAATGGATTATTGATCCTACGTCAATTAATGAAGTAGGGTGTATTCACACATGTCAGGGTTTGGAAGTAGATTACATAGGTGTAATAATCGGCAATGATTTGATTGTCCGTAACGGAGTTGTCCAAGTTAATCCTGCTGCGCGGTCAACAATGGACCGGAGTATCTTCGGGTGGAAAAAGCTCATGATGGAGGACAAAGAATCTGCAAAAAGAACTCTGAGAGCGATTATTAAAAATACCTATAAGACTCTTATGACAAGAGGCATGAAGGGGTGTTATATTTATTGTACGGATATGGAGACTCGCGAATATTTTAAAAAACGCATAGGACTGAATAAGGACGGTACATCCCTTCATTCATTACACCATCCGTTTGCGAACTCTATCAATTCTTGAAAATCAAAATATTGCAAGACTCATACCGGCCGAACATTTGACAATAAAAATCATATAAGGTCCGTGGAATACGACAATCCGCAGATCGGCACTGTCATGAGCGGATCTACGAACAGAGAAAACACTTGAGTATATTGATTCATAACAGATAAGGATAAGGTCCGGTTTGTTTTTTCTTTCTCATCGTTGTCAAGATCGAATTCGGTCCTTTCAATATCAGCTTGACATCGAATTATTGGTCCTGCCATGAAAATCATCATTCTTTGCCTTGATTAAAATAATATGTTTTTTTAGCTATGACAATCAATAAGATAATCCCATTCTTGCTATCTTATCTTTCATTCGTAAACGTTATGACGATTATCCAGCATCTCCATGTTCGATAATTACCGATCCGTTCGACTTTTTCCGTTTTATCGTCCCAATCGTCGGGCGAGACCGCTACGCAGGGAATACCTTTGTAGATCGATTTACGGTAATACGGAGATACACGGAAGCCACGGCAATTCGTTTTGTCTTGTCGAAAGACGGCTTTCACACTGCTCATCATACAAACTATTAGTTGTTGCAACCTAAAACGAATCGGTCATTTCCATGCGTCGAACGGCAATGGTCGCGCATGGATAAAATTTGCATATGATTGATTTATTGTAAAATATGTAAGATGCAAAGACAGCGAACTCACCTGCGTCGGAACTGTTGGGGGATACAAAGCAACATTTCAAACGCTTGGCCTTTCATAAGTCGAGCGTTCGTTTTTAACAGACACGACATAGGCACGGCATTTCCATCTTTCATCAGGTTCATTTGTCAGTATATCAATCGAATACACCGACAGACATAAGATTGCTATCGCCTTAGCCGAAACAAAGTATTCGTGACCTCAAACCGGTAATAAATCCCGTACAACACCTCCCCCCCCCGAAACCGCAGGATTCTCGAACGACCGGGGTTTCGACAGCGATCGGCCCGGCGGAAGCATAACGAACTACCGGCGGAAGACAGCGCGGGGAATTCGTATGCGACCGAGTTACGGGAGAGCCAAATACTTTTCCATGATATAATTCGTTAAAAGCACGCCTTGTCTTTCGACCTCCTGTCGCTTGACGACTCGGTAGCCGCGCCTTTCGAAAAAAGATTTTGCCGTAATCGAAGCGTGAACGCGGATGCATTCCACTTCGGCTTCGTTTTCGAGCCGGTCACATATTGCGGTTGCTATGCCTCGGCCTTGAAAATCCTTATGGACAAACAGTTTGTCCAGATATCCGGTTCTATCGATATCTCCGAAACCTACGACCAAATCGTTTCCCGTAACGACGTAGGCAATATGTCTCTGAAACGAGGCGTCCCATTCCTTCAAGTCGATACGACCCGTCGCCCACGCATTTACCTGTTCTTTGGTATAATCCTTTATGTTCACGGCGTGGACCGTTTCATAGAACAACCGGGATATCTGCCTTAAATTTACGGACTTGTATCGCCTGATTTCCATTTCGTCTGATTGCTATTTTCATTTGAATATACGAAAAATACGATCCGTAACGGGAAAGACATGATATATTTCAGCTTTTCGATGCGTGGACGGCATTCCCGGCGCCGTACTCGGAAAAATCAGGCTGCGTCGTGCGGATTCCCGATCTCAACGTGCGGAGCCTGATGTTTTGTCAGGACCGTCCGGGAGACGATAAGGACAAAGGATTGCCCCGCACCGGCAGTCCGGCCTGTCGCAGCCGTTGTCCCGGCGGTTGGAAATCCCGCCTAAAAAAACTATTTTTATCCCCGGACTAACAAACCGAAACGATGAAAAAAACGACCTTTGCGCGTCGGACATCCCTGTGGCTGACGCTCATGGCAATAACCTGCGCGCCGCTCGCGGCGCAGACCGGCCTCGGCTTCGGCTCGCTCAAGTGCGAGCAGGAGACCGATCCGGTCGGAATCGAAACTCCGTCGCCCCGTTTCAGTTGGCAACTGGTATCGCCCGAACGCGGATGCCGGCAGACCGCCTATCGCATCGTCGTGGCCGGAACGGAAAAGGACGCCGCTGCCGGCCGTGCTACGATGTGGGACAGCGGCAAGGTTCCCGGCGAACAGTCGTTGCTGATACCGTATGACGGGCAGCCTCTGGAAGCGGCCGAAACCTATTACTGGAGCGTCCGCGTCTGGGGACCGGACGGCAAGCCGTCGGCGTGGAGTCCGGCGCAGCGTTTCACGATGGGGCTGCCCGACCGCGAAGACTGGTCCGGGGCGCGGTGGATCGCGCTCGAGGAGGACGTCGACTCGCTGATCGTCATCAACGGCACGTTCGACACGGGTCCCGACAACCCGATCCTGGGCAACAAGCCGTTCGGGCGGAACAAGCTGCCGCTGCTGCGCCGCGAGTTCACGGTCGACAAGCCCGTGCGGCGGGCGACGGCCTATGTCTGCGGACTGGGCCAGTTCGAGCTGTTTCTCAACGGCGAGAAGACGGGCGACCACTTCCTCGATCCGGCCTGGACCAAGTTCGATAAGGAGGTGCAATACGTTTCGTTCGACGTGAGCGACCGGCTTCGGCAGGGCGCCAACGCGGTCGGCGCGATGCTCGGCAACGGATTTTTCAACATCCCGCGCGAGCGGTACAGCAAGTTCGCCGGATCGTACGGAGCGCCGAAGATGATCTTCAAGCTGCAGATCGAGTACGAAGACGGCACGCGACAGACGGTCGTCTCGGACGACTCGTGGAAGGCGGCGCCTGGACCGGTCACGTTCTCGAGCATTTACGGAGGCGAGGATTACGATGCGGGCCTTGCGCAGGCCGGCTGGACCTCGCCGGACTTCGACGACAGTTCGTGGAGCGCCGCCGTGCTCACGCGGTTCGACTCCCCGCTGCGCTCGCAGCGCACGACGCCGATCAAGATCCGCCAGCGGGTTCCGACCGTCCGCAAATATCGCAACTCGAAAGGCAACTACCTGTACGATCTGGGGCAGAACGCCTCGGGCATCGTCCGCCTGAGCGTGCGCGCTTCGGGCCGGCATACCGTGAGGATGTTTCCCGGCGAGCTCTGCCGCCCCGACAGCACGGTCAACCAGCGTTCGTCGGGCGGACCGGTGTTCTTCAGCTACACGACGCGCGGCGACGGCAGCGTCGAAAGCTGGCAGCCGCAGTTCACCTACTACGGTTTCCGCTACGTGGAAGTCGAGGGTGCGGTACCCGAGGGCGAGCCCAATCCGAACGGCCTGCCCGAGATCGTCGAGCTGACCGGGCTGCACACGACCAACTCGGCCGAGCAGGTCGGCACGTTCGAGTGCTCCAACCCGCTTTTCAATCAAATCTACACGTTGATCGACTGGGCTATCCGCAGCAACTTTTCCAGCGTATTCACCGACTGTCCCCACCGCGAGAAACTCGGCTGGCTCGAGCAGTCGCATCTGATCGGCCCGTCGATCCAATACGGCTACGATATCTCGCGGGCTTATCCGAAAATCGTCGGCGACATGGCGACGGCCCAGCACGAGGACGGAATGATTCCGACCATCGCGCCGCAGTACACCGTCTTCGCCGAAGGATTCCTCGACACGCCGGAATGGGGCAGCGCCTTCATCCTGCTGCCCTACTACCTCTACCGCTGGTACGGAGACGACCGGCCGATGCGCGAGAACTACGACCGGATGGCGGACTACATCGATTACCTGTCGTCGAAGGCCGACGGACATATCGTGGCCTACGGACTGGGCGACTGGTGCGACATAGGTCCCGCCGAGCCGGCCCATTCGCAGCTGACGTCGAACGGCGTCAGCGCGACGGCGATCTATTATTACGATATCTGCACGATGCGGCGGATCGCCGAGCATTTGGGCAAAACGGCCGACGCCGAGCGTTACGAATCGCTGGCCGCCGAGGTGAAAAAGGCGTTCAACGAGCGCTTTTTCGACCGCCGGACGCTCAAGTACGACCGCAACAGCCAAGCGGCCAACGCGATGGCGCTCTACATGGGACTCGCGGAACCCCAGTACGAGGAGGTCGTGCTGAAAAACCTGATCGACGACATCCGCGGCCGCGGCAATGCCGTGACGGCGGGCGACATCGGCTACCGCTACGTCGTGCAGACGTTGCAGGATCGCGGCGCTTCGGACGTACTGTTCGACATGAACAGCCGTTACGACGTGCCGGGCTACGGCTACCAGATCGCTATGGGCGAGACGGCGCTGGCCGAGTCTTGGCAGAGCCGCGATTACCTGTCGCACAACCACTGCATGCTCGGCCATCTCTACTCGTGGCTGTTCAGCGGCATCGGAGGCATCTCGCAGGAGTCCGGCTCGACGGCCTACAAGCGGATCGTGATCGATCCCCAGATCGTAGGCGATCTGCGCGATGCCCGCGTATCGTTCCGTTCGCCTTACGGACTGATCCGCAGCGAGTGGAAGGACGCGCCGGACGAGTTCGTGCAGACGATCGAAATACCCGCCAACGCTACGGCCCGTATTTGCCTGCCCGCGACCGATCCGGCGAAAGTCACCGAGAGCGGCAAGCCCGTATCGGGCCGCAAGGATATGGCCGTCGAAAGCGGAACGGACGGACGTATCGAACTGCATGTCGGCTCGGGCGTCTACCGGATCGCCGTCGAGAAATAGCCGGACCGGGCGTGCGGACCCGTTCCGGAGGAGAGTCTGCGTAACGTGTCGCCGATGCTTCGTAAGAAAAGTCCGCATGACCGCGAAACAAAGCCGATATCGGGGAATCCTGTGAGGGATTCCCCGATATTATCGTTTTTCACCCTTCCCCTTGACGAAAGACATGTCGTACAGACCGGTTTTCGTTGCGAGATTCCTTTCGTTCCAGAACTCGGGACGGGCGATCTCCTCGGCGCTTATTCCGGAAATTACGAGTCGACTTACTGGACCGCTTGCCGTTCGAGGTAGGCGTCGTACATGTCGAGTATCCACGCGTCGTTCTCCTTAGCCTCCTTCTTACGGACTTTTCCTTCGGGGCCTTTGAACCATTTCTTGCAGAACTCATGCAGCCCGGGATGCAGCTTGTCCATCAACATCGTGTTCACCAGCATGTAGGTGTAAACTACCTTATCGGGATCGTCGTGGAACCGGACGCCGTGAACGGTTTTCAATATCCGGCGGTTGATATTGCCCACCCGTTCCGTTGTCCAGATCTTCCACCAGTAGGTCGTAGCGTTCTTCCCGACTTTGTCCAGACAAACCAGCCGTCGGATCGTATTATAGCGATTACCGATGGAGGGCGAAGCGATGTCGAGCGCATCCCAATGGATCCCGTCGGGATTTTCCTCGGTTTTTTCCGCATAGTCGATGCATGTTACCTCGTCGGCCGTATACTTGACCGACTCTTTGTCATCGGGCGTTTTGGTGATTTTGAACGAATAGTTCTCTTTTTTCAGAAGAGCGCCATCGGCGTGCCAGCCGCTTTTGAGGTATCCTTCGACTTTCTCGCCGGATTTGAGCGTAACGATCACGCGGCGGAACTCCTGATCCTCGGGTTTCTTCGCCTCCGCCCGGAAAACGGTGCCGAAGGCAATGAACGCGGTCACTACGAAAAGAATCGTTCGTTTCATACATCGATTGTTTTTAAGGTTATCGTTTCGTCGGATTGTAGTCTTGCAACATCAGCACGGTCTTGCTACGGCTGGCGTTCGAATGCCGGATACGCTCCGCCAGTGCGGGATCGTCGTCGACATAGCGGGCGACACGCTCGCGAAAGGCGTCCTTCGAGTTACGGTTGGCGCCGCCCACGTCCCGGAATCCGTCCCCGCCGTGCTTTTGCAGGAAGTATGCCGTGCGGGACTGACTGAAAGTCCGCTGTTTTTGCCATATCTGGATACCTCCGTCGGTGTCGATGCCGTAACCTTTCTTCGACCAGACGCAAACCCTGATATGGGGCGTTTCAAGATAAACCCACATCCAGCCCGGATCGGCGGCGGGGATGAATTTGCGAAGATATTCCGGCGTTTTCGGATGCCAGCAGACGACCGAATCGACCGAATCGGCCCGGAAGACCTCTTTCGTCTTCGTCCTGCGGAAAGCGTCACGGAACAGTTTCAGCGGACCCGATTTCTTCGGCAGCTTTATCCGGTCGTTGCCCGTGCATTCGACGACCGTGCCGTTCTTGAGGTAGATGCGTCCTTCGACAAGCGAGGCCGCAGGGGCTGCAAATGCCGTCGCTGCACATAGCAGCGCCAGCAGGACCGTTCTTTTCATCCGTTCATTACGTTGTTTTTCAAACAGATTTCAAGGAGAAATCGCTGTAAATATAATACATAATGACGTTTTAAACGTTGGTTAAAAACTATAACGGGCAGGAGAGGATAACGAGTTTTGCAAAAAGCAAACAGCCTATTTATAAACAACTGATAATAAAAACAGTACATGTAAAAAGAGGATATTTATGAAAAATATTATAGAAAAAACCGCATAAACCAACGCAAATTCGGTATAGGGAGAGAAGACTTCTTCGGGGCAGGACGGTTTCTCTGTCCGACCGGTATACGGTCCGCATACGTTCCGGAGCTTTGCGCCCGCCGTTTTTCGTTCCGTTCGCTCCGGTCATAAAAGACGGGCGGCTCCCTGAAAACGCGGAGCCGCCCGTTCGGCCGAATCGACCGGAAAGGTTAGTCGTCCTTATCCGTATCGGCGTATGCCTTGAGCAACTTTTCCTGCACGTCGGAAGGCACTTGTTCGTACGAGGCGAATTTCATCGAATAGGTCGCGCGGCCGTTGGTCAGCGAGCTGAGCGTCGTCGAGTAGCGGTACATCTCCGCGAGCGGAACGCGGGCCACCAGCCGCTCGAATCCCTTGTCGCTGCTCATGCCCTCGATCATGGCCCGGCGATTCTGCAGGTCGCTCATCACGTCGCCCATGCGGTCCGAAGGCACGAGTACCTCGACCGAGTAGATCGGCTCCATGATTTTCGGCCCGGCCTTCTTGAAGGCTTCCTTGAATGCGTTGCGGCCCGCCAGCTTGAACGACAGCTCGTTCGAGTCGACCGGATGCATCTTGCCGTCGTAGACGACCACGCGGATGTCGCGGGCATAGGAGCCCGTGAGCGGCCCTTCCTCCATTTTCTCCATGATTCCTTTCAGAATCGCGGGCAGGAAGCGGGCGTCGATCGCTCCGCCGACGATCGCGCTGTAGAACATCAGCTTGCCGCCCCACGGCAGATCGACCTCTTCTTTGCTCTTGATGTTGAGCACCAGCTCGCGGCCGTCGATCTTGTAGCGGCTCGGCTCGGGCATGCCCTCGACATAGGGCTCGATCACGAGCCATACCTCGCCGAACTGGCCAGCGCCGCCCGACTGTTTCTTGTGCCGGTAGTCGGCCGCAGCCACTTTCGTGATCGTTTCCCGGTAAGGGATTTTCGGAGCGAAAAATTCGACCTCCATCTTATTCTGGTTCGCGAGCTGCCACTTCAGGATATTCAGATGATGCTCTCCCTGTCCCTGCACGATCGTCTGCTTGAGCTCCTTGGAGTATTCGACCAGAATCGTCGGGTCCTCGAAGTGCGCCCGGTTCAGCAGCTCGCCGAGCTTCTCGTCCTCGCCGGTCTTGAGCGGGCGCACGGCGGCCCGGTAGCGAGGTTCGGGGAATCGGATCGGCTCGATCCGGATGTCGGCGCCCGGCGAGCAGAGCGTCTGGTTCGTCTTGGTCCCTTTCAGTTTGACCGTGCAGCCGATGTCGCCCGCTTCCATTTCGGTCACTTTGACGCGGTTCTTGCCCGCCACGGCGAACAGTTGCGATATTTTTTCCTTGTTGCCCGTCTTCGAGTTGACCAGCTCCATGCCTTCGGTCACCTTCCCCGACACGACGCGAAAGAACGTCATTTCGCCCAGATGCGGTTCGACGGCGCTCTTGAAGACGAACAGCGAGGTCGGAGCCGAACTGTCGGCCGCGATCTCGCGCCCGTCCGTCGTCTTGAAAGCGGGCGCCTTGATCGGACCGGGCGCTACGTTGATGATGAATTCCATCAGCCGCTTGGCCCCTATGTCGCGCTTGCCCGAAGCGCAGAACACCGGGATCAGGTCGCGCTTGGCGAGTCCCAGCTTCAGACCCGAACGCAGCTCGTCCTGCGTCAGTACGCCCTTGTCGAAATAGAGCTCCATCAGCGCCTCGTCGTTCTCGGCGGCCGCCTCGGTCAGGATGCGGTTCAGCTCGGCGGCCCGTTCCATTTCCGACTCGGGGATTTCGAGCTCCTCGCGTACGCCGGTATCGCCCTTGAAACGATACATTTTCATCAGCAGCACGTCGACGAACGCGTCGAAGCCGGGCCCCGGATTGACCGGATACTGCACGACGACCGGCGTGACCTGCGAGGCCGCCTTCAGCGAATCGAGCGTTCCCTCCCACGACGCCTTTTCATGGTCGAGCTGGTTGATGACCGCGATGATCGGCTTCTCGTGCCGCCGGGCATAGCGCGCCTGAATTTCCGTTCCGACCTCGAACCCGTTCTGGGCGTTGAGGAGCATCACGCCCACGTCGGCCACCCGGAACGCCGAGAACAGTCCGCCGCAGAAGTCGTCCGAGCCCGGCGTGTCGATGATGTTCAGCTTGCGCCCCATGTACTCAGCGAACAGGATCGTCGGATAGATCGAGCGTTTATAAAGGTGCTCCACGTCGGTGTAATCCGAGAGCGTGTTGTCGTTTTCGACGCTTCCGCGCCGGTCGATCACCCCTCCGTCGAAAGCCATCGCCTCGGCCAGCGTGGTCTTGCCAGAGCCCGAGGCGCCGAGCAGGACCACGTTCTTGATGTCGTGTGTCGTGTACGTCTTCATAATTCGATAAGCTGTTTTAGGTTGAACTTTTTAAGATTTCAGGCAGTACAAGGTGCTTTAAATTTAAGAAATTAAACGCAAACCCGCAATACCCGGCCGAAGATTCGCCCGTCTGTCGCAGCTGCGCGCACGGCCCGTGCGACGGGCCGGACTTCCGGCAGTTGGCCGTTCGTATGAACAATCGGCGCGCGGCCGGTCTTCCGGTACGGCCGCCCATATCCTTTTCGGCTGTCCGAAGTTCGTGGCGATGCGTTGTCGCAGTGAATAAAAAAACGTAGCTTTGCAGGAAAAGACCGAACGACAGATGAAACTCCTGCGAACGCTCGTTTTCGCCTCGGTATGGCTCGCGCTTCCGTCGTGCGCCTCGGTCGGCCGGTTCTCGGCGTCGGAGGCCGCAACGATCGGCGCGGAGCCGGGCGAAGGCGCGATGCGCGTGCTCAAAACGACCGATGGCGGCGACTCGCTTCGGCTGCGCGGCCGAAGCGGGCGGATCGGCCGCGCATGGCTCGGCGATCCGCTGTATGCCCGCCTGAAGCGGCGCATGCTCTGTACGGTGAACGACCCGGCCGACCCGGGCGTCGGGATCGCAGCGCCTCAGGTAGGCGTATCGCGACGTCTCATCGCCGTGCAGCGCTTCGACCGGGAGGGCGAGCCGTTCGAGTTCTACGCCAATCCCCGCATCGTGCGGTATGCGGGCGAAACGGTCCGGAGTCCCGAAGGATGCCTGTCGATTCCCGGGAAGATCGACACGGCCGTGCGCCGGGAACGGGTCGTGCTGCGCTACCGGGACGGGCAGAGCGGAAAGCGCCGGCGGGAATACGTATCGGGATTCACGGCCGTCGTATTCCAACACGAGATCGATCATCTGAACGGTATTCTGTTCATCGACCGGACTCCGGACCGCGCGGCCGGGAACCGCCGGCATAAATCCTCGAAACCATGAGCGTCTTGCTGATCGTACTGGCCGTACTGTGCATTCTGGTCGGCATAGCGGGCTGTATTCTGCCGGTTCTGCCCGGCCCTCCGCTGAGCTTCGTCGCATTGCTGCTGATGCGCTGGAGCGGAGCGGCGGAGTTCGACAGCCGTTTCCTGACGATCTGGGGGCTCGCGACGCTCGCGGTCACGGTGCTCGACTACCTGCTGCCGGCTTGGCTGGCGCGTCGGTTCGGCGGCTCGAAACAGGCGGCCCGAGGCTCGCTCGTAGGGTTGATCGTCGGCATGGTATTCTTTCCGCCGGCCGGACTGATCGTCGGCGCTTTCGTCGGCGCCTTCGTCGGCGAACTGATCCATGACGGCAGCGACAAGCTCAGGGCGCTCAGGGTCGCGGTCAGTTCGTTCGCCGCCTTCATTCTCGGTACCGGGATGAAGCTGGCCGTGTCGCTCGCGATCGGATTCTACGTCATCCGCGCGCTGTTCGTCTGACATGACAGTCTGCGGCGGCATTCCGGTCGGACCGGAGAAGCTCCTCGTCACAGGGGCCGTTTGCCCGGGGCTAATACTCGAAAAAGGGGATCGTATCGATCACCGGAATGCCGAGCGCCGCGAGCTCCCGAACGGCCCGGTCGTAATAGAGACCGCTTTCGAGCACACGGTGGTCGTGGGCATCGATGCCGACGATCGCCGTGCATCCCTCGTCGGCCGCAATCCGCCAGAAATCCGGGTGCGGAACTCCGGCCACGCCGTGCGCCTCGTTGTAAGCGATCATCGAAACGTTGTACTCGAGCGGCATACGGAGCCGCGAGGCCCGGCGGCATATCTCGCGGCCGATGCGGGCGCAGTGCCCGTCGAATCGCCCGTAGCTGCGCATGAACAGGTCGGGGTGCGCCAGATAGGCGTACAAGCCGGTTTCCATGCCCCGGATCGCGCTTTCCGCATACAGATCGAGCATTTCGGCGGAACGGGTGTCCGAGCCGAAATAGGGATAGCGCTCATCGGTCCGGTAGAAATGATTCCCGAAAATGACGTAGTCGAGGCGGTACTCGCGGATCGTGTCGCGCAACCAGGGCATGTAGTCCTCGAAATACTCGCATTCCAGCCCGAGGCGCAATTCGATCCGCCCTGCATAGCGCCTCTGGAGCGAGCGGACGCTCCGCACGTAATCGGGAAGCGCGTCGAGCGGCATCCTAATCGGCGAGACGAAGTCCGAGGCATAACTCCAAGGCGTATGATCCGAAAAGCCGAGCACGCGATAGCCTCCCCGGATCGCGCTCCGCACGTACTGCTCGTCTTCTCCCGATGCGTGTCCGCAACGGGCCGTATGGGTGTGAAAGTTCGTTTTCTGCATTCCGGCCGTCGGGTCGGGCGAAGTGCCTTCCCGCAGCGACGGCAAAATTAATTTCTTTATCTTTGCCGGGCAATCCCTGCGCTGTAACTATTACGAAAAACGACCGAATGATCAAAGCTCTTTTTCTGGATATCGACGGAACGCTGGTCAGCTTCGAGACTCACCGGGTCGGCGAGCCGACCCGAAACGCGCTGGCCGAGGCACGGCGCCGGGGCCTGCTGCTCTTCATAGCCACCGGCCGCCACCGCTGCGACCTGAACAATCTGGGGGACCTCGCCTTCGACGGCTACGTGACGCTCAACGGGCAGTATTGCTACGACGCGCGGGGCGTGATCTATCGCCGCAGCATCGATCCGAACGACATCCGCACGGCGGTCGGACTGATCGAAAGGGAGCCTTTTCCGTGCCTGTTCATCGAGGAGGACCGGATGTACATCAACTGCGCCGACGACAATTTCCGGGCCGCGCAGCGACTGCTCAACTTCGGCGATCCGCCCGTCGAGAGTCCGTCCCGGGCCTTGCGTACCGATATCTTCCAGCTCATGCCGTTCATCGGCCCCGAGCGCGAGCCGTGGCTGATGGAGCGGCTGCCCCGCTGCCGGTCGACGCGGTGGAATCCCTATTTCATGGATGTCGTGCCCGAGGGCGGGAGCAAGAGCGTCGGTATCGACGCGATCTGCCGCTCGTTCGGCATCGCGCCGGACGAAACGATGGCTTTCGGCGACGGCCAGAACGACATCGAGATGCTGCGCCATGCGGGTATCGGAGTCGCCATGGGCAATGCGGCCGAGGAGGTACAGGCGGCGGCCGACTACGTGACCGCGAGCGTCGACGAGGATGGAGTGGGCCGGGCGCTCCGGCATTTCGGACTGATCTGACGCCCCGGCCCGCCCGGAAATTCCGGGCGGGCCGCCGAACCGTGCACGACGGACGGAAAACGCTTCGGCCCGCGCCGCGGGAAAGCGGATTGCGATTGCCGCAACGGATGAACGGAATACTGCCGGGCGGCAACCGTCGCAACGGAAAAATCCGTACTTTTGGATCGCGACGGCCTGCCTTCGCAAAACGGGAAACACGGTTCCGCGAGCGAAGCCCGGGCATGCCGCCGCAACGACGAAAACAGCGAAACGATGTCCGACAGAAAACACGGCTGCCGCGGGAAGGTCGACGGGCAGCCGACCGAACTGGACCGCAGGGTCCTCGAAATGGCCCGTCGGGGCTGCCTCGTTCCCGGCCGGGAGCTCGTCAAGACGCCCGAGCAGATCGAGGGCATCCGCCGCAGCGGAGCGGTCAACACGGGCGTTCTCGACTGCGTGGCCGCGATGATCGGCCCGGGCGTGTCGACCGCCGAGATCGACCGGGCCGTCTACGACTACACGACCTCGCACGGAGCGATCCCGGCTCCGCTGAACTACGAAGGCTTCCCCAAAAGCGTCTGCACGTCCGTGAACGACGTGGTCTGCCACGGCATCCCGAGCGAGCGGGAGATTCTCCGCGACGGCGACATCGTCAATGTCGACGTATCGACGATTCTCGACGGATACTATTCCGACGCCTCGCGCATGTTTCTGATCGGCAACGTCTCGCCCGAGCGGCGGAGACTGGTCGAAGTGACGCGCGAATGTCTCCGCATCGGCATGGAGGCCGCCCGGCCGTTCGGCTTCGTCGGCGACATAGGCCATGCGATTCAGCGCCACGCCGAAAAGAACGGCTATTCGGTCGTCCGCGAACTGTGCGGACACGGAGTCGGGCTGGCGTTTCACGAGGAGCCGGACATAGAGCATTTCGGCCGGCGCGGCACGGGCATGGTGCTGGTGCCCGGCATGGTATTCACGATCGAACCGATGATCAACATGGGCTCGCGCAGCATCTTCATCGACGAGGCCGACGGCTGGACGGTCCTGACCGACGACGGGCTGCCTTCGGCCCAGTGGGAGCATACGTTCGTGATGACCGAAAGCGGGCCGGAAATTCTGACTTACTGAGACTCCGCCCGGCCGACTCGAGCCGAAGCGTGGCGAGTCCGACGCGAAACGGTTTCCGCGCACCGGTTCCGCCCGCACGAGATCGCAAACATTTTTCCCTGTGTCCATAACATAGCGGGAATAACGGTTCTCGCAGATGCGAGAACCGTTATTATCGTATACGGAGCGAATAAGGGGCAGACCGGTAGTCCGCCCCGGTCGGATACAGCCGCGTACGCCGACGATTCCGCTACCTGGCACGATACAAATCCGTTCCTGAAAGACAAAGGAAAAAACGAGCCGGCCGGCAAGCATGCCGCAAGTCGCGCTGCGGACCGCCGGGCCGAGACGCGACGATCGCTTTCATCCCGGAAAGGCGCTCCCGCTGCCGCGGGGTCCCCGTGTTTCAAAACAAGGTTCGGCGCAGAACAGGGGAACCTGTCCCCCGTCCGCTACCGGACCAGTTTCCATGTCCGTTTCCAACGGCTCATGAGCCACACCAGCGCCGCGCTGACCGCGAAAGCGCAGCAGGCCGTCAGCACGATGCGCGCGAGCACCGGAAGCGAACCGATCGTTCCGATCAAGTCGTAACCGATCTGCACGAAAATGAAATGACACAAATAGATGCCGAAGGTCAGCGATGCCAGACGCGCGAGCCATCGGCGTGGTTTCAGCCGCAGTTTCCGCACGACGAGAAAGACCGGGAACGTCATCAGAAAGACGTTGATGCCCGTAAAGTACCAAACGATCTCGAGGTAGGCGTAGTTGCCCGGAAAGCGGCTCTGCATGGCCAGATAGCCGAATGCCGTGACCGCATAGCCGGCCGCGAACATCGGGATGCCGAGCGCGAGCGTGCGCCGCCAGCTCCATGCAGGAGGGTATTTGACCAGATAATAGGCCAGCACCAGATAGCCGGCGAATCCCGACACATAGTAGAACGTGCCGTAGGGATTCCAGTCGCAGACGCCCAGAATCCCCGGATTTCCGTAATTGCCCGCATAGCCGAGCATGGGCGCCGCCATGCCTATGTACGGAAGTACGAGCGTTGCGCCCCACAGCCACAGCGCGAACTTCAGGTCGCGGCGGGAGGCTTGTTGCAGCCAGACGCTCAGAATCGGCATGATCAGGTACAGTCCGACCAGCATGTAAAGATACCAGAGCGGCGTGGTGTCATAGTTGAAATTGAAAACGAACGTATAGAGCTTGGTCAGCGTGGCCCGCAGCGTATGATCCTCCATCACGACCTGAGGATTCGACGTCGTTCCGCCGCAGTTCAGATAAACGCAGTAGAGCGCGGGCAGCGCCAGCGACCAGAACACCAGCGGAAGTGCGATTCTCCCGATCCGCTTGCGGTAGAAAGCGGACATGCCGGTCTGCACGGGCAACAGCAGCACGCCGGTCATCATGACGAAAAGCGGCACGCAGCACCGGACCGTGCTCCCCGTGAACATGCCCGTGAGAAATGCGCTGCGGTCGGCGTCGAACTGCGCGACGAACGGGTCGCAGCAGTGCGAAAGCACGACCAGAAAGCAGGCCAGCACGCGCAGCAGGTCGATCCAGCCTAAGTGTTCCTTCGTCGTAGTCTCCATAAGTTCGGGTTAGTTGTGCTCGGGCGATAACCGGCAGAAACCGCCGGGCGAACCGCATTCGTCCGGCGGCTTTCCGGATCCGGTTTCCCGTCGGAGCGGGAATCTTCGTCGGCCGGCCTTCATGCAAATATAGGATTTTTTCCCTGACGGGCAAGAGCGGCGGAGACCGGCTCTTCCGAAAAGCCGAGCCGCCGGCCGAGCCGAGGCCACGATTCATACGCGAGTGTTTCCGCTGGAAACGACCGTTCGGCTACGGTGCAAGACATTTTTCCCTGTACGGGTTGCCGAATCCGATCATTCTTGCTATTTTTACTCCCGCAACCGCATGCGTTCCCCGCGTGCGGAGCAAGCGCCCCTCGTGCTCGTCCGAACCCGTCGGAACAGCCCGGCGAAGCCGGAGGGGCCCGAACCCGTAAAACGAAAGCTATGAAAACGACTATTTGCGCCGCTGCGCTCGCCCTGCTGCTCGGCACGGTCTGCTACGGGCAGAAACGGATGTCGCAGCCTGCCGCTGCAAGCGGAGCGTCCTGCCAGTCGGTGTACAACGTCCGCGACTTCGGCGCCAAAGGCGACGGTAAGGCGGACGACACGAAAGCGATCCAGTCGGCGCTCGACCATGCGATCGATCACGGCGGCGGTACGGTCTACTTCCCCAACGGCCGCTACCGCCTGGCCACGATGCAGGAGAACTATCGGGTCAAGGCGCACCTGATCGTCAAGCCCAAGAAAAGCCCGGGCAAGCGGGATTACGTGATGATCCGCCTGCGGGGCGAAACCTGCGTCGTCACGCCCTGTTCGTACGCCAACCATACGGGCGAAGACCGTTCGGAGGTGTGGGACAACGGGACGGTGCTGTTCTCCGACGTGCTGGGAGAGCCTCAGACCGATCCGGCGGCCACGCCCGCCTGCATTCTGGCGGCCGGAACGGGATCGAACCTCTACAGCCTCAACCAGGCCGTGATCCGCATCGAGGATCTGGCCTTTCAGGCGAAGGCCGAGGAAGGGAAATACCCCTATCTGTCGGGTATCAACATGGCTTACGCGGCTACCGTGTACACCAATAACGTACTGATTTACTCGTCGGTCCGCAACACCGCCCTGACGGCTCCGTCGAAAGACGGTCATTATTCGGCCGGCTTCATCGGTCCCCGGCTGTGGTGCAACCCCGAGCAAGGACTGAGGAACGTATACGTCAAGAGCGCGTTCCGTTACGGATTCGTCTTCTCGGAGCACATGAACGGCAACGACCTGTCGGCATGGGACTGCGAGAATGCCTTTGTCTTTTCCAAGATGGATCACTCCTGCTGGTTCGGCCGCATCCACGCCCAGAATTGCAAGAACATCCTGACGTCGCTTGACACGGATTTCGCGGGTCACACGCGCGGGGCCTCTTTCTTCCGCATCGAGCAGGTCGGCATCGAGGTGAACAGCGGACAAGTGCCTTACGACTTCAACTACGAGTATTTCGTGCTCGATCCCGACAACCTGCTCTACGGATCGTTCGAGTACCATATCGTCCGGTCGAACGTCGGAGCCGACAACTCCTGCTTCCGGGCCGAGGGCGGAGCCAACCTCCGGGCGACCGCCACGTTCTGACGGAGAACGGTAAAGTATCCTGATCCCTGCTTCCCCGCGGGCCGGTACGCTTCGGCAAGTTCCCGGAAGCGTTTCCCGCTCCGGAGAAATTCGTTCGCAACGAACGGCATGAAGGGCCCCCGCATCAAGAACGCAGACCGACAAGCGCTTTCAGTGCTACCGAAATGAACATAGAAGAATTCAGGACATACTGCCTCTCTTTCCCGGGCGCATGCGACAAGATGCCGTTCGACAAAGCGGCCTCGGAGTACGACCGGGAACTGCTCGTGTTCTGCGTGCGGGACAAATGGTTCTGTTTCGTCCATATCCGCGAGTTCGATTTCTGCTGTCTGAAGTGCGACCCGGACGAGGCGATCGATCTGCGGGACCGCTACGAGGGCATAGAGCCCGGCTACCATATGAACAAACGGCATTGGATCAACGTCCGTTTCGACCGGGATGTTCCCGACAGCGAAATCAGAAGGCTCGTCCGACGATCGTATGAGCTCGTGGTCGGTCGTTCGGACCGAAAGCGGTAAGCGACTGCAGCCGGACGAGTCGGAGGAAGAACGGTCCGTTGCCGTGGTTCGAATAGGGGTGCGAGCAAACCGGCCGGAGCATCCGGGCAGCGGGAAAACTCCCGATAATCCAGCTTTTAGGTCCCAGACCGAACGGGACGAAGCCCGCTCGGCCGTTCGCCGGAGACGACGGAGTTCCCGACGGACGATCGCGCGAGCCGAGGCGATTGCCGCTTTGCAGGTAAAACGTTTGTCGGACGGGCTGTGAAACGGCCAAAAGGAAATCGGCAGAACTTTCGTTGCGGGTGATTCTTTCCGTTCGGCCGGAGCGACGATCTGCGGTTTCGGAACGCGCTTCCCCAAAAATCGTAGAATCGCATTTCGCCATTTCGATGATACGGGTTCTATGATCCGTAAAACGGATACAAGCGCTATGTCCGTACCCGCTATTTTTGCAAAAGGAGAATCATAGGTGACAAGGGAATGAAATATATCTTTGTAAATTCGAATTAAACAGACGAGGCATGTTGCGAAAAATCAGAATAACGCTCGCCGTCCTTTGTTTCGTGCCGGTCACGCTGCTGTTTCTCGATTTCACGGGAACGATCCATGCATGGTTCGGCTGGCTGGCCAAGATTCAGTTCCTGCCTGCGGTACTGGCCCTGAATCTCGGCGTCGTGGCGGCGCTCGTATTGCTCACGCTGCTGCTGGGACGCATTTATTGTTCGGTCGTTTGTCCGTTGGGCGTGATGCAGGACGTGTTCGGCCGGCTGGGAAGACGGCGCCGGAAAAACCGCTATTCCCATTCGCCGGCGTTGTCGTGGCTGCGCTATACGGTGCTTTCGCTGTTCGTCGTAGCGCTCGCGGCGGGCGTAGGCTCCGTCGTGGCGCTGTTGGACCCGTACGGAGCTTACGGGCGTATCGCTTCGAATCTTTTCGCGCCGCTTTGGCAGTGGGGCAACAACCTGCTGGCCGGCTTCGCCGAAAGGGCCGGCAGCTACGCTTTCTACCGGACGGATGTCTGGATCAAGAGCCTGCCGACCTTTGCGATCGCTGTCGCCATGTTCGCGGCGCTGGCCGTTCTGTCGTGGCGGAACGGTCGTACCTACTGCAACACGATTTGCCCGGTAGGTACGGTGCTCGGGTTCCTTTCCCGCTTTTCGCTGCTGCGGCCGGTCATCGACGTTACGAAATGCAACGGTTGCGGACAATGCGCCCGCCGGTGCAAGGCGGCGTGTATCGACAGCCGGGAGCATAAGATCGATTATTCGCGCTGTGTCGCCTGCATGGATTGCATCGATCAATGCCGGCGCGGAGCGATCCGGTACAAGCGCCGTCGGAGTACGGCCGTACCGGTCTCGGACGGCGGCAGGGAGGCCGATCCCGCCCGAAGGCGCTTTCTGACCGGTCTGAGTCTGTTCGCCGCGGCATCCGTGGCGAGGGCGCAGGAGAAAAAAGTGGACGGCGGCCTGGCCGTCATCGCGGACAAGAAGATTCCGAACCGCGCCACCCCGATCGTGCCTCCCGGCGCGCAGAGCCTCCGTCACATGACCGCGCACTGCACGGGCTGCCAGCTTTGCGTGTCGGTATGTCCTTCGGGCGTGCTGCGCCCTTCGACCGCGCTGACGACGTTCATGCAGCCCGTGGCCTCGTACGAGCTCGGCTACTGCCGGCCCGAATGTACGAAATGTTCGGAAGTATGTCCGACGGGCGCGATTCTGAAAATCACGGCGGCAGACAAGTCGGCCATCCAGATAGGTCATGCCGTATGGGTCAGGGAAAACTGCGTTCCGCTGACGGACGGCGTGAAATGCGGCAACTGCGCCCGCCATTGTCCGACGGGCGCGATCGTCATGGTAGCTTCCGATCCCGCTATGCCGGATTCGCCCGAAATTCCCGTCGTGAACGTCGAGCGCTGCATCGGCTGCGGAGCTTGCGAAAACCTTTGTCCGGCACGCCCTTTCAGCGCCATTTACGTCGAGGGGCATGCGAGACACCGTATCGTATAATCTGTCAAGGCGACTTTCTATGGGAGCACGAGATAAGGAAATGAACCGCCGCGATTTTCTGAAAATCGTGGGAATCAGCGCGGCCGCGACTACGGCCGCATGGGCCGGCTGCAGCCCGGAGAATAACCCGGTGTCGGGCGGTCGGGCGGCCCGGACGGCCGTTCCGACCGACCGGATGACTTACCGTACCAACGACAAAAAGGGCGATCGCGTGTCGCTGCTCGGCTACGGGTGTATGCGCTGGCCGACTCTCCCTTCGCCCGACGGCCGGGGGAACGTGATCGACCAGGATGCGGTCAACGAGCTGGTGGACTATGCCATAGCTCACGGAGTGAACTATTTCGATACGTCGCCCGTGTACGTGCAAGGCTGGTCGGAAAAATCGACCGGGATCGCCCTGAAGCGTCATCCCCGCGAAAAATTCCTGATCGCCACCAAGCTGTCTAACTTCGCCAACCATACCCGCGAGAACTCGATAGCCATGTATCGGAAGTCCTTCGAGGACCTGCAGGTGGACTATATCGACTACTATCTGCTGCATTCGATCGGCAACGGCGGAATCGACACGTTCCGCGCCCGCTATATCGACAACGGGATGCTGGACTTTCTGCTCGGAGAGCGGGAAGCGGGCCGTATCCGCAATCTGGGATTTTCTTTCCACGGAACGGTGGACGTCTTCGACGAGGTGCTGGCGATGGACGAGCGGGCGCATTGGGATTTCGTGCAGATTCAGCTCAATTACGTGGACTGGAAGCATGCGTCGGGAAACAACGTCGATGCCGAATATCTGTACGGGGAGCTGGCGAAGCGCGACATTCAGGCGATCATCATGGAACCGCTGCTCGGCGGACGGCTCTCGAACGTGCCCGATCACATCGCCGCGCATCTCAAGCAGCGCCGGCCCGAAGCGAGCGTCGCCTCGTGGGCGTTCCGCTTCGCCGGCTCGCCGGAAAAGGTACTGACCGTGCTGAGCGGCATGACCTATCTGGAGCATCTGCAGGACAACCTGCGCACCTATTCGCCGCTCGAACCGCTTACCGACGAAGACAGGGAGTTTCTCGAACAGACCGCGCAACTGCTGCTGCGTTACCCGACCGTTCCCTGCAACGATTGCCAATACTGCATGCCGTGTCCCTACGGATTGGACATTCCGGGCATTCTGCTGCATTATAACCGGTGCGTCAACGAAGGGAACGTACCTTCCTCGTCGCAGGACGACAACTACCGCCGGGCGCGGCGGGCGTTCCTCGTAGGCTATGACCGTTCGGTTCCCCGGCTGCGTCAGGCGAGCCACTGCATCGGATGCGGACAATGCATTCCCCATTGCCCTCAGAGCATCGATATCCCGAAAGAGCTGCACCGCATCGACCGGTTCGTGGAAGACCTCAAGCAGGGGCGCGAATTTTAGGAAGACGCGCGATTCTCCTCGGAGCCGGAGCGCGTATTCAGGAAGCGCGGGTTTTCAGAGCCCGTTCCGGACGACGGATTATTGCTGGCGCAGGGCCAGGTCGAAATAGCAATAAGCCTTCCCCCGGCCCTGCGTCAGTACCGTAGGACCGACGGCATTGGCGCGGCCCGACTCATATCCATCGTCGCGCCGACGCCGGCTCGGGTATCGGCGCGATCTTCCGCATGTCCGTCAGAACTCCCTGCCGTCGAACCGCGCGCCGGACGAAACCCGTCCCGTATGTTCCTTGTCGCCTGCGGCATTGAACGAATAGCTCAGCGACAGAACGACATTGGGGTACTTGGGCCTGATACGGGTCGACGAAACGAGCGAAGGAGTCGTGCGGCGGTTCTCGTAACGTGCGGTGCGGAATATGTCGTGCACGACCAGCGCGGCCGAAATGCGGTTCTTACAGAATTGCTGGCGCAGGGCCAAATCGAAATAGCAATAGGCCTTTTCCCGACCTTGCGTCAGTACCGTAGGGCCGACGGCATTGGCATCGAACTGTACTCGGGTCGCGGGTCCGAGCGTGAACTGGTTGATCAGTCCCAGCGCGTAGCTCGTGTTGGAAGCGTCCTCGCACCCCTCGTAGCGGCTGACGAACTTGTATCCGAAAAAGCTTCCGTTGACGGTCATATTCCACCAGCGGGCGACTTTCACGCGTGCGTCGAGCTCCACGCCGCCCGAGCGGTCGCAACCCGCGTTTATCAGCGAATCGAGCGTCACGCCGGGCTCGTAGGCCACGCGGATGCGGTCGATCACGCCCGTTCGCGACCGGAAGAATCCGGTGACCGCGATGCTGCCGCCTTTCCCCGTGCTTTTCCGGTATCCCGCCTCGACGGAATGAATATACTCGGGCCGGATGTCGGGATTTCCGATCTGCTTGGTATAGTAGTCCTCGTAGGTAATATAGGGTTCGAGCTGCCAGATTCCCGGCCGGTTCGTCCGGTAGGAGTAACCGACGGAGAACGTGTTGCCGTGCGGAGCCTCGTACGATGCGTGGAGGGAAGGAAACAGCTCCAGACGCGAAATGTCGCGGTCGGCTCCGGCCACCGATATGGCGAGCTCGTCGAGCGTATTGTCGGCCCTGAGTCCCGCGTCGAACGCTACCGGACCGATCCGGTCGTTCAGCATGGCATAGAGCGAATGGATCTGGCGGCGGTAGAAGAACGGGGCGTACAGGTCGTCCTGCCACTGGAAATCCTGCGCGGCGCGGTCCCAATACGTGATGTTGTAGTCGCCGTGCTCGCTGTAGGACGTGTACTGGTAGCCGATTTCCAGTTTCCCTTGCTCGCGGTAGTTCATCTCGTAGACCGCGCTCCCGTCGAAATCCCAGTGATGCTCCTTCTCGTAGCCGCGCGTACCTTCGTAGCGCGCTCCCGTCGTGTCGAACATGTTGCTTTCGGTGTATTCCAGCGCATACCAGTCGTACCGCAGCCGTCCCGTTATCGAGATCCGGTCGCCCCGCTCGTTCAGCCGGAAAGAGTAATCGGCCAGCAACTGCGCGAGCTGCTTCTCGTTGGAGTAGCGGTCATGGCTGTCGTAGAAAGCGTCGTTTATCACATTGGTCCCCTGCATGCGATGCTCGTAGTAGCCCATGTCGCCGCCCCGGGCGTTCTTGGTGTCGCCGCCTTGGAATTCCAGCGACAGTCTGTGGCGGCGTGAGCCGTACTCCCAACCGAATCGTCCGATATAGGAGGCGTTGTTGCTATGACGGGTTCCGTCGGCGTCGGACGTCGTCGTGTAATCGTCCACGATCGTGGTTTTCTGCTGGCCGAAATCGCTTTTCCCGCGGATTTCGGCCCCGGTTCCGCCCACGTACCATCGGTGAGGTCCTTTGCGGTACGCCAGCAGCACGTCTCCGTTCCACGCCCCCAGCGTGCTTCCGGCCATGCCGACGGCTCCGCTCAGTCCCTCTCCCGTCTGACGCTTGGTGACTATGTTGATGATGCCCGCGTCGCCGTCCGTTTTGTAGCGTGCCGAGGGAGTCGTAATGATCTCGATATCCGCAACGGTCGAGGCGGGAATCTGTTCCATAGCCCGGGTTCCTTCCTGTACGGCGGGTTTGCCGTCCACATAGACGAGAAAGCCCGTACTGCCTCTGAACGACACTTCTCCGTCGGCGTCCACCCGGACCGAGGGAGTAGAGCCGAGAATGTCGGCCGCCGTTCCTCCCGCCGCCGACAGGGACGCGGAGCCGCTGATCCTCTGCCGGTCCAGCTTATAGACGATCCGGCCTCGGGAACCTGTGACGGCAATGCCTTCGAGCCGGTTTTCCTCGGGCACGAGAGAGACGGTCCCCATGTCGATCGGACGGCCGCTGCGGAAAGCGATCGTGTCGCTCGTGTAAGGCCGGTAGCCCAATAGCATGATTTTCAGTAAAAAATCGCCGTTCTCCACTTCGTCGATCCGGAATTCCCCGCCACTGACGATCGTTCTGGCTACCGTTCGATTGCTCGTGTCGACGATCACGACGTCCGCGAAATCGACGTTCGCTCCCGTCGAAGCGTCCGTCACGCGCCCTCTTACGGCAGGGAGAGAGTTCTGACCATGAGCGGCCGGCACGCCTGCGACCGCGACGGCCAGAAGAATAAGGAGCTTCATCATGGCTGGTTCGGAATAGAAAAGGTTTCTTTCGTTTCGGGTCTTCCGCCGCTGCCTCCGAAGCCTGCGGCTGCAAGCGCCGGAAACGGAGCGTCGCGGTTTGACCGCCTAATTTATGACGTAAAGCTCTAAATCGCAAGTTTTGCCTGACGAATCGCGCTTTATTCCGCGAGAATCGCGACCGCATGGCTGAAAAATCGCTTCTCGCGCATCGATCGCCCGCAACGGGAAAAAGCCGCGACCGACCGGTTGCCGTCCGGACAGGAGTTCTGAAACATGGAAAATTTCAAAGCAGACAAGGGTAAAGCGTTCACGCTCCACGAGGCGGGCTCTACTCATTTATTTGCCAGTGAGGTTTTTCCAAGACCGCAGAAGCCAATAATCGGCTCAGTCCGCGTTTCTATGCCCGTACACGAAACATATCCGACCGAAAAACCGGCCGGACCGGAGGCGAGCCCTCAAAGTCGGGTCCGGAACCGGAACGGCCTGCCGCTGCGCGGAAATTCGGGAATCGTACCTTGAAACCGCCCTGACGCATAGAAGTCGTTTTGGCAACCGTCGGTCAGGCAATCAATAAAATACTCTCCTGTTAAGTCCTGAGTACTAACTATCATCCTTATACTTGCAAATATATTCGGATGATATACAAGTCGATACATTCAAAAGCAAACGAAAACGCCATGTTTCGCCTATGTTGCATCCGTAAAAAACAAGCGCTCAACTCGTTAAAAGTTAAGCGCTTGAAATTTATTTCGTTGACCCACCTGGACTCGAACCAAGAAAGGCAGAACCAGAATCTGCAGTGTTACCATTACACCATGGGTCAATATTCACGGCACAAATGTAATCAAAAAAATTTTTTCGACGAAGAAGTTGCGACAAAATTTTTCAAATAAAACGGCTCGAAATAGGCAACATCTTCGAACTTTCTGATTTTCAAAGCCTCTGTCGCCGGCTTTACCAAACCGCGAGCCGAGGGCGTCACATCGACATAATGCACTCCCGGCTCGGTGAAAAGCATTTTGCTCTTGGCCGCGCCGTTGCCGAACAGCACCAGCCGCCCTTGCGCCCGTTCGGCAGCGAAGCTTTCGGCCGTCAGAACGTGAGCCTCCACTTCGGACAACGGCCGGGCCTGCGCGTCGAACAACTGACAGTAGACCTCCATGCGTCTCGCGTCGATCATCGGCAGCAACTTGGCGTCTTCCAGCGATTCCAGATCGAGTATGCCGGCCTCGAAATCCTCCAGCGCGACCTGTACGAGGGCTTCCAGACTGTTTACGGCGATCAACGGCTTTCCGGTCGCATAGCAAATCCCCTTGGCCAGCGATACGGCGATCCGCAGTCCGGTGTAGGAGCCGGGACCCTTGCCGACGGCCACGGCATCCAGTTCGTCGGCATCGAGATCGTTTTCCCGAAGGATTTCCTCCACGTATACGGCCAGATTCTGGGCATGATGCTTCCCCTCGAGATTTTCGCGCAGCGAAAGGAGCCTGCCGTTTTTCGCCAAGGCTACGGAACCGATGTCGGTGCCGGCCTCGATACATAAGATAAGCGACATGGTACGACGGTTTGATTCTGCAAAGTAAGCGAAAAAAATATCAAATCCGATCTCCTCTTGTTATCGTACCGCCCGCCGGGTGCGCAACGGTACGTTCGTTTCGATACGAGGCCGAAAACAAAGGCTTTCTGCCAAAAGTTCCGGCAACCCGGCAGGCCCATGGCTCGCCCGACCGCATGGCAGGCGGCAACGGGAAAGCATGCCGAACGCGCCCGGCCGAAACACGATCGGGAAACGATCGGTTCCGGGAGACGGAAGACAAACAGGAAATCCAAAGTCTCCCGTAGACGCTCGGGAAACAAACCTACGGCGTACAACCGCCTTGTATGGCCGTAAGGTCATATCCGTCCGAAGAATACGGATCGCCCGAAAGCCGCTCCCGGCTTATCGGCGGAGTATCCAGCGCATGAAGGCCCAGCCTCCGAGGATCTGGAGCGACATGCCCGGCAGTCCGATACGGAAATCCTGCAAGGCTGCGCGAAGCGATCCGGTCATCGCCCATTCGCCGAGAGTGCCGATCGCCTGATAACCGAGCACCACAGCCGCAAGCAGCGGCAGCGACACGCGACGGCAACGCGCAGCAGTCAGTCCCGCGGCGACGGCCAGCAGCGACGATTTGAACAGAATAGGGGGCAAAGTATCGGCGACGGGCATGCCGAACAGCGCCGAATTGATCAAAGGCGAGGCAACGGCCGTCAGCATGCCGGCGCGCCAACCGTACTTGTAAGCGGCTATCAGCGTGAAGAAATAGATAGGGAGCCACCGTACGCCGCCCTGCGGAACGAGATGGCACCATTGCGGCAGCAGGACGTTTCCCGCCACGAACAGAGCCGCGATCCAGTAAGTTTTCGCCTGGTCGTACCCCAGCGAATGAAGTTTTACGGTCGTTGCTTGCATATCGATTTTTTTATCGGTTATTCATCGCATTCATAAAATCGCGTATCTGCGCCACGCATTCCTCCGGGGTACGCAAATCGCGGCAACGGGTCTCCAGCGGGCACCAGCCCGTCCCGCTGCGGTTGATCACATGCGGGACCTCTTCGGCGTAACCGACCTTCACTCCGCTGCCGGCCAGAAGGTCCAGAGCGGGCCGGCTGATGACATCGGCATGCAGCTCGCTCACTCCCGCGACGATCATCAGAGCCGCAGCCGCCTTGCCTACGACCTTATCGGCGACGGAGGCCCCGCGCAGAAACCCGGGGTCCTCGCCCGACAGGGCATACAGGTCCGACACTCCCCGTCCCGAGAAGGTACGGATTTCGCCGTGAGCGACCACCAGCGAGTAATTCCCCTCATGCAACAATCGAATCAGTTTTTCCATAATCCGTATGCTATATTTCCTTAATCCGAAACCGGCCGGGCGACACACGGCTCCGCCTGTTTTCCCGCATAGGGCGAAGATCGGAACGGGCGGCGATACGGCGGCGATGCGGTTTTCGGCGCGCCGGAAACCCCGCGTACGGGACTCGCACGGCCGTCCGGTCCCGCGAAATCCGCTATTCCCGCCGTCCGATGCCTCGCAATTTTCCTCCGGCTCCGAAATCTCAGTCCAGCTCGACCAGTTCGTATCGCTGGCTTCCCATTCCGAGCCGCTCGGCATAGTCCAGCGTATGCATGCCGTTGCGCGAGTCGATCCGCTCGATCAGATGCACCTTGCCGTGATCTTCCGAAGCACGGACCCTGTCGACGCAGGCACGGTCGAGGGCTACGGGGTCGAGCGAAGCGAGAATGCCCAGATCGCCCATTTTCGGCTCCTCGGGCGCCGCCACGCAATCGCAGTCCACCGAAAGATTATTCGCCACGCTGATATAAAGAATCCTGTCGCCGCAGTAATCCGCGACCGCCTTGGCAGCCTCGGCCATCGATTCCAGAAAATCGTCCTGCGGAGGAAGGTTTTCCCATACCTCGGACCGATCCCGGGTTTTACCCGCGGAATGTATCCACGCCTTGCCCGCCGACGAAGCGATGCCGATGGAAATATTCTTGATCGCGCCGCCGAATCCGCCCATCGGATGTCCCTTGAAATGGGACAGAACGACCGTAAAGTCGTAGTCGGGATAGTGCGACCCGACGAAATCCTCCTTCAGATGTCTGCCTCCCTTCACCGGCAGCGCCACTTCCCCGTCGGCATCCATGATGTCCACTTCCGCGATCGCCGTGAAACCGTGATCCTCGGCCGCTTTCAGGTGGGACTCCGTATCGGACCGCCCGCCGCCGTACGCGGTGTTGCACTCTACGATCGTTCCCCCGACCCGCCGCACCAGATCTCCGATCAGCGCCGGACTCAGGTAATTATTGTTGCCGGGCTCGCCCGTCGAAAGCTTGACGGCGACCTTGCCTGCCGCCTCGCGGCCCAGCGCCTCGTAAATCTTCACGAGATTCTCGGACGAAATCTCCTTGAACATATAAACCTTGGGCAGCTTTTCCGAGCCCTTCTCCCGAGCGCTGCCGGACCCCGTCGCCGCCAGTGCCGCCGTCATCACCGACATAACCATACGAACAATCTTTTTCATCTCTCGTTCCTCCTCCCGGCAAGCCGCCGGACGAACGTACCGTCGTCGTCCGGCTTTCCCGGGCATGATACAAAGTTACGGGAGAATTTCTTTTTGACAGCGGACAAAACGCAGAATTATCTCTCCCGACAACGGATTGTCACGCAATTCCGGTCATCGTCCGCGTCCCGTGACTACGACCCGCAGGCAGTCTGCATTTCAACCTCGGCTCCGGAACCGTCGGCAGGATCGGACGGCTCCCGACACCCGCCCGCACCGATCCCGATCCGGCCATTCCGGACACATTCCGGGTCAATCGGAGCACGGCCGGCAAGGGCGGAACGGCTATTTTTGTTATAATCGCGCGGCAGACACGGACTCCGGACACGGCCGGCACGCGCACGGAACCGCCCCGGCCGGCAGCCATTCGGCCGGCAAAGCGCCCAAGTCATTTTACAATGAAACTGACAATCAATCCGAAATACGCCCGGCTGCGAGGCTTCACGGAGTCCTTGCCCCGCATATTTCCGACCTCGACCGGAGGAAAGACCCTGTACGAAGGCAGGAACATCGTCAAGCTTTACACGCAGAACGGCCAAAGGATAACGGTCAAGAGCTACGGGCACCTGACTCTGTTCAACAGGCTGATATACGGAAGCCTGCGCAAAAGCAAGGCCGAGCGGGCATTCCGCCATGCCATACGGCTGCAATGCCTCGGAATCGACACGCCCGAAGCCGTCGCCTCGCTCGAGATCCGCCGTTTCGGCATGCTCCGCGACAGCTATTTCGTCTCCGCCTATACGGACTACCTGCCGGTCTCGGACATAACGGCCTCCTTTCCGCAAAACCCCGACTCGCAAAACATGCTGGACCAGCTGGCCGGGTTCCTCGTCGAACTGCACCGGACCGGCGTATATCATCGGGATCTGCATATCGGCAATATTCTGTATCGATGCGACGCCAGGGGAAACTGCCGCTTTCAGCTCATCGACACGAACCGGATGACGTTCCATCGCCGGCTGTCTCAGCGGCGTCGGATCGAGAACCTGCGCCGGCTGGCCTGCGAAACGGACGCCTATCTTTATATTCTGAAGCGGTACGCCGAGGCGACCGGAGCGGACACGCACTCGTTTCAGCTCAGAGGGGTGTTGCTGCGTCTGTTTCTCGAGGCATGGCACCACCTGCGGCACAAAATCAAAAAGGCATTTCGCGCGATCCGCCCGGGCGGAAGGACGGATTCCGCCATAGCGGAAAGATAGAAATCCTCCCGAGCGGCGGAGCGGCAGCGGCCGGCACGCGGCACAGCGCGCGGATGACATTGTACCGGTAAGCCATGCAGGCCAGCGCGAAATAGACGGCGCACTGAACCCACAGCGTCACGTACTCGGCGCGGATGTCGGCCATCGAGGCGCCCATCGAGTTGACCTTGACGAAGGCCAGCGTCCCCGGGGCGGCGGGGAAGACGTAATGGGCGGCTCTCCAGTACCACGGCATCAGTTCGAGCGGGTAGGACACGCCCGACAGGAAGATCAGCCCTACCGAGAAAAACGCGATCATCAGCAGCGGCGCCTCCGAGTCGGTGAAGAACACCGAGACGGCCAGAGCGAAAAAGCAGGTCGCCAGCAGATAGGGGATCATCAGCATCGCGATCAGATATCCGCTCCCGAGTTCCGGCAGATTGAACGCCGCCGGCATCAGCCCGAGCAGGAACACCGAGAAAAGCGCGTACAGCAGGCCGTAGACGAAAGTCTTGCCGGCTATCACGCGTGCCATCCGCCCCAGCGAGACTCCCCCGGCGGCATAGCGGCGAATCGAGCCGCTGTCGCGCTCTTCTCCGCTGGTCATGCCTATGACCATCAGCAGCGTCTGAAAGATGATGACCATCAGAACGGCCGGGATCAGGTAACTGCCGTAGCCCTCGGTATGATTGTACAGCGCGGTGCCGACGACCGTGACGGCCGGGGTCTGCGTGATCGGCTGCACGTCCCCGCGGGGCAGGAAAACGAGCATCTGCGGGCGATAGCGACCGTCGAGTTCGAGCATCGCGCCCGACGCAGCCTCCTGCATGGCCAGATAATAGAGGAATGCCTCCGTCGTCCCGTACATCACGAAAAGCGACTCCTCGCCCCGGCCCACTCTCGTCTCGAAATCTTCGGGAATGTACACGATTCCGACCGCGTCGCCCCGCTTCATCAGCTCCTTGGCTTCCGGAAAACCCGCCTCGTCGGTCAGTACCCTGACCTGAGGCGCGGCGTCGAGCAGCCGCGCATACTCGCGGCTCAGCGGGCTGTGCGAACGATCGACCACCGCTACGGGGGCGTCGCGGATCAGGTTCGGCTCGTACATATAGTTATACAGCAGGCCGTACAGAAAAATGCCGCCCATCAGCACGAGCAACACGGAATAGCTCGTCGAGACGGTGCGGAACTCGTCGGCCGCGATGGCGGCGATATCCCTGAGCTTACTTGATATTTTCATAGCGACGGCTTAAAACGGCTTTTTTCAAGCGAGGCAGTACCAGCAGCGCCGGCAGCGCGAACAGCAGCAGTGCGGCTACGTTCTGCCACGTATAGGCGAACCCGTAGTCGCCGTAGAGCAGGTTCTGACTGATCTCGACGAAATGGCGGACCGGAAACAGGAACGAAGCGTAGTAGACCGGCTCGTACATGAAAGGAGCCGGGAAAGTTACGCCCGAGAGCGTGGCGCCGAGCGAGCCGACCATCGACACCACGCTGATGACGATCCCGATAGCCGGGAAAAGCAAGAACAGGAACACGGCCAAGCATTGCGTAGCCACGACGAACAGGGCCGAGGTCAGATTCAGCGGCCAGAACCCGCACGAGAACGGGATGCGCATCACGCCGAACAGCACGTAATTGGCCAGCACGCTTATCAGAACAAAAATCACGGTATAGGGAAGCAGCTTGCCGGCAACGGCCGAAAAAACGTTCATCCCGGCCGTGCGAAGCCAGTCGTCGCCGGTGCGGAACTTGATCTCGCTGCCGACGGCGTAAACGGTGACCAGCAGCACGATCACCTGGAACAGGATGAAAAAGAACGGTTGGCTCAGGTAAACCGAGTAGTCCAGATCGGGATTGTAAAGCGGATGGCTCTGCGAGGAGACCGGAACCAGAAAGCTCTCGGCCGTCCGCTCGCTCACCCCCAGCGCGACGGCCTCGGTGACGACCGGCGTCATCGCCAGCGGCCGAAGCACCGTCTCGAAAGCGCCGCGCACCTCGCTGCCGACGCTCAGCAGCGCATAGTGATAATAGTAGCGGAGCGTCGCCCCGCGACCGCCCCGAAGGTCGGTCTCGAAACGAGGCGGAATGACCAAATAGCCGTAAATTTCCTTACGCTGCGTCGCCGTCCGGGCCGATTGCTCGTCGGCGTAATGTCCGCTCACGCGGAAAGTAGGCACGGCCTCGACGGTGCGCGTGACGCTGCGCGACGAAGCCGTCCAGTCCAGATCGACCACGCCGACCGGAATGCGCTCCATCTGGCCCGAGCCGAAGATCGTCGCCATGAACAGAATGCAGAACAACGGCAACGCGACGCACACGCCGAAATAGAGCCGGCGGGAAACCATCCGCCGGAGCTCGCGCCTCAGTACGGCCGCAAAGCCCGTTTCCCGCATCCTCTCCATACGCTACGGCTGTTCGCTCAGGTTGACCAGCACCGACATGCCCGGCCGAAGGCCCTCGACCGCCGGCTCGGGCCTCGCCTTCAGCTCGAAGGTGCGCAAGTCGTAGCTGCCCGCCTGTTTGGTCGAGCGCCAGGTGGCATAGCTGCCCAGCGGGCTGATGTAGTATACGCGGAAGACGACTCCCCGCCGGTCGAGCGCGGGTACGTCGGCCCGGAACGTCCCGCCCATACGGAAACGCGGCATCAGGTCCTCGCGCACGTTCAGCACCGCATGCGCGTCTTCGAGCACGACGAGACTCATGATCGGAGTGCCTGCCCCGACCAGCTCGCCCCGCTCGGGATAGACGGCCGCGATCTCGCCCGACTCGGGCGCCGTAAGCCGCGCGTCCTGCAGCAGGGCCGTCACCTCGCCCACGGCTCCGCGAGCCACGTCGACCATCGAGCGGGCGCTCTCGCGGTCTTGTTTCCGGGCCCCGTCCAGAGCCATTCGGTACTGCTCGTAGGCAGCCCGCTCGCCGGCCAACGCATTCTGATAAAGCGCTTCCGCCTCGTCGCGGCGCTGCGACGTGACGACGCTGTCGCGGTAAAGCGACTCGATCCGTTCGCGGGTCGTCCGGGCCAGCTTCAGGTCGGCCTTGGCCTTGATCCATAGCTGCTTCATCGATTCGACGATCTGCCGACGCGTTCCGTCGTCGATCTTCTGGTTTTGGTAAACGGCCACGTCCTCGAGCGCCTGCACCTGCTCGTACTTGGCCAGCGCCTCGGGGCTGTTGATCACCACCAGCGTGTCGCCCGCAGCCACGCGCTCTCCTTCCTCGACCAGAAAACGGTCGATCCGTCCGGGCAATTTGCCGGAGATCCGTATTTCGGTCGCCTCGATCTGTCCCTGCAATACGACCGGTTTGCGGTCCAGCAGAATCATCCCGATCACCGAAACGATCGTCACGGCTACCAGCACCATGACGAACGAAAAGGCCAGGTATTTTTTCGTCTTATCCATAATCGCTCGATTCGTTTAATCGTTTTCGTTCTCGCCGTACAGGCCGTCAGGACCGAAAAGATGCGACTCGGTCCGTCCGCAGAGGCTGTAACGCTCGAAGCGCTCGGGCGCGCCGCAAAGCGACAGCAGATTGGCCAGCGCCACGTCGTATTCGTAATAGGCCAGCAACACGGCGATCCGTGCCTTGGAGAGCATCACCTCGGCATCGACGACCTCGGTCGACGTAGCCATCCCCTCGGCGAAAGCCTTGCGGCGCATGCGCACCAGCTCCCTGCTCAGATCGATCGTCGTGCCGAGGGCCGCCACGCTGCTCAGCGCGTTGCTTATCTGCGCGCAGAGCTTGTCCACTCCCACGTCGATGTCGTCTTCGGCCTGACTGCTGCTCAGCCCGAGCGTCTGCCGGGCGATCTTCGCCTGAGCTATCTTTTTCTCCCGGGCCAGGCCGTCGAACAGCGTCCATGTGAATCCGGCACCGACGACCGTGCGCGGAAGCAGGTTTTTCCGGATGCCGTGCGAATAAAGCGTATGCTTGCCGAAGAGCGCGATTTCGGGAGCGTAACCCGTGCGGCTCATGCGGAGTTCGTTCTCGGCCGCGTCGCTCTGAAGCCCGAGTTGGTTCAGCGCATAGCTGTTGTCTCGGGCCAGAGCCTTGAACCGTTCCGGAGACGGCAGCGTATCGTTGATGAAAAGCGGGGAGACGGGCCGCACGTCGACCGCCGAGTCGATCCGAATCAGCGCCTTCAAAGCGCTCTGCGCGACATCGAGGTCCTTGCGGGCCGTCTCGAGCGCGCGCCGGGCCTCGTCCATGCTCACCTCGACGAACAACCGGTCGGCTTTGTTGATCATGCCGCTCGCCTCGAGCTTCAACGCGTCGCGGTAATGTCGCTCGAGCGCGCGCAACGTCTGCTCCCGGACCTCAACCACGCTCATGCCCAGCCGCAACCCGAAATAGCTCTCGACGAGCAGCGTCTGCATTTGGGCCCCGACCTGAGCCCGGTTTACCTCGGCGACCTCGACCATCGTCCGGCCGATCCGGCCGGCATAGATTCGTTTTCCCCCGGCGAACACCGGCCAGGTCACGTTCGCGTCGATCGTCGCCACATCCTGCGGAGCCAGCGGGAAGCGAAGGGTATAGGTGCCGATATGGTCCAGAAGGCCCGAAATGATTTGGTCGTCGGGCAGGATCGAGTGGATGAAATCCTTGGCCGGATCGGTGAACCGGCTCAACGGCTGCTCGACCTCGATCCGGTTGGCCATGTGCAGATAGGCTCCCGTCACGCTGACGGAAGGGTACCAGAAAGAGCTCACGCGCCGGTGCTCTCCCCGGGCCCAATCGATCGCCCGGTCGGCGATCTGCAGGCTCAGGTTCTTCTCGCGGAGCCTTTCCACGGACTGTCCGAGACTCAGCTCGATCTCCCCGCCCCGACTGCGCGCCGCCCCGTGAACGAGCCAGAGAGCCATGCCGCAACATACGATGTACTTCAACATTTCAAACGGTTATTGTCATTTACGGTCCGGCCGGGCCATCCCCGAAGACGGCCGCGATTTCCCGGCACGGAACGCGAGCGGCCGGGCCGGAATCCGTCTGGGAGCAATAATTGAGCCATTCGGAGTCGAACGGACCTAAAAACAGCGCGATACGGAACCGGAAGCGGCATCTCGGATGAGTTCTGTCCTCTCGGCTCGCCTGCGGAGAGCGGCTATCGCCGCCCGGGACGGACTATCGTCAAAGGGTCCGGAGACAAGTCGAGATTCATCGTTCCGGCCGGTTCTCCGCGCGGCAGGCAACGACGACTGCGACCCGGCCGGCGAATTCTCCGAATACGAAAGGCGCGTCCGATTTCTCCGGCAAGACGATAAGCCGCGAGTTCAAGAGCCCGACAGCAGCCCGTCGTTTCGGAAACCGCTTCCCCGGCGGCCCGAAAGCGCCCCGGAACGGTCCGGACTTTCCTGTCGAACGGAAAGCGAGCCTTCGCATCCCCGCGACGAGGCTGCCCGAATCTGGGCCTCCGCCCGGAAAAACTCCTCGTCGGACCGGTCAACGACTGAAAATCAATATGAAATCCCGAACTATAGGTATCCGATCCCGGTTTTTTACTGAATAATGGGGATTGCCGGCCCATGCGAACCGGTCTAATTTTGCAGCGATTAAAACGCTGGAAATGAAAAACGTCTACTTATTGTCGTCCATGCTCGCCTGTTGGAGCATGATAAGCGTCTGCCCGGCATCGGCACAGAGGCAGAATGCCGATTCGGCCGCGAGGCCCGTGCCGTTCGAATGGAATTTCAAAAAATACCGCGTCGGAGGATACGGAGAAATCCTGTTCCAATACATGACATACGGCACGAACCGCTATACGAACCCCGTCGGCGCCACGCGCGACAACCGGGCGGAGGTTTCGCTGCCGCGCGCCGTGTTCGCGTTCGATTACCACTTCGGCCGAGGTTGGTACCTGGGCACCGAGATCGAGTTCGAGAACGGAGGAACCGGGGCGACGATGGAAATCGAGCATAACAAGGAGGGCGGCGAAATCGAAACCGAAATCGAAAAAGGAGGCGAGGTCGCGCTGGAACAGCTTCACATCACGAAGCACTTCTCGAACGCCTTCAACCTGCGAATCGGACATATGATCGTTCCGGTCGGTTTGACGAACTCCCACCACGAACCGACGCTCTTCTTCGGAACGGTCCGTCCCGAGAGCGAAACGGCGATCCTGCCGTCCACGTGGCACGAAACGGGAATCGCCGTACTGGGCTATCTGGGAGACTTCCGGTACGAGGCCATGCTCGTCAGCGGGCTCGACCCGAACGGATTCTCGTCGGAGAACTGGATCGGCAGCGGCCGCCAGAAGATATTCGAGGTATCCAAGATGACCAATCCGGCCGTAGCCGCGCGGGTCGAGTACTCGGGCATACGCAACCTGAGACTGGCTGTGTCGGGCTACTGCGGCAACACGGCGAAGAATTCGTCCAAGCCCTACGCGATGAGCGGAGTGAAGGGAACGGTGGCCATCGGGTCGTTCGACGCCCAGTACCTGGGGCGCAATTTGATCGCGCGGGCCAACTTCGTCTACGGAACCGTATCGGACGCGAAGGCGATCTACGACATCAACCGCAAGTACTTCAACAACACGGGCTATCCGATCACGCCGTTCGGCAAGGCCGCAATGGCCTACGGGGCCGAAGTCGGGTACGACGTGCTGTCGTGGGCCAATACCCGCAACCGACTGTTCCCGTTCGTCCGGTGGGAATACTACAACACGGGGCAGAAAATCGACCGGGGCGCGCAAGAGCTGCCGCGCTACAAGCGCGACGTGTTCACCGTAGGCCTCAATTACCTGCCGTTGCGCGATCTGGTCATCAAGTTCGACTACTCGTACCGCCGGATCGGAGGCAACAAGTACAACAGCGAAGACACGTTCGGCCTGACGGTGGCCTATTCGGGCTGGTTCGGCTCGAAATAGGGCAGCGGAACGGACCTCATGGCAAGATCACATTAATTATCGTACAAAAATCAAATAAACATGCACGCAATGAAAACGAAAGGATGGATGGGCACGGTCGCACTGGCCGCGCTGCTCGGAGCGACAGGATGCAGTAAGAACGAGGGCGATGGCGGCGGTGGCGGCGGCAGCAGCAACGCCTCGAAGCTCGAAGAATACGCAATGACTCCCGAATGGATCAACTACGCGACGGCCGTATCGTCCGAGCTGCTCGACGACTGCGTCGGCCTGTGGGCCTCGTGGAACGGACCGTCGGGCATTCCCGACGAGGACTGGAACAGGATCGGACGCGATTTCTTCTCGAAGAACACGATCGTCGGCGCCGACGGCTACGCCCAGTACATGAGGACGGCCAGCGAGGGTAACGACAAGTTTACCAGCGGAGTCGATGCGATCCGAACGATTCTGGTCGACGGTTTCGCCAACATCTCGAACGAGGTCGGCTCGTCGAAGATCGGAAACCCGAACTCGCTCGCGCTGAGCGGACAGACGAACGAGGCCGTGCTGCAAGTCGAGTCGTGGTACAGTTGGAACTCGATCACCGATTACTCGGATAACATCATCAGCATCAAGAACGGCTATGCCGGCCGCCGCGGCGCGATCGGAGACCCGGCCGACGCGAACAGCATCTCGGCCTATGTCAAAAGCCAGGACGCCGATCTGGACGCCCGGATGACGGCGGCGATCGACGGAGCCTACAACGCGATCAAGAGCATGCAGGCGCCTTTCCGCAATAACCTGACCGGAAGCAAAGTCGATGCGGCGATCACCGCCTGCTCCGACCTGACCGAGCTGACCGAAGGTTCGCTGCTCGGCCTGTTCGAGAACGCAGGAGACTACGACTTCACCGCCATTCTGACCCAGTACGCCGATCAGGTCGTTACGCCGACCTACAAGGATCTCAAGGAAAAGGCATGGGCACTCTACAACGCGATGGTCGCCCTGCAAGCCGACAACCGGAACCAGAGCAAGGTCGACGCCGCCTGCACGGCGTGGAGAACGATGCGCGTGCCTTGGGAACAGAGCGAGGCCGTGCTGTTCGGCCCTGCCGGCGAAGAGACGGGGCTCGGCTTCGACCCGTCGATGGACAGTTGGCCGCTGGACCAGGAGGACATCGCCACGATCATAACCAACAAGAACCTGTCGAGCGTCGACGACTACATCGGAGCGATCGGCAGCGAATCGGTCCGCGGCTTCCATACCATCGAGCTGCTGCTGTTCAAGGACGGGCAGAACCGAAAGGTGCTCGCCGAATGAATAAGCCCGGCAAGAGAATAAACTATTTACCATATAAGGTTTATGTCTGCATCTCTTAAAAGAAAACAATCGGTCTGTGTGACGGCGCTGATATGCGTCGTCGCACTTTCCGCTTGTACGGACGGAGATTATTACGAGATACTCGACGAGTACGGCAACGTGGCCGACTCGCGGACATTGTCGGCCGGAAAGTCGACCGTGTTCCAGTCGGGCGTATCGGCCTACGACACGCCGGCCGATTGGGTGACGGGCAATCTGAGCACGCGGTTCTACCAAGGCGACGCGCTGTACGACAATCCGCGCGTCAGCGGAGACGATCCGGCGCAGGGCGGCAAGGGGCCTCTGTATGCCGGCTCCTCGTGCGGCAGTTGCCACTCGAACGCCGGAAGAACCTACCCGACGCTCTACTCGGAGGGCGGAACCGGCAGCGGAGGATTCTCGTCGCACCTGATCTACATCACGAAAAAGAACGGCGGATTCTTCCGCAACTACGGACGCGTGCTGCACGATCAGGCGATCACCGGAGTCGAGCCGGAAGGCAAGCTCGGCGTAACCTATTCGGAGAAAACCTATACGTTCCACGACGGGGAGGAATACTCGCTGCTGACGCCGACCTACACGATTTCGGAGTGGTATGCCGACAGCATCGCCGCCGAGGACCTGATCGTCGACGTGCGGATTCCGCTGCGGCACGTCGGTATGGGGCAGATGATGGCGCTCGACCCGACCGAGCTCGAAGAACTCGCACGGCGCAGCAACTATCCCGAATACGGCATTTCGGGCCGCCTGAACTACATCACCGAGCGAGGCAAGCAATATATCGGCATTTCGGGCAACAAGGCTCAGCACGCCGACCTGACCATCGAGCTCGGTTTCTCGTCCGATCTGGGCGTCACGAACGACCGCTATCCGCTGGAGGTGGCCGAAGGCCAGTCCCAAATGCTCGGATACAGCCACTACGGCATTCAGATCTCGACGCACGACATGGAGAACGTCGACTTCTATCTCCACACGTTGGGCGTTCCCGCGCGCCGGAACGTCGACGATCCGATCGTCCAGCAGGGCGAGCAGGCGTTTTACCGCGCCCGCTGCGACTTGTGTCACGTGCCGACGCTCCACACGCGTGCCGACGCTCCGGCGCTGATAGGCGGCACGCGGCTTCCGTGGCTCGCGAGCGAGACGATCCACCCGTACAGCGACTTTCTGCTGCACGATATGGGACCCGACCTCGACAGCCACTATGTCTCGGGGCTGGCGCAGGGATGCGAGTGGCGGACGACTCCGCTGTGGGGCATCGGCCTCCAGCAGAAAGTCAACCAGCACACTTATTTCCTGCATGACGGCCGGGCGCGTAACCTCAAAGAGGCGATCATGTGGCACGGAGGCGAGGGCGCCGTGTCGCGCGAGCTGTTCGCCCGCATGTCGCGCGAGGACCGCGACGCGCTGATCAAGTTCCTCGAATCATTGTAAAAGACAACCGAACACAACGACATGAAGATCAAAATCATACTATTACTGACCCTGTTCGCGGCAACGGCCTCGGCGACGGCTCAGGTCGCGAAACACCGCCACGAGGACCCGTACAACGAGGCGGACAAATACATCGAAAGCGCCGTGATCCCGATGGGAGGCAAGAAAGGATTCAGCTTCGAGACGCGCGCGGGCGATTTCATGCTCAAGCCCTACGTGCTGCTCCAGACGGCCGGCAAGTTCAACTGGTACGACGACGAGCAGCTCGGGCTGGACGATCAGGACAACGTAGCGAACAGCGGCTTCGAGATTCCCTACGCCATTCTGGGCATTTCGGGCCGGGCGTTCAACAAGCTGACGTTCAACCTGACGCTGAACGCGGCCAAGAGCGGAGGCGCGCTGCTGCAGCAGGCGTGGGTCGACGTGAATCTGAAGGATCAGATCCGCTTCCGCGTCGGCAAGTTCAAGACGCCGTTCAGCCAGGCCTATCTGGTCACGCTGGGCGAAACGCTTTTCCCCGTGCTGCCCACCTCGCTGACCTCGTCGGTCTACATGGACCGCAGCCTGAACTCGACCCCGCCGACGATCGCCACGGGATTCGATCTGGGCGTGATGATGCACGGCCTGCTGGGAGGCAAATGGGAATATAACGTGGGCGTGTTCAACGGCACGGGAATCGACGTGAACATGGCGCAGAAGACGCTCAGCGACGATCTGGGCATCCCCTCGCTGCTGTATGCGGCCCGGGTGGCCTTCATGCCCAAGGGCCCGATTCCCGCGCATCAGGGACGAATCGACGACCTGCACAACGACAAGATCATGTTCGCGCTGTCGGCTTCGTACAACGTCGAGGCCAACTGGCAGACGACCAACGACCTGCGGCTCGGATTCGAGTTCACCTACCTCAAGAACCGGCTCTATCTGGGCGCCGAAGCCTACTATCTGAGCTCCGATCTGGTCAAGCGCCAGCGCGTGAACCATACTTACCGCTATATCGGCGGATACGCCCAAGTGGGCTACTTCGTGACTCCCAAACTGCAACCTGCGCTGCGCTGGGACTTCATGGACCGGAACTCGACCGATACGGACGGCTTCCTGAACATGCCGGCCGTCGGACTGAACTATTACATCATGGGCTATAACCTGAAGCTGCAGGCGATGTATCAGTTCCTCGGCCGGTGGGGACACGCGACGCAGGACGCACGCGAGCTGGACGATCTGGGGCTGGCCCAGCATTCGGCCACCGTCATGCTTCAGTTCTCATTCTAACGGACTAACGGAATCATCGAGATGAACGGAACATACCGCCGCCCGTTGCGGGCGGCCGCGCTGGCGCTGCTGCTCTGCACGACGGTCCGCTGCGACAGCGGGGACATTTACGAGTCGCACCAAGCCACGACGGAGGGAGTCTCCGTGCGCGGGACGTTCGAGCTGCTCAATCCGGAAGTCTTTCCCGGAGAGTACGACCTGATCTTCGGTGCTTTCGGCGAAGGAGGAACGTCGGCCCTCTCGTCGGTGAACGTGCTTAAGCCGGCCGACGGAAACAAGGTGGAGCTGTCGATCGAGAACGTGCCGGAAGACGCGTGCTCGGTCCGCCTGTGCATGACCAACTCGGGCCGTCAGGTCGTCTACACGTTTTTCGAATACGCGCTCGACGACGACCGGACGTCGGATATCGACCTGCCTTCCGCACAGATCGACCTGCTGGAATACGACCGCATCCAGCGGCTTGTCTTCCAGCAGTACAACTGCGTCTCCTGCCATCAGGGCGAGAGCGGCGCGGGAGGACTGCTGCTGACCGAGGGAAACAGCTACCGCTCGCTGGTCGGCACGGCTTCGACGCTCTCGGACAAGCTGCGCGTCAAACCTTCGGACCCCGAGGGCAGCTTTCTGCTCGACGCGCTGACCTCGCAGGAGGCGATCAGCTCTCCGCCGCATACCGGATTCGTCACGCGAAGCGAGGACATCGACTTGCTCAGAATCTGGATCGAGAAAGGGTGTCCGCAAAACTAACCTTATGCCTATGTGTTTCTCAAGCAAAATACTGTTTTATAGCAATGTACGCATCGAAATAGGATATTTCGACCGTCCATGCGGCATGCGCGAATGCCATGCCGTACTGCATGTCACCGACACGGAAGCTCCGCTGGCCAAGCAGCTCGGCGACATCCGTGCCGCCTATTTCTACCTGCTGTCGAGCTACGGCGGAGAACTCTGTCCCGTTTTCAAGCGCTACTTTCTGAGCGACGCGGCCAATCAGATCGACGCGCTCCGCTCGGGCGAGAAGCCCTATCCCCCCTGTGCGACTTCCGTCGTGCAGCAACCCCCTCTGGACGGCGGCAAGGTCGCCCTGTGGGTCTACCTGCTTTCGCTCGCCGACGGACAGGTCGCGCCTTTCGAAGGCGGAGTCACGGCCGACCACAACGGCTACCGCCATATCTGGACCGCTTACGGCTCCTCGCCCGACGGAGATTCGGCCCGGCAAACCGAAACGCTGCTCGACCGGTACGCCGAACGGCTCGGGCAGTTCGGATGCACGCTGGAGAACGACTGCGTGCGGACATGGTTTTTCGTGCAGAACGTCGATGTCAACTATGCGGGCGTCGTACGGGCGCGTCGGGAGCTTTTCGAGCATCACGGCCTGACGCCGCAAACCCACTACATCGCCAGTACCGGCATCGAAGGGCGCCATGCCGATCCGAACCGTCTGGTACTGCTCGACGCATACGCCGTCAAAGGACTGCGTCCCGGCCAACAGGTTTATCTGCACGCGAAGGACCACTTGAACCCCACCTACGAGTACGGAGTCACGTTCGAGCGCGGCGTCCGGGTCCGCTACGGCGACCGGAGCCATATTCTGCTGTCGGGCACGGCCAGCATCGACAACCGGGGCGAGATCGTCGCGCCGCAGGACATCGAGGGACAGACCGTCCGGATGCTTGAGAACGTCGAGGCGCTGCTCGCCGAGGCGGGAGCCTCGGCCGCCGACCTGGCCCAGATGATCGTCTACCTGCGGGACCCGGCCGACTATCCGGCCGTGCGAAAAATATTCGAGCTGCGCTACGAAGCGGTTCCCCGGCTGTTCGTGCATGCGCCGGTCTGCCGTCCCGGCTGGCTGATCGAAACGGAATGCATCGCCGTCCTCGAGGACGAAAATCCGGCCTTCGCGCCGCTCTAACACCGACCGGCCTTGTATCCGCGAACGACAAAGGCGCTCGGGCGGACCGCCTTCGCACTGCTGATCGGCATGGCGGTCTGTCTGGCCGCCGCTACTTTCGTCGAAAAGACCGAAGGCAGCGAATTCGCCGCGCGGCATATCTACCGCACGGGGTGGTTCGCGGCATGGTGGGCTCTGATCGCAGCTTCCGCGCTGCCGGTCGCGGTCGTCCGGATCGGACCGGGGAAGCGGGCGGCGGTCGTGTTGCATCTTTCCCTCGGGCTGATCCTGCTCGGAGCCCTGCTGACTTTCGCCACCTCGCAGAAAGGATACGTTCATCTGCGCGAGAGGACGGAAACGGCATGCTTCCGGCCGGAAACCGGAGGGGAAGCCCGGCCGTTGCCGTTCTCGCTGCGGCTCGAGCGGTTCGAGATCGAATGCTATCCGGGCACGCAGGCGCCGGCGGACTATCGGAGCCTGCTGACGGTCGTCGATTCCCGGGGGCCGCGGCCGGCCGTCGTATCGATGAACCGCATCCTGTCGCGCGACGGATACCGCCTCTACCAGACCTCTTTCGACGAGGACATGCGGGGCAGCATCCTGTCGGTCAACCGAGACCCCTACGGCATTCCGGTCACATATGCGGGCTATCTGCTGCTCGGCGTCTCGATGATCGGCACGCTGTGCTCGAAACGGTCGGGCTTCCGCCGACTGCTGCGCCATCCGCTGCTGAAGCGGGGGGGCTGCCTGCTGCTTTTCGCCTCGGTGTGCTGCGGCGCATCGGCCGGAGCGCCGGCAACGCTGGACCGGGAGACCGCCGACGCGCTGGGCCGGCTGCGGATGCTGTACGGCGGCCGGGTGGCTCCGGTCCAGTCATTCGCCCGCGACCTTACGGTCAAAATCTGCGGGAAGCCCACTTACGGAAAATATACGGCCGAGCAGGTGCTCGCGGGCTGGATATTCTTCCCCGAACAGTGGCAGCACGAGCCGATGATCCGAATCAAGCAGGATACGGTGCGGAAGCTTCTCGGCTCGGGGGCGACGGCCGCGCTGACCGACTTCTTCGGCCCGGGGCGGAGCTACCGGCTCGCCGAAGCGATCCGGCACGGAGCGGACCGCAGCGACCCGGCGCATCGGGCTTTCGCCGAAGCGGACGAGAAAATCCAGCTGATCGCCATGATTCAGTCGGGCAGGGTGCTCCGGCTGTTTCCCGAACAGGGGGAGAACGGAACGCAGTGGTATGCGCCGACCGAGCCGGTACGGGCGCTTCCGAAAGGCGACTCGGTTTTCATCAAGGGCATTTTCCCGCTGATGTACGAAGCCGTCCGCAACGGCGACAGCGACGGACTGCGCGGCCTGATCGACAAAACGGCCGCTTTCCAGCGGGAACGGGGAGCCGCCGGGTTTCTGCCGGAAGGACGGCTGAAGGCCGAGCTGCTGTACAACCGGCTCAACGCGGTCCCGTGGCTTTACCGGATCGACCTTTGTTGCGGACTGCTGGCATTCGCATATTTCGTATGGAGTCTCGCCTCGGGCAGGCGAAATCGCCGGATCGAGCGTCTGTCGCTCGTGCCCTTGGCGGGAACGGCCGTCCTGCTGACCGTCTCGATGGCGCTGCGGGGCTACGCCGCCGGGCACCTGCCGCTGGGCAACGGATACGAGACGATGATTTTCGTCGCGTGGTGTCTGTCGCTCCTCGCGCTCGGAATCGGCCGCCGCTTTCCGATCGCGGCGGCCTCGGGCCTGCTGATGTCGGGATTCGCGCTGCTGGTCGCCTCGCTGGGCATGGCCAATCCGCAGATTACGCCGCTCGTGCCCGTGCTGCGCTCGCCCTGGCTCAGTCTGCATGTCTCGTTGATCATGGTGTCGTACGCGCTGCTGGGCCTGCTGATGCTGAACGGAACCGCGGCGCTCGCGCTGGCAGCGGCGGCACGGGCCGGAACGGCGGAGCGAACGTCGCGGACGCTGGCGAGACTCCGGCTTTTCGGACGGCTGCTGCTCTATCCGGCCGTATTCCTGCTGACCGCAGGCATTTTCACCGGGGCCGTCTGGGCCAATGCGTCATGGGGACGCTACTGGGGATGGGATCCCAAAGAAGTCTGGGCGCTGATCACGCTGATCGTCTACGCGCTGCCGCTGCACGAGCGAAGCCTCGCCCGGTTCCGCAGACCGCTTTTTTTCCATGCCTACACCTTGTGGGCATTCGCTGCGGTACTGATGACCTATTTCGGCGTAAATTACTTCCTCGGCGGCATGCACAGCTACGGGGGAGGATTCCGGCCGGGATACGCCGCCGCGACTGTCTTCGCCGCCGTAACGGCCTTCGCGCTGCTGACGGTCGCGGCCCTGATCCGGCAACGCCGCACGGACGCATAGGCCGGGAGCATCCCCGGCGCAACGGCAGCGAGGCGGCTTTACGACTGCCGTCGCCGCAACGCCTCGCTACGAAGGCATCCGGAAACATGCCGCAATGCCCCGGGACAGTCCGAAATCCATCGTAAAACGGAAACGAAAGAGAACGGGGCCGGCAAATTTTACTTATCTTTACGAAAACATCTTCCGGACAAACCGTTTCCCGTCATGAAAAAGTATCTGTATTTCGCCCTGGCGGTCCTTTACGCCTGTTCGCCCGCCCTCGCGCAAGACGACTATCCGACCGAGACCGATCTCTACGTTTTCTGGCAACCCGACCGGCCGCTGACCCCGGCCGACTTTCAGAAAAGCGATTCGCTGTCGGAATTAAATAAATATATGTACGACTCTTGTCGTATCGGTTGCGTAGCGTCCGTCGGTTTATGGACACAGGCGGACGCGCCTAAAAGAAAAAAATGGACAAGAGAACACGGTGAAAAAATATATGTCGTCCCTGCATTCGAAAAAGGGGATTCTTATATCATACATAACGATACGGCCGGGATTGCGCACGAACAAATCATATTCGACTTGCACGAAGTCGGTGCCCGATTATTACGATTCAAACTACAAGAAGCAACGGAAACAACGGACCATGCCCTCGGGACTCAAGCTCTTTTATTCAAAACTTATGAAGCAGAAATTCGCAAATTCGTAAAAGAAATGACTTATTCTTTTACGATATCGGTCCTCGTCGAAAAAAATGACAGCCTCGCCCGCTGGCGGGCCATGGTGGACGACTGTCTGGAAAAGTACGCGGACTATGCGACCCGGCCTGAGGACTGTGCCCGGTTCATCTTGAACAAGCCGCTGCTTGACGGTTATTCGACAATCAAAATGCTACAAGGAGACTTCCAACAACGAGATTCCTCGGGAAATCTTATAGTGGTCACACAAAGCAAACTCCCAGACACGGGCACTCCCATTTACAAAAACGAAAAGCGTAGGAGGCCGATCGACCGCCGGCCTCGGATATTCCGCTAAGACAATTTCAACAAAGACAGACATGCCAGACCCGAGCCTGTACGCATATGCTTCGGGAAAGAACCCCCAAATCGTACTTCCGTAAAGATTCCCGACCGACATATCGCGGGCCGGTTATTCTGTCGTGAACAAAGAAGCAGAAAGACCGTTCCCGAACGCACAACGAACGGACGGACATCAGATTCCGATATCCCGCTTCATAAAAACTTTATCCTGAACAAAAAACGGTCGAACAGCCACGGCATCGAAACACGGCTGAAATACCCAGACGGCGATCAGTGCTCGTACGGATTGCCTCTGTCGGCCACCTGCCGGGCCGGAACGCCGGCGATCGTCGTGTCGGGCCGCTCGAACGACCTGTTCACGACGGCATTGGCGCCGACGGCGGTCCGGTCGGCAATCCGGATCCGGCCGTAAATCTTGGCTCCTGGGCCGATATAGACATGATCGCCTATCTCGGGGACATCGTCTTTCCCGAAACCCTCCCCGATATTGACGCCCTGATGAATGTCGCAAAAGGCGCCGACGCGCGCCTTCGGATTGACGACGATCAGACCGTAATGGTTGATCCGCAATCCGGGACCGAATACGTTGATCGGAATAGAAAAGCCGAGCCGGACGCCGTAAATTTCATGTACGGCGCCCCAGAACTTTTTCATAATCCGGCCGAAAAGCGAACGGCCGGTATTCGCGTAATACTCGTGCTTGCGCAAGGCCACTTGGAATTTCCAGACCCGGTAGCCGGTCAGGGGCGGCCGCTTGGCCCGCCGGATTCCCAAAGCGCGGCGGTCGAGCTCCAGATATCGCTGCAAATCGGATTTGGATAAAATCATAACGGTCGGAATAATTAGGATTCGATTCAGAGACGGCAATTCTCGAAATAAATATACGAAAATTTCACGGATAACGCTCCGCAAGTCGAGAAAAAAACATTCAGGATACGGACGGAACGGGATCTCAAAACGGGACGAGCGTCCCGGACTGGCACTCAGTCCTTATCTTTTCCACCTTCGGGACGGTCGAATTCGATCGGACCGAGCTTGCCCATCAGCGAGCGGACCTGGGCAGCCCGGCGCACCATGTAGCCCGACGGAGCGGCCATGTCGCGGCGGAGCGGATTGGGCAGTACGGTCGCTATCATCGAGGCCTCGTAGGCGTTCAGCTCGGCGGCAGTCTTGCCGTACACGCCGCGGGCCGGAGCCTCGACTCCGTACATGTTGCGGCCCGTTTCTATGACATTCAGATAAACCTCCATGATCCGCCGCTTGCTCCAGAAAGTCTCGATCAGTACGGTGAACCACGCCTCGACCCCTTTGCGCAGCCATGTGCGGGCAGGCAGGCAAAACACGTTCTTGGCCGTCTGCTGCGAGATCGTACTGCCGCCCCGCAGCCGCTTTCCCTCGCGGTTCTCGTCGAGCGCCCGGTCGATCGCGTCCCAGTCGAATCCCCGGTGCGAGAGGAAATGGTTGTCCTCGGTGGCGATCACGGCGCGCACCATCGGCATGGCCACCTTCCGCAGCGGAACCCAGTTCGAGCGCACCCGAAGCCCCTCCTCGGGCAGATGCTCCGCCAGACGGATCGCCTTGAGCGGCGTGAGCGTCACCGGAACCCACCGCAACAACAGCGTGTAGCCGAGCGAGAACGTGATGAAAAAAACGGCCAGATATGCCACCAAACGGCCCAGATAGCGCATAGCGAAACCAGTCAATCGTCCTTCCCGTACGAGGGCCGGCATCATTGCTGCACCCCTTCCGGTCGGCGGGCAAAAATAATATAAATTTTGACAAATCATAATGAAAAAAGTGGAAAATTACCCGTTTTAAAATAATCGCCGTATATTTGCGCAAAATTGAGCGAAGGGAAAAATCAATAGGAATTTCCAAAATCTTACTTACGAAGATGGCACAGAAAAAATTCATTACTTGTGACGGAAACTACGCGGCGGCCCACATCGCATACATGTTCAGCGAAGTGGCTGCGATCTATCCGATCACACCGTCGTCCACCATGGCGGAGTACGTCGACGAGTGGGCGGCCAGCGGCCGCAAGAACATTTTCGGCGAAACGGTCAAGGTTGTCGAAATGCAGTCGGAGGCCGGAGCCGCCGGAGCGGTGCACGGCTCGCTGCAGAGCGGCGCGCTGACTACGACGTTCACGGCCTCGCAGGGACTGCTGCTGATGATTCCGAACATGTACAAGATATCCGGCGAGCTGCTGCCGGGCGTGTTCCACGTTTCGGCCCGCGCACTGGCCGCGCAGTCGCTGTCGATCTTCGGCGACCATCAGGACGTGATGGCCACCCGCCAGACCGGTTTCGCCATGCTGGCGACGAGCAGCGTACAGGAAGTGATGGACCTGGCCGGCGTCGCCCATCTGGTGGCGATCCGCTCGCGCGTTCCGTTCCTGCACTTCTTCGACGGATTCCGCACCTCGCACGAAATTCAGAAAATCGAGATGATCGACGAGCAAGCGCTCGCTGGCCTGCTCGACCGTAAAGCGCTGGACGCTTTCCGCAAGCGCGCGCTCAATCCGGAGAACCCCGTCACGCGCGGCACGGCTCAGAACTCCGACATCTACTTCCAGACCCGCGAGGCCTCGAACAAGTTCTACAACGCCATACCCGACATGGTGGCCGACGCGATGAAGCAGATCAGCGCGATCACCGGACGCGAGTACAAGCCGTTCACCTACTACGGCGACCCGGATGCCGAAAACGTCATCGTAGCCATGGGCTCCGTGAACGAAACGATCAAGGAAACGATCGATTACATGCGCAGCAAGGGCGAAAAGGCAGGTCTCGTCACCGTTCACCTCTACCGTCCGTTCTCGCCGAAGTACCTGTTCGACGTGCTGCCCGCTTCGGTCAAGAGAATCTGCGTGCTCGACCGCACGAAAGAACCCGGAGCCAACGGCGAGCCGCTGTATCTGGATATCAAGGAGGTATTCTACGGCCGCGAAAACGCTCCGCTGATCGTCGGCGGACGCTACGGCCTTTCGTCGAAGGACACGACCCCGGCCCAGATGCTGGCCGTCTACGAGAACCTGAAGGCCAACGAGCCGAAGGACCACTTCACGGTGGGCATCGTCGACGACGTGACTTTCACCTCTCTGCCCGTAGGACCGGAGCTGCATCTCGACAACGCCGGCACGTTCGAGGCCCGCTTCATCGGCTTGGGCGCCGACGGCACGGTGGGCGCCAACAAGAACTCGATCAAGATCATCGGCAACACGACCGACAAATACTGCCAGGCCTACTTCGCGTACGACTCGAAGAAGTCGGGCGGCTACACGGCCTCGCACTTGCGCTTCGGCGACAAGCCGATCCGCTCGCCCTATCTGGTCAACACGCCCGACTTCGTGGCCTGCCACGTTCCGTCGTATCTGGGCAAGTACGACCTGCTCAAGGGGCTCAAGGACGGAGGCACGTTCCTGCTCAACAGCGTGTGGGACGCCGAGACGACCAAGGAGCATCTGCCCGATGCGATGAAGAAATATATGGCCGAGCACCATATCAACTTCTACATCATCAACGCGACGAAGATCGCCGCCGAGATCGGACTCGGCAGCCGGACCAATACGATCATGCAGAGCGCTTTCTTCAAGGTGACCGGCGTGATTCCGTACGAGACGGCCAAGGAAGAGATGAAGAAGGCGATCTACAAGTCCTACGGCAAGAAGGGCGAAGAGATCGTCAACATGAACTACGCCGCCGTCGAAAAGGGCGGCGACGTAACCAAGGTGGAAGTCCCGCAGCAGTGGGCCTCGCTGAACCCGGCTCCGGCCGTCGGACGCGACGTGCCGGAATTCGTCCGCAACATCGTCGAGCCGATCGAGGCCCTGCGGGGCGACGACCTGCCCGTCAGCGCGTTCGACGGCCGTGAGGACGGTACGTGGGACGCCGGCACTTCGCAATACGAGAAGCGGGGTGTCGCGGTGAACGTTCCCGAATGGCAGGCCGAGAACTGTATCCAGTGCAACCAATGCGCCTACGTCTGCCCGCATGCCGCGATCCGTCCGTTCCTGCTCACCGAGGAGGAAGCCGCCGCCGCGCCGGCAGGCACCGAAACCAAACAAGGCGTCGGAGCGACGAAAGCCTATCGGTTCAAGATTCAGGTATCGCCGCTCGACTGTACGGGCTGCGGCAACTGCGCGAACGTCTGCCCGGCCCCGACCAAGGCTCTGCTGATGAAGCCGCTCGAAAGCCAGCTCGACAAGGGCGAGGCCGAGCGCTGGGAATACATGCACAACCAGGTCGGCTACAAGGATACCGTGGTCGACAAAACGAAAACCGTCAAGAACAGCCAGTTCTCCCGGCCGCTGTTCGAGTTCTCCGGAGCGTGCGCCGGCTGCGGCGAAACGCCATACATCAAGGCGATCACGCAGCTCTACGGCGACCGCATGGTGATCGCCAACGCGACGGGCTGCTCGTCGATCTACGGCGGATCGGCTCCCTCGTCGCCCTACTGCGCCAACGAGAAAGGCTTCGGGCCGGCATGGGCCAACTCGCTGTTCGAGGACAACGCCGAGTTCGGCTTGGGCATTCACGTCGGCATCGAGAAACTGCGCGAACGACTGATCGTGCTGATGAAGGAAGCCATCGAAGGCAATACCGGATGTTCCGACGAGCTGAAAGGCGTAATGCGGGAATGGCTCGACAAGATGAACGACGCCGAGGCGACCAAGGAGGTAGCATCCCGCCTGATCCCGATGATGGAAGCCTGCGGTTGCGACGTCTGCAAGCAGATCCTCGCAATGAAGCACTACCTGATCAAAAAATCGACTTGGATCTTCGGAGGCGACGGCTGGGCGTACGACATCGGTTTCGGCGGTCTGGACCATGTGATCGCATCGGGGATGAATGTCAATATCCTCGTACTGGATACGGAGGTCTACTCGAATACGGGCGGACAGTCGTCCAAGAGCACGCCGATCGGCGCGGTCGCCAAGTTCGCATCGGCCGGCAAGCGCGTCCGCAAGAAAGATCTCGGCGCAATGGCAATGACCTACGGCTACGTCTACGTCGCACAGGTGGCGATGGGGGCCAACCACAACCAGTACCTCAACGCGATCAAGGAGGCCGAGGCTTATGACGGTCCGTCGCTGATCATCGCCTACGCTCCGTGTATCAATCACGGCATCAAGGGCGGCATGGGCAAATCCCAGCTGACCGAGAAGGAAGCCGTCGAATGCGGTTACTGGCACTTGTGGCGCTTCAATCCGGCACTGGAGGCTCAGGGCAAGAATCCGTTCTCGCTCGACTCGAAAGAGCCCGACTGGAGCAAGTTCCAGCAGTTCATCCACAGCGAAGTACGCTACACTTCCCTGCTCAAGTCGTTCCCCGACGAGGCCAAAGAGCTGTTCGCCGCTTCGGAAAAGAACGCGCAGTGGCGCTACGAGACTTACAAGCGCTACGCCGCGATGGACTACTCGGATACGGTCGAGGAGAAGTAGTCCGAACGACGATTTTATTCCTGCCGGGGCGCGTCCGAAAACGACGCGCCCCGGTTTCGTTTCCGGCGGAGGAAACGGTCTCTCCGGATTCCCGCCGATCGCGCTCCCGGAGACCGACACGTCAGCCGGTTTTCCTCCCATACAACCGATTCCGTCGTCCGAGAGCGTTCTCAGGGAACGTATTCTCCACCCGAATCATACTGCAACATAAAAATTTTGAATCCCAACGTGACACGACCGGAAGCTCCGGCCCCGAAGTCCGGAGCGGGCGACCGCCGGACGGGATTCCCGTCTTGCCGAACCGACCAAAAGACAGGCGGCCCGCGCCAAGCGGAATTTTTTTGCCGGTTCATTGCACCAGTCGATTAAAAGACATATATTTATGGAACCGAATCGACCCCAACGCATATTCATTACCCGTCCCCTATGACCCGGACATCCATACTTTCCGTTATCCCGACTCTCGAGTCCGGACCCGGTTCGCAGCGGCTCCGCAGTCCGAATTGCGTTCCGGGGGCGGACCGGTCGCCCGCCCCCGGAAGAGTCGCGGAACGGAGTACGGCGGTCCCGACCGCACGCAGCGGGCGGAAAGCTTCCGAAACGACGGGGAAATCCTGCCGCTGTACCGATACGCGACAAAGCACCCGGAGAGATCGAGCCGTCCGACTCGGACGGAGGGTCCGGTCCCGGCGGGCCGCACCCGTCCCTGCCTGACGGCATCCGAAAACACGAACCCGAAACCTAAAATACCGCATCATGAAACATCTGCTTCTTCTGCTCGCGTTGCTGTGCCTCGCCCAACGCAGTGCGGCGCAAGGCGGCAAAATCTACCGAAGCCTGGACGACTACCGGAACGACCGGTACGAAACCGTGCCCGACCTGTATCTGAAACCGCCCGTCGACGAAGCCGTATTCGGACGCTTCGGATACAAGCTCGCCTGCACGGACCGGGAAACGAAAAAAACGCTCAAGGAAACGGTGTTCGCCGTCGTCGGCGATACGCTCTACGTGAGCCTGACCTATTTGAATGACAAGATAATTCGAAGCAGTCCCTTTGAATGTATTCCGGCAGAACGGGTTGGCGAATACATATTATTTCGGAATTTTTCTAATGAACAGAAAATTACGGTCGGTTTCAACTGGGCCATGTTCGGCTTGGCAGGAGCCGCAGCCTCTTACGACAGACAGCGGGATAAAGTACCCTACTTTTGCTTGGACCTGCAAACCGGAAAAGTAGAACTGATCGACCGCGAGGTCATGACCCGAATTATCGGCGGCTATCCGGACCTGCTGAAAAGCTATCTGAGCCTGCAGGAGCCCGAATCCCGTGCGACGATAGACGATTATCTGAACCTTTACAGGTATCGGAAGCTCCGGGGCGAGCCGGAACTTCCGATACCTGAGCGGCCGATCGCAACGGCCGGCCATACGGAAGACTCAATTCCCTCCATGACCGATTTTTCGGTCATTTATGCGACGGCCGAAGACTATCTGTGTAAGCGCGGCGAGATCGCTCCGGACATTCGCTTCGAACCGTTCGAAAGTCTGCATACGCGCGACGTGCGGAGCCTTTTGCTCTGGCCCGTACCGGTGACCGAGGACTTCGACCTGATCGCCAAACTGAAAAACAAAACGTTACTCATCGAACGGAACGACTCGCTCTATGTCAACTGTCGCCGCTTTCCGGCCCGCGGCTCGGGCTATGCTCCGGGACAGCGTATCGGCGACAGGATATTCTGCCGGTTGATACCCAGCTACTTGGCCAAGCTGCCCGAAGAGACGATTCGCGCCGAAAACGGCACGGCGTCGAACGAACTGCCGGACGAGAATTTGCCTTACTGGTTCCATATGGACCTGCGGACCGGCGAAGTCCGGGCGCTCGACAGCGGCTGCCTGTACGACCTGCTGGAGGAATATCCCGACCTATACGAGAACTACCTGGCCGAACCGGAGCCGAACAGGAAAGAAACGCTCGACGGTTATTTCGACGCCTATCTCGGACGGACGAGCGGACGGCCTTGATTTTCGTCCGGCAACCGAAGCCCGGGCGATCTTTTCGAGAAACAGTCTTTTCGGAAAAGGGACTGAGATCAAATAACCCCTGCCTCGGCATGCCGTATTCCGCCCACAGCCATTATTGCTTCCAAGCATCTGACGAGGACGAGCCGGCCACCCGTGCGCAAAGGCTCCCCGAACGGTCGAGCGAACGGACCGACAATCGAGGGGGACGGGCTTCCGAAGCGGAAATCGCAGAAGCGACATACCACACGAAACGTTATGAAAAAGCTCATCGTACTGATACTTTGCCTTACGGCATGCCGGACCGCCGACGCGCAGTCCGTCCGGTTCTTCGCCACGGCCGACGATTATCTGAACGGACGCTTCGACACGCTTCCCCGGTCGAGCCCGAAGATACGACAACTGTTCGTTTCCATAAACAAAACCGGCTTATCCGACAACGAACTGCGCGACAAACTGAAAACGAACGAGCTCCATCTTCTTGTCTTCGAAGACTCCTTATACGCTAATCTTTCGACGACAAGCATAGGAAAACCGAGCAATCGGTTCCGACGGGTCGAGCGATTCGGCGATCGGATATTTTTTTGGACATGGCCGGCTAATCACATGCTGTACGTAGGAATAGAGGGAGGTATCGGAGGCGGATTTTTCGGAGGTTTTCTCGCCAGTATGATGGCCTCCGGGTTGGCAAAGCCCTATTGTTGCTACTGGAATCTGCAAACCGGCGAATTCAGGCTTCTCGACAGCGGTTGCCTGTACGATCTGCTGGAGAAATATCCCGATTTATATGAGAATTATCTGGCCGAGCCAAAACCGAACAAGAGGGGAACACGCGAGGATTATTTCATCGAATATTTGGAACGGGAAAAACCGGAATTGCTGAAATCCGTTCCCCGCAAGACAGGTTCCGGTTACAATAGCCGCAACCATGCGAACGACCGGACAGGCGCCGAAACCAAAACGAAACGGACTACAACAGGTAGCGGACAACGAATGAAAACGAAATAAACGCCTTCCTATCGGGAAGGCAAACCGGAATACCCACCCCCGTTTTAGGAAATCGCTGTCATCCGCACCCCGGACCGTATCGGCAAATCCCTTCACCGCGCCGTCCGAACCGGATCGTACGATTCGACGAAATCGGGAAACCCGGTCCTTCGTATCATCATGGCAAAGCGCAGAAACTCCTGTAAAGACATACGGGAACCGGCCCATTCCTATCCGGCTTTCCTTTCCCACAGCTTGGCGACCGTGGCGAACTTATAGAATGCGTTCAGCACGGCATAGGCGAATCCTGCCTTGCCATCGCGGAAACCGCCTTTGACCATGTAAAAGCGCACGAAGCGCCATGTGCACTTGAGCCAGGCCGAGCCGACCGAGAAATCCTGCCCCTCACGGCGAATCATCTCCTTGTCGGTATACTGATTCGTCTTGGCGATCCGCGCGGCGACGCTTTCGTTGGCCAGGTGCTCCATAGCCAGCTCACGGCGACGGGCGGGAATCGTGAAGACACGGCCCTCGATGACCGGACGGGCATGAATCCGTTCGGGCCAGAAAGTCTTCGAACGGCGGATCAGACGGATGATATAGTCGGGGTAGTCGCCGTGCATGAAACGGCCCATGAAGTAGTTCTTCCGCGCCATTTTGAGCGCCGCGTATCCCCGGGCCTCGGCCGTCTCGGCAAAGCGATAGAGATAGTCTTTCAGCGCGGCGGGGATCACCTCGTCCGAATCGAGCACGAGCACCCACTCGTTGGCGGCCTGCGAAATCGCATAGTTGCGCGCCGGCTCGACAAAGCCGGTCCGCTCGTGATAGACGATCCGGCAACCGTGACGTTCGGCGATCGAGATTGTGGAATCGGTGCTGTGCATATCGCATAGCACGATCTCGTCGAAACCGTCGACCGAGCTCAGGCACCGATCCAGAAAACGCTCCGAATTGAACGTATTGACGACAACGGAAATCTTCATAGAAGCCGGGTATTTAGGAAAGTACAATAGTAGTAAAAATCCTTCAAAAATCCTCTTTCCGGAACAAAGATCCGGACGCAGGAACGGCCCCGGCCACAACGCGACGATAAAAGGCGGTCCCGGCCCGCAGCCCCCGGCGCTTCCCGCCGGAACACCCGGTCCGGCCTGCGGCCTCGGCGCTTTGTCTTCAAAAGCCTGCCCCGAGTCTGGTCAGCGGGGATGTCTTCGTAGCTTTCCGAACGTTGCGACGACTCGGTCCGCGCTCCGCATCCGACGACCCGGCCTGCAAGCTTCATAAAAAACGGATGCCGGCGCAAATACGGAAACGACCGGGCAGGGACTTGCCGCCCCCTCAAGAAATATCCGACGAAAAGACAGGGAAACGACCGACGGAGCAAAACGGTTGCCTGACCGGGCAGGGAGACGCCCTACCGGGAGGCGCCTCGCTCGGGCCCGTCGCAGGAAGCGGCCGTGCAGGACAAGCAGCTTCCGCCGGAGCACGCCCCGTCGTCCGCCGAGGAATCGCCGCGCAACGCGGCCTCCTCCTCGCGCAGTTGCTGCGAAGCGCAACGGATGCCGCGCGCTTTCATGTGCCGGTTCTCGCCGATCTCGGACTCCATGTAATGTCCCTTGAAAATAATCGTCAGAGACATCCCTACAACGAAAAAGGCGACGACCCCGACGGCGATCAGAAATATGAGCCAGCCCGATGACATGGTCGATTTGCGGTTTACAAAGGTTTTTCGCAAATTTCGTACAAAATTCCGGTAAAGCCAACGATATTCCGCCGGCGGTCACGAAAAGAGATTTTATCTTATATTTGTGAATCGGATTTTCACTCCGTTACGGTCACAAAATGGAAAAGACGACAAAACTCGCCCGGGCGGTTCCGCCGGCCACCGCGTTGTGCGTACTCTGCGCCTATGCCGCCGTAGCGAACGATTCCGCCGTCCCGATCGCCGGGAAACGGAACCGCAAGCCCGGCTCCGGCAGCATAAGCGCCGAAGGGAAGCGACCCGGGCTGCAGTTGCCCGAAACGGCCGTGCCGAACCGCGCGCCGTCGAATCCTCGTCCGGCCGAACAAGCGGCCGGATACGACGAGCGGAACCGCAAGTCGGGTTCGGTTTTTGAGAAAAAAACGGCAAAACGGCCTGCCTGCGCGGGAAGTTCCGACATCGGCGCGGAAAGCCGGCTTGCCGCGTGGCGGATACAAGGCGCGTCGCCGGACCGCGCGGCGAGCGAGCGGCCCGATCTTCCGGTCCGGATCGCCTGCATGGGAGAGGGAGCGCATGCCGGTTTCCGAAAACGAAAACTAACGTACAAGACATGAAAATCGTAATTGCCGGAGCGGGCGAGGTGGGCAGCCATCTGGCCAAGATGCTGAGCGGGGAATATCACGACATCACGGTCGTGGACGACGACCCCAAGCGGCTCGAGTCGATCGCCGGCATGGCCGACGTAATCGTCATCGAGGGAGACTGCACGACGTTCTCGGTACTGAAGAAAGCCTCGGTACGCAAGGCGGATCTGTTCATCGCCGTGCGGCCCGAGGAGACGTCGAACATCATCTCGGCCATACTGGCCAAGCAGCTCGGCGCGCGTAAGTCGATCGCCCGGATCGACAACAACGAGTATCTGGAACCGAACAACAAGGAGATGTTCATCGACATGGGCATCGACTACCTGTTCTACCCCGAGCAGGTGGCGGCCGACGAGGTGATCAACCTGCTCGGCCACACGAGCACGACCGAATACGTCGACTTCTCGGGCGGCAAGCTGTCGCTCGTCGTGTTCAAGATCGACGCCTCGTCGCCGCTGGTCAACAAGACGCTGCTCGAAATTACCGACGACCGCGAGTCGCAGCCCTACCGCACGGTCGCCATCTCGCGCGACGGAGAAACGATCATCCCGCGCGGCAGCGACCAGTTCAAGGTCGGCGACAACATCTACGTGATCGCGAACCAGCATGCGGTCAAAGACGTCATGGTATTCTCGGGCAAGGCCAATATCGACATCAAGAACATGATGATTCTGGGCGGCAGCCGCATCGGCGCGCGCGTGGCGGCCGAACTGCAGGACGAAGTCAATATCAAGCTGGTCGACTATACGCCCGAAAAGGCCTACAAACTGGCCGAGCAGCTCGAAAAAACACTGATTATCAACGAAGACGGGCGCAATACCGAAGCGATGATCGAAGAGGGACTGAGCAATATGGACGCCTTCGTGGCCGTGACGGGCCGCGCCGAGACGAACATTCTGGCCGCGATGCTGGCCAAACGGCTCGGCGTGAAGAAAGTGATCGCCGAGGTCGAGAACCTGAACTTCATCAACCTGGCCGAGAGCATGGGCATCGACACGATCGTCAACAAGAAGCTGATCACGGCGAGCAACATCTTCCGCTTCACGATGTCGACCGACGTACAGGCGATCAAGTGCCTGACGGGCTGCGACGCCGAGGTGCTCGAATTCATCGTCAAGCCCAACTCGCCGGCCACGAAAGTCAAGATACGCGACCTGAACTTCCCGCACGACGCGACGATCGGCGGCATCGTACGCGGCGACAGGACGTTCATCGCCGTAGGCAATACCGAGATCAACGCCTACGACCGGGTCGTCGTCTTCTCGCTCCCGTCGGCCATTTCGAAAATCGGAAAATTCTTCAATTAGTTTCCCGGAACCTTCGCCCCGAAGGCCCCGGCCGTAACACGACAAGCCTATGGCGCTCAAGACACGACTGATCCGCTTACTCTCCGCTCCCCGCCTGCGCGAGATCGACCGCTTTATGAAGCATCCGGCTCAGGTGCAGCAGAGACAGCTCCGCCGGCTGCTGGACCGGGCCGCTCCGACGCTTTTCGGCACGGAGCACGGCTTTCACGCGATCCGGACCGCGGAGCAATTCGCCTCGCGGGTACCGGTAACCGACTACGACGGTTTCACGCCGTACATCGAGCGGATGCGCCGGGGCGAAGCGGACGTCTGCTGGCCCGGCGAGGTCCGCTGGTTCGCCAAATCGTCGGGCACGACCTCGGCCAAGAGCAAGTTTATCCCGGTGAGCCGCGAAGGATTGCGCGGATGCCACATGCGGGGCCCGCTCGACATCGTCTGCCTGACCGGCTCGCTATGGCCCGACACGGACGTATTCTCGGGCAAAACGCTGACGCTCGGAGGCAGCCGGCGTCTCGAAACGACCGGAGGCCGCGCTCAGGAAGGCGACCTGTCGGCCATTCTGATCGAAAACACGCCCCGGCTGGCCGGCCGGATGCGCGTTCCGAAGCCCGAGACGGCGCTGATTCCCGATTTCGAGAAGAAAGTCGAGGCGATTTGCCGCGAGACGGTCGGACAGAACGTAACGGCTTTCGCCGGGGTTCCGTCGTGGAATCTGGTCATGCTGCGCAAGGTGCTCGAATTTACGGGCAAAAGCAACCTGCTCGAAGTGTGGCCCCGCCTGGAGCTGTTCACGCACGGCGGCATGAACTTCAAGCCCTACCGGGAGCAGTACCGGCAGCTCATTCCGTCCGACAGGATGAAATACATGGAAACCTACAACGCATCGGAGGGCTTCTTCGCCATACAGAACGATCCGGCGTCGGACGACCTGCTGCTGATGCTCGACTACGGCGTGTACTACGAGTTCCTGCCGGTGCGCGATCTGGACGATCCGTCCCGGGCAGTGCCGCTCGAGGGGGTCGCCAAGGGGATCAACTACGCGATGATCATCACGACCTGCAACGGCCTGTGGCGCTACCAGATCGGCGACACGGTCGAGTTCACGTCGCTCGCTCCGTACAAGATCCGGATCACCGGGCGCACGCGCCACTATATCAACGCCTTCGGCGAGGAGGTCATCGTCGATAACGCCGAAACGGCGCTCAAGGCCGCCTGCGACGCGACCGGCGCGCGCATCAGCGACTACACGGCCGGCCCCGTCTACATGAACGGACGAAGCAAAGGATCGCATCAGTGGGTCGTCGAATTCGACACGCCGCCCGACGATGCGGAGCGCTTCACCGACACGCTGGACCGCGCGCTGCAAAGCGTCAACTCCGACTACGAGGCCAAGCGCTTCAAGGATACGACGCTGATGCGCCCGACGCTGACCGTCGTGCCGCCGGGCACGTTCTACCGCTGGATGAAAAGCCGCGGCAAGGCGGGCGGGCAGAACAAGGTTCCCCGCCTGTTCAACGACCGTACCTACATCGACCAACTGACCGCCGACGAACGTTCAAACGACCCGAAATGAAAAGACCGACGAATGCCGTGCTGCTCGGCCCCGCCCACCCGTACCGGGGAGGACTGGCCGACTTCGACCATCTGCTGGCCCGCACGCTGAACCGGGCGGGAATACCCTGCCGGCTCTATACGTTCACGCTGCAATACCCGTCCTTCCTGTTTCCGGGCAAGAGCCAGTTTACCGACGCGCCCGCCCCGGAAGGGCTCGACATCACGCGCGTGCTGAACTCGGTGAATCCGCTGAACTGGATCCGTACCGGCCTGCGCATCCGGCGCGAGCAGCCCGACCTGCTGATCGTCCGCTACTGGATTCCTCAGATGGCCCCGGCGCTGGGAACCGTCTGCCGGATCGCCCGGCGCGGAGGCACCCGGACGGTGGGGATCATGGACAACGTGCTCCCGCACGAGAGCCGCCCGATGGACCGGCTGCTGACGCGCTACATGACCGGCTCGCTCGACGGCTTCGTCTACATGTCGCGCGAGATACGGGCCCAGCTCGACCTCTTCGACCGCACCAAACCGTCGGTCTTCTCGCCCCATCCGATGTATACAGGCTACGGCGATCCTCTGCCCCGAGAACAGGCGTGCGGCGAACTGGGACTCGACCCGTCGTGCCGCTACGCGATGTTCTTCGGCTACATACGCGACTACAAGGGACTCGACCTGCTGCTCGACGCATGGGCCCTGCTCCGCCGTCGCGGAGGGCTCGACGGGCGGCACAAGCTGATCGTAGCCGGAGAGTATTACAGCGGCCGCGAGCGCTATGCCGAACAGATCGACCGGCTCGGCATCCGCGACAGCCTGGTGATGATGGATCGTTTCATCGCCGAGGACGAAGTGGGCAAACTGTTTTCGGCCAGCGACCTGATCGTTCAGCCTTACCGCAGCGCGACGCAGAGCGGAGTCACGCAGATCGCCTACTGGTTCGACGTGCCGACTCTGGTCACGGATGTCGGAGGTTTGGGCGAGATCGTTCCCGACGGCGAGACCGGTCTGGTCGTCCGGCCCGACGCGGAGGCGATCGCGGAAGCGATCGGCCGTTTTTTCAGCGACGGGCTTTTGGAACGTTTCCGCACGAATATCCGCGAGTACAAGAAGCGATTCACATGGGAGCGGATGGTCGAAAACCTCGGAACGCTTTACGGACGGATCGAAGCGGGAAAGAACGAAGCGAACCGCTGAGCATCATCCGTATCTTCCGCCCGCCAGCCAAACGGACAATCGAAAGAAGCGAACGCCGCACAAAGGCGTCCGCGTCGTCTTGGCATGTCGCCGGCACGAATCCGCGCTCGGATCGGGCGGCCCGAAAACGCCCGTTCCGTCCCGGTCGGAACGATGCTTCCCGGGTTACCTCTCCGACGGGAACGACCTTACGCCGGACCCGGGGAAAAAACGGAGGCGGCCGCCTCTCCGAAACAAACCGTTCGCGCAAGCCGTAACCGAGACGCCCGCTGCCGGCAGACACGGCCACACAATTGCCCGTCGGACGAAATGCCGATCGGACAGTCATCGGAAAGCGGGAAGACTGCATGGAATCCCGTATCGGGCCATACTCCGGAACTTGCTCTTTTTCAAGACGGGAATCGCCGGTGCGCTTTCTGCGAAGCGGACGGAAACGGGCGCCCCGAACGCTCCGCAAAACGCCGGACGAACGGTTCGGACAATAGGCCGGAAAGACCCGAATTGATATTATCCGGAAAAAGCGCTAAATTTGTATTCACCCTATCCGTCGCGGCGATCGCTTTTCGCCGGGCGGGTCCAAAAACTATCGACATGTATATCGCCATAGCCGGAAATATCGGAAGCGGGAAGACCTCGCTCACGGGCATCCTGTCTCAGAGGACGGGCGCCAAAGCCTATTTCGAGGAGAGCGACAATCCCTATATCGGCGATTTCTACGACGATATGAACCGCTGGTCGTTCAACCTGCAGATTTACTTTCTCGGCCAGCGCATCCGGCAGGCTACCGAAATCCTGTCGACGGGCAGCGACCTGATTCAGGACCGCACGATTTACGAGGACGCCCATATCTTTGCGACGAACCTGCACGAAACGGGCCTGATGTCGACGCGCGATTTCGACACCTACATGAAGATTTTCGATCTGGCGACCGGGCTCACGCAGGCGCCCGATCTGCTGATCTATCTGAAGGCGAGCGTGCCGACGCTCGTGTCGCAGATCAAGAAGCGGGGGAGAGCCTACGAAATGAGCATACAGGAGGAATACCTCGAGCGGCTCAACCGCAAGTACGACGAATGGATCAGCCGAATCTACCGGGGCGAGGTGATAACCATCGACGTCGACCGCGTCGATTTCGTCGACGACCCGTCGTCGCTGGACGATGTCGTGGGACGGATCGAGTCTTTGAAAAAGTCGGGCCTGTAATGGACGGCGAATCCTTTTTCCCCGAAGCGTTCGCGCGTCGGATCGAGGAACAGCTCGGAACGCGGCAGGCTCGCCTGCTGCTCGACGCGCTGGACGGAGACCCGGTCGTCAGTGTCCGGTACAATCCTTACAAAACGGCATCGAAGCCTGCTCTCGAGCCTGTCCCGTGGAGCCGGTACGGCTTTTATCTGCCCGAGCGGCCCTCATTTACGCTCGACCCGTCGCTGCACGGCGGAGCTTACTACGTGCAGGAGGCGAGCTCGATGTTTCTGGAGGCTGTTTTCGGTGCCGTAGCCGACTCCGGAGCGCCTTTGCGGATACTCGACCTGTGCGCGGCTCCCGGAGGCAAGACGACGCTTCTTTCGAGCCTGGCCGGTCCCGAGAGCCTGATCGTCGCGAACGAGCCGGTCCGCGCCCGGGCGGCGGTCCTGTCCGACAACGTCCGGCGGTGGGGGATCGGGAATGTCGTCGTAACGAGCGCCGATCCGGCCCGTTTCGCTCCGTTCGGGCACTACTTCGACCTGATTCTGGTCGACGCGCCCTGCTCGGGCGAGGGCATGTTCCGCAAGGACCGCGAGTCGAGACGGCAATGGAGCGAATCGGGAGCCGAGCTGTGCGCGGCCCGGCAACGGCGCATTCTGGGTGAGGCATGGGACGCGCTCCGTCCCGGAGGCGCGCTGATATACAGCACCTGCACGTTCAACCCGGCCGAGAACGAGCAGAACGTCCGCTGGCTCGCCTCGCAATACGACTGCGAAGGGACGATCGACGTCGGGACGGCTCCGGAGTGGGGCATCGAGCGAGGAGAGACGGACGGCATCGGCACATTCCGCTTCTATCCGCACCGGACACGCGGCGAGGGCTTTTTCGCTGCCGTCGTGCGCAAAGCCGACGGCAGACGGCGCCTGCAGGTCCCGAAACCGCGTAAGAGCATATTCTCCGAACTGCCGAAATCGTCGGTGCGGGAGGTCGCGCGTTGGGTGGGACAGCCCGAACTCATGCGCTTCGCAACGGTCGACGACACGGTTTACGGTTATTACGGACGCGCTTTCGCAGCCGTCCGGGAAATCGCGGAGAATCTGCCCGTCGTCCGCTCGGGCATTCGGATGGGTCAGCTTTTCGGAGGCCGGCTGAAGCCGGACCACGCGCTGGCCATGTTCCACGACCTGAACCCCGAAGCCGCTCCGACCGCCGTTCTCGACCGAGAGCAGGCGCTCGACTATCTGCGCAAAAGAGAGACCGACCCGACTCTGCTGAGCGAGGGGATCAACCGGATCGCCTGCGACGGCCTGACGCTCGGATGGATCAAGCGAATCGGGAACCGGTCGAACAATCTTTACCCGAAGGAACTGCGCATCGCGACGCTCTGATTCCGCACCGACGATTTCGGCAGTTCGGAGAATACGCTCTTACGCAGTTTCAGGTACCGAATACGGGGAATCCCGGCCATACGGCCCGTTTGAACGCTCCGGTACGCTATCGTACCGGCTTTTCAAATCTCTTTTCTTTCGAAGAGCTTCCGGGAAACGGACATCGCAAGGCACTTACCGCGTTCTTGAAAATCCGAAGGCCCGGGAATCCGCCGCGCCGGATACCGACCGCCCCCCGCAACGGGCAGGCCGGAACCGGGGAAACGAAACGGGAAACCGGTCGTCGCAATACGAAAACGGATTTTTCTTTCGCCATAACGGAAAATCGAAGCCGAAAAATGTAAAACGAGTCCGGAATGAACGCAATCACCGTTCAAAGAATGCCCGATAGCGCCCGACGGCCTGTTCGACAAGCGCCGGATCGGCAGGTCCGAACGAATCGAAAAACGAGACTTCGGCTATCGGCCGTCCCTCCCGGCGAGCCGCGGACCAGTTTCCGGCCACCCGGCCGGCCGCAAGAACGACAGGATAGAAAATCCCCCACCGGTTATGCGCCGCCGGAGCGTGCTCGGCCCGAAGTACCGGTTCGCGGTCGCGGTAACCGATCAGGTACTCGTCGTAGGGAGGCAGCAGGTGCAACGCCGGGGCCGGAGCGGGAAAATCCGTCCAAGAGCGATGTATCAACCGCTCCCGATCCCCGAGCCGCAGCGTTTCCAACTCGTCCCGAATCGATCCGATCGCCGCGCGAACGTCCGATGCGGACAAGCCCGACCACCAGGCGAAATCGGACGCCGTCGCCGGACTGTGGCTGCGAAAATAAGCGCGGGCCAACCGGCCCAACGACTCGTCGCGCGTCAGCTCGGGAACCGGCGCGACCCGCTCCTCGAGCAGCGCATAGGTGAACTGCCCGGCCCGGTCGGGACCGCTGCAGACGATCCCGTCGGCCTCGGCCCGCATCAGGTAGCGCGTCATGAAATGCGTGTCGGCGGCAATGCCTGCCGCCTGGAAACGGTCGGCGATCTGTCGCTTGGTCAGGCAGAGGTTTCCTCTCAACATTTTTTCGATCAGGCGATTGCTGCGGGAGTACATTCCGTCGTCGATCCCCAGTCCCCGGCTGCGGGCCAGCGAGCTGTTGGCCGACCGGATGCGCCGGGCCGAGAGCCGCAGCATCCATCGAATATCCTCGGCCGCAACCAAATGCCACGTAGGCCGCATCACATGCGTCCGAAGAATCTCGCCCCGCTCCAGCGCCCGGTCGACGGCGCGCAGCGAGGCGGTGCGCAACCGGATTCCGACAGCCCAGCGGACCGCCTTGTAGTCCTGTGCCTGAACGGCTCCCATCCATCGCACGAGCGCACGCGGATCGTCGAAGCGCGGATCGGACAGCTGCTGGGCCGACAGACGGACAGCGATCAAACGATTTTCCATATCGTGAAAGGTTGCTCGGTTTCGAAAACGAATCTTCGACGGCATCCGATTCGCCGAATTTATCATGTATGCATGCGCGGCCGAATTCTGAAAAAATCCCGCTATGAAATCGGCAGAAAAAGCGCTAAGGATAAGGTAGTTGTCGATACTCCTCGTCCGAATCATCGCAGAAGTTCCCGTTTCGGAATCGGCCGGACAAACGGGAAACCGGATCGATCTTTCCGCTTGCCGGATCGACCGTCACCGAGGACCGTCCGTTCCGCCGACAAACCGACAGACGGGAATTTCCTCATTATTCGATATGAACCGCCATATCAAAGCCAGTCGGGCTCCTGAAAATATCCGAGGCCGGATCCCGGAATTTTCCGACAGTTCTCACGGGACCGTTTCGCATGCGTAGGATACTGTCGGGAACAAAAAGCGGCAACAAGGCCCGGCCGCCGTATCCGCATCCGCAAGCCCCGGCCCGGCGCACCGAAAACGGCCGCCGGGAACGCGGTCCCGCGTCAGACCAGCTCGATGCCGGCTTCCGAGCACTCGCGGCGCATCGACTCGGGCCAGATACTGCTCTGAATCTCGCCGATATGGGCCTTGCGAAGCAGGAACATGCACAGCCGCGACTGCCCGATACCGCCTCCGATCGTGCAGGGCAGCTCGCCGGCAAGCAATTTCCGGTGAAAATAGAGGCTCTCTTTGTCGCGCTCCCCGCGCAGTTCCAGCTGACGGGCGAGCGAACGCTCGTCGACCCGGATTCCCATGCTCGACACCTCGAAAGCGCTTTCGAGCAATGGGTTCCACAGCAGGATGTCGCCGTTCAGCCCCGGATACCCGTCCTCTCCCGGCGTACTCCAGTCGTCGTAATCGGCCGCGCGGCCGTCGTGAGGCCGTCCGTCCGACAGCGGAGCGCCGATGCCCATGACGAACACGGCCCCGTAGCGACGGACGATCTCGTTCTCGCGCTCCTTCGGCGTCTTGTCGGGATAGAGGTCGAGCAACCGTTGGGCGTGAATGAAGCGAATCTCCTCGGGCAGCATCGGCACGATCTGCGGGAACTCGACGTAGAGCCGGTTCTCGGTCACCTTGATCGCCTCGTAAATCCGACGGACGGTCTGCTTCAGGAAAGAGACGGTGCGCTGCTCGCGCGTAATGACCTTTTCCCAGTCCCACTGGTCGACGTAAAGCGAGTGAATGTTGTCGAGCTCCTCGTCGGGCCGCAGCGCGTTCATGTCGGTATAAATGCCCCGGCCCGGCGCGACGGCCATCTCGGCGAGCTTCAGCCGCTTCCATTTGGCCAGCGAATGAACCACCTCGGCCCGGCGCTCGCCCATGTCGCGGATAGGGAACGAAACGGGCCGCTCGACGCTGTTCAGATCGTCGTTGATACCCGTGCCGGAAAGCACGACCATCGGGGCGGTCACGCGCAGCAGCGCGAGCTGAGCCGACAGGTTCTGCTGGAACATGTCCTTGACGAGCTTGATCGCCTTCTCGGTATTCTCGACGTTGTCGAGCAGGTTGCGGTAGCCCGCCGGCTTGACAAGAGGCATGGCGCAGGGGGTTAATCGGTAACGACGATCAGGTAATAGTTCTTTTTGCCCTTCTGCACGAGCAGGTACCGGCCCGATAACAGATCGGCGGAGCCTACCATGCAATCGACGGCGGCGATCTTCCGCTTGTTCAGCGAAACGCCGCCGCCCTGAATCAGCTTGCGGGCCTCGCCTTTGGACGGAAAGACGGCGGCATGCTCGGTACACAGGGCCAAAAAACCGACGCCCCCCTCGATCAGCGGGCGCGATATTTCGAAACGGGGCACGCCTTCGAACACCTGCAGGAACGTCTGCTCGTCGATGCCGCGCAGCGCCTCGGCCGTCGCGCCGCCGAACAGGATTTCCGAAGCCTCGACGGCCCGGCGGTACTCCTCCTCGCCGTGCACCATGCAAGTCACCTCGCGGGCCAGCGCCTTCTGCAATCCGCGCAGATGCGGCGCCTCGCGGTGAGCGGCGACGAGACCCTCGATCGTCTCGCGGTCGAGCATCGTGAATATCTTGACGTAGCGCTCGGCGTCCTCATCGCTCACGTTGAGCCAGAACTGGTAGAACTTGTACGGAGACGTATAGCGCGGATCGAGCCAGACGTTGCCCGACTCGGTCTTGCCGAACTTCGTGCCGTCGGCCTTCTTGATCAGCGGGCACGTCAGCGCAAAAGCCTCGCCGCCCGTCTTGCGGCGGATCAGCTCGGTCCCGGTCGTGATGTTGCCCCACTGGTCGGACCCGCCCATCTGGAGCTTGCAGTTCTTATGCTGGTATAGATGCAGGAAGTCGGTCCCCTGAACGAGCTGGTAGGTGAACTCGGTGAACGACATGCCCTCGCCCTCGCCGTTGAAGCGCTTCTTGACCGAGTCTTTGGCCATCATGTAATTGACCGTAATGCACTTGCCGATATCGCGGATGAACTCCAGAAACGAGAACTCCTTCATCCAGTCGTAGTTATTGACCAGCTCGGCCGCGTTCGGTTCGTCGGACGAGAAGTCGACCAGCCGCTCGAGCTGCCTGCGGATACCCTCCTGATTGCGGCGCAACGTCTGCTCGTCGAGCAGGTTGCGCTCGAGCGACTTGCCGGAAGGGTCGCCGATCATGCCCGTCGCTCCGCCGACCAGAAAGATCGGCTTATGGCCGCAACGCTGGAAATGCTTCAGGATCATCACGCTGACCAGATGCCCGATATGCAGCGAGTCGGCCGTCGGATCGATCCCGACATAGGCGGTCGTCATCTCCTTGGCCAACTGTTCTTCGGTGCCCGGCATGATGTCGTGAATCATGCCTCTCCACCGGAGTTCCTCAACAAAATTCATCGTCTTGCGATTTTCGTTTGAACGGTTAACGGATTCGACGGCAAAGGTAGTCAATTTCCTGCGAAAAGCCTACCGGCGTGCAGATTTGATCATTTTCGGGAAATCATAGGGAAAATCGAACGCCCGAAGCCCCGGGTCGCGTCCGCTCCGTCCGGCACCATTCGCCGGAAAAGGTCGTAACCGGCCCGGACAGACCCGGCCGGTCCCTCGCATGGCAGGAATGCACGAGGAAAGCGCGGAACGGTAAAAAGACCGAAAGACCCCCGCTCCGGACCATACCGGATACCCCGGACGTCATGCGGCCGGAAAGCTATCAGGGAGCTCGCGCGCGCTGAACCGCACGCTACTCGATGTCCAGGTCGAGCGCCTGACGCAACTTGCCGATCAACGGATTCTTTTGCGAGAGATAACGCAGACGGTCCTCGACCTTGACCGGCTTGAGCCCCTCGCGGCTGGCCTCGATCACGACCTCGAAATCGACCGGAGTCCGTACGCCCGAAAGCTCGCCGAGCCGCTTGCGGATATCGGTCAGGTTGTTCATCACCTCGTCGTAAAGCGACTCGTTGGGCACCTTGAGCAGCACCTTTCCTCCGACGACCGACGCATCCTGAAACACGACGCTCAGGCGGGGCCGCTGCTTGGCCAGCTCGGCGGTCAGTAGCGCGCATCCTCTCTCGATCCTGTCGGGCGAAATATTTTCCTCAACCTCGTCTTCGGCATCTCCGTCCGGCTCGTCCGGCCCGTTGTCGGAAGCGAGCGAATCGTCGTCCGGACGGCTGCCGAGCAAAGAGAGGATCGAGCGGCCCGACAGAGAAACGGAAGGCTCCGGGCCGGCGGAAGCGGAAGCCGCCGTACCGCCGGAAAATCGGCCGGCGACGGAAACGGGAGAAACGGTCGGCGAGGAAACAGGCGAATTAGTCGGTGCGGGAGCAGGCGTCGCAACCTCAGGAGTTTGTCGTCCGGACGGCGCAGCCGACACCGGAGGGACGGAACCGGCGGAGGCAATCCTGCTCTCGCTTCGAGACAAGGAAACGGGTTCGCCCTGCATCTGACCCGAAAGGCTCTGAGCCCCGCCGGACACAGGACCGCGTCCGGCAACGGAACGGGCCGCGGTTTCCGCCGGCGCGGATGCCGGCGGAGGCGAAACCGGCGGAATCGTTCCGGAAGAAGCCTCTCCGACGGAAGTCGAAGAGACAGCCGACGGAGAAACGATTCCCTCGGCCGAAGGCTTCGGCGGCGCGGCAGGAGCCGTCGGAACGGAGCGGGACGACGAAAGTTCGGGCAGGGACGGGCTCAGCGCGCCGTCATTTTTTTTTTGACCGAGCCCGCAGAGTTTCATCAGACTCAGTTCGACGCGAAGCCGCTGGTTCACGGCCGTCCGCAGCGACTGTTCGACGGCCGTCAGCAGGTCGATTCCCTCGAACAGCAAAGGCACGGGGCACTCGGCGGCCTGCGACCGGTAGCGTTCGGCCACGCTGCCGGTCACCTCGAGCAGGGACAGCGTTTGGGGATTCTTGCACATCAGCAGGTCGCGGAAATGGCCGTTCAGCCCGGCGGCGAACGTCTGGGCCGAAAAACCTTTGCGCAATACCTCGTCGAACATCATCAGCGCCGCGGGATAATCGCCCGCGAGAATCCGCGAAGTCATGCCGAAGTAGGTATCGTAATCGAGCACGTTCAGCGTCGCGGCCACTTCGGCAGCCGTCAGTCTCTGGCCGCAGAACGAGACGACCTTGTCGAACATCGACAGCGCGTCGCGCATGCCTCCATCGGCTTTCTGAGCGATAATATGCAGCGATTCGTCGTCATAGGCAACGCCCTCCTGCGAGGCGATGTATTTCAGGTAACCCACGCCGTCCTCGACACGGATCCGGTTGAAATCGTAAATCTGGCAGCGGGACAGAATCGTCGGGATGATCTTGTGCTTCTCGGTCGTCGCCAGAATGAACACGGCATGCGCGGGCGGCTCCTCGAGCGTCTTGAGGAAAGCGTTGAAGGCCTGAAGCGAAAGCATATGGACCTCGTCGATGATGTAGACGCTGTAACGGCCTATTTGCGGCGGGATACGGACCTGTTCGGTCAGCGTACGAATATCGTCCACCGAGTTGTTCGATGCGGCGTCCAGCTCGTGGATATTGAACGAGCGGCCCTCGTTGAACGCCCGGCACGACTCGCACTCGTTGCAGGCCTCGCCGTCGGCGGCCGGATCGAGGCAGTTGATCGCCTTGGCGAAAATGCGCGCGCAGGTCGTTTTGCCGACGCCGCGCGGACCGCAGAACAGGTAAGCGTGGGCCAACTGCCGGCGCGCGATCGCGTTGCGCAGCGTCGATGTGATATGCGACTGCCCGACGACCGACGCGAATGTCGCGGGACGGTACTTGCGGGCGGAAACGATGAAATTATCCATGACTTTTCTTATCTTACAAAGATACGCAAATTCGGACGGAATCCGCAAGCGGCGCGAAAAATCCCGGACAGGGAACAAAGACACCTCCGCCTCCTCCAGACACAGGGCCGGACGACGGATACCTCCATGTGCCGAGGCCGCAATAGCCGCAACGGACCGGGAAGCTGCGTCGATTCCGCGCGATGCCGTCGAGCGCACCTCGGCTTCCGCCGGACCGGCGGTTTGTTCCGGACCGACACGCATTTGGGAGCGAACGGCATTCGCCAAAGATCAAAAACGCATGCTCACGTCCGACATGCCGTTACGCGCCGAACGCCCCGGCACGCCGCTTCCCGAAAGCATGCGCGGGGTGCTATTCTGTCATCCGGATTGCCAAGACGTCACCGGCCGGCAGCTTCGCCGCGACAATTCATCACATGCGCGCCGCCGGTCTGTCCGAACGAACTGACAAATTGCCCGATAAGCGTCTCTGGCAGCCGATTTGCAGGGTTTTCGACACAAAATCGGAAAACGAACGAAAGGAGACGAAAATATGAACATCAACAATCTGACCATCAAAGCGCAGGAAGTCCTGCAAAGCGCGATGAACCTCGCGCGATCGGACCGCAATCAGGCCGTCGAGCCGCTGCATATGCTCGATGCGATCGTCGCCGAGGACGACAGCGTGGGCGTTTTCCTGCTGCAAAAGCTGGGCGTCAACGTCGGCGCGCTACGCAGCGTGCTGCGGCAGCAGGTCGAGCGACTGCCCAAAGTCGAGGGCGGCGAGGTCTACTTCTCGCGCGAAAGCTCCGAGGCGATCCAAAAAGCGGGCGACTTCACGAAGACGTTCGGCGACAAGTACGCTTCGGTCGAGCATCTGTTGCTCGGCATACTGACCGAACGCAGCGAGGCGAGCCGGCTGCTGAAGGATGCCGGAGCGACCGAAAAGGAGCTGGTCGCCGCAATCAAAGAGCTGCGCAAAGGCGCGACGGTCGACAGCCAGACCAGCGAGCAGGAGTACGACGCGCTGGGCAAGTACGCGATCAACCTGAACGAGCAGGCGCGCAAAGGCAAGCTCGACCCGGTAATCGGGCGCGACGAAGAGATACGCCGCGTATTGCAGATACTTTCCCGCCGGACGAAAAACAACCCGATTCTGGTCGGCGAGCCTGGCGTCGGCAAAACGGCCATCGCCGAAGGCATCGCGCACCGGATCGTCGACGGCGACGTGCCGGAAAACCTGCGCAGCAAGCAGGTCTACTCGCTCGACATGGGTGCGCTGATCGCCGGAGCGAAGTACAAAGGCGAGTTCGAGGAGCGTCTGAAAGCGGTCGTCAAGGAGGTCATTTCGGCCGAAGGCGAAATTCTGCTGTTCATCGACGAGATCCACACGCTGGTCGGCGCCGGCAAGGGCGACGGCGCGATGGACGCCGCGAACATCCTGAAGCCGGCTCTGGCGCGAGGCGAGTTGCGCGCGATCGGCGCGACGACGCTCGACGAGTTCCAGAAATATTTCGAGCAGGACAAGGCGCTCGAGCGAAGGTTCCAGAAAGTCATGGTCGACGAGCCGTCGACCGTAGACGCGATCTCGATCCTGCGGGGTCTGAAAGAACGTTACGAGAACCACCACAAGGTGCGGATCAAGGACGAGGCGATCGTCGCGTCGGTCGAACTGTCGAACCGCTACATCACATCGCGCTTCCTGCCCGATAAGGCGATCGATCTGATCGACGAGGCGGCGGCCAAGCTGCGGCTCGAGATGAACTCGGTTCCCGAGGAGATCGACGAGCTGGACCGCAAGGTCCGGCAACTCGAGATCGAGCGCGAGGCGATCCGCCGCGAGAAGGATCAGGGCCGGATCGAGGAGCTGACGCGCGAGATCGACGAGTTGAATGCCAAGCGGACGACGCTTCGGGCCAAATGGCAGGGCGAACGCGACGTGCTCGAGAAGATACAGAAGAACAAGCAGGCGCTCGACGACCTGAAAGTGCAGGCGGCCGAGGCCGAGCGCAACGGCGATTACGGACGCGTGGCCGAAATCCGCTACGGCAAGATGCGGGAAACCGAGAACGAAATCGCCGGCCTGCAGGCCGAAGTATCGAAGAACGCCGAGGCCGGCGCGATGATCAAGGAAGAGGTCGACGCCGAAGACATCGCCGAGGTCGTGGCCCGCTGGACGGGCATACCGGTCAGCCGGATGCTGCAGAGCGAACGCGAGAAGCTGCTCAAGATGGAGAGCGAACTGCACGACCGTGTCGTCGGTCAGGATCAGGCGATCGAGGCCATATCGAACGCCGTGCGCCGCTCGCGGGCCGGACTTCAGGACCCGCGCCGTCCGATCGGATCGTTCATCTTCCTCGGCACGACGGGCGTCGGCAAGACCGAGCTCGCCAAGGCGCTGGCCGAGTACCTGTTCAACGACGACACGATGATGACCCGTATCGACATGAGCGAGTATCAGGAACGCCACAGCGTCTCGCGGCTGATCGGAGCGCCTCCGGGATACGTCGGCTACGACGAGGGCGGCCAGCTCACCGAGGCCGTGCGCCGCAAGCCCTATTCGGTCGTGCTGCTCGACGAGATCGAGAAGGCGCACCCGGACGTGTTCAATATCCTGCTTCAGGTGCTCGACGACGGCCGGCTGACCGACAACAAGGGCCGGACGGTGGACTTCCGCAACACGATCATCATCATGACGTCGAACATCGGCTCGCACATCATCATGGATAAGCTGTCGAAGTTTACCGAAACGAACGACTCCGTGCCGCAGAGCGCGCTCGACGAGACGAAAAAGGAGGTCTTCGACCTGATGAAACAGACGATCCGACCCGAGTTCCTGAACCGGATCGACGAAATCGTGATGTTCACGCCGCTGACGAAGGACGACGTACGGCAGATCGTCGTGATGCAGATCAGGCAGATCAACGAGATGCTCGCCCAGAACAACGTCTCGCTGTCGGTCACCGACGGAGCCGTCGACTGGCTGGCCGAGCAGGGCTACGACCCGATGTTCGGCGCGCGGCCGATCAAGCGGACGCTGCAACACTATCTGGTCAACGAACTGTCGAAGGAGATCCTCGCCGGCCGGATCGACCGGGGCAGCGTCATTACGGTCGACGCAGGAAAGGATGGACTGAAATTCGGCAACTGAACATAGCGGTAAGAGCGTTGCTGCACTCTGAAACCGAAGGCTTGCATGCCCCGGGGCGAATGCCTCGGGGCATGTTCGTTTTTCGGAACATGCCGATCGACGCGCGCGGCCGCTCCTTCCGCAGCAAAGAACCGGAAAACCGGGTTTCGGACCGAGCCGAAGCCCGACTTCCTTTCCCGACAGACTCCGTTCCGGACGACCTTTCCGTCAGCGGCCGCATGCGGTCGGACAGACATCGCCGGCCGAAAAGCGGGTCGACGGTCAGCTCCGGCTACCGGCGCACGACGGACCGACAGATCCGGACCCGATTCGCCATGTCTGCCGCCCGTACCGCCATAAGGGAACGATTCCCGCGACCCGCAACGTCCTTTACGGAAATCGGAGGCGCACGTTCCGGAAGCCGCGAAAGCGGACCCCTGCCGATAAAATGTGGATAACTTCCGGGACGCTTGCCGTTTTCGTACCGCCGTTTTCCATTTCTTTGTAAACGATATCGCACCTTAACAAACCCGCAAATCATGTCACTGACCGTCATCGAATTGGAAAACATGGAGTTTCAGGCGTTTCACGGCTGCTACGAACTGGAGCGGCAGGTGGGAAACCGCTTTCAGGTCAGCGTGCGGATCGAAGCCGAGCTCGGCGAAGCCGCCGACAGCGATCGGATCGAGCGGACGATCAACTACCTCGACGTATTCGAGACCGTCCGCGAGCAGATGGACATTCCGTCGCACATTCTCGAACACGTCGCAGGAAGGATCGCCGGCCGCATCCGCGAGCGGTTTCCGCAAAGCGTCCGGGTTCGGGTCAAGGTCTCGAAAATGGCCCCTCCTCTGGGCGGGAAAATCGAGAAAGTCTCGGTAACTCTCGAAAAACAAAGGGAGGAGAAAGGGTGTTGATAACTTCTTGATAAGATTCCCTGACGAAATTTCAACATCCGCCAAAGTGTTCGTAATCTTGTAACGCATTGTGCGCCGGAGCGCATATCTGCCGAAACGTCATAAATTCTTAAAATACAAGCAACACTGTCATGTCCACGGAACGAAACAAAGAGCAAGCCGGCGCGCTGAAGCAGTACGAGTACACCGACGCGGTGGAAACGGCCAAAGCCTATTTCAAGGGCGACGACCTGGCGGCCACGGTCTGGGTCAGCAAGTACGCGCTGAAAGACTCCATGGGAAAAATCTACGAGAACTCGCCCGAGCAGATGCATCGCCGCATCGCCCGGGAAATCGAGCGCATCGAGAAACGCTATCCGAATCCGATGTCCGAAAGCGAGGTATACGACCTGCTGAAGGATTTCCGCTATCTGATTCCGCAAGGAGGCCCGATGACCGGAATCGGCAACAACCTGCAGATCGCCTCGTTGTCGAACTGCTTCGTGATCGGTCACCGCAAGCCGGCCGACTCCTACGGCGGAATCATCCGTATCGACGAGGAGCAGGTGCAGCTGATGAAGCGGCGCGGGGGGGTAGGACATGACCTCTCGCACATCCGCCCCACCGGCAGTCCGGTGCTGAACAGCGCGCTGACCTCGACGGGCATCGTGCCTTTCATGGAGCGCTATTCGAACTCGACGCGCGAAGTGGCTCAGGACGGCCGGCGCGGCGCGCTGATGCTGTCGCTGTCGATCAAGCACCCCGACGCGGAAAACTTCATCGACGCAAAAGTCGAAACGGGCAAGGTGACCGGTGCCAACGTGTCAATCAAGATCGACGACGAGTTCATGCGCGCGGTGACCGAAAGCCGCAAATACCACCAGCAGTTCCCGATCGATTCGGACAAGCCGATGTACGAGAAGGACATCGACGCGCGCGCACTGTGGAACAAGATCGTCCACAACGCATGGAAGTCGGCCGAACCCGGCATTCTGTTCTGGGACACGATCCTGCGCGAGTCCGTTCCCGACTGCTACGCCGATCTGGGCTTCAGGACGGTCTCGACGAATCCCTGCGGCGAAATTCCGCTCTGCCCTTATGACAGCTGCCGCCTGTTGGCGATCAATCTGTACAGCTATGTCGACAAGCCGTTCTCGAAAGAGGCGTCGTTCGACTTCGGCAAGTTCAGGAGCCACGTCGCGGCCGCGATGCGCATCATGGACGATATCGTCGATCTGGAGCTCGAGAAGATCGAGGCCATCATCGAAAAGATATCCAAGGACCCCGAGGAAGAGGACATCCGTCACGTCGAACACAGCCTGTGGGAAAAAATCCGCGAAAAGGCGCTCAAGGGCCGCCGCACGGGTCTCGGCATCACGGCCGAAGGCGACATGCTGGCCGCGCTGGGCTTGCGCTACGGGACCGACGAGGCGATCGACTTCGCCGTCGAGATACAGAAAACGCTCGCGCTGGAAGCTTACCGGGCCTCGGTCGTCATGGCCGAGGAACGCGGCAAGTTCCCGATGTACGATCCCGAACGCGAGAAGGACAACCCGATGATCGCCCGCATCCGCGAGGCCGATCCGGCTCTCTACGAGGAGATGACCCGACACGGCCGCCGCAACATCGCGATGCTGACGATCGCCCCGACGGGTACGACGAGCCTGATGTCGCAGACGACTTCGGGCATCGAACCGGTGTTCCGGCCGGTCTACACGCGTCGTCGCAAGGTCAACCCGAGCGACAAGGACGTGAAGATCACCTTCGTCGACGAAGTGGGCGACTCGTGGGAAGAATACAACGTGTTCCACCACAAGTTCCTCGTCTGGCTCGAAACCAGCGGGTACGACCTGAACGAAGTGAAAAGCATGTCCGCCGCCGAGATCGAGAAGCTCGTCGCGCTGTCTCCCTATTACAAGGCGACGGCCAACGATATCGACTGGGTTAGCAAGGTCCGGATGCAGGGCGCGATCCAGAAATGGGTCGACCACTCGATCTCCGTGACGGTCAACCTGCCCAACGAGGTCACCGAGGAACTGGTCGGGAAAGTCTATATGACAGCGTGGGAGCACGGCTGCAAGGGCGTCACCGTCTACCGGGACGGCTCGCGCGCCGGCGTGCTCGTCGAGTCGAAAAAGAAGAAAAAGGGAACCGCCAAAGTCGAAGAGGGCGAAGCGGCCGAAGGAGGTTACCGGCCGCCCCGCAAGCGTCCGATCGAGCTCACGGCCGATATCGTCCGCTTCAAGAACGGCGAGGAAGACTGGATCGCATTCGTCGGCATCTACAACGGGCGGCCCTACGAAATCTTCACCGGCAAGATCGAGGAGGATGCGATGTTCATCCCGAAGAAGATCAAGAAAGGGGTGATTCTCAAGGTCGTGGACAGCGACGGTCGCAAACGGTACGACTTCCAGTACAAAGACAAGTACGGCTACACGAATACGATCGGAGGCATCTCCCGACTGTTCGACAAGCAATTCTGGAATTATGCCAAGCTGATCTCGGGCGTGCTGCGCAACGGGATGCCGATCCTGGACGTCGTGACGCTGATCGAGTCGCTCCAACTGGACAGCGAGAGCATCAATACATGGAAGAATGGCGTGGCCCGCGCGTTGAAGCAGTATATCGCCAACGGCACGAAAGTCAAGGAAAAGTGTCCGAACTGCGGACAGGAGACGCTCGTCTACCAGAACAGCTGTCCGGTCTGCATGAGCTGCGGCTACTCCAAGTGCGGATAGCCCGCCTTTGTTCTCCGGAAGAGACGAAAAGCGCTGCGGCCGGTTGCCGTAGCGCTTTTACAATTCACACCGGGATCGGGAAATCGGTCTCGCATTCCGACCTGCGCTGCCAGACAACGTGATTATTCCGCCTGCAACCGGCAGGCTGCTTCCCGATAGAATACGAGTCGCGGAAACGCACCGTAACGACGGAACGGCCTGTAACGAAGCCGGCCGCCCGTAAGCGGGCGAAAGCTATCGTCCCCACAAAACTTTCCTTCCGATGTTTCCCCTGACGGGAAAACGACCGGATGAAAACTCCCCGCCCGAGCGACCGAATTAGAGAAAGCGCGCGGACGGGACGGTCTTCCGCCCGAACCAAAAGCCGGCTCCGGAAGGCCGAACAAACCGCAAACGAAAGCCGGGCCTCGGAAAAGTTCGCGACACGCCGCCCGAAGCAGCGTCGAGGCAATCAACCCCGTCCGATCGGGCCGACAGACCGGAAATGTTAATAAATATCCGATAATTTGCCGCAACGAGCCGAAAACCGCCTCGACGAAAACACTATTTTTACCGGAAATCACAGTAGGGTATACGGCATATGGTGAAAAACGAACTTTCCAAAGGAATCGACATCGAACTCGGCGAGGAGATGGCCGAGGGCCAATACGCCAACATGGTCGTCATCGCGCACTCGACCTCGGAATTCGTGCTCGACTTCGTGCGGATCATGCCCGGCCTGCCCAAGGCCCGGGTCAAGAGTAGGATCGTGCTGGCTCCCGAACATGCCAAACGGCTTCTGCTCTCGCTCCACGAAAACATCGCCCGCTACGAAAACTCGATCGGCCCGATCCCGATCCCCAGCTCGTCTGCCGACGAAATAAAACAAGCCATGAGCTTCCCGGGAGGAGAGGCCTGACACGGCGAACGGTTCCGGAACGCCGGAAACGAACGGCAGCAATCCGCCGAAGACTCCGTCGTCCGAGTCGAAAGAAAGCCATGTTCCGGCCGCGGGCGGTTGCCAAACGTCTCCCGGGCGGTTTTTCGTCCGCTGCCGAAATACGGCGACACATCAATGGAACGGTAAGCACATAGGGAAACCGGCCCGGAAGATTCGTCCGTCGCACGGTCCCTGAGTCACGAGCCGACGGAGACCGACGATTCGGCCCGCTTTATCGCGCGGTCGTCGGACCGAGCCGGAACGGCGAATACGGATGCCGCGACGAAACGATAAGCCCGCCTTACGGGTTTTTCATGCCATCCCCGAACACATCGGACGGACGCGACGCAACAAAAAGCGGGTAAAATTGCAGGAACGGCATCCAGGCCATCCCAAGACGAAAGAAATTTCCGACACGCCCGAAACGATTCCGGACGGAGTTTCGATCTGCCCCGGACCGAAAACCGCGCGAGCGGAAAGCATCAGAACAGCGTCCGCTCGGATGCCGGAGGAACGAGCCCCAAATGCGTATAGGCCAATTCGGTGGCTTCGCGTCCGCGAGGGGTACGCTTCAGAAAGCCCTCCTTGATCAGGAACGGCTCGTACACTTCCTCTATCGTCCCCGTATCCTCGCTGACGGCCGTCGCGATCGTACCCAGCCCGACCGGGCCGCCGCCGAACTTGTCGATGATCGTGCGCAGAATCTTGTTATCCATACGGTCGAGCCCGCGGGAATCGATATTCAGCGCATTCAGCGCATAGCGGGTAATTTCCAGATCGATCCGGCCGCCACCCTTGACCATCGCGAAGTCGCGCACGCGGCGCAGCAGCGCGTTGGCGATCCGAGGCGTGCCCCGACTGCGGAGAGCCACCTCGCGGGCCGCCTCGTCGTCGATCGGAATACTCAGGATCGAGGCCGAACGGCGGACGATGCCGCTCAGTACGCGGCTGTCGTAGTACTCCAGATGACACTGTATGCCGAAACGGGCCCTGAGCGGGCTGGTCAGCAACCCGCTGCGCGTCGTGGCCCCGATCAGCGTGAACGGATTCAGCTCGATCTGGATCGAGCGGGCGCTCGGCCCCTTGTCGAGCACGATATCGATCTTGTAGTCCTCCATGGCCGAGTACAGATACTCCTCCACGATCGGGCTGAGCCGGTGAATCTCGTCGATGAACAGCACGTCGCCGCTGCCGAGGTTCGTCAGCAGACCGGCCAGATCGCCCGGCTTGTCGAGTACCGGGCCCGAGGTCATCTTCAGCGAAGCCCCCATCTCGTTGCTGATGATGTTCGCGAGCGTCGTCTTGCCCAGTCCCGGGGGGCCGTGCAGCAGCACATGGTCGAGCGCCTCGCCCCGCATCAGCGCGGCCTGAATGAACACATGCAGGTTATCGACGATCTTGTCCTGTCCGCTGAACGCTTCGAGCTGCTGCGGACGGATCTTGTTCTCGAAATCGAGGTCGGTCTCTATGTTGCGGATATCTTTCATCGAACGGACGGGGCGGAGGCTCCCCGCAAAGCAAAGATAAGCATTATTCGCCGAATTCCGAGCCCGGCGAAGCCTGTCCCCACTCGTAACGCGGCACTTCGACGCCGAGCAAGCCGGCCACGCGATCGACGATCGTACCGCACAGCTCCTCGATCGTGCCGGGACGGCTGTAGAACGAAGGAGAGGCGGGACAGATCACCGCGCCGCATTCCGACAGGGCGGTCATGTTGCGCAGGTGAACCGTGCCGAGCGGAGCCTCGCGCGTGACGAGCACCAGCCGCCGACGCTCCTTGAGCATTACGTCCGCCGCACGGCTCGCCAGCGAGTCGGACACGCCCGAGGCGATGCGCCCCGCCATGCCCATCGAGCAAGGCACGACGGCCATAGCGTCGTAACGGGCCGAGCCCGAGGCCGGGGCTCCGAACAGGTCGCTGTCGTCGTACAGCGTATAGCGCGGATCGTCCATCCAGTCGGTACGGTCCTCGTAGGCGGCGACCCGCCGCCCGTTCCCGGTCACGATCAGCGCGATCTCGCCGACCGCTTCGGAAGCGGCCAGCCGCCCGCACAGCAGACGCGCGTAAAGCGAGCCGCTCGCCCCGGTCACGGCCACGACGATGCGGCGTTTCGGATTCGTTTTCCTCATAATCCTTACAATTCGATCACGGAGCACTTGAGCCCCCTTTCATACAGGAAATCGAGCGTGCGGGGCAGCGCGTACCGCAAATTGCGGAACGACTTGACCGAGTCGTGAAACACGACGATCGACCCGCCCTTGACATGCTTCGTCACATTGTGCAGGCAGGTGCGGGGCGAAATCAGATGACTGTAGTCGCGGCTCAGCACATCCCACATTACGATATGATACCGCTCGCTCAGCCGGTGCGCCTGCGACGGCTTGATCCGTCCGTAAGGCGGACGGAACAGATCGGTCTGCAACAGCCCGTTGGCGAAGTCGACATCCTCCAGATAGCGCTCCAGACTCATCCGCCAGCCTTTCTGGTGACTGTAGGTATGATTGCCTATGCGGTGTCCCCCGTCGACCAGCATCCGGAACAGATGGGGATGCTGCTCGGCGTTCTTGCCCAGACAGAAGAACGTGGCCTTGGCGTCGTAACGGGCCAGCTGATCGACGATCCACTCGGTCACGCCGGGCGTCGGGCCGTCGTCGAAGGTCAGGTAGACCCGGTCCGTTTCCGGCATCGTCCAGATCAGCGACGGAAATATGCGGCGAATAAAGTTCGGCGGACTGATATACATAGCTCGTTCTGTTCATCTCGGGCGGGAAAGAAAACGTTGCGACGACTCCCGAGGCTCCCGGCTCGATCCGGCTTCGTCCGGCGGCGGAAGTCCGTCCGGCAGGACACCTCGAGGCATAGCGCGAATCCGGCCATCGGCGAACCGCCCGAAAAACTTCCGCAAAGTAAACGCTTTCGGACGAATTGTCAAAACGGCGGCGACGCGCAGGAACGGCCTCAGCCGTCCAATCCCCGCATCGACAGGCCGATGCGTCCCCGGCGCCGGTCGACCGACACGACGCGCACGCGGACCTGCTGACGGAGCCTCACCGCGTCGGAAGGCGACGCGACGTAGCGGTCCGACAGCTCGGAAACGTGCACCAGCCCGTCCTGCTTGACGCCGATATCGACAAAGGCGCCGAAAGCGGCGACGTTCGTCACGATACCCGGCAGTACCATGCCCTCGCGCAGGCCGTCGATCGAATGCACGTCGGCGAACTCGAAAATCCGGGCCTCGCCGCGCGGATCGAGTCCGGGACGGGCCAGCTCGGAAAGAATGTCCCTCAGCGTCGGCAGCCCCGTCCGCTCCGTAACGTAGCGCTGCAAGTCTATCTTAGCGCGAAGCTCCGCGCTCGACAGCAGATCGGCGACGCGCACCCCCAGATCGGAAGCCATTCGCCCGACGACCGGGTAGGACTCGGGGTGCACGGCGCTCGCGTCGAGCGGATCGGACGCTCCCGGAATGCGCAGGAAGCCCGCGCACTGCTCGAATGCCTTCGCTCCGAGCCGGGGCACTTTCAGCAGGTCGCGCCGGGAGCGGAACTCGCCGTTCGCAGCCCGATACTCGACCACCGAGCGGGCCAGCGCGGGCCCCAGCCCCGACACATAGGCCAGCAAATGGCGCGAAGCGGTATTCAGGTTGACGCCCACGCGGTTCACGCAGCTTTCGACCGTTTCGTCGAGGCTGCGCCGCAGCTTGCCCTGATCGACGTCGTGCTGATATTGCCCGACGCCGATCGACTTCGGATCGATCTTGACGAGCTCCGACAGCGGATCGATCAGCCGCCGGCCGATCGAAACGGCCCCGCGCACCGTCGCGTCACGGTCGGGAAACTCCTCGCGGCCGACCTCGGAAGCCGAATAGACCGACGCCCCGTCCTCGCTGACCATATACACCGGCACTTCCCGGCCGAACCGGATGCCGCGCACGAACCGTTCGGTCTCGCGTCCGGCCGTTCCGTCGCCGATGGCGACCGCCTCGATCCGGTAGGTTCCGACAAGCGCCGAAAGCCTCCGGACCGCCTCGTCGGCCTGCGGCCGGGGCGGATGAGGATAAATCGTCTCGTAATGCAGCAAGGCCCCCTGCTCGTCCAGACAAACCGTCTTGCAGCCGGTCCTGAAACCGGGGTCGATCGCCAGCACGCGCCGGCGGCCGAGCGGGGCCGACAGCAGCAATTGCCGCAGATTGTCGGCGAAAACCCGGATCGCCTCGTCGTCGGCCCTCTGTTTGGCCGTCGCAAAGCACTCGTTTTCGATCGACGGCACGATCAGCCGCCGGAAAGAGTCGCGCACGGCCGATTCGACCAGTCGCCGCGCAGGGGAATCGCCCCGGACGAACATCCGTACGAGCCGCGCTACCGGCGCCTCGGGGTCGGAGAGAGAAAGCGACAGTTTCAGAAATCCCTCGCGCTCTCCGCGAAACAGGGCCAGCAACCGGTGCGAGGGCATCCGCCGGAGCGGAAAGCTGCGGCCGAAATAGTCGGAATACTTAGCGCCCTCGTCCTCCCTGCCGGCGACAGCCCGCGACGAGAGGACCGCCGCACGGGCATACTCCGCGCGGACCGCTTCCCGGGCCCGGGCGTTTTCCGCGACCCACTCGGCCACGATGTCGCAGGCTCCGGCAAGCGCTTGTTCCCGGTCGGCGACCTCGCCCCGGACGAAACGGTCGGCCAGCCGCTCGGGCTGGCTGCCGTCCTGACGCATCAGCAGCGCAGCCAACGGCTCCAACCCTTTTTCGCGGGCCGCCGCGGCCCGGGTACGCCGCTTGGGCTTGTAAGGCAGATAGAGATCTTCCAATTTGTCGCCGTCCCAGCAATCGTCGAGCTGCGCGCTCAGCGCGCCGGTCATCTTTCCCGCCGCCTCGATCGCCGAGCGGACGGTCCGCTTGCGCGCTTCGAGCGCGTTCAGACGTTCGAGCCGGTCGCGGACCGCTCCCACCTGCACTTCGTCGAGCCCACCGGTCGCCTCCTTACGGTAGCGGGTGATGAACGGGATCGTCGCCCCTCCCTGCAACAAGGTCACGGTCCGCTCGACCCGAGACTCGGGCAGCGAACACAACCGGGCAATCTCCCGGATCATTCGTTCGTCGGTATCGGTCATCGTTCCGTTATGAATACAGAAAAGACAAAGGAATAAAATATTTCGGAAAAGCCGAACACGAAAGCTGCCCGTCTCGCTCTACCCGAAGAGAACAGACTACGGATCGCCGGGATCAAGCCGTAAAACCTCCGATCCCTGCACCGGCCGCCTCCCGACGAAACGGGGGCCGGAAACGACAAAAAGGAATGATTTCCAAAATCCCGGACAACCCGTTTCCCCCGCATCGGTCAAAATATTCGATCGTGCCTTAGAGCAACGGATCCGATACGGCGCGGGTCGGCATATACGGCAGGAAGCGGAGCCGTCGTCGATGCGCGGCTTTGCTCCGCAAAACGACCGCACGAACATTTCATATCCGGCCGGCGCGCGGTTAATTATGTCGAATCGCTTCGGATTCCCCCGAAAAAAGCTTACTTTTGGAGACGCATCGCCGATTTCCGCGGGCCTTCCGCCCCGAACGGCGCGAACAGACAAGAATCTAATAAAAAACCATACGCATCATGTTCCGCAAAGAAACATACGTCCGCCGCCGGAGCGAGCTCCGAAAGAGGATCGAGGGCGGCCTCGTGCTGCTGCCGGGCAACGGAGAGTCGCCGGCCAACTATCCGAGCAATCAGTTCCGCTTCCGTCAGGACAGCACCTTCCTATACTTCTTCGGCCTGAACCGTCCCGACTACGTAGGGCTGATGGATATCGACTCGGGCGAGGAAACGCTCTACGGCGACGACTACACGATCGACGACATCATCTGGATGGGTCCGCAACCGACCCTCGACGAGCAGGCCCGGGAGGTCGGCATCGGCAAGACGCTGCCGCTGTCGCAGCTCGGCAAGCGGATCGAAGCGGCCGTCGCCAAGGGGCGCAAGGTCCATTTCCTGCCTCCTTACCGGGGCGAAACGACGCTGCAGATCGCCCGGCTGCTCGGTCTCGCGCCCGAGCGGGTTCCGCTTTACGCCTCGGTCGAGCTGGCCAAGGCGGTCGTAGCGCTGCGCGAGATCAAGGACGCCGACGAAATCGACCAGATCGAAAAGGCCTGCGAGATCGGCAGCAAGATGCACCGCATGGCTATGAAAATGTGCCGTCCGGGCGTCGTCGAGCGCGAGATCGCCGGAGCGATCGAGAGCATCGCGCTGCAGCACGGAGCCGGCGTCTCGTTCTTCTCGATCGTCAGCCAACACGGCGAGACGTTGCACAACCACTGCCACGAGGGCACGCTGCTCAGCGGGCGTCTGATGCTCGTCGACGCGGGAGCCGAGACGACGATGAACTACTGCAGCGACTTCACGCGCACGTTTCCCGTCAGCGGCCGGTTCACGCAGAAACAGAAGGACGTGTACGACATCGTGCTGGCGGCCAACGACCGCACGTTCTCGCTGGCCGGTCCCGATTCGTACTACTATCGGATGCACAACGAGGCGTCGCTCGTGATCGCCGAAGGCCTCAAGTCGCTCGGCCTGATGCGGGGCGACATGCAGGAGGCAGTAGCCGTCGGCGCTCAGGCGTTGTTCATGCCGCACGGTTTGGGCCACCAAATGGGGCTCGACGTGCACGACATGGAGAACATCGGCGAAAAATACGTCGGCTACGACGAACAGACGCTCCGCAGCTCGACGCCGGGCTTGTCGTCGCTGCGCATGGGCAAGCGGCTGCGCGAGGGCATGGTCATCACCGTCGAGCCGGGCATCTATTTCATCCCCGCGCTGATCGAGAAGTGGGAGCGCGAAGGATTGGGCGGCGGCTTTATCGACTTCGCCAAAGTACGCGAATATCTCGACTTCGGCGGTATCCGGATCGAGGACGACATGCTGATCACCTCTTTCGGCAACCGGCTGCTCGGCGGCAACCGTCCGCCGGTCACGACGGCCCAGATCGAAGAATATATGAACGACTGACGGAAAACCGTCAGAAAAAGCAGGTCCCCGGAACGGATAGGGACGGGCGAAACGCCCGCGCGACGGTCCGTCCGAAACGAACGGGCAGGGCCACGGGCCGAACGGTCGATCGCCGGTTTCCGTCAAAGCGGATAAGCGGAAAACACGGCCGGGCCGAACGGGAACGCCATACCGTTTCCGCGACGACGGTCGCACCCCGCCATAGACGCTCGTACAAGCTGAAAAACAAGGAGGACACGAATCGAACGACGAGCGGGATCACGGTCGACTCCGGTCCGAAAACGAACCGATCGCGGCGGTACGAGCCGTACCGGTCGGACATAAAAACACAAGGCCCATGAAAACGAAATGGCTTTCCGTCGTCTGTTGCCTGCCGCTGATCTGCGGCTGTAGCGCACTGAGCATAGCTCCTACCGCCAACAGCCGGTTTACGAGCGAGACGGTTCGTCTCGGCATGACCAAGGAACAATTCGTCGAACAGTTCGGTCGGCCGTTCAAAGAGAGCTTTTTCCGCGACGAACACGGCGTGTTGCATGAAACGCTTTACTACAAGGAATTTATGGGATCGTGGTATGCCGTCAACACGCTCTTCCGGTTCGAGGATTCGGTACTCGTGGCTCAGGAGCAGGGCGACGAGGAACGCCTGTACTCAAGCGGCCGCCTCGAAGATTGACCGGGACCGGGCGATTCCCTTCCGCATCGGCAGCTTTCGGGCCGTCCCGCATCAAAACCGATCTTTCCGCAAGGACGGGGAAAAGGGTCCGGACTTCCGCCATGTCGCGCATCCGCGCGGTAACACCCAACGGGGTCAGGACCATGTCGGCGCCCCTGAGCTTCCGCCTGGAAAACGCAAGAAAAAAGGCTGTCCGGAAAATTCCGGGCAGCCCTTATTCCGAGCGTTCTATCTGCAATCCCCGTAACGGGGAGGCAGAGTCTATCAATACTCGACGGTAGCGAACAGCAGCTTTCCGCTGTAGCTGGCCTTCACCTGATGGCCGTATCCGTCCTTGAACGTAGCGTTGATCGTATAGAAATCGAGGCCTTCGTTCTCGATCTCGACGGTTCCCTCTTTCATAGCCGACTCGATGTGCTTGCCGGTCGAGTAGTACCATGTGCCGTAATAGCCGCCATATTCGTAAAGTCCGGCGATGGCCGTTTCGGGCTCGAGGTCGTCGACCTCGTTCATGTCAACGATCGTATAAGTCCCCGTCGGAATACCGTCGTTCGAACCCGGCGTTACATTGACCGAAATCTGAAGCGCGTCGGCCTGACCGAAGTTGGTTTCCAGGTCGTAGTCTTCGCCCGCCAGAATCACCATGTAAAGGTCGGAGGTCGTGGTAAACGCCTCGGGCTCGTACAGAGCCATGCCCTGAGTCAGACCGCTGATCTCGACGTTGTCCGTCAGGTTGCTCATCTCGCCCTCGCCGGCACGGTTATAGAACGGAATCGGACCGACATAGGTGAACTCGTACTCCTCCTCGCTCTCCGTCGTCATTTTGCATTCGATCGTATAGATGCCGTCTTCGTAGGCGATCTCCATCGTACCCGCCGTAAAGCTCGTCTCGGTCACGTTTCCGTTCGCGTCGTACCGGTTCAGGTACGTATCGTAGGAATCGGAGTTGATCGAGAAGGCGGGATAGTCGGCGCTCTCGCCGATCGTATAGGAGCCTGACTGGGGAACGGCCAGATCGGGGTTGGACGCCAGCACGGAATTGAAGTCGACGCACAGAATGAAGCCGGGACCGTAGTAGGTATCCTCCTCGTTGTCATACTCCATATCCTCGCTTACGAAATTGATCCAGTAGTTGCCCGTCCCTTTTTCGTATGCGTCGCCTTTGTAATAGCCTTCGGCAGAAATGCCTTCGGTCAGCTCGGGAGTCGAAGGACCCCCGCCTTCGCCCTCACCGCCGCCGCCTTCGCCGCCGCCGGGACCACCTCCGCCCGGTTCGTCGTCGGAACAAGCCACCGCCCCGATCATCATCAAGCACACGGCGAATCGGCTCAGCGTCTTCAGTGTGTTTTTCATCATCATTTCCTCTGGATTTTAAGTTTATATTAAAAATCGCTCAAATATAATTCCTGGATAAATAAATCGCAAATACTGCCGCACGAATCGCACTCGTTTTGGCCACGAATCCCTCGGCTTACATTTCCTCGTTCCCCCCGAAAATTCCATGTCTTTCCATTCTTTCATCGGTCTAACCCTGCCTTGCACCGAAACGAGTCGGTCCCGTCGAAATTCTATTTCCGGGACGGAGCGGCGCGCAGGATTTCCCGCCACGGCACGGGCAACGTGCCTCCGAAAAACGATGTTCGAAGACGAAGCCGAGCCGAAAGGAACATCCCGCCGGATCAAGACCGCTTTTCGGCAACCGGATGGACGGCAAAATCGGGGGAAAAAGAGAAAACCGTTTCCCGTTCACCAACGAGAAAGCGCGCCCGGACTATCGGACGCGCTTCTCGGATATGGCCCGGCAGAGCCGGCAAGCCTCGTTATTCCTTGATTCGCTCGCTGTACTCGCGAGTGCGGCTGTCAACGCGAATCTTTTCGCCGGTCTGGATGAACAGCGGCACGCGGATCGTCGCGCCGGTATCGACCGTCGCGGGCTTCAGCGAGTTCGTCGAGGCGGTATCGCCCTTGACGCCGGGTTCGGTATAGGTCACCTCCATGTCGATGATCGGAGGCAGCTCGGCCGACAGTACGGTTTCTTTCTCGGTATGGAACATGACCTCGACGATCTGCCCCTCGCGCATCAGATCCGAGTTCTCGATCAGGTTGCGGTCGATGTGTATTTGCTCGAACGTCTCGGTATGCATGAAATTGCAGCCCAGATCGTCCTCGTAGAGATACTGGTAGGGACGGCGCTCGACGCGGACCGGCTCGATCCGCTCGCCGGCCGAAAAGGTCTTGTCCAGAATACGGCCGTTCTCGAGGTTCTTCAGTTTGGTGCGGACGAAAGCCGGACCTTTGCCGGGCTTCACGTGCAGGAATTCGACGACCGAAAACGTCTTGCCGTTCAGCTCGATGCACATCCCGTTCTTGATATCAGCTGTGGTTGCCATTGTATTAGATAGTTTTAGTTTGCAAAAATAATTCTTTTTCTCCAAAAACGAAAACCGCGCTTTCCGGACGCGGGCCGCCGAAAGGACGAAACAGCCGGGCGCTCGCGACCCGCAACGGTCGAAACAATCCGGAGTTCCGAAACAAAAGGGCAGAAAACACCTTGCCAGCTAAGGTACAGGGCTCTCAGAACGGCCGTTAATTCTGTACCTATCGGTAAAATGTCGCTCTTTGTTCCAAGAGACAGCGGAATCACAGAACCATCGTAGTCGAGAGATTCCGATCCCAACCATGCGCCCGATCCCTTTCCGACGGAATACCCCGGAACCGCCTGAGCAAAAATCGATACGCAACCGCTATTTTCCCGATGCTCCAGCCCTTCGCCTCACCGGAAAAGACGCCCGGACAAGATCGCCGTCTACGGTTCCGGAATGTCCCGCCGCCCGGAAAACCCGCTCCCGGTCAGGGAAAGGATACCGCCCGCCATCAATAAAACAACCCGTTGCGATTGAAAATCGTGAAGCCGAAATTGAACGTCAGGAACCAGTTGTCGCGGTTCGTCGCGTCGTACTTGGAAACCGTCAGGCTGACCGGCCCGACCGGCGTCTGGTAGACCAGCGACGAGTTGTAGATGAAGCGCACCCGCTTGCGAATGTTCTCCTTCACTTCGTTGTGGTCGTTGGGCAGAAACAGGTAAAAACTGTTCTTCAGATAGAACTTCGGGCCGAACTCGAACGTAGGCATAAGACCCAGCCCGATGAACGAGCTGCTGCGGAAATCCTTGATATAAACGAACTTGCTGTGCGGAGTCGGCGTGAAGGCCGGCGAGGTGATATTCGTCGCGTACTCGTTCGTGAACGTCGGGTGATTCGTCAGTACGGCCTGAAGCAAATAGCCGAACGAGAACCATTTGCACACGGGATAATAGTGCTCGCGCAGGAACTGAGCTCCGAACCAGTGACGCGAATCGCCTCCCCGGGACGTATAGGTCACTCCGTCGGGCGGCCGCGTGCCGGGCCGGAACATCTCGTTGCCCGTGATGAAGATAGCCGAGATCGACTGCCTGATGCCGCGTGTCGGATAGAGCAGGTAGTTCAGCCCGTTGCGGTCTACCTCGAACTTCAGTCCGAAAAACGGGAAGCGCGTCTGGTCCATGTAGTCGTCGTCCTCGTAATCGGTCGTCTGAAAATAGCGGTAAGTGTCCCATCCTCCGTTCGCGCGCAGCGACAGCACCGTATAGCGCCCGATAGGCATCGTCAGCGCCGCCGTAGCATAAGTGTCGAAATACTTGGAATAGGTCAGGTCGTTGCGGCGCCCGATCGCACCGAAATTGCTCTTGAAATAGTTGTAGTAATTGAAGTTGAATCCGTAATCGAGCGACAGCAGCGAGCGAGCGAAAAAGTCGGTGCGGCCGCGTACCGACAGCGAAGTGTAGAGCGGACTGAAATAGCCGTCGAAATTGTAGGTCTGCGAACTCTTGCCGATCCGGCGATACTCGAGACCGACGTAGGCCTGATTCATCGACGTGGACGAAATGTTGCCGCCGAACATGACCCGAAAACTGGGTTTGGTGCGCATCTCCAGATCGAGCCCGAACAGGCCCGTCGAATCGTTGAACCGCACATCGGGATAGCTACCCTCGATGTCGTCGTCCGACAGCACCTTGAAATAACCCGACTTGAAGCGTTCGAAGTCGAAAACCGAATCGTTGCGGCTCTTTTTCAGCGGCAGGTCCAGCCGCATCAGCCGCTCGACGTATTTCGTCTGATTGCCGTTCAGACCCGAAATCTCGTACCTGTCGAACAGCAGCGGCGGAAGCGACGCCCGATAGGCCACGCGCCGGGCGGCCAGCGAGTCGGCGTCGACCCGGCGGCCGATCCGCTCCTTGATCTTCGGCATCGCGTCGATCGCGTCGCTATAGCCGCGGTTGATGATATAGTCCACCTTCGAAAAATCGAGCGTCGACACGTCCTCGAACGCATGCTCGATCAGCACGTCGCGCTCCGACGGCAGGTCGTAGTCGGTATTCATCATCGTCAGCGACAGAATCTGCTCGACCACGTCGTCCTCGTCGGGCTTGCTGTTGCCGGCCGTACACTTGCTTCCGATCAGCACGTCGGGATGAAAATCTTCCTGCAGGACCTGCCACGGAAAGTTATTGTACAGTCCTCCGTCGTAAAGCAGCGTCGAGTCTTGCTTGATAGGCTTGAAAACCAACGGTATGGTCATCGAAGCGCGGATCGCCTTGCCCAGATCGCCGCTGCGGTAGACGACCTCCTTGCGGGCGGCCGCATCGGTCGCAATGCAGCGGAACGGCACGAAAAGCCGGTCGAAATCGCCGCCGCACGCGGCGTTGGCCGCCGAGAAGAATTCGACGAAAGCCATGTCGATCTGGCCGGAGGGAATCAGGTTGGTCGGCAACCGGGCTACCTTCTTCGGATTGCGGAAGTCGAAGCGCAGCGTCACCATCGCCGCGCTGGGCCGCCTCTGCTTGAAGTAGTAGAGATACTCGGATTCGATCCGCCCCGACATCCAGTACGAGATCCGGTCCGACTTGAACAGCTCGGCCATCTGGTCCGGCGTATAGCCGATCGCGTACAGCCCGGCGATGATCGAGCCCATGGAGGTCCCCGACACGTAGTCGATCGGAATGCCGTTCTCCTCCAAAGCCTTCATAACCCCGATGTGATAGAGCCCCTTGGCTCCGCCGCCGCTCATCACGAGTCCTACCTTCTGAGCCCCGGCAGAAAGAGCGGAAAACAGCGTCAGCAGGGTAAAAAAGCTTTTAATGCGCGTCATTTACAAATTATTCTTAACTTTGTCTGTTAATCCACTTCGTAAAAGTAGAGATAAAAATATAAACCACCAACGATGATTGACAAAATAAACAGCCTGTTGAAACGGGTCGAGGAGTTCCGGCCGAAAGCCGAGGCGGAAATCGAGGAATTCAGAGTCCGCATGCTCGGCCGCAAAGGCGAGATGAACGAGCTTTTCGAGGAATTCAAGCAAGTGGCTCCCGAACTGAAAAAGGAACTCGGCCAGAGGATCAATGCGTTGAAAAACACGATCGCCGAAACGATAACGCGCTACAAGACCGAAATGGAGAACCGCCCGGAAGCCGCCGGAGCCGGTATCGACATGACCCGTCCCGGCACGGCCGACCGCATCGGCAGCCGACATCCGATCTCGCTGGTGCGAAATCAGATCGTCGACATATTCACGCGGCTGGGCTATACGGTGGCCGAGGGACCCGAGATCGAGGACGACTGGCATGTCTTCTCGGCGCTCAACTTTCCGCCCGAGCATCCGGCCCGCGACATGCAGGACACGTTTTTCATATCGAAGAGTCCCGACATCCTGCTACGCACGCACACCAGCTCGATCCAAGTCCGCACGATGGAGCGCAGCAAGCCGCCCATCCGCGTGATCTGCCCGGGCCGCGTGTTCCGCAACGAGGCGATCTCGTACCGCGCCCACTGCATATTCCATCAGGTCGAGGGGCTGTTCATCGACGAGAACGTCTCGTTCGCCGATCTGAAGCAGAGCATTCTCTATTTCGCCAAGGAGATGTTCGGCGAGAAGGCCCGCATCCGGATGCGCCCCTCCTATTTCCCGTTCACCGAACCGTCGGCCGAGGTCGACGTATCGTGCAACCTGTGCGGAGGCAGGGGATGCAACGTCTGCAAGCATACCGGCTGGCTCGAGATCATGGGCTGCGGCATGGTGGACCCGAACGTGCTGGAAGCCTCCGGCATCGACTCGGGCAAATACTCGGGCTTCGCTTTCGGCATGGGAGTTGAGCGTATCTCGATGCTCAAGTACGGCGTCAAGGATCTGCGTCTCTATTTCGAAAACGACGTGCGCTTCCTGCGCCAGTTCGATTCGGTGTTGTGAGCGGGAAACGCCGGGCAACCTAACGACCGAACCGTATGAACTTCAAAAGCCTTTTCCGCGTTTGCGTCCTTGCCGCCATGCTGCTTCCGATCGAGGCGGCCTGCTCGTTGTCGGCGCGTCCGAAAGGAAAACCGGCGGCGGATCGGGAATACGATCCTCAGACGACCGCTTCGTTCTTTTACACGGAGGGAATCAAGAACAACGTGATGGAGGGCGACACGGCCCGCTCGATCCGGCTGTTCGAGAAAGTGCTGGCGATCGACTCGACGCACGCCCCGTCGCTCTACGAGCTTGCCATCCTCTACGCCGGAGCCGGCGCGCCGGAAAAAGCCCTGCAATACTGCCTACGGGCCAACCGGCTCGACACGGGCAATCTTTGGTACCGGGGACAGCTCGGACGGCTGCTGATCGCCACGAACCGGCTCGACTCGGCGATGACCGTCTACCGTTCGTTGCTCAGAGCCGATCCGGATAACCCCGACAACTACCGCCTCACGGCCGCCCTGTACGATCAGAAGGGAGAATACGAGCAAGCGCTGGCGGTACTCGACTCGGCTCAAAGCCGGTTAGGGAGAATCGAGATTCTCTCGTCTTTCCGCCGTCAGATGCTGATGAGCATGGGAAAGTACGAGCAGGCGGTCGAAGAGGCGAAAGCGACGGTCGAGGACTTTCCCTACGAGGAACAGAACTATGTCGCGCTCGCCGAGCTGTACGCCATGCTCGGACTCGACTCCCTCGCCCAAAGGACTTACGACGAGGCGCTGGCGCTCAATCCGGGCAGCACGCCTACGATCATCTCGCTGAACGAGTTCTACAAGCAGCGCAAGGATAACGTCCGTTTTCTGGCGACGGCCGAGCTGCTTTTCCGCGCGCCCGAGCTGCCGCTCGAAACCAAGCTGAAATTCTACGACGACCTGATCCGGACGCCCTCGTTCTACCGGGACAACTACTTTCAGATAGGCAAGCTGGCCTCGGCGCTGGCGATCGCCTACCCGCACGACCGCCGGACGAGGGAGCTCTATGCCCGGCACTTGATCGCGGGCGGCAATCTGGAGGAGGCTCTCAAACTGTACAAGGCAGGAATCGACGATCCGGAAGGACGGCGCGAGGCGCTGAACAACGTGCTCGACATCGAAGCCTACCTGAACCGGCCCGACTCGGTAGCCAAGTACGCCGCCGAGGCGACCCGCTACTACCCATCCGATCCCGAGCTTTATCTGCGCAAAGGAGGCGTCACGGCCTTTTTCCTGAAGGACTACGCGGCAGCCGAGGCCGATTATAAGCAGGCGCTCAAGTACGCCCGCAGCGATTCGCTGCGCAGCGTGATCTACGGATCGCTCGGCGACAACTGCCAGAACCGGGGCGACTACAAGAACTGCTTCAAATACTACGACAAGGGCTTGCGCCTCGACACGACGAACGCCGTGATATACAATAACTACGCCTATTTCCTGAGTCTCCGGGAAGAACGGCTGGACGACGCGCTCGAAATGGCCCGGAAAGCCAACCGGCTGTCGCCGAACAATCCCACTTACCTCGACACCTACGCATGGGTTCTCTACATGCTGGGGCGCTACGAGGAAGCGCGCGAGCCGATGCGCCTGGCCGTCTCGCTCGACCGGACCGACAGCAAGGAGCTGCTGATCCACTACGGCGACATACTCTACAAGCTGAACGACCGCTTCATGGCCTCGATCTACTGGAAAAAGGCCTTGGAGAAAGGATACGATCCCGAAGAAATCGAGAAACGACTCAAACTGATCGAATAGAATGGCGACCGGACGACGACTGCTCATCATCTGCCTGCTGGCCTTTCTCGCACGGGAAGCGTCCTGCCAGACGCTGGAATCGTTGCGGGAAGACATCAAGCGGGCCGAGCGGGAAATCAGCATAACGAACGACCTGCTTTCCAAGACGCGCAAGAACCAGCAATCGGCCGACAAGGAGCTGAAGCTGATCCGCAACAAGATCCGCAACCGCCGCAACATCATATCCAACCTCGAGCAACAGGCCGGTCTGCTCAACCGGAACATCGACGAGAAGGGCTCGACGATCGCTTCGCTCGAACAAGACCTGGCCCGTCTGCGCAAGGAATACGGCGAGATGGTTTACAGCGCCTACAAAAACTACAAGCTGAACAGCTTCCTCGTTTTCCTGTTTTCTTCCAAGGATTTCAACGACGCGACACGGAGGATAGCCTACATGCGCCGCTACAACCGCATGCGCGAACAGAAAGCCGCCCGGATCGACTCGACGGCCGCATCGCTCGGACGCGAAGTCACCGACCTGCAGAACAAGAAAAGCGAGCTCGACAAGGTGTATCAAAGCCGCAACCGGGAACTCGCATCGCTCGGCAAAGACGAAACGCAGTACAAGGCTTCGTCGGAAAAATTCCGCAACGAGGCGAGCCGGCTCGCCTCGACGATCAAGCAGAACAAGAAAAAGATCGAACAGCTCCAGCAACGGATACAACGCCTGATCGAGGCCGAGTCGCGCAAGCATAAGGCCCAGCCCCGTTCGGCCGCCCAGAACGAGTACATAGCCAAGCTGTCGGGCCAGTTCGACCAGAACCGGGGCAAGCTGCCCTATCCGGTGCGGGGCGTTATCGTCGACGGCTACGGAAAGCATGCGCACGCCGTCCGTCAGAGCGTGACGGTCAACAATACGGGAATCAATATCGCGGCCGAGGCGGGCGCGCCGGTAAAAGCCGTGTTCGAAGGCGAGGTCAGCGTGGTGTTCTTCGTGCCCGGCATGAACAACGCGGTCATGATCCGGCACGGCGACTATGTGACCGTCTATGCCAATCTGGAAGCCGTCGGGGTGAAGACCGGCGACCGGGTCGCGCTGAACCAGACCATCGGCAAACTGCCGGCCGACGACGCCTTCCTGCATTTCGAGATATGGAAAGACCAGCAGAATCTGAATCCGGAGCTCTGGCTGCGCAAATAGGAAACACTAACTTGAAAGGGATATGTCCGTAAACTACTGCAACCAATCGTGCGAGTTCGCTTTCCGGGGCAAGCGCAAGACCTCCGCATGGATTCGCCGGACGGCAGCCGCCGAGGGATGGGAGACCGGAGCCGTGTCCGTCGTTTTCTGCTCCGACGAGGCGCTTCTGGAGATCAACAGGCGCTATCTGAAGCACGATTACTACACCGACATCATCACATTCGACTACAGTGATCCCGACAAGCGGACGATCGCGGGCGATCTGATGATCTCGGTCGACACCGTGCGGGACAATGCCCGGGAACTGGGCGTTCCGTTCGAAAACGAGCTGCAACGGGTCATTATTCACGGGATACTCCACCTGTGCGGTTACGGCGACAAGCAGCCCGGAGAGCAGCAACGGATGAGAAAGCTGGAGGACCGGTACCTGAAACTGTTTTACGAACAAACGAACTGACGGCGCGCGTGCGCCGGACCTTATAACGGCAGCGGCGGCGCCGGACTGCAATATGGAATTCGAATTCGACATTATCGTGATAGGAGGCGGGCACGCCGGATGCGAGGCGGCGGCGGCGGCGGCCAATATGGGTTGCCGGACGCTGCTGGTGACGATGGATATGACCAAGTTCGCGCAAATGTCGTGCAACCCGGCCATAGGCGGAGTAGCCAAGGGACAGATTGTCCGCGAAATCGACGCGATGGGCGGATACACGGGTATCGTGACCGATCGCTCGACGATCCAGTTCCGGATGCTGAACCGCTCGAAAGGACCCGCCATGTGGAGCCCGCGCGCCCAGTGCGACAAGGCCCGATTTTCGCAGCTCTGGCGCCGGACGCTCGAGCAGACACCCAACCTCAGCCTGTGGCAGGACAGCGTAACGGGCCTTTTGACGGACGATCGGCATGTGACCGGGGTAAGGACCCGCATGGGCGTCGTATTCAAGTCAAAAGCCGTCATTTTGACCGCGGGAACCTTTTTGGAGGGTCTGATGCACGTCGGGCGCTCGCAAGCCGAGGGAGGCCGGGCCGGCGATTCCGCGTCGCACGGCCTGAGCGCGCAACTCGCGGAGCTCGGCTTCGAAATCGGTCGCATGAAAACCGGCACGCCGGCACGCATCGACGGACGCAGCGTCGATTTCAGCCGACTCGAAGAGCAGAAAGGCGACGAAAACCCGGGTAAATTTTCGTATTCGAATGATACAGAGCCTGTTAAAAATCAATTGCCGTGCTATCTGGCTTACACGTCCGAGGCCGTGCACGACCTGCTCCGGACCGGCTTCGCCGATTCGCCCCTGTTCAACGGAACGATCAAGGGGATCGGCCCGCGCTATTGCCCGAGTATCGAAGACAAGCTCCGCACGTTCGCCGGCAAGGAGTCGCACCAACTGTTTCTGGAGCCCGAAGGAACCGATACGAACGAATATTATCTGAACGGATTCTCCTCGTCGCTGCCATGGGAAGTACAGATCGCCGCACTGCAGAAGATCGAAGGGTTTGAAAATGTCCGGATATTCCGTCCCGGCTATGCGATCGAATACGACTATTTCCCGCCGACACAACTCTATCATTCGCTGGAAACCAAGCAGATAGACGGTCTCTATTTCGCCGGGCAGGTGAACGGAACGACCGGATACGAAGAGGCCGCGGCTCAGGGACTGATGGCAGGAATCAACGCTTCGCTGAAGCTTCGCGGCGACGAACCTCTCGTGCTGAGGCGGGACGAGTCTTATATCGGCGTGTTGATCGACGACTTGGTGACCAAAGGAGTCGACGAGCCTTACCGCATGTTCACGAGCAGAGCCGAATATCGGATTCTGCTCCGTCAGGACAATGCCGACATCCGACTGACCCCCGTTTCGCATAAAATCGGTCTGGCCAACGATGAAAGATACCGGAATACGATGCAAAAAAAATCGTCCGTAGAATCGCTTATTTCTTTCGCCCGAAGACAGAGTGTCGCTCCGGCCGAAATCGAGAGCTATTTGAAATCGGTCGATTCGACGCCGCTGACACAAAGCCGAAAGATATACGACGTGCTTTTAAGAAATAAAATCACGTTTTCGGGGCTGATCGATCATCTGACATCGCTAAAAAATTATATCGAGGAAAACCGCTGCACTCCTGAAGCGATCGAGGAAGCCGAAATACAAATCAAATATCACGGTTACATCGAACGCGAAAGGCATATCGCCGACAAAATGGCTCGATTGGAAAATATTCCGATTCGACCCGATTTCAACTACCATCAACTAAACTCGTTATCGATCGAATCGCGCCAGAAACTCACTCGTATCAGACCTGCGACGATAGGGCAGGCATCGCGCATACCGGGAGTCAGTCCGGCCGATATCAACGTATTATTGGTATATTTCGGACGATAAAACAACAATGTTCCACGTGGAACATTGCAAACACAAACAATAAAGTCAAATTTGTTCCACGTGGAACAGTAACAATATGAAACGAATGGAAAATATTTTCGATCTTTCAAAAAACGGAGCGAAAAAAGTCTATATAGACGGAGAATTATTTCCGATTCGAGTCGGAATGAGGGAAATTTCATTGCAAAACGGAGAAAAAGTGCTCGTATACGATACGAGCGGTCCGTATACGGAGGAAAATCATACGATCGATATTCAAAGAGGTATCCGGAAAGTACGTGAAAACTGGACGCGCGAGCGATTCGACAAGCAGAATTTCCACACGCAGTTATGGTACGCGCGGCAAGGAATCGTCACCCCTGAAATGGAATATGTAGCCATCCGTGAAAATCAAGGTGTTACGGGCGAAAATCGGATCACTCCCGAAATCGTGAGAGAAGAAATAGCCGCAGGCAGGGCCATACTTCCTTCGAACTATCGTCATCCCGAAGCAGAACCCATGATTATCGGCAGCAAGTTCCTCGTCAAGATCAATGCCAATATCGGCAACTCGGCGCTCGGCTCCTCCATAGAAGAGGAAGTGGAAAAAGCCATGTGGGCGATCAAGTGGGGGGCCGATACCGTAATGGACCTATCGACCGGCAAGAACATTCATAAAACCCGCGAGGCCATTCTGCGGAATACGCCTGTTCCGGTCGGAACGGTCCCCATGTATCAGGCGCTGGAGAAAGTGCATGGCAAAATCGAGGACCTGACATGGGAAGTCTATTACGATACGCTCGTCGAGCAATGCGAACAAGGGGTAGACTATTTTACGATTCACGCCGGAATCCTTCAGGAACATTTGCCCGCCGCCTTGAAACGCGTCACCGGTATCGTCTCGCGCGGCGGATCGATCCTCGCCAAATGGATGAACATCAATAAGAAACAGAATTTCCTGTATACGCACTTCGAAGAAATCTGCGAATTGCTCAAAAAATACGACATCGCTTTCTCGCTCGGCGACGGCTTGCGCCCGGGCAGCATTGCCGACGCAAACGACGAGGCGCAGTTCGGCGAACTGAAAGTGCTCGGCGAACTGGCTAAAATCGCTTGGAAGCACGACGTTCAGGTGATTATCGAAGGTCCGGGACATGTTCCGATGAACAAAATTCGGGAAAACATGGATCGTCAGATCGTCGATTGCGCCGGAGCGCCGTTCTACACGCTCGGCCCGCTGGTAAGCGACATCGGAGCCGGATACGACCACATCACTTCGGCGATCGGCGCGGCGATGATCGGTTGGATGGGGACTTCGATGCTTTGCTATGTCACGACGAAAGAACACCTGGCCCTGCCCAATAAGGACGACGTACGCGAAGGGGTAGTGACTTACAAGCTGGCCGCCCATGCCGCCGACATCGCCAAAGGACATCCCGGAGCCGCCGAACGCGACCTTCAGATGAGCAAGGCACGGTACGAAATGCGCTGGTACGATCAGTTCAACCTGTCGCTCGATCCCGAACGAGCCAGGCGCATGCACTTCGAAATGATCAAGGAAGGAGCCGACCATTGCTCGATGTGCGGACCCGATTTCTGCGCAATGAAGATCACCAAGTCCATACTCTAAAATTCTAATTCTTGGCTTGTTTGTGAACGAAGCAAAATCGTAAGTGAACACAACGAAATAAATATCAGAATGGGAAAATAGTAATATAAAATTTGAATACAGGACATAACAACCTGATTTAAAACAAATTGACTATTTTTCACGATTTTCAAGATTCGTGCTTACGTCGAAAACTATAATTGGAAAATACGATAATCCTCTGAGCGGATCAAGAATGTTAGATGATCGTATCCGATGAAATTTTGTCGACAAAGCAAAATTCGCAACGTAAATAAATATACGATAATAACTTTTTACACAAACAGAGAAAAGACTTGAGACCGAATTCGGGATAACGAACAAAAAAGCGATAAAAATTCGAATCCGAACGAGAGAAAGAAAAAAGTCGCTATGAACGGAGAAATGTATCAAATTTGTTGTATTGTCGCAGCGGGTAAAAGAGCCTTGCAATACGGCGAGCCGATCCAATATACGCCGGCGCAATACGAAAATGCAATCACCTTTTCATGCCTACCCGGAAAACTCTTTTCGGAGACAAAAAGATGCATCGCACCGAGAATAGAAACGTGGTTTGAATTCCTCCAGAGCAAAGGACTGCAAGATATCGCATTGGCTTGTCCGACTGACGTAACGGACAAGACGATACTCGGTTTTTCGAACACGACGGAAAGCTCGGTTCTTTGCTTTTATCAAAGCGGCGAAACATCTTATTTCGCCCCAAATTGGCAGTTCGATCCCGAAAAGCGACTATGGAACACAGAGTATTCGGAATATCGCTGTCCCGATTCTCCATCGGAAAAACCCCGTTTCGAAAACAACACCGACTCTTTTCGACAAGCGTTGTCCGATATCGAAAAATTGGCTATTCAAATCCGGTGTGAAGGTTTTGCCCATATTTTCCATTCTGCGAAAAATCTTCTGGACGGTATCGGAGAATATCCGGATAAAAAATACGGATTGCAATTGCCGCCGATATCGCATGAAAAACTTCAAATCTTCGAGGCAGCCAGTCTGGCCGATGTATTCGGCGGAATGGGATCGTGGAACGATGACCCGCTCTGCGCGGCACAAGACATGGGATTGGATCAAGAATATCAAACCCTTTCCGACCGGTTGTTGAAGAACATAAGGCTTGCCATTCTATACGCCATCAATGAATGAAATGAATATCGATATTCCCAATCATACTCTTATACTGTACCGACTTTCGAGTTCCCGATATTTCCGGTTTTCCTATAGGAAGTCTTTTCCGACGGAGAAAACTTCATGGCAAGGGCAATCGGATACGCAACAGGTGGCCGCAAATCGCGGCTAACAGAAATAGAAATTCCGGACGCGAACATGTAAATATATGATTTCCATTCGGCATAACATGAGTAAAGTAAAGCCGTTAATTTCCGGCCTACGGACCAGAGTCTGAAACAATTTTCGCATATCAAAAACACCCTAATAGGGAACAAGAAGAGGAAACACGATCTGAAATCTGTAAGAAAAAGTGAAAAATTTCGGCCGAAAGTTCGAACAAATCCGGGCTGTGAGTCATTCCGAAACATGAAAATACTTAAAACCTTTTTGAAAAACTATAAAAAAATTCGACAAGCCGTGATTCGGCTTGTCGAATAACCCCGTAAGACGAATTCGTCCGGAAAGACTAATTCGATGGCTCCTCCTGCGTAGCATCGATATACTGCACCTTCCCGCTATAACTTCCGGAAAGCTCCGTCCGATCTCCCGACATTTCGACTCCGTCGAAAGAAATCGTGTAACTCTCCTGGTCGCGCGTAATGGTCACTTCGCCCCCGGTCAGCTTGCAGACGGCAGGAATCCCGCTGAAATACTCCGTAAGGAACGAGGTACAGTCGGCTCCCTCGCCGCCCCATATGCCTTCGCCGCTGCGGGAAGCCTGAACGGGGAAAGTACCTTCGGGCAAACCGTCGGTATAGAGATGGTCCGAGCCGGTCAGCAAATCGAAACGCAGAATGTTGCCGTAATAGTAATTGCCCACAGCATCGGCCGTCGTCAGATAACCGTTGTCGACCAAGGTAATGTACCAGTTATTATAGGTCGTCCCTTCTTTGGCGCCATACCATACCGCATAAGCCTCGACAGGTCCGACGGAACTTTTCTCGGTTACGTTCTCGTAATAGAACTCTCCTTCGAAATCGGCCCTGAAAGGCTCGCCGTATTCGTCCGTCGCATCCACGACGACCGTGTACCGGTCGCCGTCGCGGCTCACATCGACCGTACCCGACTCCAGAAAAATCATCGAAAGATCGGCCTCCATATCGTCGTAAGTCGGCCAAGTGATCGTACCGGGCTCGTCGTCTTCCGCAATGACATACCGTCCCGCAGGAATTCCCTCCTCGAAAGCGATGCCCGGATCGGCATTGATCGACATGAAACCGAGATGTTTCGTGAAATTTTCGTTATCGAAATCGATCGCCCAGGTCGTATATCCCTCTTCCTGCGAGTAGCCGCTGACGCCGGCATACACATAAGTCGCCGCAGGCTCTTCCGATCCGGAACCCGGAAGCGAAACAGTCAGGTCACCGCTGAATTTCCCGTTCACCGAATAGGCCGGCGACTGATCGTCATAAGCCGTGAACGAAACCTGATAATAGGTATTTCCCGGTTTTTTGCCCAGCACTTTGGTCAGATCGAGCAGCCCGCTGCAAAGGGGAGCCTCTACGACGGTCTGTCCGCTCGCATCGACGTACCAGCTATGCACTCGCTGCTCCTCGCTGTCGAGAGCGCCGGGCACGCAAGGTTCGCCGCCGTCCCCGATCAGATAACGACCGAACGGCGAGCCGCCCTTATCCACGCTCAGCTCGAACCGAACGCCCCGACCGGTCCGGAGCGAAGCATCGAATCCGGAAACGGACAAAGTCAGAAAATAGGTATCCGTCCGGGCCGTACTGAGTTCGGGCCGATAATCCAGCCGCGCCGACTCAATTTCCGGCAACGCCACGTTACCATTCAGATTACTGAGCGCCGTCTCCGGCGGGGGCGGGGGAGGCGTCTCTCCGCCCTTATCGTCCTCGCAACCGGTCCATAAAGCGGCTACGAATGCCATAGCCGTCATCCATAAGAAACATTTTTTCATAAACAATCGATTATTGATACGTTTTCCGGTCGGGCCTTCATTCCGTTGTTCTCCCCGACACCCGAACAGTACAAAGGTAGATTTTTCCTGGAAAATACCTCGCCGAAGGATCAGCAGCAACGGAATGATCCGATACTACTGCCCGTCTCCGAAAATACGGAAACCGCAATCCGCTTTTCCGATCCGATTCTTCATCGGGCGGAAAACATTTCGATCTCTCGAATGTCCGCCGAAATTCAAAGCCCGACAAGATACTGAACGACCGAACCCGAAAAAAGCCCTTCTCAAGCCATCCGTCGATCGAAATACGACCCTTTTATCGTCCGACTGCCGAAAAGCTGTCAAAAAGGCTTAAAACAAGCAAAAAAGGAGAAATCGGTCCGAACTTCTCCTGCACGAAAATTAGCCGCGGCTCCGCTTGCGATACAAAGCTTTTTTACTCGCTGCACCGGCGGCCAGACCATCAAAGCCTCTCCCGTACGGTAACGCAGAAATTCCGTCGAAGTCGCCATAGGCGAAGCGCCCTCATCCGAATGCGTTCTTCAGTAAATCAATAAAACGGCCGCCAGAAAATTCCGGCGGCCTTACGACCTATCACCTAATTTCTCTACCGCGTCAGTACGAACCTCAACTGGCATACCGTGCGGAACGGCACGCCGTCCTTCTTGGCCGGCTGCCACCCTCTGACAGCTATGTCGTACAGTTTGTCGATGAATATCTGAGAATATTGCCGGAGCGCCCCGTTCAGCTCGACTATCTTGTGTACGTTGCCCTGCTCGTCGATATCGGCTTCGAGCAGGAATACGTTCGGCTTGCCCTCTTCGAGCAGGCTGCGGTTTTCGATCAATCTCTCGATTTGCGGCTGCCATGCTTCGGAGAGCTTCTCGACCGTAAGGCCCTTGAAACTGGGAGCTTCGTAGCGAACGCCCTCGTGCTCGATATAATTGAATCCTATCCCCTTGAACTGCCGCCGGTTCCGGTCGTACGTCAGGCGTGCGACCGGCGATTGGGAAGTGATCGAAAAGACGAAATCCTTTCTTCCGATATGCAGCTTGAGCCGTTTGCAACCTTCCGAAAGAGTCGCATAATCCACCGTCACGCCTTCGATCTTGAAATCGCTGGCCATCTGCGCGGCAAACTCCTCCGGCGCATAACGGTATATGGAACCGTACCCGGGCGTCGTAATGATAATCCGGCAATCGGACTGGCCGAAAACCGCGGCCGAAGAGAAAAGACAAGTCAATAAGACGAGCGACAGCCGGAAAACCGGATCGGCCGCCCGGTTCATGCGAAACATTCTACGTTCGTTCATCGGGTCAGTATACTTTTGCGCTCGCTGCGCCGACAACTCATCGACGGCCCCGAGCGTTTCCGTCGGCGAAAAATGCTTTCGGTTTCCGCCTGTTCGGCCGAATCTCCGGAAAGTCGCACCGAGCTTTTACTTATCGGCTATTTTGGCCCAACTGTCTTTCAGCGTGACGGTCCGGTTGAAAACCGGCCTGCCGGGAGCCGAATCGCGGTCCATGCAGAAATAGCCCGTCCGTTCGAACTGAAACTTGTCGCCCACGGAAGCCTCGGCGAGCGACGGCTCCAGATAGCCGGTTACCTTGCGCAGCGACTCGGGGTTCAAGTAATCCAAAAAGGTCTTGCCCTCCTCCGGATCGTCGAGACTCGCGCGCGTGAACAGCCGGTCGAACAAACGGACCTCGGCCCGAACCGCATGCGCTGCCGAAACCCAATGAATCACGCCTTTCACCCGCCGGCCGTCGGACGACTTTCCGCCGGCCGACTCCGGATCGTACGTGCACCGGAGCTCCGTCACGCGGCCTTCCGCGTCGCGGATCACCTCGTCGCACCGGATCAGATAGGCATAGCGCAGGCGAACCTCGCCGCCCGGCGACAAGCGATAGTACTTTTTCGGAGGATTCTCCATGAAATCGCTCCGCTCGATCCATATCTCGCGGCCGAAAGGCACCCCGCGGCGTCCGGCCGACTCGTCCTCGGGATTATTGACGCATTCGACGGTTTCCTGCTTGTCCTCGGGATAGTTCGTGATGACTACTTTCAGCGGATCGAGCACCGCCATGCGCCGTTCGGCGCGCTTGTTCAGGTCCTCGCGCACGCAGAACTCGAGCAGCCCCAGATCGATCACGTTGTCGCGCTTGGCTACGCCCACCTTGTCGGCGAACATACGAATGCTCTCGGGGGTATAGCCCCGACGGCGGAGCGCGCTGATCGTCGGCATCCGGGGATCGTCCCAGCCCGTCACGATACCTTCCTGCACCAACTGAAGCAGCTTGCGCTTGCTCATCATCGTATAGGTCAGATTCAGCCGCGCGAACTCGTACTGGTGGCTCGGAAAAATCCCGAGTTTCTCGATAAACCAGTCGTATAGCGGACGGTGCACGTCGAACTCGAGCGTGCAGATCGAGTGCGTGATCCGCTCGATCGAGTCGCTTTCGCCATGGGCGTAGTCGTACATCGGATAGATGCACCACTTGTTCCCCGTACGGTGATGCTCGGAATGCAGAATGCGGTACATGATCGGATCGCGCAACAGCATGTTCGGATGCGCCATGTCGATCTTAGCCCGAAGCACTTTCTCCCCGTCGCCGAACTCGCCCGCGCGCATCCGCTCGAACAGATCGAGATTCTCTTCGACGGACCGGTTCCGCCACGGGCTTTCCGTACCCGGCACGGTCACCGTGCCGCGAGTCTGGCGAATCTGCTCCTGCGTCTGATCGTCCACATAGGCGAGTCCTTTTTTTATCAGCTCCTTGGCCCACTCGTACAACTGATCGAAATAGTCCGACGCATAGTGTTCGCCGGCCCACTCGAATCCGAGCCAGCGCACGTCCTCCTTGATCGAATCGACGTACTCGACGTCCTCCTTGACCGGATTCGTATCGTCGAAGCGCAGATTGCACAGGCCGCCGTATTTCTTGGCCAAGCCGAAGTTCAGGCAAATACTCTTGGCATGCCCTATGTGCAGATAGCCGTTGGGCTCCGGCGGAAAGCGAGTCTGGACACGCTTGTCGCCGCGCGCGATACTTTCCTCGATAATCTCTTCCAGAAAATTCAGGGGCCTCTCCACCGATGCCGCCGTTTCGTTCGGATTGCTCATGGTTCGATCAAATAGGGTTTCAGCCGCAAAGTGAACGACAAGGGTCCCGGACATGCCCGGCGCCAATACCTCCCGTCTTTTCCCAAAAGCAGCTACGTCGCAAAATTAATGTTATTTTCCAAAAAAACGCACGATCGGAAAATCCGGAGCCGCGCCTTTCCGAACGCCGGGCGAAAAAGACAAAACGGGAAAAAACCCACAAAGCCTGTTTTGGATTTTCAATCCGCAACACACGCCACGCCTCGGCACGGTCCGAACGAGTTCGACTCTGCGCCCGGCCCGCAGTCCGTTTTTACAAAGCCGGAAAACCCGAAACCGGCCGGTACGGACCCGCCGCCGAGCCTCTTTCCAAGATCGGAACCTATCGGATTCCCTACGCCCGCAACAGAAAACAGAAGAAGACAGTCAAGGAAAAGCGAACCTTCCGGAAAACAACGAAGGTACGGAAATGGTTCCGTACCTTCGTCTTTCATAAAGCGCCCGTCGTCCGGCACCGGTTTTCTCATTAGCGGACGATCGTCATTTCGTCGATCAGCCGAGTAGCGCCGGCATACTTGTCGATAATGAAAAGCACGTAACGTATATCGACGCTGATCGTTCGCTGCAACGCGGGCTCGAACGCTATGTCGCCGCTCATGGCCTCCCAGTTTCCGTCGAAAGCCAAACCGATCAGCTGACCTTTGGCGTTCATCACCGGACTGCCCGAATTGCCGCCCGTAATGTCGTTGTTGCTGATAAACCCGACGTGCAATACGCCCTTCTCGGCATACGGTCCGTAATCCTTCGTCCGGTACAGCTCCTTGAGCTTTTCGGGCACGGAAAATTCATAGGCATTCTCCGGATCTTCCTTGGCGATCACGCCGTCGAGCGTCGTGAAATAGTTATAGCTGACAGCGTCCTGGGGCTCGTAGGGCAGTACCTGCCCGTAGGTCAGCCGCATCGTGAAGTTCGCATCCGGGTAGAACACCTTGTCGGCATCCATCTCCATCAGCCCGGCGACATACAACCGGTGACCCCGTGCGAAGTCCTCGCTGAACGAATTGATCGGATCGATCAGCGCGTTATAGGTCTTCACTACCTCGCGACGCATTTTATAGGCCGGATCGTTGAGCAGCGCCTCGACGGTCGGAGAAGCGAGCAGCGCCTCGGCACGGCTCCGGTCGGCGAACGCCGAGTTGTCGTAAACATAGTCCACATAGGCATCCGCGTCGCCGCCGAACTGCTCCTCGATCACGACGAAGCTGCTGGGCAAATGCTCGGGCGCGATGCTGTCGCGCAGAATTCCGAACATCCGCTTGGCGATCTTGCGGTCGGTCGAAGGACTGTAATCCTTATAAAAGGCCTCCAGCTTTTTCTTCACGCTTTCGAGCTTCGACGAGTCGAGCCGGTTATCCTTGCCGACCAAAGGCCGGGCGATGCCTGCGGCCTGAATGATCTCGGTGCCGCGCAGCAGCGTTTCGGAGAAATACTGCAAACGGTCCATATACGGAGCCCGGCCCTCGACGGCCTTCCTGATCAGCGGCAGCGCCTCGCCGTACTTCTCCTTACGGGCGGGATCGGCGTTGACCCACTCGGTGAAACGCTTCTCGGTAGCGAGCTTCGTATCGCGCACCTTCAGCTTTTTCAGTCCGCGGCTCTCGCCGATCGAGTTTTTCCAGTAATTCGACGACATGGCATACTTCGACGCATACTGGATGCGAACCTCGTCGCTGGCCAGCATGTCCTCCATCATCAGTTTCTGACGCTCGCCGCGAATGAAAATGCGGTTCGGATTGTCCGTGCCCAACGTGTAGTCGATCTCATAGGAAGTCTTATAGCGCTCGGTCGATCCCGGAAAGCCGATGATCATCGCGAAGCTCCCCGGCTTGTACCCTTTCAGCGAAACGGTCAGATGGGCCGGAGCGGCGTAAGGCACGTTATCCTTGCTGTATTCGGCCGGTTGCCCGTCACGGTCCGAATAGACGCGGAAAACCGAAAAGTCGCCCGTATGGCGCGGCCACATCCAGTTGTCGGTATCGCCGCCGAACTTACCGATCGAGGAAGGAGGAGCTCCCACCAGACGAACGTCCTTGAATATCTCCTTGACGAACATCAGATACTGGTTTCCGCCGAAAAAGTCCTGAATCTCCACTTCCTGATGCTCGTTGTCGAGCTCGGTCTCTTTCTTGATCCGCTCGACGATCTCCGCCACCTTCGCTTCGCGGTCCTTCTCCGACAGCGTGTCGCTCAACTGAGGCAGAATACGATCCGAAACGTCGCTGATCCGGCGAATGAACGTCACGGTCAGACCCGGCGTAGGAATCTCCTCCTGATCGGACATCGCCCAGAAACCGTTCTTCAGGTAGTCGTGCTCGACGCTGCTGTGGCTCTGGATCGCATCGAATCCGCAATGGTGGTTCGTCAGCAGCAGTCCCCGGTCCGAAACGATCTCGCCGGTGCAGCCGTTCCCGAAAATTACGATCGCATCTTTGATCGCGTCTCCGTTCAAGTTGTAAATGTCCTTGGCCGACAGCTTGAAACCCTTGGCCTTCATGTCCCTGATGTTCAGTTTCTCGAGATACGGCAGCAGCCACATCCCCTCGTCCGCTTTCAGCGAAGGCGCGCCGAGCGCCAGCAGCAGACAGGCAATCAACAATTTTTTCATATTTAAGTTTTTAGATGAGTTGTGTCATATACGGTTGATCTTCTTCCGCGCCGCTTACTTGCCGATCTCGAGCATACGTCGGATCGAGCCCTCGGCCTTCCGCCGGATCTCCTCGTCGAGAACGACTTCGGGCGACTCGTCGAGCAACGCACGGTATATCTTGTCGAGCGTGACCATTTTCATGAACGCGCAGTTGTTGCATCCGCAGGAAGCGTCTTCGGGAGGAGCCGGAATGAAAGTCTTCCCGGGATTCTCCTTTCGCATCTGGTACAATATGCCCGCTTCCGTCACGACGATGAACGTATCGGCCGGATCGGTCGAAGCGAACCGCAGGAGCGCGGCCGTGCTGCCGATGTAGTCGGCCGCGAGCAGCACCGTCTTCTTGCACTCGGGATGAGCGAGCACCTTGGCTTCGGGATACTTTTTTTTCAGTTCGAGAATCTTTTCCAGCGAAAATTCCTCGTGCACGCCGCAGGCACCGTCCCAGACGACCATATCGCGGCCGGTCACGCCGCGGATGTAGTTGCCCAGATTGCGGTCGGGCGCAAAAACGATCTTCGCGTCGGAAGGCAGGCTGCGGATCACGTCCACCGCGTTGCTCGACGTACAGCAGATATCGGTCAGCGCCTTGACCCCGACCGACGTATTGACGTACGACACGACCGTATGTCCCGGATAGCTTTTCAGGAACTCGGCGAAATCCTCCGCCCGGCACGAATCGGCCAGCGAGCATCCCGCGGCAGGTTCGGGCAAAAGCACCTTCTTGTCCGGAGACAATATCTTAGCGGTCTCGGCCATAAAGTGCACGCCGGCGAACAGGATGATCCGCGCATCGGTCCGGGCGGCCTGTTGCGACAGCGCCAGGCTGTCGCCCGTGAAATCGGCTATGCGCTGCACTTCGGGCAGCGTATAGTAGTGCGCCAGAATTACCGCGCCTTTCTCTTTCTTCAGCCGGACGATCCGGGCGGCCAATTCGGTTTCCGGCGACGGAAGCTTGTTGTCGACAGTCATTTTTCTTTTTCTTTCGTTTTAATTCAATAAAAAGGAAAAATAAGAGTAATAATAGACGTTCATATTGTTCGTAACTTTTTTCCTTTGAACCGTAAAATTCGTAATTAAACTTCTAAAAACAATCGATTAACATTTATTTTCAGGTATATCGATTGATTTTCAATCTTTTTTATCGCTCGATCGACAGATGTAGACAATATTTGTCAACAGATCGGACACGTTGCCGAAAGGGGCGGATTATTGTATTCCGGCTTTCGATAAGCTGTCCGGAAAACGGAACGGATTTCCCTTGCTTTTCCGAAAAATTCTCTTCTATATTTTTTTCGCCGGAACGTCCAACTTTCGGCGGCCGGAAAAGAATCAATTCGGCGAACAGCTTGCCCGGGCCGAATGAACAGTTTATCAACTTTCCGACGTAAGAAAGAAACGCCTTGTGCGCAGCGAATTGTCATCGTAAAGGGAAAAAGTTATCGTCAGCGACTGCTTTCGCAGAGTTCGGCGACGACACCTTCGGCCAAAAGGTCGTAGAATTTTCCGTCCGGCAAGTTTTCTGAGGTGACGGGCCGTCCGCTGTCCGCCGCTTCCGACACGCTGCGAATCAGAGGTATGCTGGCCAGTAGGGGCAGCTTTTCTTGTTCGGCGATCCGGGCGGCTTCTCCTTCTCCGAAAATATAGTAACGATTGTCGGGCAGCTCGGCGGGAGTGAACCAGGCCATGTTCTCGACCAGTCCCAGGATCGGAATGTTCACTTTCTCGTTGCGGAACATATGTACCCCCCGTACGACATCGGCCAAAGCCACCCGTTGGGGAGTCGTGACGATCAGGGCTCCGTCCACCTTCATTTCCGAAATGACGGACAAGTGTACGTCGCCCGTTCCCGGGGGAAGGTCCAGCAACAGAAAATCGAGCGGACCCCACAGCGTCTGGTGGATCATTTGCCGGAGCGCATTGGTCGCCATGGGACCGCGCCACATCAGCGCGTCGCCCGGCGGGATGAAGAAGCCGATCGACATGACCTTGACGCCGTAGGCCTCGGCGGGAACGATCCACTCTTTCCCTTCGATGTTCTCTCCTTCCGGACGATAGTCTTCCACGCCGAACATCATCGGCTGTGAAGGGCCGTAAATGTCGGCGTCGAGCACTCCCGTCCGGTAACCCGCTTTGGCCAAGGCGACGGCCAGATTGGCCGTGACGGTGCTTTTCCCTACGCCTCCCTTGGCCGAACTGACGGCCACGATCCGGCGGATGCGGTCGTCGGCGCCCAGCGGGACCGTCTGCCTTTCGTTTTTTTTCTTAGGTGGGGCCTCCTTGACGAACACCGATATTTTTCCGGCGTATTGCGGGTAGCGGGAGGCGACGGCTTCCTCGCTGCGCTTGCGGATCGCTTGAGCGAACGGGTCGCGCGCCCGGGCGAAGACGATCGTGATGCGGATGCCTTCCTCGTCGATACGGACACCGTCGACCATACCGAGCGACACGATGTCCGACTGCAGTTCGGGATGCTGCACGCCGTGCAGCACGTCCAGTATTTCGTTTTCTGTCATATACTCTCCGGCTGTTGCATTATTCTTGCTGCAAAGATAACGTTAATGGAAATAATTCGTAAATTTACGCGCAAATATCCGGCCGATAGGCCGTTATCGCGAATAACAAACAATCGATAAATAGATGAACCAGTTTATTAAGACGTTTCTGGCCTGCCTGCTCGCTTTCGTGGTGGCCAATATTCTGATCGGGGTATTTTTCGTCATGGTGCTGGCCGGCATCGGGTCGCTTTTCAGCGAGAAGGCGGTTTCCGTCGAGCCGGGCTCCGTGCTGCGGATCGATCTTTCGGAGAGGATAGTCGATTCTCCCTCCTCGAATCCGTTCTCGGCTCTGGGAATGGAGGAGCTGTTGTCGATGGAAGTTTCGCGCAGCCTGGCGCTGATTGACGTGCTCGGCGCGATCGAGCGGGCCGAGACGGACGACCGGATCGAGGGAATCTACCTGAACGTGGCTCCTACGATGAGCCTCGGCATGGCGTCGCTCGAGGAGATACGCGACGCCGTGCTGCGTTTCCGGCAGTCGGGCAAATGGGTGATCGGGTATTCCGACTATTATACGCAGGCATCCTATTATATGTCTACGGCGGCCGAAAAGGTTTACCTGAACCCGGAAGGGGGGGTCGAATGGGTCGGCCTGGCTTCCGGCGTATTGTTTTACAAAGGTCTGCTCGACAAGATGGACCTGCAGCCCGAAGTGATCCGGCACGGAGAGTTCAAGGCGGCCGTCGAGCCGTTTATCACCGACCGCATGAGTCCGGCCAACCGACTTCAGATGGAACGTCTGCTCGGGTCGATATGGGGACATGTCGTGCAGAACGTCGCTTCGGCCCGGGGAATCGATTCGACGGACTTGCAGCGGTATGCGTCCGAGCTGACGCTCGCCGACGGCGAAAGCGCCGTGCGGACGAAAATGGTCGATTCGCTGGCCTATGCCGCCGACATGGAGCGGATGCTGTGCGAGCGGACGGGAGCGGACGACGAGCCGCGGTACGTATCTCTCGCGGAGTACGTCGATCAGCCTAAGGAGCCTATCAAGAAGCTTTCTAAGAATCATATAGCCGTCGTTTATGCCGAAGGGCAGATCGTGGACGGAAAGAGCAGGGAAGGCTTGGTCGGAGGAAACTCGCTGGCGGCCCGTCTGGCCGATGTGCGCCGCGACGACCGGGTGAAGGCCGTCGTGCTACGCGTGAACAGTCCGGGCGGCAGCGCGCTGGCTTCCGAAGTGATCTGGCACGAGATCGAGCAGATCCGCCAGGAGCGCCCGGTGATCGTTTCGATGGGAAATGTGGCGGCTTCGGGCGGATATTACATTTCGTGTCCCGCCGATGCCATCATGGCTTCGCCGGTCACGCTGACCGGGTCGATCGGCGTGTTCGGACTGATGTTCAACGGCGAGCAGACGCTCCGCAACAAGCTGGGCATTACGGTCGACGTAGCCAAGACCAATCCGTCGGCCGATCTGGGCATGACCGTATTCGGGGCCGTCGGGGTGCGGCCGCTCAGTTCCGCCGAACGGCAGTTCATGCAGAACGGCGTCGAGCGCGTGTATGAGACTTTCGTGGGCCATGTGGCCGAGGGACGCAATATGAGCGTCGCGGCGGTGGACAGTATCGGGGGAGGTCGTGTGTGGTCCGGGATCGATGCGGCCCGGATAGGTCTGGTAGACGGTTTCGGAGGACTGAGAGAGGCGATCGCGCTGGCGGCCGACCGGGCCGGAGTGGCCGGCGACTTCCGGATCGTGACGCCGGCCGACGAGCTCGATCCCCTGTCGCAGGTTCTGAGAATGATGTCGGCCGAGAGCCGCGCCGAGTTGTTCAAGGGCGAGTTCGGAGAGATCTACTCGCAGTACGAAATGCTGCAAAACATACTGGGGGCCGGCGGAGTGCAGGCCATTATGCCTTACGATGTCCGGATGCGCTGAGGCGCGGGACTTTCGCAGGGAACGCGGGTTGTCGGGCGGAGCGCTCCGCCCGACAATTATTTGCATAAAGTTTGATTTCCAATCTTTTTGAGTTATTTTTGAAAGTTGGAAGTTGTTCGCTATGAAGTTACCCGCTCTGATAGCGGCCCCGTTGGCCTGGATATACGGTCTGATAATCAACGTCAGGCACAAGCTGTTCGATCTGAAGATTCTCCGGAGCGAGGAGTTCGACATTCCGGTCGTGTGCGTGGGCAATCTGACTGTCGGCGGTACGGGCAAGACGCCGGTGACCGAATTTCTGATCGAGCGTCTTTCGGGCGAGCGGCGAGTGGCCGTACTTTCTCGCGGGTATCGCCGCAGGACCAAAGGGTTCGTGCTCTCTACTCCGCGCTCGTCGGTTAAGAGCATAGGCGACGAACCCAAGCAGATGAAGATGAAGTATCCCGACGTTCCGATGGCGGTTTGCGAAAAAAGGGCCGAGGGAATCCGCCGGCTGAGGGAAATTCACCCCGAGATCGAACTGGTTATTCTCGACGACGCTTTTCAGCACCGGTATGTCGAGCCTTGGGTCAATATCCTGCTGATGGACTACAATCGTCCGGTTTACCGCGACCGGCTGTTGCCGTGGGGCCGGTTGCGCGACACGCGAGGACAGATCGACCGGGCCAATTTCGTGCTGGTCACCAAGTGTCCCGAGGACCTCAACCCGCTCGACATGCGCATCGTGCGCAACTCGTTGGGACTCTATCCTTACCAATCGCTCTATTTCTCGAGAATGGAGCAGGGCGAGGCGCTGCCGCTGTTCGCCGACCGGACCGAGAGACGGGTTCGCCGGGGCGACCGGGTGATCGTCATGGCGGGAATAGCCGATCCCGGTCCGCTGCTTCATGAGACCGGATCCCGGTACGATGTCGTCGATACGCTGATTTTCAACGATCATCATACCTATCGCGTGAGCGACATCCGGAAAGTGGAGCAATTGCTCGGTCTGTACGAGGATGCTGTGATCGTCACCACCGAGAAGGATGCGGTCAAGCTGACCAACCGCAGCCGCATACCCGAGACGGTGCAGCGCAAGCTGTACTACGTGCCCGTGCAAGTTTCATTCGTGGGGGATTCCGAAGCCGAGTTCCTCCGTCAAATCGAGCTATATGTTAGAACGAATCAAAAGTACAGCGTCCTTCATCCGGAGTAAGGTCGATTTCGATCCGCAAGTAGGTATCATCCTCGGAACGGGCCTCGGCGGTCTCGTGAATCACATCGACATAGCCGCGACGCTCGATTACCGGGATATTCCCGATTTTCCCGTATCGACCGTCGAAGGGCATGCCGGACGCTTCATTTTCGGCTCGCTGGGCGGCAAGAGGGTCGTAGCGATGCAGGGAAGGTTCCATTATTACGAGGGCTATACGCCGCAGCAGGTCGTCTTTCCGGTGCGGGTGATGAAGTTTCTGGGCATCCGCTGCCTGTTCGTGTCGAACGCCAGCGGCGGAGTCAACCCGATGTTCAGGACCGGCGACCTGATGGTCATTACGGATCACATCAACCTGATTCCGAACCCTCTGATCGGTCCGAACATCGACGAGCTGGGGACCCGATTTCCGGACATGAGCGAGCCGTACAGCCGCAAGCTGATCGCCCTCTCCGACGAGGTGGCCCGCAAAGCGGGCATCCCGCTTCAGCACGGATGCTATATAGGCGTGACCGGCCCCACGTTCGAGACGCAGAAGGAATACTCGTTCTACCGGACGGCCGGCGCCGACACGGTAGGCATGTCGACGACGCCCGAGGTGATCGCGGCACGACATATGGGGTTGCCCGTATTCGCCGTTTCCATCATTACGAATATGGGACTTGCGGGACTCAAGTCGACGCACGAGGAAGTGCAGGCCGAGGGAGCCAAGGCCGAGGTCCGGATGACGAAGCTATTCACGGGTTTGCTCGAAGAGCTCTGATCTTCGATGTTTTTCCCGGAAGAACGTTTATAGGACGGGGCGCGGTGTCGCGACCGGCTGGAGGCGGCGGGAATCGGAGACGATACCGGAGGATCCGAGCGAGGGAGAAAGACCGTTCGTGTCTTTCGGGCTCGGGACCGCGGGCGAGAATTTCAAGGAACCAATAGAGACGATTATGGTAAACAAAGTCATTTTGATAGGAAACGTGGGCATGGACCCCGAAGTGCGCGCCCTCGAGGGCGGAGCCAAGGTGGCGCGGCTCAGGATCGCCACGACCGAGCGGATCTACAACCGCCAGACGCAGGAAACCAAGGAGCATACCGAGTGGCATACGGTGACCCTGTGGAGAGGATTGGCCGACGTGGCCGACCGGTATGTCCGCAAGGGCAGCCAGGTCTATATCGAAGGCAGCCTGCGCACGCGGGAATGGACCGATAAGGACAACAACAAGCGCTATACGACCGAAATCGTAGCCAATGACATGAAGATGCTGGGCCGACGCGCCGAAGGGACCGGCGCGCCGATGGACGGAACTACCTACGGCACGCCGGCCCGTCCTGCGGCCGCGGCGCCGCAGCCGTCTTACGGTACGCCCGCTCCGTCCTACGGCGGAGGAGAGATTCCGGCTGCCGCGCAGGACGAAGTCGACGACCTGCCTTTCTGATTTGCAGGACAGGCGATCGGCTTATAGGTTGCAGGCCGCACGCGAGACACGGCCGCGGCATGACTTTTCCGGAAGCCCGGATGCTCCGCAGGATGCCTTTGCGACAGGGAAGGTGCGCACGGTTTTTGACGGGGCGGATTCACAAAGCAGAAGAGCGATGAGCGATAACGATTGGAAAAGCCGGTTAGGTACGGTCTATTCGACCGATCCCGACTTCCGGTATCGGACAAAAGAGGAGCCCGAACCCGAGACGCTGCCTCCGCCGAGCCAGAACCTGCGTGTATGGATAGACCGCAAGCGGCGGGCAGGCAAGCAGGTAACGCTCGTGACGGGATTCGTCGGCAGCGAGGACGATCTCAGGGAACTGGGTCGCATGCTGAAGGGCAAGTGCGGAGTCGGGGGTACGGCCAAGGACGGCGAGATCGTCATACAGGGCGATCACCGCGACCGAGTGGTCGAGCTGCTGGCCGGTGCGGGTTACCGGGTCAAAAAGGCGGGAGGATAGCCTATGGCTCGTATGCTCGCGCGAGTCGTTCTGCTGTTTTGCGCCTTGTTGCCATCCGTCGCTTCGGGACAATACTACGACTGGGGTCGGTCGCCTCAGGGGATGCGCTGGATGCAGGCCAAGCTGCCGTCGGGAAAAGTCGTTTTCCCCGACTATTATTCGGACAATGCCGCGCGCGTGGCCCGCTACCTCGATACGATCCGTCCGTCGATTTCCTACGGTTTCGAGTACGCTCCGCTGAAGATGCCGGTCGTGCTCCATACGGAGAATTTCGTCGCCAACGGCATGGCGATGTGGGCGCCCAAGCGCATCGAGCTCGAGATGATTCCCGACGCCCAGCCTTTCGCCGAGCCCTGGCTCAAGCATCTGGTGACGCACGAGTACCGCCATGCCGTACAGTACGGCAATCTGTACCGCCGTTTTATGAAGGGGCTCGGGTACGTGCTCGGACAACAGGCCGGTTTCGTCAGTTCGGTGCTCGTTCCGGTCTGGTTTCTCGAGGGCGACGCCGTGATGGCCGAAACTCAGATGTCGTCGTTCGGGCGCGCGCTTCAGCCGTCGTTTACGGTCGAGTACCGGGCCTATCTGACCGAGGGGAAGCAGCGGTTTCCGCTCGACAAGTGGTTCTGCGGGTCGTACAGGAACTATATTCCCGACCATTACCAGTTCGGCTATCAGCTGGTGGCCTGGTCGAGGGAGCGATACGGCGACGACATGTGGTCGCGCGTGGCCGATTACGGGGCGCGGCGTCCGTATACGATCCTGACGACCAAATGGGCGCTGCGCAAGTATTACCGGACCTCGGTGAACCGGATCGCCCGCTCGACGCTGGACGACCTGACCCGCTTCTGGCGCTCGCAGCCCGTCGAGCCGAACAGCGCCTCGATTCTGCCGACGCCCCTGACGAGCTATACCGTCTACAGGTCGCCCATGCGGCTCGACGGCTCGACGCTGCTCGCGCTCAAAAAGGACATGGACCGTCCGAACCGTCTGGTGGCCGTCGATCTGGCGACTGGCCGGGAGCGGCGGATCGCATGGACCGGAAGCGTCAACACGCCTCCGGTGCTGGGCGACAGCGTGATCTACTGGAGCGAGTACCGCAGCAGTACGCTGTGGGAACAACGGGTGTTTTCGGTGGCTTGCCGATACGATCTGCGCACCGGGCGGCGCAAGACGCTGCGCAAGAGAGGGAACGCTCTCTATCCGACGCCGCTTCCGGGAGGCCGGCTGGTTACGGTCGGTTACGACTATACGGGGCAGTATCTGCTCGACCGAGGAGACGGGAGGCGATTCCCTTTTCCCCGCACGATGTCGGTACACGGTCTCGCTTACGACAGCCTGACCCGGACGCTCGCTTTTATCGGGCTGGACGACGAGGGAATGTCGATCGGAGCGATCGATCCCGAGAGCGGAGCGATCCGCACGCTTCTGAAGCCTTCCTACGTCAGTATCTATAATCTGCGCGCCGGGGCGGGCCTGCTTTCGTTCAACTCGATCCAGTCGGGCAAGGACGAGATCCATCTGTACGACCTGCGCGCCGGCCGGCAGTACCGGCTCAGCCGCTCCCGTTACGGCTCGCTGTCGCCGTCGGCTCCCGAGGCCGACAGTTTGTACTATTTCACGACCTATACGCTCGACGGCTACCGGCTCTCGACCCAGCGGGCTACGGCCGATTCGCTCGTCGAGGTCGAGTATTCGGAGCTTCCGGTCAACCGGGTCAATCCGCCGCGACGCAAATGGGACGTGATGAACATCGACACGGTGGACGTGTCGTTCGAGTTTGCCGAGGGTACGCCTGTCAAGCGGTTCCGTAAGGGGACGCACCTGTTCAACGTGCACAGTTGGGCTCCGTGGGACTTCGATCCGGTCAAGGTTACGAGCGAGACCCGCTTCAACGTTGGAGTCGGCGCGACCGTCATGTCGCAGGACCTGTTGAGCAGTACGACCGCCTACTTGGCTTACGGATACGTGGGAGGCGGTACGAGCCAGCTCCGGGGTGCGCTGAACTATTACGGTCTGGCGCCGAAGTTCGAGCTCGGTTTCAACTACGGCGGAGGGCGGCAGTCGCTGTACGGCTTCCTCAGCGAGGAGCAGGTGCCGAGACGGAAAAAGTATTTCGACCTGAGCCTGAAGGTCTCCCTGCCGATGACTCTGTCGTCGGGTTATCACACGCGGACGCTGACTCCCTATGCCGAGCTCCGCCACATCAACGCGCTGATTTGGGAGAACGATCGCTCGGAGACGGGCTATCAGCGCCTCGTGGCCGGGCTGTTGTTCTCCGACAACGTGCGGATGGCCACGCGCGACTTTCTGCCCCGCTGGGGCTATGCGCTGCGCTTTTCGACGGTGTCGGCTCCTTTCCGGGGCGGTTTCGGGCGCATCCTCTCGCTGTACGGCCGCGTTTACCTGCCCGGACTGATGCCGCATCACTCGCTGATGCTGCGCGGTAATTTACAACGCCAGACCGCTTCGGATTACATGTTCTATTACAAGGAGCTCTATCCCCGGGGAGCCGGATACGACTATGTGGCGTCGCGCTACGCCTCTGTGACGGCCGACTATCAGTTCCCCGTATGGTGTCCCGACGGCGGAATCAACAGCATCGTCTATTTCACGCGCATCCGGATGAATCTCTATTTCGACTACGCACGCTATCAGGAGAAGCGGGCGGCGATGGCGGGGCCGTACTATCCGATGCGGTCGGTCAACTCCTATGGAGGAGAGATTCTGTTCGACATGCATCCGTTGAGGATTCCTGCGAAGGAAGCCACACTCGGCGTCTATGTTTACAAGCCGGGAGACCGCAGCGGCGTGGTGACGGGAATCCATTTCTCGCTTCCGCTCTGACGGGGGCGCGGGCCGGCTGTCTCTCGGCTGCATTCGGGGGGAGCTCGCTTGCCGCAATGTTCCCGATGCGTGCTGATGGTCTTTTGCAGGGGCTGTGTTCTTTCGGGTCGGTTCGTTCCTTATGGGCGGCGGCCGATCCCTGTCGGCCCGGGTCTCCGCAGGCCGCCTTTCGATGCGTTTGTCGTCCGTTATGACCTTGTCCGGCGTGAGTTCTCGTACGTCCGCTCCGACCGCTGTGCGCCCGATCGCCAAAATAAGCGGGGAGGCGGATGCGTTCTTACTGGAAATAGCGATTAAAATCGTACCTTTGTTCCGTTAAGTTCGCATCGTTATGGATAAAAAGAAGATACTCGAGCGGCTTCAGACGCCGAAAGCCGTCAGGTGGTTCTGGATCATTCTGTGCGCGCCCGTCGCACTGATCCTCTTGCTGCTTCTGCTCACTCGTCTGGGGGTGTTCGGCAAATTGCCCACGTTCGAGGAACTCGAGAATCCGAAAAGCAATCTGGCTACCGAAATCTATTCCGACGACGGAGAGATGATAGGCAGCTTCTTTATCCAGAACCGGTCTTACGTCGATTACAACGAGCTTTCTCCCGCGCTGGTGGCCGCGCTGATATCGACCGAGGACATGCGCTTCTATTCCCATTCGGGAATCGATTTCATCTCGCTGGCCCGGGTGGCCGTCAAGACGCTCGCGCTGGGCAACCGGAGGCAAGGGGGAGGCAGTACGATCACGCAGCAGCTGGCCAAAAACCTGTATCCGCGCGATACGGCCGTCTATAACAATCCGATCTCGAAAGGTTCCAAACTCGTCATATCCAAGCTCAAGGAGTGGATTACGGCCGTCATGCTCGAGTATAACTATACGAAAGAGGAGATCATCACGATGTACCTCAATACGGTTCCTTACGGCAGCAATGCCTACGGGATCAAGTCCGCTGCGAGGACTTTTTTCAACAAGTTGCCTTCGGAGCTGAACGTGCAGGAGGCGGCGATGCTCGTGGGCGTCGTCAATGCGCCGACGCGGTACAGCCCGCGCAGCAATCCCGACCGGGCGCTCGCAAGGCGCAACACGGTCATCAGCCGCATGAGGGAGAAAGGCTATCTGACCCGCGCGCAGCGCGACTCGATTCAGGCGCTGCCCATCGAGCTGGACTTCCGCCCGATTTCCCACAACGCGGGTACGGGAACCTATTTCCGCGAAATGCTGCGCATGGTGATGACTTCCGGCAAGCCGTCGCGCGAGAGCTTCGGACCGGGCGCGGCCGGCGACTGGGACTACCGTCAGGCCGTCGAGCAGTGGGAAAGCAACCCGCTTTACGGCTGGTGCGACAAGAACGTGAAGGCCAACGGACAGCCTTACGACCTGTACCGCGACGGACTGAAGATTTATACGACGGTCAATGCGACGATGCAGCGATATGCCGAGCAAGCCGTCTGGGAACAGATGGGGGAAACCGTGCAGCCTATGATGGACCGGGTTACGAAGGCGCGGGGCTCCGTTTTCTCGGATATCAGCAAGGACGAGCGCGAAGCGATCATGAGGCGCGCGAAAAAGAACTCGGACCGTTACCGACAGATGAAGCGCGCCGGAGCTACCGACGCCGAGATCGACAAGGCGTTCGCTACGCCCGTGCCGATGCGCGTGTTCAGCTACAAGGGCGACCGCGATACGGTGATGTCTCCCGACGACTCGCTGATGTACTATAAGAAGTTCCTGCGGGCCTCGTTCATGGCAGTCGATCCGTCGAACGGCTATGTGAAGGCCTACGTCGGAGGAACGTCCTACCGCTATTTCAAATACGACATGGCCAAGCAGGGCCGGCGTCAGGTCGGCTCGACGATCAAGCCGTTCGTATACACGTTCGCGATCGAGCAGCTCGATCTGACGCCTTGCACGCAGGTTCCGAACCTGCCTGTGACGATCGAGACCGACAACGAGCCCTGGTCTCCGCGCGAGGCGAGCAAGGTCGTATACGACGGCGAGTGGAAGCCGTTGCGCTGGGGGCTGGCCAACAGCCGTAACAACTATTCGGCCTGGATCATGAAGCAGGCGCGGCAGCCGCAGGCTGTGGCCGACTTCATCCATAAGTTCGGTATCCGCAGCTACATCGATCCGGTTTATGCGCTCTGTCTGGGGACTTCCGACTTCTCGCTGTTCGAGCTGGTAGGGGCCTACGGTACGTTCGCGAACCGGGGCGTGCATGTCGATCCGATTTTCGTCACGCGAATCGAGGATCGCCACGGGAACGTGCTCGCGAACTTCACGTCGCCGTCGCAGGACGCCATTTCGGAGCAGTCGGCCTATACGATGCTCGGTATGCTCAAGCGCGTCGTGAACGCCGGTACGGCCGGCCGCATACGGGCTTTGGGGCTGAAGGCCGACATGGGCGGCAAGACGGGAACCTCGCAGAAGAACTCCGACGCATGGTTCGTCGGCGTGACGCCGAAGCTCGTGGCGGGGGCCTGGGTCGGCGGCGAGGACCGGAGCATCCATCTGTCGTCCGGCGGCGAGGGATCGCGGATCGCGCTGCCCATTTTCGCCAATTTCATGAAAAAGGTTTACGGCGATTCGAAGCTCGGCATAACGGAAAAGGATCAGTTCCCGATTCCGGTCAATGCCGTGTCGTACGACTGCGACGAGTCGGCTGAGCCGGCGGCGGCGCTGCCCTCTTCGGGAGGAGGAGACGAATTCTTCGATTGATGATGTGTCCGGTGGAATGATAAAATCTGTTTGTAAATAAACAAATTGAATAAAAATAAAACAATTCGTATTTTTATTCTCGATTTCGATTACCTTTGTCCGAAAATAAATCCTGTCGTTTTTCCAGTCGGTTCGGATTCCGGACCGCTGGAGCCGGGAGGGTTTCAAACTAAAAAGCTGAGTTATGAAAGTTGCGATTGTCGGAGCGAGCGGAGCTGTCGGTCAGGAGTTGCTGAAAGTGCTCGAGCAGCGGAATTTTCCTACGGACGAGCTGTTGCTGTTCGGCTCCGAGCGGAGCGCGGGACGCGTCTATCCGTTCCGGGGAAAACAGATCGGGGTGCGCCTGCTGGCTCATAACGACGATTTCAAGGGCGTAGACGTAGCCTTCGTCTCGGCCGGGGCAAGCACTTCCAAGGAGTTTGCCGAGACGATTACGAAGCACGGCGCGCTGATGATCGACAATTCGAGCGCGTTTCGCATGGACCCGGACGTTCCGCTGGTCGTGCCCGAAGTGAATCCGGAAGACGGAATCGATCCTCCGCGCCGGATCATTGCCAACCCGAACTGCACGACGATTCAGATGGTCGTTGCGCTGAAGGCTATCGAGAACCTGTCGCATATCCGCCGCGTCCGCGTTTCGACCTATCAGTCGGCGAGCGGGGCCGGAGCGGCCGCTATGGCCGAGCTGGAACGGCAGCACGCCCAGTTGGTGCGCGGCGAGGAGCCGACCGTGTCCAAGTTCGTTTACCAACTGGCCTATAACGTGATTCCGCAGGTCGACGTGTTTACCGAGAACGGCTATACGAAGGAGGAAATGAAGATGTTCAACGAGACGCGCAAGATCATGCATTCCGACGTCCGCGTCAGCGCTACGTGCGTCCGGGTTCCGGTCATGCGCGCCCATTCCGAGGCGGTTTGGGTCGAGACCGAGCGTCCCGTATCGGTCGAGGAGGCGCGCGAGGCTTTCGCATCGGCGGAAGGGGTCGTGCTGATGGACGAGCCTGCCGAGAAAAGCTATCCGATGCCGCTGCCTTTGGCCGGAGTCGACGCCGTATACGTGGGTCGTATCCGTAGCGATCTGGCCGATCCGAACTCGCTGACGTTCTGGTGTGTCAGCGACCAGATCCGCAAAGGGGCCGCGCTGAATGCCGTGCAGATCGCCGAGTATCTGCTCCGAAACGGACATTTGGGCTGATCGTTCCGTCGAATCGATATCGAAGGCCGCCTGACATGTGCAGGCGGCCTTTTCGTTGCCCGTTTGCCAAAGCGGATTCCGTATCGCGCTGGCGGACGGGAACGGGCTTTTTATCGTATCGGCCTGCCTTTTCGGGGTATTTTCCTGTTGCTTTTGTCCTGAAAATGAAATATATTTGTCATAAAGGCGGATTGCGGAAACGGAGCATTATTCCCGGATATAAATAGGGCGTCGAATATGTTTTTCTCAGGAGAGGGCATGCAGATGCCGAGTTTCCGTCGGTTCGGCATGGCGCCGGTCTCTCCGCATCGGACCGCGCAAAGCGAGGCGAATGCTTGTCGGAACGGATGCGGCCGTCCCGATCTCGAACGAAGCGGCCGTGTCCGGAATACGGAGCTGCGCTTGTTTGTCTGTTCCGGAGTAACGGGCGTGAGCGGTATATAAGTTATGCACGATCGAATCATCAATCCCAATCGATATGAAAAAGATTCTGTTTCTTCCGCTTCTCTTTCTGATGATCGCCTCGTTTTCCGATCTGGCGGCTCAGCGTTCCCGCTATCAGGGCGAAATTCAGGTGGGTTTCGGCGCCGGTGTGGGAAGCAATCCCTTTCTGCGCCAGAACCGTGTGACGGTGGATATGGTGAACGGAATACGCGTCAATTCCTATTTCTCGATAGGTCTGGGGCTCGGCTACCATACTTATCTGGGCCGGACGATCGAAGGTATCGATTTCACGGACGAGCATATCGTGCCGGTCTATGCGAACTTGAAGGGCTATATGCCTGCCGGACGCAGCATGTTTCGTGGATTCGTGTCGCTGGACGCGGGTTACGGGTTCTCGATGGAGTCCGATATCGGAGGTTTCCTGATCACGCCGGCACTGGGAGCCTGCATCGGACGAAATGTCACTTTTTCGGTCGGCTATCAGTCGCAAAACATTTCTTCCGGGGGACTGTCTGTGTCTTTCGGTGCCGTATTGATGCGCATAGGCGTGATGTTCTGACGTTCTTTCGTCCCGGGCGGCTTTGGTCGCTATCCGGCTCTTTTCGCTCGTGCGGTGGCGGATAGCTGCTGCGCTCTCCGGGTCGTGGATCGCATGCGGACGAAAGATGGAGTCCGGTCGCGTTTGTCGGAAAATCCGATTCGCCGTCGGTTCGAGGTACGGCATAGGGCGTGAGACGACGGAAGCCCCGTGGCCTGCCCATGTCTCTTGCGGCACGGTTTTGTCCGTGCGCGGAATGACGGAAAACGGCAGCGGCTTTCTTTCCGGGGAATGTCCGCTCGGAGCCTTCTGAAAGCGGCGGGCGGCGAGGAATCGTGCGAGGTGCGAAACAAAGGCGCGGAATCCCGGTGTCGTCTTTCGTGTCGGTTTCGGGGTCACGGACCCGGAATCCGGTCGGGATGCGATCGCATCTTCGGTCCGGAGCGGAAAGGAGACGTTTTTTCACGCTCCGAAAACGGCGCGAGCCATTTCCTCGATCTTGTTGACGTACGCGATCCGGATGCCTCCGGGCGGCTTCGGCAGGCTTTTGCGCAGATAGCCCGATACGACGATGCGCCCGAATCCGAGCCGGGCCGCCTCGCTGATGCGCTGCTCGCTGCGCGGCGCGGGCCGGATTTCGCCCGACAGGCCGATCTCGCCGGCGAAACAGGTGTCTTCTCCGACCGGGCGGTCGAAATAGGACGACAGCACGGCGGCCACGACGCTCAGATCGAGGCCGGTGTCGCTGATGCGGAATCCGCCCGCGAAGTTCAGGAAAACGTCCTTCTGGTACATTTTCAGCCCGGCCCTCTTTTCGAGCACGGCCAGCAGCATGTTGAGCCGCCGCGAGTCGAATCCGGTGGCCGAGCGCTGGGGCGTGCCGTAGGCGGCCGTGCTGACGAGCGCCTGCGTCTCGATCAGGTACGAGCGCGCGCCGTCGACGGCCGCGCCGACAGCGATGCCGCTCAGCGGCTCGTCGTAGTGCGACAGCAGGATTTCCGACGGGTTATTTACCTCGACCAGCCCTTCGGCCCGCATTTCGAATACGCCGATCTCGAACGTCGCGCCGAAGCGGTTCTTGATGCTGCGCAGCAGGCGGTACGCATTGTTGTTGTCGCCTTCGAACTGGAGCACGACGTCCACGATGTGCTCCAGAATCTTCGGCCCGGCGATCACGCCGTCCTTGGTGATATGGCCGATCACGACGACCGACGTGTCGGTCTGCTTGGCGTATTTCTGCAACAGGGCGGCGCATTCGCGGATCTGCGAGACGCTGCCCGGCGACGAGTCGATCGTGTCGGTATAGATCGTCTGGATCGAGTCGATGACAACCAGGTCGGGAGCCTGCTCGTCGATCTGGCGCAGGATGTTCTCCATGTTCGTCTCGCTGTATATGTAGCACTCGTCGTTGCCGACGCCGAGCCGCTCCGCCCGCATCTTGATTTGCTGGGGCGATTCCTCGCCCGAAACGTACAGCGTTTTCAGGCCGTTTGCGCGCAGCGCGATCTGCAAGCTCAACGTCGATTTGCCGATGCCCGGCTCGCCGCCCAGCAGGATCATCGAGCCCCGGATCAGTCCCCCGCCGAGCACCCGGTTCACCTCGGTGCAGGAGAGGTCGAACCGCCTTTGCTCGCTTTGCTCTATTTCCCGGACGCGCTGGGGTTTCGACCGGGGCCTGTTGCCTGTCAGAGCGGTTACGGGCGAGGCGTTCTCGCGGGCGATCACTTCCTCCGTGAAGGAGTTCCATGCTCCGCACGACGGGCAGTGCCCGAGCCATTTCGGAGCCTCGAATCCGCACTCCTTGCAGAAATATGCCTTTTTGATTTTGGCCATGTCGTTTCAGTTGTCGGTTAAAGATAGCGATTCTCGGGGAATCGTTCCGCCGAAGGCGAAATTCTTTCTTTCTCCGGTTCGGTTCCGTGCGGTTGCATGGCGACTCGTTCGGGGCGGACCGACCGATCGTTTGCCGGTTCGTGCGCCGGACTGCGCCCGGTCCGTCTCCGAAGCAGAATGCGCCCGGTATCCGGGATGCGTCCTGCACGGATCGTCCGCAAACCGTGCGTATCTCCGCGCGCGGCCCTCAGGTTCGCAGTCGGCCATGCTCGGAAGACTTGCGAGTCTCCGGCGCCCGGCTATTTGATGAAAAACCGGTAAATGTCGTTCCCGTTGGCGAAGATCAGCAGCGCGAGCAGGATCATCAGTCCCGCCATTTGGGCCCGCTCGAGGAACTTGTCGCTCGGCCGGCGTCCGGTGACGACCTCGACGAGCAGGAACAGCACGTGTCCGCCGTCGAGCGCCGGGATCGGCAGGATATTCATGATCGCCAGCACGATCGACAGAAAGGCCGTGATGTGCCAGAACTGAATCCAGCTCCAGTGGTCGGGGAATATGCTTCCGATCGCGATCAGTCCTCCCAGCGATTTGTAGGCTTCGGTTTCGGGCGTGAACATCAGCTTGATCTGCTTGGCGTAGCTGCCGATTTCCTCGCCGGTGCGCCTCACTCCGGCGGGTATCGCCTGCCAGAACGTGTAGTTGCGGGTGCTCAGGCTGAGCAGACGGTCCGGCGGAGTCAGCTCCACGCCGATCAGGCCGTCGTCGGAAACTCGTACGGGCAATGTCAGCAGCTTCGTGATTCCTGCCGAGTCGCGCATGACGCTAACATGGACGGTATCGCTTTTGAATTGGCCGAACGCGCGGCGATACTGGTCGAAATACCGCATCGGCTCGCCGTTCAGCGAAACGAGCGTGTCGCCCGCCACGAGGCCGGCCTTGGCCGCCTCTCCGCCTTCGACCGCCCGGCCTACGACGAACGGGATACGGGGTTCGGCAAAGTCGGCGCAGTTGAGCAGCTCGGCCATCGCCTCGGCGGGAATTCCGATACGCTCCTGTTTCCCGTCTCGCTCGACGGTCACGTATTCCGCCTGGTCGAAAACGATCGTCGGGAGCAGCTTGGCCGCGTCGTCGAGCGGTTTGCCGTTTATGTCCACGATCCGGTCGCCGTCGCGGAACCCGATCCGCTTGGCCAGCTCGCCGTAGGCGTAGCCGTACTTGACGTTCCGGTTATCGAGATAGGTCTTGCCCCACGCCCAGCTCATGCCGATGTATATCAGCAGGGCGAGCACGATATTCATCACGACGCCTCCGACCATAATCAGCAGCCGCTGCCAGGCCGGCTTGGCCCGGAACTCGTAGGGTTGTACGGGCTGCTTCATCTGGTCGGTGTCCATCGATTCGTCGATCATGCCCGATATTTTGACGTATCCGCCGAACGGAATCCAGCCGATGCCGTACTCGGTCTCTCCCTTGCGGAACTTGAACAGCGAGAACCACGGGTTGAAGAACAGGTAGAACTTTTCGACCCGCGTCTTGAAAATCCGGGCGAACAGGAAATGTCCGAACTCGTGGACGATGACCAGCAGGGAAAGGCTGAGAATGAATTGGAGAAGTTTGATCAGGATATCCATCGGTGTTTTGTTTTTCGTTTGTCAGATCAGCGAGAGCGCCGTCTCGCGTGCCGCAGCGTCCGTTTCGCGGTACTGTTCGAGCGTCGAGCACCGTCCTTGAGGCATTCTCGAGAGCGTCTGCTCGTTGATGCGGGCGATGTCCGTGAAGCGGATCTTTCCGTCCAAAAAGGCCGCTACGCCGACCTCGTTGGCCGCGTTGAGCACCGCGCCCGCGCAGCCTCCCCGGCGCAGGCATTCGTAAGCGAGCGCCAGGTTCGGGAAGCGGTCGGTATCGGGACGGCGGAACTCGAGGGTCCCGAGCTCGCAAAAGTCGAGCCGCCTGCCTTCGAGCGGCAGGCGCTGCGGGTAGGTGAGCGCATACTGGATCGGCAGGTGCATGTCGGGCGTACCGATCTGGGCCTTGACGGCTCCGTCCCGGAACTGGACCATCGAATGCACGACCGAACCGGGATGGATCACCACGTCGATCCGGCCGGCATCCACTCCGAAAAGCCAGCGCGCCTCGATCACCTCGAAGCCCTTGTTCATCAGCGAGGCCGAGTCGATGGTCACTTTGGCTCCCATGCACCAGCTCGGGTGAGCCAGCGCCTCGGCGACCGTCACGTGGCGGAGCTCGTCGGCCGAGCGGTTCAGAAAAGGTCCGCCCGATGCGGTCAGGATCACTTTCTCGACTTCCGACCGCTCGCCGCTCAGGCACTGGAAAATGGCCGAGTGCTCCGAATCCACCGGGATGATCGGAGCCCGGTGGCGCTCCGACAGCTCGGTAATCAGTTCTCCGGCCACGACCAGACACTCCTTGTTCGCCAGCGCGACCTTTTTGCCGCAGCGTAGCGCGCTGGCCGTCGGGAACAGTCCGCTGTAGCCGACGAGAGCCATGACGACCGTATCGACCTGTTCGGAACGGACGACCTGTTCCAGCGCGTCGTTTCCGGCGTAAACCTTGACGGGACGGTCGGCGAGCGCGTCGCGCACGGCCGGATAATACGTTTCGTCGGCGATCACCACGTTGTCGGGCGAAAATTCGATTGCCTGAGCTACCAGCGCCTCCCATCGGGAGCGGGCCGTCAGGGTAGTCACTTCGAACAGGTCGCCGTACCGGCGGACGATATCGAGGGTCTGGGTGCCGATCGATCCGGTGGAGCCGAGAATCGCCAGCCGCTGTTTCTTGTGTGTCATAATTCGTTTCGGGGCGGTAAGCGTTATCCGCCGGATGTCGTGTTTTCGCGGGTTCGGGTAATTCAGAAAACGATATATCCCTGCGGGTCGACAGGGGTGCCGTTGTGCCACAGCTCGAATTCGAACAGGTTCTTGTCTTGGCCCGGCGCGTTTTCGCCGCCGGTGTAGCCGATGATCTCGCCGCTCGAGACCCGGTCTCCCGCTTTTTTCAGCACGCTGACGTTATGGCGGTAGACCGAAATCATATTATTGGCGTGCTGCACGTACAGCACGAACCCGTCTTCGGGAGTCCATGGCGCCGAGATGACCGTTCCGTCCATCACGGCCATCACCTGCTGGTTGGACGTCGTGGCCAGCGATACGCCGAACCGGTTGTCGATCGGGCTGAACCGGGCCGTCACGACGCCTTTGACCGGCGCGAAGAGCTCCATGGCGCTGCGCAGATTCTTTCGGGCCGCGTCGGGATCGTACAGGCTGTACGGGCTGCCGGGGGTTTCCATCTGCGCCCTGAGCAGCGAGTCCTCGGCGATGGCGGCCACCGTAGCGCCTTTTTTCGCCGAGAGCGAGTCGGCTGCCTGCATGTCGTTGCGCGTGACCGGGTTGCGCCCGGCCATGATCAGCGCGATATTTTCGCTGTATACCTGCATGTTGCGGAGTTCCTGCTCGAGCGAGTCGAGACGCATGATGTTCTCGACGAGCATCGTCCGCGACTTTTTGCCGGGGTAGCCCGGGAGCAGGTCCAGCACAGGGGTATAGGCCACCGTGGAGGCAATGAGAATGAACAGGATCAGTATCAGAGCCAGCAATCCGGCCAACAGGTTCAGCGGACTGATATGCATGTACCAGATTTCCCGGTCGGTATGCTGGTTGCGGACGCTGAGCCGGTGCTTCTCGCGCAGGTGGCGTATGAAGTAGGCTATATTCTGACGGAAATTCATAGGTTTCAGCGCTGCTTTTAACTGACAAAAGTAACAATTTCCCCGTGCCGATCGCAAAAACGGCGAATATTTCCCCCGAAATATTTCGCGACGTTTTATCCGATCGCATTTTGAAAATGAGTTATAAAGTGTAAATTTGCGTAACGCTTCCGGGATATGAACGCGCTTCGGTCCCGTTTTATTCTGCGGGTATTGCCGTGCCGCGCCGTCTCTTCGGGAGGCGGTCGCGGAACAGGTCTCGCTCGGACGGCGAACGGATAAAATCATGATGAAAAAACCGACACTTTTGGTATTGGCGGCGGGCATGGGTTCCCGCTACGGATCGCTCAAGCAGATGGACGGCGTGGGGCCGAACGGCGAGGCGATCATCGATTACTCGATCTACGACGCGATCCGGGCCGGGTTCGGCCGCGTGGTATTCGTGATCAGACATCTGTTCGAGAAAGAATTCCGCGAAATTTTCACGCCCGAGCGCTTCGGAGGGAAAATAGCCGTCGATTTCGTTTTTCAGGAACTGGACAAGCTGCCCGCGGGGTTCGAGGTTCCGGCCGACCGGACGAAACCTTGGGGAACGAACCATGCCGTGATGATGGCTTCCGGCACGATCCGCGAGGAGCCGTTCGCAGTCATCAATGCCGACGACTTCTACGGCGAGGACGCCTACCGGACGATCGCCGACTATCTGCGCAGCGTGGCCGGCCAGAAAAACCACTATTGCATGGTCGGCTACGAGATACGCAATACGCTGTCGGATTTCGGCGCCGTTTCGCGGGGCGTGTGCGGCGTGGACCACAGTGGCAACCTGACTTCGATGGTCGAGCGTACGCGCATCGAGCGACGTATGGGCCGCATCGTCTATGAGGACGACCGGGGCGGGCTGGTGGAGCTGGCCGAGGACACGCCCGTGTCGATGAACATGTTCGGCTTCACGCCCGACTATTTCAAGTATTCGGAGGACTATTTCGCCACCTATCTGAAAGATAATATCGACAATCCGAAGTCGGAGTTCTACATACCGACGATGGTCAACAAGCTGGTGGCCGAAGGACGCGCCCAGCTCCGTGTGCTGCGCAGTTCGGCCCAGTGGTTCGGCGTGACCTACAAGGAGGACCGTCCCGCCGTCGTCGAACGAATACGCAAGCTGATCGACGAGGGCGTGTATCCCGCTAAGCTTTGGCCTTAGGCGGCCGTGTTGCGGCGAGCCCGGAGGGCCCGCGTCGGGAGGCGTTCTGAGCAGGAAGCCTGCGGACCGTCGCCGCTGCCGGTTCGGCGGGGCGAGACCGGCTGAGGCCCCGGAAAAACCGGTCCGCGATGTCCGGGAGGCTGCGGGGCCGTATGAGATGAATTAACGATGCGAAGATGGACATAGAGCAGAACATTTGGGGATTCACGCCCGAAGGCGAGGCCGTGATCCTCTATACGATGACCAACGGCGCGGGGGCGCAGGTGCGGTTGAGCAATATCGGCGCCGGGATCGTTTCGATCGTCGTGCCCGACCGCGAAGGCCGCATGGCCGATGTGGCGCTCGGATACGACGATTTCAAAAGCTATTTCAACGACGGGCCCTGCATGGGCAAGACGCCCGGCCGGTTCGCGAACCGTATCGGCTTCGCCCGCTTTACGCTCGACGGCAAGGAGTATCGCCTGACGCGGAATTGCAACGGACGACACCATCTGCACGGCGGGGATGCCGGTTTTGCCAACAAGCTGTGGGACAGTCGGGTCGAAACCGACAGGGTCGTCTTCTCGCTGCTGAGCCCCGACGGCGACCAAGGTTATCCGGGCGATCTGGATGCCGAGGTCGTTTACGACTGGAACGACGACTGCGAACTCGAAATCACGCTTTATGCCCGCACCTCCGCCCCGACGGTGGTCAACCTGACCAACCATGCCTATTTCAACCTGCGCGGCGAGGCCGAGGGCGGCGCCCTCGAGAATGTGTTGAAACTCAACGCATCGTGCTTTTTGGAGACCGACGCGGACCAGATCACGACCGGTCGCAGGACGCCGGTCGAGGGGACGCCGATGGATTTCCGCGAACCGAAGCCGCTCGGACGCGATATAAACGCCGACTACGAGCCGCTGCGGTTCGGCTACGGGTACGATCATTGTTGGGCGATCGACGGGTGGGAACCCGGCCGGCTGACCGATTTCGGATTTCTGTACGATCCGCAGAGCGGCCGGCGGATGACGATCCGCTCGACTCAGCCCGGAGTACAGATATACACCGGGAACTGGCTCGAGGGGTGCCCGAGAAGTATCAGCGGACACGAGTACCGGAACCGCGACGGCGTGGCGATCGAGTGCCAGGCCTTTCCCGACAGTCCGAACAAGCCCGAGTTTCCGTCGGTCGTGCTCCGTCCCGGGGAAATTTACGAGCAGAGGATCGTCTATCGCTTCGATACGTTGTAGCGCGCTGGACGGAATTCCGGCGCCGGAGCGTGACGGAAGCCCCGGTAGCCGGAGCCCGCATGCCGGACGGCGATTCCGGAAATGTCCGGGCGCGGCCGGTTCGGCAAGCGGAGACGGGAACCTACGATTACGCATGCACTCAAACCAAATAACCTAAAAAAACGAACTATGACCAATTCACAGAAACCGAACTACACGTTCGCGTTGACCGTCATGGTCGTGCTGATGTTCCTGCTGGGATTCATCACGACGATGAACAACTCGATGATCGCCTTCTGCAACAAGGCGTTCAGCCCGCTCGACGACGTCGAGCTGCAATTGATCAACACGGCTTTCTACGGAGCGTATATCCTGTCGATTCCGATCGCATGGCTGCTGGGCAAGATCGGATACAAGACGGCGCTGGTCGCGGGCGTGATCGTGATCGGGCTCGGCATGGCGCTGAATTATCTCGGCGTCGAGGCCGGCTTCTACGGTTTCCTCGGCTGCATGTTTCTCGTGGCCGTCGGCATCGTGCTGCTTCAGGTGGCGCTGAATCCATACGTGCTGGTACTCGGACCGCCCGAAACGGCCGCGACGCGCCTGACGGTCAACCAGACGTTCAATTCGCTGGCCACGTTCATCGCGCCGCTGTTCGTGTCGATGATCATCGTATCGAACGGTACCTACAACGTTTCGCAGATTCAGGTTCCCTTCCTCGGGCTGGGCATTTTCGCTATCGTCCTCGGCGTGATCGTCATGCTGCTCAAGCTGCCGGCGATCAAGGACGAAGAGCCTGCGGGCGATCAGGTCGCCGAGGACGGCAAGAGCTACAAGTCGAGCGCGTTCAAGTATCCGCACGTGATGCTCGGTGCGCTGGCGATCTTTACCTATCTGGGCGTCGAGGTGGGTATTCCGAGCTTCTTCCCCGCCAAATTCGAGTCGCTGGGACTCAGCGTGACCGACCCGACGTCGCTGCTGTCGCTCTATTGGGGCGGGCTGCTCGTGGGGCGTGCCTTCGGCTCGGCCATTCTGCGCAAGTTCAGCGCCCGCAAGGTGCTCTCGGGCGCTCTGCTGCTGTCGTCGCTCTGCCTGCTGCTTTCGCTGCTGACCTCGGGCTGGACGTCGCTCTACCTCTATATCGGGACCGGTCTGTTCCACTCGATCATGTGGAGCTGCATCTTCTCGCTGGCTACGGTCGATCTGGGGCCCAACATCAAGCAGGCTTCGGGGATCATCTGCACCGGCGTGATCGGAGCGGCCGTGCTGATGCCGATCATGGGAGGCGTGCAGGAAGGGTTCGGGCTCGTTCCGGCCTTGTGCTGTCTGTTCGTGTTCTACGCTTACATGGGCTGGTTCGCGCTGAAGGGATCGAAAATCCGCACGGCTTAAGTCCGTGTCGCAGTTTTTTACGGCGGCCGTCTCCTGCGAGACGGCCGCCGTCGTTGTCTGTTTTCGGGGGATGTTTCGGAACAGTTCTTGCGTAGAAGGGGCGTATCAATACGCAAGCGACATGAGAAAAAGAATACTGGTTACCGGCGGGGCCGGCTTCATCGGCAGTCACCTGTGCGAGCGCCTGCTCGCCGACGGGAACGAGGTGATCGCGCTGGACAACTATTACTCGGGCGACAAGCGCAATGTGGAGCATCTGATGGCCAATCCGCTGTTCCGACTCGTGCGTCACGACGTCACGTTTCCGTATTTCGAGGAGGTGGACCAGATTTACAATCTGGCCTGCCCGTCGGCGCCGGCCGACTACATGCACGATCCGGTGATGACGCTCAAGACGTCGCTGATCGGAGCGGTCAACATGCTCGAAGTGGCCCGACGCATGGGGGCGCGCATTTTGCAGGCCTCGTCGGGAAAAGTCTACGGCAAGGCGCAAGTGCCGTCGATTCCCGAACAGTATCGCGGAAACGTCAGCCCGGTCGGCGAGCGAAGCGCCTACGAGGAGGGAAAGCGGGCCGCCGAGTCGATTTTTACCGCCTATCATCATCAGTACGGGGTCGATATCCGTATCCCGAGACTGTTCAATGTCTACGGACCGCGCATGCCGCTCGGGAACGGACGCGTGATCTCCGCTTTCATCAAGAGCGCGCTTTCGGGAGAGAGCATATCGATCCGGGGCAACGGGATGCAGACCCGCTGTTTTCTCTATATCGACGACGCGGTCGAGGCGCTCGTGCGGATGATGAATTCGACCGGCAAGCTGTCCGAACCGGTCAATATCGGAGGCGTGGACCCGGTTCGGATCGATGCCTTGGCCGAGGACGTGGTTCATTTGACGGGAAGTCCGTCGAGAATCGTGCTGCTGAACCTGCCTACGGACAGTTCGCAGAACACGGTGCCCGACATCGAACTGGCTCGCCGCAAGCTCGACTGGGAACCTCGGATCCCGATCGAGGAAGGGCTCACGCGCACGCTCCGCTATTTCGAGGAGCGGATGCGCATGGAGAACCGCGCCTATCCGTTCATGAGCTGGGTCGAGATTATGTAAAGCGCGAATCCGACCGGCTCGGCTCGGACGGCGGTCGCGGTACGATCGTCTGCCGGCGTGCTCGGCCGAGGCGGGATTTTTCTCAGGAAGGCTGTCTGTGCGGAGTTTGCGGTTCGCATGAGGCGTGCGTCTGCATGCGGCCGGATGACACGCGCGAAAATTGCGGATTCCGTATCGTCAATGGCTTGCGCTTCGGACGATGCGAGCCGTGCGGCGCGTTTTCTGGACCAGAAAGACCCCTTCCGCTTCGGCATATCTGTCATAGGTTATCTGATCGTAGCCCCGAATCGTCAGCAATTCCATGTCGCGGTTGTACACGACGCGGAATTCGGTTTGGAGCGCATCGACGACTCGCTCCAAATAGCGCGAATCGTCGACGCACAGGCTCAGATTGACGGCCGAGCTCTGGATCAGGTTGATTTTCTGTCGGTATTGGCCGAATACCGAAAAAATATCGGCGAGCCGTTCTTCCAGCACGAACGAAAAATCCTTGGGACGGATCGAAATCAGGACCTGACGGCCTTTGAGAATGCGGACGGGCACGCCCGGCGGGACCGGGGGCGACGCACAGATCACGCTGCCCGGCTTCGTCGGATCGCCGAACGGACGGACGTAGAGCGGAATATTCTTGTTCTGGAGCGGCTTGATCGTTTTCGGGTGGATCACCTGTGCCCCGGCGTAGGCCAGCTCGATCGCGTCGAGATACGACAGTTCGGGAATCAGCATCGTGTCCGCGAACAGCCGGGGGTCGGCGCTCAGGATGCCGTCGACGTCCTTCCAGATCGTTACGCTCCCGGCATCGAGCAGATAGCCGGCCATGGCGGCCGAGTAGTCCGATCCTTCGCGGCCGAGCGTCGTCGGGCGGCCCGCCGGCGTCGCGCCGATGAATCCCTGTCCGACCAGTACGCGTTCGGGGGCTGCGTCGACGGCCCGGCGCAGAGCTCGAGCCGACCGGTCGACGTTGATGGTCGCCTCGCGGTAGCGGCTGTCGGTCACGAAAAGCCCGCGCATGTCGAGCCACCGGTTCGGCGTGCCTTGTGCGGCGAGGTATTCCGAGACGATGACGGTCGAGAGCAGTTCGCCGTAGCTTACGATCCGGTCGTACCAGCGATCGTAATCCTCCCGGCAGGTTTCGCTGCGAAGCAGTTCCCGAACCTCCGAGGCGAGTTTTTCGGTGCGTGCCTCGACGGAAGAGGGATCGGCGAACAGCGAGCGGACGATCTGCCGATGGTATCGTTCGATCTCCGCGAACCGTTCGATCGCTTCGTCCGAGCGGTTGCGCATGAACCGGTCGAGCACTTCCTCCAGCGCATTGGTCGTCTTGCCCATAGCCGAGACGATAACCAGTAGTCGTGCGGGTTCGGCGGCGACGATTCGCGCCAAATTCTCGACTCCTTCGGCCGAGCGGACCGAAGCGCCTCCGAACTTGTATATTTTGATGGGCGGCATGTCTTTCGTGTTTTCGTTTTCCGTGCGGAGCGCTTGCTGCCGGTCCGTTACCCGTTTCGGAGGGAGCCGGATTTTCCGCTTCGCCCGGTTTTGTCGTCCGGCAGAGGTATACAAAACAGATTGTCCGGCGCAAGGAGAAGGAATGAGCGACGGATGCCGCCGTCCCTGTCCGACTCCTGCCGGAAGCGGGAGCCGGGGGAGAAGCATCGCTTCGGAGAATTTTTGGCAGAAAATCTCCGTAAAGGCAATGCGGATATTGATCGGTGCGGCGTCGTCACCCGGGAACGTGGTCGTCCGAAATGACGGTTACCCGGAATTCAGGACAAAGCAGTGCCGGTCTTCCTTTCGCTCGTCGGCCGGGCAGGACTCCGGACCGATGCCGGAGCTCGCCGCATGGCCTTCGTTCTTTATTTATTCCACTTCCGTGCCGGTATTCCATAGCATGAACGACAGTACGTCGGTCATTTCGTCGATACGCTTCGACGTCGGCTTGCCGGCTCCGTGGCCCGCTTTCGTCTCGATGCGGATCAGCACCGGGTTGTCGCAGCCCTGAGCGGCCTGGAGCGTCGCGGCGAACTTGAACGAGTGGGCCGGCACGACGCGGTCGTCGTGGTCGGCCGTCGTGACGAGCGTAGCCGGATAGCAGGCGCCCGCATGAATGTTGTGCAGAGGCGAATACTTATAGATGTAGCCGAACTGCTCCTCGTTGTCGCTGCTGCCGTACTCCACGGCCCAGCCCCAGCCGCAGGTGAACAGGTGGTAGCGCAGCATGTCCATCACGCCTACGGCCGGCAATGCTACCGCGTACAGGTCGGGCCGCTGGGTCATGCAGGCTCCGACGAGCAGGCCGCCGTTCGATCCGCCGGCGATCGCCAGCTTCTCCTTCGACGTGTATTTGTTGTCGATCAGGTACTCGGCCGCCGCGATGAAGTCGTCGAATACGTTCTGCTTGTTGGCGAGCATGCCGGCCCGGTGCCACTTTTCGCCGTATTCGCCGCCACCTCGAAGGTTCACCATGGCATAGATGCCGCCCTGTTCCATCAACAGCACGCTCAGCGGCGTGAAGCCGGGCGTCAGGCTGATGTTGAATCCGCCGTAGCCGTACAGGTAGGTCGGATTGTTGCCGTCGAGCTTCATATCCTTGCGGTGTACCAGAAACATCGAGACGGGCGTGCCGTCCTTGCTGTCGAAGAAGACCTGTTCGGCTGTGAACCGGTCAGGATCGAACTTCAGATCGGGAGTTTTGAACATGCTCGACTCGCCCGTAGCGATGTCGTACCGGTAGATCGAGGCCGGACGAGTGAACTCCGAGAACGAGTAGAATGTGAATGGCTCCTGGTCGTTGTCCGCGAATCCGGCCGCCGCGCCGATTCCCGGCAGCTTCAAATCGCGCAACTTTTTGCCCGAGAGGTCGTATTGCGATACGGCGCTCTGGGCCTTGTCGAGGTAGAGCGCGAACAGCGATCCGCCGGCCACCGACGCCCCTTCGAGCAGCAGCTCCGACTCGGGCAGCAGCTCGCTCAGGACCGGTTCGGCTCCGTTGAGGTCCGCCTGCACCAGCCGGTAGCGAGGAGCGCCCTCGTTCGTGTAGAAGACGGCGCGGCCGTCGCGCGCGTGAACCAGTGCATAGTCGTTAGCGAAGCCGGGGAACAGTACCTCGAATTCGGGCGCGCCCTTCGACAGGTCGGCCCACAGCACCTCGTTGCCGCTCGTGCCCTCGGTCGCGAAAACGAACAGATGCCGGTCGTCCTTGCTGACTTCGGCGCTCACGTATCGCAGCGGGTGGGCGCGGTCCTCGTAGATCAGGCGGTCGGCGCTCTGCTCGGTCCCGAGCTTGTGGAAAAAGATTTTCTGGAAGCGGTTCTGCGCGACGAGCGCCTCGGACTGCTTCGGCTCGTCGTAGCCGCTGTAATAGAAGCCGTCCCGGGTCCAGACGGCGCCCGAGAACTTGACCCAGCGGATCACGTCGGGCAGCAGTTCGCGCGTGGCCACGTCCATCACGCGGATCTCGACCCAGTCCGAACCGGACGAGGCGGCCGCATAGGCGCAATACTTGCCGTCCTTCGAGAACGATATGTCGCTCAGCGCGACCGTACCGTCGTCCGACAGCTTGTTCGGGTCGAGGAATACCTCGGCCGGACCGTCGAGGCTTTTCTGGCGGTAGAGCACGCTCTGGTTTTGCAGCCCGTCGTTCTCGAAAAAGAAAAAGTAGTCGCCGTGCTTGCTCGGCACGCCGTATTTCGGATAGTTCCAGAGCTCGGTCAACCGGTTGCGGATCTTGTCGCGGAACGGGATTTGCGACAGGTAGTTCTGCGTGACTTCGTTTTCGGCCGTCACCCAGGCGGCCGTCTCGGCCGAGTTGTCGTCCTCCAGCCAGCGGTACGGATCGGGCACTTTCGTTCCGAAGTAGTCGTCGACCGTGCTGTCCATGCGGGCGACGGGATAAGGCAGTGTCGAGATTTTCATTTTCGTTTTACAGTTCGTGCACAAAACGCCTGCCGCGATCAGCAGTGCGGCGGGAAGCAAAGCATGTTTCATGGGTCTATCGATTTTACGTGTTTTCATTCTGCTGCAAGTTCCTCTGTTCCCTCTTCGCATGACGTCGGGAAGATTTCTCGCGGAAAACTCCGCAACCGGCCGGGCTTTCCGCTTCGCGTGCGCCGAAGACGTTTCCCCTGTTGCGAAGTCCGGGAGCCCGGTTAAATTTCGTTCTTTCGCGGGGCTTTTCCGTGAAAATTTCCGCAAGGTACGAAAGTCCGGGCTGTTTCTCAAATAATTCCGGCATAAATTTCGTAACTTCGCCGACGTAAAACCATGTGGAATAGCTTTATGTACGAAAATCTGAAAACGACCGTCGAGCGGGCGTGGAACGACCGCGAACTGCTCCGCGACGAGGCGGTCAAAAGCGCGATACGCGAGACGGTCGATCTGCTCGACCGTGGAGAGCTCCGCACGGCCGAACCGCTGGGCGACAGCCGGTGGCAGGTCAACGAATGGGTCAAGAAGGCCGTGATCCTCTATTTCCCCATTTGCGGGATGCGGGTGACCGAAGCCGGCCCGATGGAATTTTACGACAAGCTGGACTTGAAGACCGGGTACGAGAAGCTCGGCGTCCGCGTCGTGCCGCACGCTGCGGCCCGTTACGGCGCCTATCTGGCTCCGGGCGTGATCCTGATGCCGTCCTATGTGAACATCGGCGCCTATGTCGACGAGGGGACGATGGTCGACACATGGGCGACGGTCGGCTCGTGCGCCCAGATCGGCAAGCACGTCCATTTGAGCGGAGGCGTCGGCATAGGCGGCGTGCTCGAGCCGGTACAGGCGGCGCCGGTGATCGTCGAGGACGGCTGTTTCGTCGGGAGCCGGTGCATCGTCGTCGAGGGAGCGCACGTCTGCCGCGAGGCGGTGCTCGGCGCCGGGACGGTCATCACAGGCTCGACGAGGATCATCGACGTGTCGGGGCCGGAGCCCAAGGAGTACAAGGGATACGTGCCGCCCCGCTCGGTCGTGATACCCGGCTCGCGCGCGAAGCGGTTCCCGGCCGGCGAGTATCAGGTTCCCTGCGCGCTGATCATCGGGCAGCGTAAGGCTTCGACCGATACGAAAACGTCGCTGAACGACGCGCTGCGCGAATTCGATGTGCCGGTATAGGCGTCTTGCGAAAATTATCCCTAATTTTGGCGGAGCGCCTCCGGCTACTGCGGCCGGGGACGCTCCGCCGAGTCGTTCGGTGAAATCTAAGTACGCGTAGTGGATACCGCCGCCCTCATAGTCACGGTTCTCGGATCGGTCTGCCTGTTCCTTTTCGGCATGAAATGGATGGGCTCGGCCTTGCAGCGGCTTTCCGGCGGCCCGTTGCGGCGGGCGCTCCGCTCGATGACGCTTTCGCCCGGCCGGAGCGTGCTGTCGGGCACGCTGATTACGGCCGTCGTGCAGTCGTCGAGCGTCGTGACGGTCATGATCGTGAGTTTCGTTCATGCCCGGCTGCTGGGGTTGCGGCAGGCCGTCGCGATGATTCTGGGGGCTAATGTGGGTACGACGGTAACGGCTTGGCTCGTCGTGTTGCTGGGATTCGGATTCGATTCGACGTCGGTCGCTATGGCTTTGTTGATTCCCGCTTTCGGGATGTCGGCGCTGGGGCGGAAACGCACGCGGGATGCGGGGCGTATGCTCTGCGGCCTGGCGCTGCTGTTGCTCGCGATCGGGATTTTCGGCAGCAACGTGGCCTCGCTGACCGGTCGTCCTGCCGTAACCGACTGGTTGGCCGGACTGAGCGGCCGGGGTGCGGGGACGGCTCTGCTGTTCGCTTTGGCCGGCGCTCTGCTGACGGCTCTCGTGCAGTCGTCGAGCGCTATGACCGCTTTCACAATCGTATTGTGCGGCGGCGGACTGATTCCGTTCGAGTACGCGCTGGCCATGGTGTTGGGCGAGAACGTGGGTACGACGGCGACGGCCAATTTGGCCGCGGTCGTCACGTCGGCCGATGCGCGCCGGGCGGCCCTTTCCCATTTTCTGATCAATCTGTTCGGCGTGCTGTGGGCTCTGCCTCTGCTGCCGTGGCTTGCGCTCGGCATAGCGGACCTGATCGTCTGGGCAGGCGGGGTTTCTCCGCTGACGTCGGCCGTTTCCCAGCCCGTAGGACTCGCGCTTTTCCATACGCTGTTCAATGCGGTCAATGCGATGCTGCTGTTTCTGCTGGTTCCTCGGCTCGCCGGACTGACACGCCGGTTGATTCGGGGAAAAGGGCGCGCGCGTCAGGCCGGTTCGGGAGCGGTCCGCGTTCCGAGAATTCCCGAGGGCGAGTTGTCGGCCTATCCGCTGAGGGTATTGCTGGCGAAGCGTGTCCGCGCTGTGTACGGGATGTTTTCGGATGTTCGCGGTTATTTCGGGGAGACCGATCCGCAAAGGGCCGGGGAACGTGCGCGCGATTTCGAGGAACATAGGCGGCAAAGCGCGGAGGCGAGTCGGGAGGCCGAGGGAATGCTGTCCGCCTTCGGGGAGCTGGGCAAGGCGCTGGCCGGGGCTTTCGGTGCGGCCGATGCCTGCGCCGCCGCTTGCGGCGACGTGCTGGATGTGCTTTGCTCCAAACGGTCGGAAGGGATATGGTTCGCACCCGGTCAGCGGGCAGCGGCGCAGGAGAGGATGGAGCGCATAGACCGGGCGCTTTTGCGTGCCGTGCGGCGGGCGGAACGGCTTGCCGATCCGATCGCCGAACCTGAGGAAGAGCAGGCGGTCGGTATTCCGGTCGAGCCGTCCGAGGCATGGCCGGCCTGGGAAGAGGAGGAGGCTCCGCCTCGGTCCGAGGCCGTTCTGGAGAAGCTGCTGGCCCGGACGGAGCGCTTATCCGAAACCGTGGTCCGGCTCCTTGCGGGCTTGGACGGTATCTGAACGAGTTGCGGTATGAATGACAAGAATCGGAAAAGAGTCGTGAGACGACGATTGGAGGAATTTGCGAGCCGGACGGGCTTTGCCTTGGGCTTTTTCGATGAGCTCGCTTCGACGAATAACGAGGCGCGCGACGCGCGTTACACGAACGGGGCGGTCGTGATCGCCGAGCGGCAGAGCCGCGGACGCGGACAACGGGGCAATTCATGGAGCAGCGCGGAAGGGATGAATCTGACCTTTTCGGCCGTGCTCTGCCCTGCCGGCTTGCGGGCCGAGAGCCAGTTCTATCTGTCGAAGGCCGTCGCGCTGTCCGTTTCGGATACGGTCGATTCGTTCGGAATCGAGTCGAGGATCAAGTGGCCGAACGACATTTATGTCGGAGACGGCAAGGTGGCCGGCATTCTGATCGAGAACGACCTGATGGGTGCCTGCGTATCGCGCTCGATCGCCGGAATCGGGCTCAATGTCAACCAGACCGCGTTCGATCCGGCCCTGCCTAATCCGACCTCGCTGGCCTTGCAGAAGGGCGCGGAGTTCGACCGATCCGAGGTTTTCGAGCGTTTTTACGGTTTTCTGACAGTGCGTTGCAGGCAGCTGGACGGCGGCGATTACGGAAAGCTGGACGAGGATTATATCGCCCGGCTGTACCGCTTCGGAGAGCGGCATCCCTTTGTCGACGGTCTGACCGGCGAGCGTTTCCGGGGAACGATCCGGGACGTGCTTTACGGAGGGGAACTGCGAGTCGAAAAGGAAACGGGGGAGATTTGCGATTATCTGTTCAAGGAGATCGAGTACGTGCACGATCGGGACGGGGAAGTTTCGGCAAAATGATGTAACTTTACCCCTGCATTATGCGTTATAGTGTCAAATCCCGGACTTAATGACCGTTGCCGAGTACGATAAATGTGTCAGTCAATATTCCGATAACCTTTACCGTTTCGCCCTGAAGTCGCTTCGAAGCGACGACGAGGCGAAGGACATCGTACAGGAGAGCTTTCTGAGGCTGTGGGAGAACCGGGAAGCCGTGCTCGGCGGTAAGGAAAAATCGTACCTGTTTACGGTGGCTTACCGGCTGATCGTGGATAGAGTTCGCATGGGAAAGCGCTATACGGGGGACGAGTCGGTGCTGCGTACGAGTCCGGCTCCGGGGCGACCTGACTACAACGGCATTTCGGAGCTGATAGACCGTTTTCTGGACGAGTTGCCCCCGTTGCAGAAGTCGCTGATCATGCTGAGGGACTACGAGGGCTACTCGTATCGCGAAATGGCCGAAATGACGCGGTTGTCGGAGACTCAGGTGAAAGTGTACATATTCAGGGCACGAACCGCGCTCAGGAGGATCATAGGGGATATAAACAACATACTGTAATGAGAATCAGCATAGAGGATTACGAATCGCGGGCTCTCGATTACGTCGAGGGAAACCTGCCGGCGGACGAGCTTCCGGCTTTCGAGGCTTTCTTGTCCGAACATCCCGACTTGGGGCGAGAGATCCGTTCGATGCGCGGGAGCGTGCCGGTGCTCCCGGCGGAGAAATGGGTCTATCCCGATAAGAAAGCGTTGTTGCGGGGAGGCATAGGGGTGTCGGTGTGGCTGAACAGGGCCGGGTCGTTTCTGGGCGGCATGGCGGCGGCCTGCCTGTTGATCGGGGTGTTCGTGCTGGTCGACCGGCACGACTCGTCGCGCGACGACGCGCTGCTGGCCCGGGGTATTCCGGCCGGGCAGCCGGACGTCGGGCGGCGGCAGGAAAGTGCTTCGGCCTTGGTCTCGAAAGAGCCCGTTGAGGCTGACGTAACGGAACAGGCCGTGTCGCAGAAGCCCTCCGTGTATGTCCGCGTTGCGTCGGCTTCGCCCGTACAGGTCCCTCCTGTTCCGGAAAGCGCCGCCATGCGTGCCGCATTCGTCCACGAACGGATCGATCCGGTGCTCTCGGGAGAAATGGCCCGCGCCTGCCGGGAGCGGGTCGCTCCGGCCGATCTGAAAGACAGGCCGATTGCCGAGACGATCCGCAGCGTTCCCGTTGCGCTCGGAAGCCCCGATCCGCAGCCGGACATGTGGCGGTATGACGATTCCCGTTCGATGCCCGCCGCCTCGTTCCGCGACGGGAGGGCTTCGGAGGAGACCGCTACGGGAGGGATGCGCGTCCTGACATCGATTCTGGCTCCGCTCGACCGCATCATACCGATTAGGACTTACCGTACCGAAAACGAAAGCGGCGTAGAAATTATCTCGCTGATCCGCATTGGCAACAAGAATCCGAAAAACAATCCATAGAGTCGAAATGAAAAGAATTCTGTCGATCGTCCTGCTTCTGCCGCTCGTCGCGCCCGCCCGGGCCCAGTCGTCTTCCGATACCGTCGCGCAGAAGCGCGAAGTTTTCGTCGAGGACCGTTACCGCGATCCGGACCGACGTGCCGGAGGCGAAAACCAAAGCAAGTTCGTGCTGCGCATCAACGATTTCTCGAAAAAACGCGCCGGAGAACGCCACAACAAGCTTTTCTGGAACGACGGACACTGGGCCGGCATAGGAATCCATTACAGCGGGCTGATTACGAACCTCGGCAAGCTGAAGTTGCCCGATCATCTGCAATGTCTTTCGCAGAGCGCCAAGTCGATCGGCGTCACGTTGAATCCGGTCGATCTGACACTGCTCAAGAGCCGCCGTTTCGGTCTGATCACGGGTCTGGGTTTCGAGTTCAACAATTTCCGGTTCGAGAACAACATCGCGTTGAAATACGAGCACGGCGTGACGGTGCCCGACTTTCAGTACGAAGAGCAGCGGATCCGGCTGCAGAAGTCGAAGCTGTTCACCTGTTATCTGAACGTGCCGCTTCTGGTCGAGTTCCAGATGGGGCGGCACAATCTGTTCTATGTCAATGCGGGCGTCGTCGGCGGATGGCGCATGGGCTCCCATACGAAAATCAAGGCGAACGATCCGAACCTCAACGGCAAGTTCAAGGAGCATGGCAGCATGGGGCTGCGCAATTTTCACTACGGCTATACGATCAATATCGGCTACGACCATTTCGCCCTCTCGGCGACTTACTACCGGCCTACGATATTCAAGGAAAAGCACGGTCCGCAGGTCCAGCAGATAAATATCGGCCTGACGCTGATGCTTTAGCCGAGGACGGCCGGATGCGCGGTCGATGCGGGGCGGGTGCGGAAAGGCATCCGCTCCGCGTCGTTTTGTGCGATTATTTTGCGGCGCGGCGCGGGAACGACCTCTAAATTGACTATATTTGCAGGGAAACCCTTTCGTTAAATCCCGTCGGCTATGGAATACAGCAATACCCTGACCAAGTTCGGAGCCGCTCCTGCGGATGCCGAGATACGAGCGATTCTGGCGGACGTGCAGGCGCGCCTGCGGACGAACGGCAACGAAGAGGTATACCGGCGGTGTTTCCGCAGCATCGACCTGACTTCGCTCGGGGCGACCGACTCGCACGAGCATATCGAGCGGTTCGTGGCCAAGGCCGTTCGTTTTCCCGGGCATTATCCGGACATAGAGAACGTGGCCTCGGTATGCGTCTATCCCGTTTTCGTCGAGACGGCGGGGCTGGTCATAGCCGACAGCGGTATGACGATCACGAGCGTAGCGGGCGGTTTCCCGTCTTCGCAGACCTATCTGGAGGTGAAGATGCTCGAAACGGCGATGGCCGTCGAGAACGGCGCGGACGAGATCGACGTGGTTATCAGCCTCGGCGAGATGCTCAGCGGGGAGTACGACCTGATGGGAAACGAGATCGAGACGCTCCGCAACGAGGTGGGCGACGACGTCGTGCTGAAGGTGATTCTCGAATCGGGCGTGCTGGCCCGGCCCGAGCTGATTCACCGGGCAGCCGTGATAGCGATGGAGGCCGGAGCCGATTTCATCAAGACCTCGACCGGCAAGGCGGCCGTGTCGGCGACGCCCGAGGCGGCTGTCGTGATGTGCCTGGCGATCCGCGAGTTCGCCGAGCGGACGGGACGACGGGTCGGGTTCAAGGCGGCCGGAGGCATTTCGACGCCTCAGGACGCCGTGCTTTATTATACGATCGTCGAGCGGATTCTCGGCCCGCAGTGGCTGACTCCCGCTCTTTTCCGCATCGGAGCGAGCTCGCTGGCTGGCAATCTGCTGAATGCGATCGTCGGCCGCGAGGAGAACTATTTCTGATTTCCGCTTTTATCCGCAAGCCGTTGGCGTCGGAATCCGGAACTGCAAAGCGCCGGAGGGTCCGTTGTCCGAGGCGATGACATAAATATTTGGGACGAAATAATGAAGAAGATCGAAGTGGACGGATCGGGTAGACTGAACGTGCCCGATACGGTGGAGATTCCCTTTATCGAGGGAGACGGAGTCGGCGCCGAAATCACGCCGGTCATGCAGAGTGTCGTGGACGCGGCGGTAGGGAAAGCCTACGGCGGCCGCCGGCAGATCGAGTGGAAAGAGGTGCTGGCCGGCGAGAAAGCCCACAAGATAACGGGCAGTTGGTTGCCGGAGGAGACGATGCAGGCTTTCAGAGATTATCGGGTCGGCATCAAAGGGCCGCTGACCACGCCCGTCGGAGGCGGTATCCGCTCGTTGAACGTCGCGCTGCGGCAGGAGCTGGACTTGTACGTTTGCCTGCGCCCGGTGCGTTGGTTCCGGGGAGTGGTCTCTCCGGTCAAGGAGCCGCAGAAAGTCGATATGCATATTTTCCGCGAGAATACCGAGGATATTTATGCGGGCATCGAATGGATGGCCGGTACGCCCGAGGCGGAGAAATTCCTGAAATTCCTGACCGAACAGATGGGCGTGACGAAGGTGCGTTTCCCGGAGAGCTCGTCGTTCGGCGTGAAGCCCGTTTCAAAGGAGGGATCGCAGCGGCTGGTACGCTCCGCCATCGAGTATGCGCTCGAGCGGAAGTTGCCCTCGGTGACGCTCGTCCATAAAGGCAATATCATGAAATTTACGGAAGGCGGATTCAAGAACTGGGGCTACGACGTGGCCGAAAGCGAGTTCGGCGACCGGACCTTCACGATGCGCGCATACGAGGCGATCAAGAAGGAGAGCGGATCCGGAGCTGCCGACGAGGCGCTGAGCTCGGCCGTAGCGGCCGGGCGGCTGGTCGTCAAGGACGTGATCGCCGATGCCTTTCTGCAGAATACGCTGCTCGTGCCGCAGGAGTATTCGGTCATCGCGACGCTGAACCTGAACGGCGACTATATTTCCGACCAGTTGGCCGCCATGGTCGGCGGAATCGGCATCGCGCCCGGAGCCAACATCAATTTCCGGACGGGACACGCCATTTTCGAGGCAACGCACGGCACGGCGCCGAACATTGCCGGGCGTAACGTCGTGAATCCGTCCTCGATCCTGCTGTCGGCCGTCATGATGCTCGAGTACATGGGATGGACCGAGGCTGCCGCCATGATAACCGCCGCGATGGAACGGGCGTTCGAGAGCGGGCGCGCGACAAGCGACCTGGCTCGTTTCATGGAGAGGGGAACGCCGCTCGGCACGGTCGAGTTCGGCCGGGAAGTGACAGGTAATTTATAACATTTTGTAAAAAATCGCAAAGTTTTGTATATTGCGCTGTCGCAAAGTTAAAATAGGAGGAAAGATGAAGAGAGAGTACATCATTTACAAGTTGTCGGAGTCGATCAAGTCGACGAGCCATATCGAGGCGGATCTTTTCGTGAAATACAACGTCAAGCGGGGGTTGCGCAACGAGGACCATTCCGGCGTGCTGGTCGGGCTGACGCAGATCGGCAACGTCGTCGGATACGAACGGCAGCCCGAAGGCCAGATGAAGGCGATTCCTGGCAAGTTGATCTACCGGGGTATCAGCGTCGAAGACTTGGTAAGGGGTATTCAGGCCGAGAAACGGTTCGGTTTCGAGGAGACCGTCTTTCTTCTTTTGTCGGGCTACCTGCCCGACCGGGAGGAGCTGACGGCTTTCTGTTCGCTGATTCACGATTTCATGCCGCTGCATCACAAGACGAAGATGAACATTCTCGACATGGAGGGGCAGAACGTCATGAATATTCTGGCCCGCAGCGTGCTCGGCATGTACACCTTCGACGATAATCCGGACGATACCTCGCGCGATAACCTGATGCGGCAGTCGATCGATCTGATCGCGAAGTTTCCCACGATCATCGCCTATGCGTACAACATCGTGCGTCACAGCAATCAGGGGCGCTCGCTGCATATCCGCTTTCCGAAGGAGGAGCTTTCGATAGCGGAGAATTTCCTCTATATGCTCAAGGGCAGCTATACGGAGCTCGACGCGCGCACGCTCGATCTGGCGCTGATGTTGCATGCCGAGCACGGCGGCGGCAACAACTCGACGTTCACGGTCCGCGTGACCAGTTCGTCGGGAACCGATACCTATTCGTCGATCGCGGCGGGAATAGGATCGCTCAAGGGACCGCTTCACGGCGGAGCCAATCTGGCCGTCGTCGACCAGTTCGAGCATCTCAAGGAGAACATACGCGACTGGACCAGCAAGGAAGAGATCGATTCCTATCTGATCAGAATGCTGCGCAAGGAGGTGTATGACAAGTGCGGGCTGATCTACGGTATCGGACATGCGGTCTATACGATTTCCGATCCGCGGACCGTGCTGCTGCGCGAAATGGCCCGCGATTTGGCCAAGGAGAAAGGACGCGAGCGGGAGTTCGCCTTTCTGGAGCTGCTCGAAGAGCGGGCCGTGGAGACGTTCATGAACTTCAAGGGTCATAAGGTCAACAAGCGGGTCTGCGCGAACGTGGACTTCTATTCGGGATTCGTGTACGATCTGATCGGCCTGCCCCGCGAGGTGTTCACGCCGCTGTTCGCGATGAGCCGCATCGCCGGATGGACCGCCCACCGGATCGAAGAGCTGAATTTCGACAGCAAGCGGATCATTCGTCCCGCCTACCGGAACGTGTCGGGCGAGAAGGAGTTCGTTCCGCTCGACCAGCGAATCAAGTAAAGCGGGCTGCACCGGATTCCGGCGGGGACTGAAAAGGAAAACCGACGGAATGCGGAAAACTCGCAGTGCCGGAAAACCGGCGGAGCGATCGCTTCGGCCGGCTTTATTATTTCTCGTGTGCGGCGGGACCGGGACTTTTTCGCCGGATGGACCGCCGTTTGCAGGCCTTTTCGTTCCTGCGTTCTGTGCTGTTCGTTTCGGAAACGGCCGCGGGCAGGGTGCTTTGCCCGATATAATTTATTAATTTCGCCCCGGTACAGATACGAAGAACATGGACGAGCAACGCAATTATACGGGCAGCGCTTTCTGGATCACGCTGATCGTCGTCGTCATGACGGTCGGCATGTCGTTGATACCCGGTTTTCAGGTGGGCCGGGCGAGCGTGAAGAGGGTCAATATCCTGTCCGACCTGATCCGGCAGGAGGAGCATCCCCGGCTGGAGGAAGCCGATCTCTATTTCGATACCACGTTTTTGGCCGAAGGCCGGGCGATCGAGGCGGCTGCCGCTGCCGATTCGCTGGCTGCCGACTCGGCCGGAGGACGGCAAGCCGCCGAACCGGAAATACGGGAGTTGGTATGGGATCTGCCGGGATACCGGCCGATGCCCGGGCACGATCGCTCCGGGAACGAGGGAACGGGAATCGATTCGGCGGCGCTCGTTGCGATCGAGGATTTCGGCGGCGAGGTTCCGGCCATGGAGCATTTCTACCGTACGATGCTCGAAAAGGACCGCCGGCGGCCCGTCCGGATCGCCGTTCTCGGTGACTCGTTCATCGAGGGCGATATCGTGACGGCCGATGTGCGCGAGCGGATGCAGGATCTATACGGCGGCTGCGGCGTCGGCTTCGTACCTTTCTCGTCTCCGATCGCGCTGTACAGGGCTACGGTGCGGCATACGTTCGACGGTTGGAAAACCTACGACGTCAAGGCGTTCCGGAAAGTGCCCGAGGACGTACGGGACAAGTTTTTCGTGTCGGGCAACGTCTGCATTCCCCAGCAGGGCGCGACGGCGCGCATGGAGGGCGTGACTTTCCGTAGGCATATCGATGCGGCGCGCGTGGCGCGGATTCTGTTTATCAATCGGGGCAACACCTCGCTGCACGTCGTGGTCAACGACTCGCTCGAGCGCGATTTCCGGCCCGACCCGAGTCCTCTGGCGCAGCAGATCGTAATCAACGGTCCGGTCCGCACGATCGCCGTCACGTTGAGCGATCCCGAGGGATTCGTCGGGTATGGAATCGAGCTGGAGTGTCCGGATGGCGTAACGGTCGACAATTTCTCGATCCGGGGCAACAGCGGGCTGGCGCTGTTCGGGACCAATCCCGGAGTCAATGCGAGGATCGGCGAACTGCTCGGCTACGATCTGGTCGTGTTGCAGTACGGGCTGAACGTGATGTCTCCCGAGGTGATGCGCTACGGCTCCTATGCGAAGAATTTCGTCCGGGTAATCAACTACATGAAACAATGCTTTCCCGGCAGCAGCGTGCTGGTGATGGGCATATGCGACCGCAGTATGCAGCGAGACGGGGAGTTCGAGACGATGCCCTCGGTTCCGGGCATGATCGCCGCGCAGCGTTCGGCCGCCGAGCAGGCGGGCGTAGCGTTCTGGAATACGTTCGACGCGATGGGAGGGCATAACAGCATGGTCCGCTTCGTCGAGAAGCATTGGGCGGCCAAGGACTACACGCATATCGGTTATACGGGCGGCAAGTATGTGGCCGACCGTCTCGTCGATGCGCTGATAACCGGCGTGGACAGCATGCGGCGCGAAATCGAGTTGCGCGAGCGGATCGATCGATTGCTGAAGTACGACTCGGCTGCGATCGATTTCAGGGTTCCCGACACGGCTTTGCCCCTGCAGCCTTCCCTTTGACAGGAAGCCCGATACTCGGATCGCCTTTTGCCGGTCGAGAGCATGTTGCAGAAACGGGACCGGTCCGGACCGATTCGCACGTTTCGTCCGCATAGAAAAGATGCGCCGGAAAAGAAACTCCGCATGAGAACGGTCTGCCCGTAGCGGTTTCGTCCTGCTTATTGCATTCGCGGAATCTGAGCCGGTCGATGGGATCGGGCCGGGGCCGCCGCGAGACGATTTGTCCGGAACGGAACGCCGGGCCGGTCGGCCGCGCTCCGATTTTTTGGGACTTGAAGTAGCGTCCGCATAGGTTGATATCCGGTAGCGAAAGCATCGACAGCGGAAGGGCGAGCCGCTGTACGAGGGCGGAACGGGGCGGCTCGCCGGTGCTGTCCGGTTCTTAAGGGGAAAGACGGTACGGCGATCGGCCGGCGAGAGATAACGTTCGTGCGGAGCGTGCGAATGCGCCGCCGGTATTTTTTATTTTCAGGAATTTTCGTACCTTGCGGCACGTTTGGTCCCCCGAGGCGCGAGTCTGCCGGAGGGGTCTGTCAGGGAAAAGTGTCCGAGCGGTCGAAGGAGCACGCCTGGAAAGTGTGTATACCTCAAAAGGGTATCGCGGGTTCGAATCCCGCCTTTTCCGCCAGATATCCGAGCGATCCGTTAAAAGCCCCGCCGAATTTCGGCGGGGCTTTTCGTTTGTATGCGTCCGGCGAACGGAGTGAATCCTCGCAGGCGGTGTATCCTGCGGCGCGAATCTTACGGTCGCCGCGCCGGGCCGCGGAGAGATCCGGCCGCGCGCGGTTCGGTCCGGCCGATTCCGGATCATACGTCGGCCGCCGGTCCGGCAGCGGGAACCCGCGTCGAATCGATCCATACATTCTTTCGACTTGCCTTTCAGGTCTTCCTGAGGACGGGAGCTGACCGCGTCCGCCCGGAACCGTTCATGCCGGACAATCGGTTCGAATCCCCGTTTTTCCGATACGTGCAGAAAAAGGGATTTTCTCCTGCCGCGCGTTTTACAAGATTCAGGCTCAATATTTGAATGTTTCCGCATCGGACCGGGAAAAAATCTCCCGAGACTTTCGGCGAAAGCTCCGGGCGGCGTGTAAGTGTCGCGTTATGACGGATTTGTGATATAAAAGGGACAAGATGCCGCGCTTCCGGCCGGTCCCGGAGGCTCCGGCCCGGATGTTGCATGGGACGCAATTTCCGTGACGGAAACAAGAATAGATCGAGAACGAAGTGAAAAAAGGCATCCTAACCCGTATTTTCGGCGGCGGCCGGCTGGCTGTGCCGCTCGCGCTCGCCGTCGTGTCGTCGGCTGCGCAGACTCCGCTCGAGCGGGAGCTGCTCTCGTCGGGATTCGAGAATGTCAGGCAGTTGAAGGGCGAGACCGGGAGCTATGTTTTTCTCGAACCGGTCCCTTTCCGGTCCATGCGGGACGCCGTCGATGCGGTGACGGGACGGATCGGGGCGGCCGGAGACTCGGCAGGCGGGCCGATGACCGTCGTATGGACGGAGGACCGCATTCCGAAGTTCGTGCTCGAGACCGGAGGCTATCCCGATTCGGTACGGTGGAGGCTGGATTTCGATACGCGGGATGCGCGAGAGGCATGGAAACGTTCTTTGACAAGTCGTCCGGGAGCGAAAAGGTTCCTGAGGAGTTCGGCCGGGAGGGTCGATCTGATCCTGTATCCCCAGTTCCGGTTCCGCAATTCGCGGCTCGACGTGATGTACGAGGTGCAGATCAATCTGAATCCGACGCTGGAGGTCAACCTTTGGAGAGGCTCCAAGCTGACGGCGCAGCTGATCGTTCCGATCCTGAACGAGTTTTACAAGGAGGAAAGCCGGGTGAGGCCGGGCTACCTGACGCTGTCCCAACGCTTCCGCCTGCCCGCGAACGTGCTGGCGAAGGCTACCTTCGGAAATTTCAGTATGAACCGTTGGGGAGCCGACCTGAAGCTGTTCAAGCCTGTCGGCCGGCATTTCGGAATCTATGCCGAAGCCGGGCTGACGGGGATTTCGTATCTCTACTTCGACGGTTGGTCGTATGCCCCGATGAGCAAATGGACCTGGATGGCGGGCGGAAATTACCTGTGGAACCGGTTCGATCTGATGTTCGATGTAAGTGCGGCCCGGTATTTGGGGGACGACATCGGTGCGACGGCCAAGGTAACCCGGTATTTTCGCCGAGCCGCCGTAGGATTTTATGTGCAGAAGACGCAGAAGGTCGACTACAACGGCGGATTTTATTTCGCTTTGGCGCTTCCTCCGTACAGGATCAAGCGCCGCCGGCCTGTGCGGGTCGCGCCGTCGAGGTATTTCGAGATGGTGTACAATGCCAAAGCCTATCTGCATTACGGCCGGAACTACGAAACCTCGCCCGACGACAATTGCGCGGAGAATTTTTTCAACGCGACGCGATACAACCAGATAATTAACAATTATACCAATCATTAATTCAATCGTTATGGAAAAAAATCAACCCCGTATCGCCAAACTGTTCAAAACGGCTTTGCTCGGTTTGGCAACAGTTGTTCTGGCTACCGCCTGCAACAAGACGACCGAACCTCCCATTCGTCCCGACGAGACTGCGAAGTACAACATTTCGGGTCAGGTGCTGGGCAACAATCTGGAGAATTCCGATCTGACCGCTTTGGCCGGCGTGACCGTTTCGTATAAGTTCGGATCGGTTTCGGACGAGACGACGACCGACGCGAACGGCTACTTCTCGTTCGAGGGGCTCGTTTCGGCCGGGCGCTACGATCTGACGTTCTCGCTGGGCGGGTACAACACGACCTATTACAGTCTCGAGTTCCCGACGCTGCGCGGCACGATCATCGATTATCAACTCAAGATCACGATGGTCAAGCTTCCGGCGGGTATGACGACCGTCGATCCGGCGGCCGGCGGCACGGTTCCCGTGACCGGCGCGGTGACGGCTCAGCTGACGGTCAATCCGAGTACGACGGTCAAGGATGCGTCGGGCAAGGACGTGGCCGGGGAAATCAATATCACGGCCACTCCCGTGAACGACATCGTGACCGGACAGGCCGAATCGACGACCGGACTGGCCGTACTGCAATTCCTGCCGGAAGGCTACCGGTTCTCGCCGGCCCTGAATCTGGCGGTTCAGAACCCGATGACGAACCACTATTTCGGCAATACGTTCCTGCAGTATTACGATGCCGGAACCGGTATGTGGAACACGATGTCGCAACCCGTGACGTTCGCCAACGGCGCGTATAATACGACGATCGACCATTTCTCGATCTACAAGATCGGTTTCTCCAACGGCCGCAGCGAGGTGAGCAGCGAGTCGCGCAGCATCGACGTGATCGACGGCGTGATCGACAATACCGGCAAACTCGAGCCCGTTCCGGTGATCTTCGCGAAGGTTCAGCGTTTGACCGGCTACGTCTATACGACTCCGATCGCCGATGCGCTTCAGGCCGCAGGTATCACGAGCGACGTGGACGAGCTGACCGCCGAGATACAGAAGGTGATCAAGGCCTCCAACCAAGGCGTGGACGCTGTCGATCAGATGACTACGGTCGAGTCGGAAATTCCTGTGAATATTTCGGTTCCGGCCAACACGAAGCTGACGATGACCGCCCAGCAGGTAGTGACGACCGTGGCCTATACGTTCAACATCATGAGCACCTCCGGCTCTTCGTACAGCGTGGTTGTCAATACGCTCGTCCCGGCCAATTCGGTATCGGTCACGACCGACTTCACGCCCGGCGACACGCATACGGTTCCCGGCGGCGACGGTACGGGCGGCGGCGGAAGCAACTGATCGAGAACGACCGTAACCCGACTACGAACCCGATAGTTTCGACCGCATGATGATTGGGCCCGAATGGATCGTAAGGAGTGCCGTATCGATCGTTCTGCTCGGATGTATGTCCGTTGCATCGAAACTGTCGGCGCAGTCGACGCTGGGTGTCACCGGCTTGCTGAACAGTCCGTCGGCGGAAATGGCCGCCGACGGCACTGTCCGCATCGGAGCCAATTTCCTCAACGACCGGTTGACGCCGGCTACCTTCGACTACCACACGTTCAATTACTATCTGAACGTAACGTTCTTGCCTTTTCTGGAAGTCGCGCTGACCTCGACGGCGTTCATGAACGAACGTCGCACGGCCTTCGTCAACGAGGACCGTTCGGTTTCGGTCCGCGTGCGGCTGCTCGGGGAACGCAGAGTGCGGCCTGCGATCGCGGTCGGCTCGAACGACCTCTTCACGTCGTCGGACGGCGGACGGTTCTCGACCTCCGGCGGCGAGGGCAACCAGTATTTCGGCTCGACGTATGTCGCGCTCTCCAAGCATTTCGTCTTTTCGGGCCACCGCTTCGGAGTGCATCTGGCATATAACGTGTCGATGAACGACCGGTTTCGGATCGACAGTCCCGTCTCGGGCGGCGTCTCCTTCTCGCCTCGCTTCTGCAGGCAGATGAACTTGATCGCCGAGTACGACACGCGCTGTTTCAATCTCGGGGCCAATGCTTTGATAGCAAGGCATATTTTCGTTCAGGTGTTGCTTCAGAAACTCCGCTATCCGTCCTGCGGACTGTGTTTCGAGTTCGGGTTGTGGGGGGCCGGAAAAGCGGATCGGAACCGCAGGGGTCGTAGCTTAGCCGGAAAAGTTTCGGGCGGGTCGGCAAGCGAAGGTCCTTTGAAAAAAGCAAAGTATTAAAAACCATTGACGAATATGAAAAACAATTGTACAATCAGCGTGAAATCTTTGATCGTCGCGCTTGTCATGATTTCGGGATCGTCCGCGGCCTTCGCGCAGCATCACCGGCCGAAGGAGAACCCGTTCAAATCATACGAAAATTCCTACCTGACCAACCGGTTCTTCGATAACTGGTACATCGGAGTAGGCGCCGGCGGACAGGTGTTCGAGGGACAGGACAATTCCCGAGGCGCATTCCGCAAGCGGATCACGTCGGCTTTCGAGGTCTACCTCGGCAAATGGTTCACTCCGGCCGTCGGTATGCGGTTCAAGATGTACGGAACCCGCCCGCACGGGTTCTCGTACTCGAACAGCCCGTATATCTACGGGATGCCGGACCGCAACGGCCTTTACCGTGAGAAGTTCAACATGTGGAACCTGCACGGCGACTTCATGGTGAACTTCTCGGCAGCCGTTTTCGGCTACAAAGAGAACCGCGTGTACGAGATTCTTCCCTATATAGGCATAGGCTTCGCTCATGCCTGGTACAAGAGCGCTCCGACACGCAACGACATGACGGCCAACTTCGGTATCGTACAGAAATTCTGCGTCTCGCCGGCTATCGACATCAATCTGGAAGTGTCTCAGATGCTTGTCAACGATGCGTTCGACGGCGTGGATGAAAACGGAATCATCGACGGCTCGTCCGTTATCAGCGTGGGTATCACGTACAAGTTCAAGAAGCGCGGATTCGACCGGGGCATTCCGGCCGCGGTCGCGTTTGACGCTCTGTTGGCGCAACAGGCCGATTACGACGCGCAGATAAGCCAGTACGTCGCCGAGCGCGACGCCGCGCTGGCAGCCGCCGCCGTAGCCGCCGAGCAGGCCGCGATCGCCGAGAGCACGGAGCCCGATACCGTTACGCGTACGGTCGTCCGCGCGCAGCCGCTGGCCGTATTCTTTACCATTGGCCAGACGAATATCACGGACAAGGAGATGGTGAATCTGAAGTACGCCGCTCAGGTGATCAAGGATTCCCCGGGCCATGTGTACAAGATTACCGGCTATGCCGATACGCAGACGGGTACTCCGCAGCGTAACGAATACCTGAGCAACCAGCGCGCCCAGAATGTCTACGATGCGCTCGTGAACAAGTTCGGCGTCAGCCCGAAGAGCCTGAAGATCGTTCCCCGCAAGGGCCAGAGCGTGCCTTTCGACAACGCGGTGCTCGACCGGGTATCGATCGTCGAGTAGTCGTCGGTCCGAATCCTTTTGCAAGCGGTTGCCCGGTTTCCGGACAACCGCTTTTTTACGCGCGGTCGGAAAGCCGGGTTTTCTCCGCCGCGCGCGGTGTTTCGCTGTACGGGTTCTGCGGTCGGTTCTTCCTGTTGACCGTCACAAAGCTTGCCGACATGACGATGAATATCCGTTCGAAGGCAAACAGTTTGACATAGTGATTCTCATTCAGCATTCCGTGCGCCGACACGAACGATACGAGAAACGGTAGAGCTCGATTAAAGTAATGGAATTTCATACAAAAGTACCGTCCGTAATTTATGTAGCTCCAATACTTGTAGCTCCAATACTTATTGGGTCGGGTATGCAGATTGATTTACCCGATACATCCGAAAATTCCCGGATGAGCCCGTCGGCCGGTATCCGGGAAATTTCAGTATTCAGCAGCGATATCTCAAAGTCACCCCGAAGTATTCAATCGGGATGAATGATATGCATTCTTTTTACTTTAGGCTTTTCTTTCTTTTCTTTTTTTTCGTCTGTTTAGCACGTCTACTATTCCTACGGCTATGGCGGAAGGTACTACGACATTCCAAAAGTTATACGGATTGTTCGTAAAAAATTTGAATAAAAAACTGACCAACGAGCCTGCAGCAATGGCCGTGATATATAGCACGATATATGGGAAAGATTCCTTTGTTTTCATTTTGCTTCTTATTATTTAATTAAGCCATTTGTCAATAGTTTCAGAGATTGACCCCGAAGCGCCATTGCTCAATCCTCTTACGACGGCCCCCGGCCCAGCCCCTACGCCTCCTATACCCGAACCTAATATTGCTCTTCCTATCGTTCCTGCAAGAGCATCTCCTGCATCAGCGGTAAGGCTGCCGATTACAATAGACAAATTTTTCATAAGAACATAATTTAAGTAAACATTTGTGGACAAGATTTGTTAGCATAAACATATAAATAAATTAGGAAATCGAACGAATAATATTTCGATTTTTTCCGGATAGATAGTGCGTGACGAGACGTCGTCTGATCGGAGAATTTTCGCCATAATTTTCCGATGCGATAAAATTGGGAGTAGAATCCGGTCGCGGACTTTGTTACGACTGGTTTTATGACCGGCGAAAGCCGGGAGCGGCGGGCCCGTTCCTGCTCGCATGTTATGAAAAAACAGCTATCTTTGTCGCTTGTCCGTGCCGTTGCGGCAGCGGAGATAGACCATGGAGGATTTCTGTTCATACGTCGGTCAGGCGATCGATCTTTTCCGCTACGATCCGCGTAGCCCGATGCTTTTTTCGAGCGGCTTGTTCCTGTTCGTTTTTCTCGGGTTCTCGCTGATCTACGGCTTGCTGAAACGGCGTCTCACGCTGCGGATCGTCTATGTCACTCTGTTCTCGCTCTATTTCTACTACAAGACGAGCGGGCTGTTCTTCCTGCTGCTCGTCGGGCTGTCGCTGTCGGACTTCGCGATCGGAAGGCTGATGCACCGCTCCCGGCGTTCCGGAGCGCGAAAGAGCCTGCTCGTGCTGAGCCTGCTGATCAATCTGGGCCTGCTGTGCTATTTCAAGTATGCCGACCTGATCGTCTCGGCCGTAGCCGGGCTGATCGACCGGACGCTGACGCTGCCGGACATTTTCCTGCCTGTCGGCATCTCGTTCTTCACGTTCCAGTCGATGAGCTACGTGATCGACCTGTACCGCCGGCAGATCGAGCCCGTGCGGCGCTGGATCGACTACCTGTTCTACCTGTCGTTCTTTCCGCAGCTCGTGGCGGGTCCGATCGTCCGGGCCCGGGACTTTCTGCCGCAGATTTACCGGAATCCCGTTTTCGTTTCACGCGACATGTTCGGACGGGGAGTCTTTCTGATCCTGTCGGGCCTGTTCAAGAAAGCGATCATCTCGGACTATATCAGCCTGAACTTCGTCGACCGGGTATTCGATAACCCCATGCTGTACAGCGGCTTCGAGAACCTGATGGGGGTTTACGGATACGCCCTGCAGATTTACTGCGACTTCTCGGGATACTCCGATATGGCGATCGGGTTGGCCCTGCTGCTCGGGTTCCGGTTCCCGATCAACTTCGATTCGCCCTACCAGTCGGCTACGATCACCGAGTTCTGGCGGCGCTGGCATATCTCGCTGTCGAGCTGGCTGAAGGACTACCTTTACATTTCGCTGGGCGGGAACCGCAAGGGGCGAGCGAGGACGTATGCGAACCTGATGCTGACGATGCTGCTGGGCGGGCTGTGGCACGGAGCGGCCGTCCGATTCATCCTGTGGGGGGCGCTGCACGGAGCCGCGCTGGCCGTTCATAAGGCGCTGATGCACGCTTTCCCCTCGGTGTTCAAAGCTTCCGGAGAGCAGATGAGGCCGTGGCGGCGGGTTTTGGGCGTGCTGGTCACGTTCCATGTGGTCTGTCTGGGCTGGATTCTGTTCCGGGCTCCGGACATGCAGACGGGCGAGCGGATTCTTTCGCAGATTTTCGGCCATTTCCAATGGAGACTGATTCCTCAGGTCGTTTCCGGCTACGGGGCCGTCATGGCCTTGATGGCTGCGGGCTACCTGCTGCATATGCTGCCGCGCCGGGCCGAGGCGTGGGGCGAGCGGACCGTCGCGGGCGCTCCGCTCGTTGTCAAGGCACTGATGCTGACCGTGCTGATATGGTGCGTCATGCAGATCAAGTCGTCCGAAATCCAGCCGTTCATCTATTTCCAGTTCTGACCGGGATAGCGTCAGAGAATCTTCTGCGGTCCGATGCTTTTCGTCGCTCGCATCCGTTTGTATTTGATCGCGATGGCCGAGGCGACTCGTATTCGTGCCGTTTCGGCTGAGGACGCGATATGATGCCGAAAGCCCGACGGATTCGCGGCGCGTGGGGGCGGATAGGAGCATTTGACTTATTGTGAGGACAAGGTCTCTGTCTTGCCGGGCCTTGTTCCGATTCCGCTCGGGCCTGCATACGGAGTGCCGTGCGAGCCGGATTGTTCTTCGGTCAGGCCGGCGGCACGGACGGCACGGAGGACGGGGCCTTCTCCGTATGCGGACGGATAGTTGGCGATCCGCTTTTTTCGTCGTATTTTTGAGACCGAACGAAAAACACCGCTATGTGGCAATCGCTTCTCGATCTCGACCGGGAGCTCCTGCTCGCCCTGAACGGCGACGGAGGCGCTTTCTGGGACGCTTTCTTCTATTTCGTGACGGCCCGGCTCACTTGGATTCCGTTGTATGCCGTGCTGCTGTATGCCGTGTGGAGGCGGTTCGGAACGCGCGGTCTGCTGTGGGTCGTGCTGTTTCTGGGTGCGACGGTCATAGCGGACGACCAGATATGCAACTTCTTCAAGCATAACGTGCCGAAGCTGCGTCCGACCCATACGCCCGGCGTCGAATCGCTGGTGCATACGGTCCGGGACTACCGGGGCGGGCTGTACGGCACGGTTTCCGCCCATGCGGCCATCAGCTTCTCGATCGCGCTGTTCACTTCCGTGCTGTTCCGCCGGAGGTGGTATGCCATAGCCATTTTCGTATGGGCGGCCCTGCTGGCGTACAGCCGGATCTATCTGGGCGTGCACTATCCGATGGATATTCTGTTCGGTCTGCTGCTCGGCCTGTCGCTGGCGGCCGTCTCGGTCAGGCTTTGCCTGAGGCGGATGCGACGGACGGAGGAGGTTTCCCCGGGATCATCTGAAAAAGACGCTCTATGACACTTTCGCAAAGTTACTCGGCTCTCTCTCGAAAACTTTACGCTCTTCGCGGACGGCTGTCGCTGTGGCTGCTTCCCGCCAGTGTCGCCGCCTTGCTGGTGACGACGCCGTTCCGGATCGCCGACGGATGGATTCTGCTGGCGGTATGCGCGCTTCTGCTCGGCTCGGGATTCGCCCTGCGTGTCCGCTCGACGGCCGTCATGCTCTACAGGACCCGGCTTCGGGCTTCGGGGAATCCGCCCGCGATGCCTTTCCCGACGGAGGGAATTTATGCGCGGATGCGCTATCCGCTCTATGCCGGCAATTTCCTGATTTGGTCCGGAATCGTGCTTTACACGGGAACGGACTGGTTCGTAATCGGCGCGACCGCGCTTTATGCCGCTTGCTACCTGACGATTCTCGGCAGAGAGGAGCGGCTCATGCTTGGGAAATACGGAGCCGACTATCGCGCGCGCTGCCGGGAGGTTCCGGCCCTGTGGCCGTCGCGCCGGAGCCGGGGAGGCGCTGCCGTGCCGGTTTCCGCGACCGTTTCGGCCGTGCGCCGGGAGTTCCGGTTGCTGGCGGGAGCCGTGTTGGTTTTGCTGCTGCTGGGTATCGTCAAGTTCAGGGTCGTGTATCTGACTTGGGGGATTCCTTTCTATTGGCTGGTCGCGACCGGCACGGCGCTGGCGCTGTTTCTCGCGGGTTGGCTGCTGCGCCGCCGCCGTCGGGGGAAAGTCGCTGCGGAATGCGTCGTTCGACAGAGCCCGGAGGAAAAATAGCCCGATCGCGGGTCGCCCCTCGGGATGAATCGGAGTATGTTGCCTGCGGAGGGCGAGACGGAGGATTCTCTGGGTTCGGGCGTAATCCGCGAAAGCCGTGCACCATGGAAAAGGGGCTGTCTCGTAATCCGAGACAGCCCCTTTTCGTCGAGGCCTGAAGCGGAATTGAACCGCTGTAAGAGGTTTTGCAGACCTCTGCCTAACCACTCGGCCATCAGGCCCTGTATGGGACGGCAAATATAGAAATTATTTCCGAACCGTCAAAATTCACGGACATTTTCGTCCTTTTCCGAGGGGACGAGTTCGGGCCGGACTCGGCCCGATGCCGTATTCGAAAGTACGGGGTCGGTCCGAATGGGAACGGGCTTCGTGTCCGAAAAACATCCGGAGGAGCTGTTCGACGCTTGCATTGAAGAGGCGTGCAAGCGATATGGAATGGGTGTTTGTTCCGGGGCCTCGTCCTCGTTCGGGACGAATCGCCGTCGGCCGGGACCGTATTGTCCGGCGATTTTATTTCTCCTGCGCGGGAATAGGTTCGTGCCGATAATTTTCTATCTTTACGCAGCGGACGGCGCCGGGCGCCGCCCCGGACCGAGAGAACCGTTTCCCGAAATGACTGTCGACGACATAGCCCTTACGATGCACCCGGAGATAGGAAGCCGTACGGCCATTCATTTGGTCGAGTGCTTCGGCTCGGCCGAGCGGCTGTTCGCCGCGACGCAGCAGGAGATCGTGCTCCGATCCGGACTGAAACCCGAGCTGGCGCGGAGTATCAGCCGCCGCGAGTATCACGGGGCGGCGGAACGGGAGCTCGCTTTCGTCGAGAGGCACCGGATCCGGGCGATCGATGCGTGCTCGGCGGACTATCCCCGCCGGCTCAAGGAGTGCCCCGATTATCCGCATGTGATCTACGTGAGCGGCGGAACCGATCTGAACTCGCCCCGCTGGCTGTCGGTGGTCGGCACGAGGCGCATGACTCCTTACGGGGCGATGCTTTGCGAGCGCCTGATCGGGGAGCTGGCCGCGCTGGTTCCCGACGCGGTGATCGTCAGCGGGCTGGCCTACGGAGTCGATATCGAGGCTCACCGGGCAGCGATGAATGCCGGTCTGCGGACGGTCGGGGTCGTCGCGCATCCGCTGACGCGCATCTATCCGTCGCGCCATACCGAGAGCGCGCGCCGCATGGTGCAGCAGGGCGGAGCGATCGTGAGCGAGTTTCACAGCGGTTGCCGGTGCGACCGTTCGAGCTTCGTGCAGCGCAACCGGATCATCGCCGGACTGAGCGAAGGGACGCTGGTGATCGAGTCGGCGGCGAAGGGCGGATCGCTGATTACGGCCGAAATGGCCGACGGATACGAGCGGACGGTCATGGCCGCGCCCGGGCGGATCGACGACGACCGGTCGCAGGGAACGAACCGGCTGATCTGCAGCCTGAAAGCTCAGATGGTTTGCTCGGGGCGGGATATAGCCGATTGCCTCGGCTGGGAGCCGGTTCCGGAGGCGAGGCCGGCGGAGGGAGACTTGTTCGGCGGTTCGGAGCGGGCGCTTCCGGCCGGGCAGGCCGATCTGCTGAAATGGATCGACGGGGTAACGCCCCGTTCGGTCGAGGAGCTCGAGCTGCTGAGCGGACTGGAGCCGGGCCGGCTCAGCGAACTGTTGATGGAGCTGGAACTGGCCGGCATAGTCCGGGCGGTTGCCGGCGATTCGTATATCAAGATTTCGAAGTCATGCTGATCGATACGCATTCGCACATTTACGACGAGGTTTTCGACGGCGATCGGGACGCGGTCGTCGCCCGGGCCCGAGAGGCGGGAGTAGGCCGCATCTTGCTGCCGGCTGTGGACGGACACTCCTACGGGGCTATGTTCGAGACGGCGCGGCGCTATGCCGGCTATTGCTTTCCGATGATGGGGCTTCATCCGACCTCGGTCAACGACAATCCCCGTTACAGGGACGATCTGGAGAGGGTGGCCCGCTTGCTGGAGGCGCCGCCTGACGGCATCCGTTTCTGCGGCGTGGGCGAGGTGGGCCTCGACCTGTACTGGAGCCGCGATTTCGCGGACGAACAGCTGGAGGCGCTACGGTTTCAGATCGAGCTGGCTTTGCGGTACGGACTGCCGCTGGTGATTCACACGCGCGATGCTTGGGACGAGATGTGCGGCGTGCTGGAGGAGTACCGGGGCCGGGGCGTGCGCGGCGTCATGCACAGCTTTTGCGGGACGCGGGAGCACTACCGGCGGATTCTCGGATGCGGCGACTTCCTGTTCGGCGTAGGCGGCGTCGTGACGTTCAAGCGGTCGGCGATCGCGGGCCTGCTGCCGGAGATCGGAATCGAGCGGGCGGTGCTGGAGACCGACGCGCCTTACCTGACGCCCGTGCCTTTCCGGGGCAAGCGCAACGAGAGCGCTTACGTCCGCTATGTGTGCGCCAAGGTGGCCGAACTGTGCGGTACGGACGAGCGACGCGTGGAGGAAGCGACCGAACGCAATGTGCGGGCGATGTTCGGCGACTCGATTTTTTGCTAATTTTGCCGTAGAACCGCTCGCGTCCGATTCGGAGGCGGCATCATAACCGTTCGCTATGGCCGAGACATTCAGGGCTTCGATTCTGCTGATCTACACGGGCGGAACGATCGGCATGAAAACCAATCCCGAGACGGGGGCCCTTTCTCCGTTCGATTTCAACGACATGTACGAGGAGTTTCCCTATCTGAAGATGCTGAACGTCGATATCAGCGTGCTTCATTTCAAGCCGATCGACTCGTCGAACGTGACCCCCGCGCTGTGGATCGAGCTCGCTCGGCTGATCCGCGACAGCTATGCGTCGTTCGACGGCTTCGTCGTGCTGCACGGAACCGATACGATGGCCTATTCTGCCTCGGCGCTCAGCTTCATGATCGAGAATCTGGGCAAGCCGGTCGTCTTCACGGGCAGTCAGATTCCGATCGGCGTGCTGCGGACCGACGGGCGGGAGAACCTGATTACCGCGATCGAGATCGCCGCGGCGAAAGAGGGAGGGCGCGCCGTCGTTCCGGAAGTCTGCATCTATTTTCAGAACAAGCTGTTCCGTGCGAACCGCACGACGAAACACAGCGCCGAGCTGCTCAATGCCTTCCGTTCGGACAACTATCCGGCGCTGGCCGACGTCGGGGTGAATATCCATTACAACGAGCCTTTTATCCGCCGGGCGAAGGAGGATTCCGCCCCGTTGCGTATTGCGACCGCTCTGGAAACGGGAATCGAGATCGTCAAGATTTTTCCCGGTATGCGTCCCGAGACGCTTGGGGCGATGCTCCGCATTCCCGGCGTTCGCGGCGTCGTGCTGGAGACCTACGGGGCGGGAAACGCGCCGACGGCCGACTGGTTCGTGCGGGCGGTAGGCCGTGCGGTCGAGCGGGGAACGGTCGTACTGAACGTGACGCAATGTCAGGGCGGCAGCGTGTCGATGGATATGTACGAGACCGGCAGGCGCCTTCAGGAGTGCGGCGTAGTCAGCGGCCGGGACATTACGACCGAAAGCGCCGTTACGAAGCTGATGTATCTGCTGGGGCAGAACTGGGACGGCGATCGGGTCCGCGACATGCTGGGCCGCTCGATCCGGGGCGAGATCACGGTCTGACGGCAGCCTTTTCCGGTTCGGACCGGCGCCATCGTGCGAAAGGGGACGTGGCGGTTCGTCAGCACTGTTTCTGGCTTGCGACTCCATTCTACGGGCTTACGGGTCCGGCGCTTATTTCGTTCTTTCGGGCGTTTGGCCGTGCGGCTGTTTGCCCGAGGACGGTCATCCCGGTCGGGGATGCCGGAAAGCGGCTTGTTCATGCTTTTCGGACGTTTTTGTACGGGATTCCGATAATATGCGGCGGGAATGTCCGGTTTTCGTCCGTGCGAAGCGAAGCGTTGTCCCGTACCTGACGGCAGGTAGGCCGGGCTTCAATGCGGCCGTTGCAACGGAAACGGCCGGGAAAGCGTCTTCGTTATATGGCGGTTCGCAGAATCCGGCACGATTTTGCGGCGTTCGAACCGGACGGTTTTGCGGTTCGGACGGATTCGCCGGCGGTCGGCAGAACGGCAGGGAGAGCTGCGACCGGCTTTTCGTGATGCGAACGGATAATTTGCGCGCCGCCGTCGCCGTTATATTATTGGATTTTCAATCGTTGAAGAATGTTGCGCCTCGGCATAATCCGAACGAGTTCGGCTCTGCATTCGGCCTACGGTTTGTTTTTAAAAGTCGACCGGCTATGAAAAAGATTTTATTGATGGTCGCGCTCGCATCGCTCTGTGCGAGCGTCTCGGCCCAAAAGTCCGCGGACCGCAAGGCGGCCCGTGCGGCTCAGAAAGAGTATTACCGGGCATTGGATGCCCGCATGCACGATTCGGCCATGAAGGCGTTGCAGGATAGCGCGTTCATTCTGAAAGCCGATAAAGTGACGTTCCGGCGGGGCCGGATAGCCTATGTCAGCTCGACGACCAATTTCGTCTCGATGGAGGGCGAGCGTGCCGTGATCCAGCTTGCGTTCCCCAATTTGCCATGGCCCGGCGCCAACGGATTGGGCGGCATCACCGTCGACGGAATCGTGACCAACGTGTCGGTGAAAACCGACAAAAAAGGTTTCGTGCGCTACCAGATGAGCGTCGTGGGTTCGGGAACTTCGTCGTGGATGGCCGAAATCGTGCTCAATCCGTTGGACAACAAGGCCTCCGTAACGGTGTATCCCACGTACAGCAGCAATCGGGTGACGCTCAGCGGCGAGCTGGTGCCTTACGACCGGCGCAGCGTGTACAAAGGCCGCTCGCTGTTTTAAGGCGGCGGAGCGGGACGGCTCTTCTCGATTGTCGCCCGGAAGCGTTGGCCGGACTTATGTCCGGAAGTTGTTATTGCAAATTGAAACCGGTCGACCCGCTCCGACCGGTTCTTTATGTTTGCGCCGCTCCGTCCGTGAAGCCGATGAAGCGAGAACCGGAGACCGGGCGACCGGGGCTCTTGGGCAAATCGGAGCGGAGACGGATCGGCGGATTGCCCGGACCGGTACGGCGCGGGCAATCAGTAAGTCGAGATATTCCGAAGCACCTCGGCATCGGCCGCCGGTACGATGACGCCTTCGAGCGTGACGCCCCGGCCTCCCCGGAGCGAACGGACCGTTGCGGTCGCCTCGTTGCTGTCGGGGTACAGCGTCAGATATACGGTCGAAGAAGTCATCACGATGCCCGAGAGGTCTATTCTGCACCGGACGAAGCCTTTTTTGTCGGTCCTGATCCGCATGCGGGACACCTCGCCTCCCGTCTTGAGGACGGGATTGGCCGCGATGCCGCTCATCTGAATGCTGAAATGGCCGCCCTCCATCGAGACGAAGTTCCGATGAAAGTCGACCAGCTCTCTCGGGTAGTTCTCCAGAAGCACGGCGTTCGCCTGCAAAACGAACGCGCTGTCGAGGATCGCGTCCAGCGCCTGCTGGTGCCTTGCGCGGTCGATCGATTGCCTGAGCTCTTTTTTCTCCTTGCGTGCGGCTTTCTTGTCTGCGGCCTGAGCCGTTGCCTTTTCGGCCGTTCCGAGCAGGGCAAGCGCGAACAGGACGAGCATTTTGGTTTTCATGGCATTCGGAATTAAGTGAACGATATGCGGACGATTCGCTTCGTACTGCAAGATAATCATTATCGGGATATATTCAAGCCCGGTTTCGGCGAAAACCCGCGGTCCGGCTGCCGTGCGAAAGACCTTCCGAATGACGGCTTGCCGATCGGCGATCCGAAAACCATTTTCAAAAAACATCCTTACCTTTGTCGAAATTTCTGTCGCTATGTCGAAGGAACGTTTGGTCACATCGAGTTATTGCTATATCCTGTCCGCCAATTTCCTGCTTTTTTTCGGTTTTTACCTGCTGATGCCGGTCCTGCCGTTCTATCTGACGGAGGAGTTCGGCACGGGCAGCGGCATGGCGGGGGCCGTGCTGTCGTGCTATACGATCGCAGCGCTGTCGGTCAGGCCGTTTTCGGGTTATCTGCTCGATACGTTCGCGCGCAAGCCGCTCTATCTGCTGGCTTTTTTCGTCTTCACTTCCGTCTTCGCGGGCTATCTGCTGGCGGGGACGCTCACGTTGTTCACCATACTGCGCGTCGTGCACGGCTTCTCGTTCGGCATGGTTACGGTGGCCGGCAACACGGTCGTGATCGATATCATGCCCTCTTCGCGCCGGGGCGAGGGACTGGGGTACTACGGACTGGCCAACAACATAGCGATGTCGGTCGGTCCGATGGTGGGACTGTTCCTGCACGACGCTTACTCGTTCGAGGTGATTTTCGTTTGCTCGCTGATCTCTTGCTCGCTGGGCTTCGCAATGGCCTCGCTGGTCAAGGCGCCCGTCAAGGCACCCGTCAAGCGGGAGCCTGTCTCGCTCGACCGCTTCATCCTCGTCAAGGGGATTCCTGCGGGGATCGATTTGCTGATGCTGTCGATTCCTTACGGCATGACGACGACTTACGTGGCGATGTATGCGCGCCAGATCGGCATTACGCACGGCATGGGCGTCTTCTTCACGCTGATGGCCGTCGGCATGGCCATCTCGCGCATATTCTCGGGCCGTCAGGTCGATAAGGGGCGCGTGACGAGGGTCATTGCGTGGGGGATGTATCTGGTCTGCCTCTGCTTTTTCGCACTGTCGTCCTGCGCGATGCTGATGCGCCTGAACGAGACGCTCAGCCTGTGGATCTTTTTCGGCGTAGCCCTGTTTCTGGGCGTGGGTTTCGGGACGATGTTCCCCGCCTTCAACACGCTGTTCGTCAATCTGGCTCCGAATAACCAGCGGGGGACGGCCACGTCGACCTACCTGACCTCGTGGGACGTAGGCATAGGGATCGGGTTGCTGCTCGGGGGCTATATCGCCCAGATCAGCACGTTCGACAAGGCCTATTTGTTCGGCGCCTGCCTGACGGTCGCGTCGATCGTTTATTTCCAGTGGAAGGTGGCTCCGCATTTCGAGCGGAACAAGCTGCGCTGATTCTGCTTCGGCCGTTTTTCGCCGGGCGCGGCAGATCGACTTGCACCGGAACTTCGTCTCGATGAAAGGCGACCGTTTCGGTATTCGGATGAGCGGTATCGCGGCCGATCCCGTCCTCAAGACGGGAGGCGAGATGTCCCGCATGCGGATCGGGGTCGACAAGATCGGCAGGCCGGAGACGAAAAATATCGCCGGGAAAGTCCGAAGCGTTGCCGTGCCGGAATCGGACCGGATTTCGGCGATTCCTCGACGGCCCGATTCGTGTACTGAGCAGAAACGGCCTGCGATCGCTCGGACCGGACGAGTCCTTTCCGTGCCGGATCGGGGAGCCTTCCCGCGCGGATTGCGCGCTGTCGGGATATATGCGGCCCGAATCGTGCGGCCGACTGAAATTTGAAATCAAAGGATTATGGAAAAGGCGATCGATGAAATCATAACCCTTCAGCGGAAATTCTTTGCCGACGGCGCGACACGCGCTACGGCATTCCGGCTCGATGCGCTGACGAAGCTGAGAAAAGCCGTCCGGGAACGCACGGACGCGCTGAGCGAGGCGTTGCGCGAAGATCTGAACAAGTCGGCCGGCGAGAGCTATCTGACCGAGATCGGCCTCGTGATGCAGGAATTGGAGTGCCATATCCGGCACCTGAAGCGCTGGTCCCGATCCCGACGGGTATCTACGCCTCTGACGCTATGGCCGTCGCGGAGCCGGATACGGCCCGAACCGCTCGGCGTGGCGCTGATCGTCGCGCCGTGGAATTATCCGGTTCAGTTGCTGTTGTGTCCGCTCGTCGGCGCGATCTCGGCCGGGAACTGCGTCCTGCTGAAGTCTTCGCCTCTGGTTCCTCATGTCGAGGCGGCGCTGCGCGATCTGATCGCCGAAACGTTCGGGCCGGAATACGTGGCTTTCGTCGAAGGAGGAGGCGACGTGCTCGACGAATTGTTGAAGCGGCGCTTCGATTCGATCTTTTTTACGGGCGGGTCGAAATACGGGCGGGTCGTGATGGAGGCGGCCGCGAAGAACCTGACGCCCGTGACGCTCGAGCTGGGCGGCAAGAGCCCCTGCATCGTCGGGCGCAGCGCGAATATTCGGCTGGCGGCACGGCGGATCATGTGGGGCAAGCTGCTGGCTGCGGGCCAGACCTGCGTCGCGCCGGATTATCTGCTCGTTCATCGGGACCTGAAGGAAGGGCTGTGCCGGGAAATGAAGCATGCGGTCGGGGAGTTTTTCGGCGACTACCCGCTTCGAAGTCCGGCTTATCCGCGTATCGTTTCGGAGCGGGCGACCGCCCGGCTGGCCGGAATGATCGGCGCTTCGGGACGCGTGCTGTGGGGAGGCGAATTCGATGTGCGGCAGCGGTATGTCGCTCCGACGCTGATCGACGATCCGGACGACGACAGCCCGGCAATGACAGAGGAGATCTTCGGTCCGCTGCTGCCGGTCAAGACGTTTCGGCATATCGACGAGGCGATCGGCTATGTGAATCGCCGTGACAAGCCGCTGGCCCTTTACTATTTCGGCGATCGTCGAGAGGCGGAGCGGGTCTTGGACCGGACGTCGTCGGGCGGAGCCTGCGTCAACGATACGATCGTCCATCTGGCCAACGGCCGCTTGCCGTTCGGGGGCGTCGGCGAGAGCGGGTTCGGGAAGTATCACGGGCGGTCGAGCTTCGACCTTTTCAGCCATATGCGCCCGGTTGTCCGTTCGTCGAGGCTGATCGACCTGCCGTTGAAATACGCTCCGTACCGGCGTTTGAAACTGTACCGGAAGCTGTTCCGGTGAACGGCCTCCGTTCCGTCGAACCCGTCCTTGTCCGTCGCGAGAATCCGTGTCTCGCATCCGGTCCGAAGACGACTTGGGGGAACAGTGGCGCGTACCGTCGAGCATATTCGGGGCGGTCGACCGGGACTGCCGATCTATTTGTCGGCGCTCCGGGGGAGCGGCAAAAAGGCGGAATCGTGTGAAAAGACGCCGGCCGGGGAGCCGTTTCGTTACGCTATTCTCTTGCCGTACTCGATCGTCGGACGTTCGACGTCTCCGGCTTCCCTGTGCGGAAACTCGTCCGCCGAGGGGAAGGGACTTCGGACAGAATCGGGATCGGTTGCTCGGCCTGCGATTGCGCGTACCGGATGTATGAATTCCGAATGCGGGCCTTCGATACATCGAAAATCTGTCATTTATCTGTGCAGTACGCCTCAAGTGCAAATACGAGACGTTCCGCGCCGCCATATTTTCCCGGCGGCATGGCCGGGACGAGAGATGATTTTTCGTCCGTCAGCTCTTTCCGAAGATTCGCTGACGGGTACTGTACGAAACATTTCGGATGAATTCGGTCGGAATGTCCGGCGAAAAGCCGTTTCTTATCGGAGCGGGGCGGATTCCCGGTCCTGCGGCCGGACGGCTATTCGGATTCTCCATTATCGGAAGTCCGGACGGGGCAAGTCGTCATACGAATCGGTTCCGACGCACGGGATCACTTGCGAAAGACGCGGTCCATCTCGCGGCGGGCATCCTTTTCCTTGATGTACTCGCGCTTGTCGTAGCTTTTGCGTCCCTTGGCCAGTCCGATCTGCAGCTTGGCCAGCCCCCGTTCGTTGATGAACAGCTTCAGTCCGACGACGGTCAGCCCCTTGTCCTGCAACGAGCGCCCGAGCTTTTCGAGCTCCTTGCGCTGCAATAGCAGCTTGCGGTCGCGCTTGGGAGCATGGTTGTTGTAGCTGCCCCAGTGGTATTCGGCTATGTTCATGCCCCGGACGAAAAGCTCGCCGTTGTGGAAATAGCAGTAACAGTCGGTGAGCGAAGCCTTGCCCAGACGCAGCGACTTGATTTCGGTACCGGACAGAACGATCCCGGCGACGTACGTGTCGAGAATCTCGTAATCGTATGTCGCCCGTTTGTTGCGGATCGATATGTTTTTCTGTTCGTTCATGAGCGTTTTTGCATCGGGGAGTGCAAAGTTAGCAATAAAAAACGCAATCCCGTGCAGGTTCGGCCCGGGCGGACCTGCGAAAGACACGCCGCCCGGATTCTTCCCGGCGGCCGGGGATGTCCGGGATGGGGTAAGGCGCGCTGTCCGGCGCTATTTGTGCAATGCCTTGCCGATGCGCCGCTTGTTGCCCTGTTTGTTCGAATAGTTGTTCGCTTTGGAGCCGGAATGGCCGCCGGCCGAATAATTCTTCCGCTGGCGGTTGTTCATATAGGGCTGTTTATAGTCGTTTTTGAGATTGTTCAGGGCAACTTCGTCCAGAACGATCCGGTTATCGGACATCGAGCGTATGTCTTTCATGATAACCTCGTTGTTGGGATGCTCCTGATTGTACTCAAAGGATTTGGCGCGCATGAATTTGGCTATGTTGCCGGCGATCTGCGTCTTGGCTTCCTCGTCGTCGATCTCCTTCAGCGCGGCGAGCATGTTCTCGATATTCTTTCCGTAGTGCTTGCGGGCGATCTGGTGCTTCGGGTACTCGATGCGGTCGGGCTTGGGATAGAGGCTCTTGGCCGTCGGGATCGGATAGGGCGAGTCGACGTCCAGATCGAAGTCCGACATGATGAACAGATGGTCCCACAGCTTGTGCTTGAAGTCGGCCGACTCGCGCAGAATGGGATTCAGGTTGCCCATCACCTCGATGACGGCGCGCGCCTGCTGGTTGCGCAGGTCGCGGTCGTGGATCGTCTTCAGGTAGTCGACCATCTGATGCACATGACGCCCGTACTCGGGAAGCATCAGCTTCTTTCTCTCGAAATTATAGTTTTTATCCATAAGGATCAGGATGCGAACCGCGAAATCGGACCTCGGCCGCGAATCGTCCGAACGGGCGACTTCATCGATTCAAAAGGTTTACCGTAATGGTCGTTTCAGATTTGAAATTCCCTTGCCGGCCGCCGGAGAGCGCAGCCGCGTTGCTGTTTTTTAAAGCGGGAGGAATTCTTAACTTTGGGACAAAGCTACTCGGTTTTTTCGGAATAACCAAAAACCGTGCGCAAAAATATGAAGTTTACCATTATTCAATATTCATATAAAATATCAAAGTTATGACAAACGTATTGGTAGTAGACAGCGAACGCAGCATTCGCAATACGCTCAAGGAGCGTCTCGAATATGAAGGCTACCGGGTCGAAACGGCCGAAACCGGAGGCGAGGCCGCCGATAAAACCGAGCATTCCCGCTTCGACGTCGTGCTCTGCGATATGGCCGTACCCGATATCCGGGCGATCGATCTGCTCACTTCTTTGCACGGAAGCGGCAAATCTACGCCTTTTATCATGCTTTCGGCGCTCAAAGGTCTCGATCCCGCGATCGACAGCATCCGTCACGGAGCGTTCGATTACATTCCCAAACCGATTGATCTGAACAAGTTACTCCGCTCGATCCGCTCGGCTGTGGAGGATAAAAGCCAAAACCGTGCCACAGTCGAAACCCCTTCGGGTAAAAAGAGTTCCGCGGTGCGCACGGGAGACTCGGCGCGGGTTGTCGCCAAGGCTTCCTGCGCCCCGACCGAGATCGTTGGGACCTCGGTCGGTATCGAGCATATGAAGCAGCTGATCGAAAAGGTGGCTCCTTCCGACGCGCGCGTGCTGATTACGGGCGACAACGGAACGGGCAAGGAGCTGGTCGCCCACCGGCTGCACGAGCTGAGTCACCGGGCCGACCGGCCTTTCGTGGAGGTCAATTGCGCGGCCATTCCGTCGGAGCTGATCGAGAGCGAGCTGTTCGGGCACGAGAAGGGCTCGTTCACGTCGGCCATCCGGATGCGGAAGGGAAAGTTCGAGCAGGCCGACGGCGGCACGCTGTTTCTGGACGAGATCGGCGACATGAGCCTGGCCGCTCAGGCCAAGGTGCTGCGGGCTTTGCAGGAGAACCGGATCAGCCGTGTGGGCAGCGACAAGGACATCGAGGTGGACGTGCGCGTCGTGGCGGCTACGAACAAGAACTTGCGCCGGGAGATCGAGGCGGGCCGTTTCCGCGAGGACTTGTATCATCGTCTCAGCGTGATCGTCATTCGGGTGCCTGCGCTCCGCGAACGTGCCGGGGACATTCCGCTGTTGGTCGATTACTTCATCGGGAAGATCTGCGAGGAGTACGGCATAAAGCCCAAGGCGATCGAGCCCGGGGCGATCGAAGAGCTCGGGAAGATGGAATGGAGCGGTAATGTCCGCGAGTTGCGCAACGTGGTGGAACGGCTGATTATTCTCAGCGGGCAAACCATTTCTCTCGAGGATGTGCGGGCCTATGCGGCGGGTGCGCTGTAAGGCGGAGTTCATATATATTTTATAAACATACAAATATTTATTTTAATAAAATATATTGTGATCCGAGTGCAGGGCCAACTTGTTCGGACTATGTCGAGGGACCGCGTTTGTTGCAGGTTGAAAGCCTATATGGCAGGTGTGCCGACGTCGGACGGATCGTTCAGGCCGGTTGAGGGAATCGTTGCGATAAGGATGTCGAAAGGCATCCTTATTTTTTGCCGGAGTCGCGGTACGGAACCTCCTTAAAATAAGGATAGAGCGGTATGGTATGATCGCACGGTGATAGTCTTCGGGCGATTCCGAACGTTTTAAACTATTCTCCGGAATGCGCCGTATAAAATGTAATGAAATAGTGATTTGTCTGAAAATGCGCCATCCTGTATTTTTGAAAATCTTCCTAATCCGGATGGCATGAGAGTGTCTTTCGGGCGAGGTGCCGGGGCAGGGCGTATCGGCGGAGCCGTAAACCGGTCGCGCGAAACGTTTGTCCGGACGGTGCGGGCCGGGAAAGCGCGGCCGTCGCCGGGATTCGGGTCGCCCGTTCCGGAAACGCTTTGGGTGGCGAACGGTGCGGCCGCTTCTAAGCGGGTCGCCGCGCGTCGATTTTGCACGGGGGAAAAGCGCAGGGCGTTTCGTATTTGGAAATTAGTTCGTATTTTTGTACGCCGCTTCGCGCCTCGCCGTGTGCCGGGCTGCGGCGGTTTCCGGAAAAGATAACTTTGAAAGGCGCTGCCGCGTCGTTTTCGCTACTCGCTTTTGAAGAGCAGGGGTGCGCAGGCCGATAATCCGCAGGAGAATATGTTTGAAAATTTGACGGACAAGCTCGAACGGTCGTTCAAGGTCCTCAAGGGCGAGGGCCGGATCACCGAGATCAATGTGGCCGAGAGCCTGAAGGAGATCCGCCGCGCGCTGATCGACGCCGACGTGAACTACAAGGTAGCCAAGACATTCACCGACGAGGTGAAGGCCAAGGCGCTCGGACAGGACGTGCTCCGCTCGGTCAAGCCCGGCCAGATGATGACCAAGATCGTCCGCGACGAGCTGGCGGCGCTGATGGGCGGCACGATGACCGACATCCGTTTGGAAGGAAGTCCGGCCGTCGTGCTGATCGCGGGTCTGCAGGGTTCCGGCAAGACGACTTTTTCGGGCAAGCTGGCCAATCTGATCAAAAGCAAGAAAGGACGGCAGGTGCTGCTCGTGGCGGGGGACGTCTATCGTCCGGCGGCCATCGACCAGCTGAAGATTTTGGGGCAGCAGGTCGGTGTCGAGGTCTATACCGAGGAAGGAAACCGCAATCCGGTGCAGATCGCCGAGAACGCGGTCCGCTATGCCCGGGCGAACCATATCAATACGGTGATCGTCGATACGGCGGGCCGTTTGGCCGTCGACGAGCAGATGATGCAGGAGATCGAGGCGATCAAGCGGGCCGTTTCGCCGAGCGAGACGCTGTTTGTCGTCGACTCGATGACCGGTCAGGACGCCGTCAACACGGCCAAACAGTTCAACGACCGGCTCGACTTCGACGGCGTCGTGCTGACGAAGCTCGACGGCGATACGCGGGGCGGTGCGGCTATCTCGATCCGCGCGGTGGTCAACAAGCCGCTGAAGTTCATCAGCTCGGGCGAGAAGATGGACGCGCTGCAGGTGTTCCACCCCGAGCGCATGGCCGACCGGATTCTCGGCATGGGCGACATCGTGTCTCTCGTCGAGAGGGCGCAGGAGCAGTACGACGAACAGGAGGCGCGCCGGCTGAAGAAGAAACTGGTCAGGGACCAGTTCAACTTCAACGACTTTTTGAGCCAGATCGCGCAAATCAAGAAAATGGGCAACCTGAAGGACCTGGCCTCGATGATTCCGGGCGTCGGCAAGGCGCTCAAGAACGTCGAGATCAGCGACGACGTGTTCAAGCAGACCGAGGCGATCATCCAGTCGATGACTCCCGCCGAGCGCGAGAATCCGTCGATTCTGAACGGCAGCCGCAAGCAGCGCATCGCTGCGGGCAGCGGTACGACGATTCAGGAAGTCAACCGGCTGCTCAAACAGTTCGAGGACACGCGCAAGATGATGAAGACGGTGGCCGGCGGCATGCCGAAAATGATGCGCCACGGCAAAAGGCGTTGATTCCGGCCGGAAAGTTCCGACGCTCGTTGACCGGAATTTTTCAGGCCGTGCGGTCTGAAATCCGCAGGCTGGGTTTCCCCCTTCGCGGCGGCGTTGTGACGGATAGCGGGCGCGGCCGATGCCGAAACGGAGCCCCGTGTCCCGTCGGACGTAGCCGAAACTTTTCCGGAGTTCCGGTCGTAAGCGGATAGAACGTGCTGCCGGGTTGCGGGCCGGAACGTAAGTGTCTGCCGGGAAAGTTGCAGGACGGATTTCGGACGGTTCGGGCCGGCGGGTTGCCGGGGAGTCCGGGAGCGATGCGACGAGCCGCTCCGGCGGAAAGATGCGCGGGCCGGGTCGCGGAAGAACCGGCGGAAAACTCGGTTTCCTCGGGCAGGGGCGGAGGACGCTTTCACGTATCCGAATATTGTTTGAAAATTTTAAGATAGCGAGCTATGCAGATTATGGACGGGAAGGAGGTCGCAGCCAGCCTCCGCAAGCAAATCGCCTCCGAGGTGGAGGCTCTCGTGGCCGCCGGAAACAGGCCGCCGCATCTGGCGGCCGTTCTGGTCGGGAACGACGGCGCGAGCCAGACGTATGTCGGACATAAGGAGAAATGCTGCGGCGAGGTGGGCTTCCGCTCGACCGTGCTTCGCCTGCCCGAGGAGACGACCGAAGAGGCTCTGCTTGCCGAGATCGCCCGGCTGAACGCCGATCTGGACGTCGACGGCTTCATCGTGCAGCTTCCGTTGCCGAAGCACATCTCGGAGCAGAAGGTGATCGAGGCGATCGATCCGCGCAAGGACGTGGACGGGTTTCATCCGGTCAATACGGGGCGGATGATTTCGGGCCTGCCCGCCTATCTGCCCGCTACGCCCGACGGGATTCTGGAGTTGCTCGGGTACTACAAGATCGAAACCGCCGGAAAGCACTGCGTCGTGATCGGCCGCAGCAACATCGTAGGCCGTCCGATCGCCAATCTGCTGTCGCAGAAGGGCTGGGATTGCACGGTAACGCTCTGTCACAGCCGGACGAAGAATCTCGCGGAGGTCGTTCGCGGCGGCGACATCGTAATCGCCGCGCTGGGCAAGGCCGAGTTCGTCACGGCCGACATGATCAAGCCGGGCGCGGTAGTCGTCGACGTGGGTATCACGCGCGTGCCGAGCGACCGGACCAAGTCGGGGTGGAAATTGCTGGGCGACGTCAAGTTCGACGAGGTGGCTCCCAAGTGCAGTTACATAACGCCGGTCCCGGGCGGAGTCGGGCCGATGACGATCATCTCGCTGATGAAAAATACACTGAAAGCGGGTCGCGGGGAAGTGTACGGAAAGTGACGCTCCCGGGAGCCTGGCACGGGGAGGAATAAACGCTCCGGCCGGGTTCTTCGCGGTCTTGTGCGATCTTGCCCCTGTCGCGTCGGTGCGGCGGGGGCGAGTCGTTTCCGGGGAAGCGGCCGGCACTTCTTCCGTTTGCGGATGCCTTGGCCGTTGAGGGCCGAATGTCAGGTGCTGCCGGAGGCGGTTTAGCATGTTTGGAAACGGTGCTTGTCCGCATGATGCCGGAAGCGTCAAGACGCGCGGAGTCACGGTGCGGCCGGCCCGGCGTGGAATGCAGCGCCCGGAACCTTGCGGCGGCGAGCGGCTTCGGCCGTCGACAAGCGGTTTCGTCGCGTCGGACCGGCTCGGTCGTGCGCACGTAACTTGTTGCGCTACGCCCGCCGTTGTCGTGCGCGCGCTTTTCATGTAGGACCGCTGCCGCACGGTTGCAGTCCGGAGGCGCGGGCAGTCCGAGGATTCTCCCGGATCGGGCATGCGGGATGGCGGGGCCCGAGCGGAAACGGCAGGCCGGCGGTGATGCGAAGTCCGGAAGCTCGGAACCGGACGAGGCCCCGCCGCGCGATAAATTTCGGCGCGTAACGGTGTCCGGCACAAGAATCTCGACAATTTTTCGTTACTTTGCAGATCACTATCGATTAACCGGTCCCTATGGAGAACAAGCGCAATATCCGACGGTGGCTTCCCGTGGCGGCGGCTCTGGCCGTTTTCGTTCTGATCAACCTGTTCTATTTCGCTCCGCAGTTCAGCGGACAGACGCTGCTCCAAGGCGATGTTCAGCAGTACAAGGGCTCGTCGGAGGATATCATGCAGCACCGCGAGAAATACGGCGAGGACCCGCAGTGGGAAGGCAACATGTTCGGGGGTATGCCGGCTTACTTGATCAACGTGCAGTACAAGGGGACCGTCATCAAGACGCTGTCGAAAGCCTTCTACTTTCTCGGCCAGCCCGCCGCGCTGATCTTCATCGCCATGGCGGCTTTCTTTTTCATGCTGCTGTGCATGCGGTTCAACCCGTGGATCGGGATCGTTCCGTCGCTGGCCTACGGCTTTTCGACCTATTTCTTCATTATCATAGGGGCGGGGCATGTGACCAAGATGATGGCGCTGGCTTTCGCTCCGATGCTGTTCGGGGGAGTGTGGTACGCGTTCCGGCGCAACATGTGGGTCGGCGCGGCGCTGACGGGCGTCTTCGCGTCGATCGAGATCGGCGTGAACCATCCGCAGATCACCTACTATTTCCTGTTCATACTGGCCGCGTTCTGGATCAACGAGCTCGTGTCGGCCGCGCGTGCGAAAGCGCTGCCCCGGTTCGCCAAGACGACCGGACTGCTGGCCCTGGCCGCCGTATTGGCTGTCGGCAGCAATGCAGGCATGCTCTACTACATCAATTCCCATTCGGCCGAGACGATGCGCGGAGGCAGCGAGCTGCGCGAAGCCCGTACGGGCGAGAAGCAGCAGGGGCTCGACATCGAGTATGCGACGGCCTGGAGCTACGGGCCCGGCGAGACGTTCAATCTGCTTATTCCCAATCTGTACGGCGGCTCGTCCGAGGGCGGATTTTCCGAGGACGGAGCGGTGGCCGACGCGCTCGGCAAGTACAATGCGCGGCAAGTAGCAGCGCATCTGCCCGGTTATTGGGGCCCCCAGCCCGGAACGTCCGGTCCGGTCTATGTGGGCGCTGCGGCGTTGCTGCTCGCCGTGCTGGGACTGTTCGTGCTGCGCGGTCGGTCGAAATGGTGGGTGGCCGCGGTCGCGCTGCTCGCCGTGCTGCTGTCGTGGGGCAACCATTTCATGGGGCTGACCGAGCTGTTCTTCCGTCATTTCCCGATGTACAATAAGTTCCGTACCGTGTCGATGATTCTCGTGATCGTCGAGTGGTGCGTGCCGTTTCTCGCGGCCGTCGTGCTGCAGCGCATCTGGTGCGGCCGGATCGGGCACGCCAGACTGATGAAGGGGCTGAAATACTCCGTGTTGACGGTCGGCGGCATCTCGTTGCTGTTTCTGCTGTTCGGCGGCGCGTTGCTGTCGTTCTCGGGCGGAGCCGATTCGCAGATGCAGTTGCCGGACGACGTGCTTGCCGCGATGCGCGACGAGCGGGCGTCGATGATGCGTGCCGATGCGCTGCGCTCGCTGGTGTTCGCGTTGCTGGCGGCCGGAGCGGTGTGGTTGTTCGCGACCGACAGAATCAAGCGGGGCGCGCTGGCGGCGGCGCTGGCCGTGATCGTGACGGCCGATATGGTACCGGTCAACCTGCGCTATCTGGGACGCGAACGTTTCGTGCCCGAAAGCGCCGTACGGATCAGGCCGACGGAAGCCGACCTGCAGATACTGGCCGATACGGCCGGCGAACCCGGATACCGCGTGCTGAATCTGACCGTCAGCCCGTTCAACGATGCGTCGACTTCGTATTTTCACCGCTCGGTGGGCGGGTACCACGGGGCGAAGCTGCATCGCTACCAAGACCTGATCGAGCATCATCTGTCGAAGATGAACTGGAACGTGTACGACATGCTCAACACGCGCTACGTGATCGCTCCGTCGGACGACGGCCGAGGCGCTTCGGTGCAGCGCAACGACGGGGCCAACGGGGCCGCTTGGTTCGTGGACGAGGTGAGGATCGTGGCCGATCCGGACGAGGAGATCGATGCGCTCGACTCGGTCGATACGAAGCGTGTGGCGGTGGTGGACAAGCGATTCGCCGGGATGCTGGAGGGCGTTTCCGTTACGGCGGACAGTTCGGCCTCGATCCGGATGACCGAGTATCGCGTGAATCGCCACACGTACGAGTATTCCGCTGCGGCGGAAGGGGTGGCCGTATTTTCCGAGATTTATTATCCGCACGGGTGGACGGCCTATGTCGACGGGCAGGAGGCTCCCTATTTCCGGGCCGATTACGTGCTGCGGGCGATGAAGTTGCCTGCCGGCGACCATGTCGTCGAGTTCCGCTTCCGCGCGCCGCATTACGAGACGCTGACGGTCGTCACGCTCGTCTGCTCGCTGCTGCTCCTGCTGTCGCTGGCCGCGGCCGTCGGCGTGGCCGCCGTGCGCAAGCGCAAAACCGAACAAACCGCTACTGAGAATGGCTGTGGACAAGAATAAGAGAATCAAGCGCCGGGTGCGCAACGCCTACATCGTTTCGACGGTCAGCATCGCGCTGGTGCTGTTCCTGCTCGGAGCCGTGGGATATCTGATCATGGGCGCGCTGAACGCGACCGAACGGCTGAAGGAGAACGTGACCGTGTACGTGATGCTCCGCGACGACATAACGGCCGAGCAGAGCGCCGCGCTGAAGGGAAGAATCGAGAAGCACGAGGGCGTGCGCGAGGTGAAGTATACGTCCAAGGACGAGGCGGCGGCTGAGTTTCAGGCCTATCTGGGCGACGATTTCGTCGGCTTTCTGCAGGAAAATCCGCTTCCGGACATGTATGAGGTGAAGGTGGCTTCGACTTCGGCGGAAAAAGAAGCTCTCTCGGCGCTCGAGAGGCAGCTGCTGTCGTGGGAGGGAGTCGACGAGGTGGTGTATCAGCGCAGCGTGATCGATCAGATTACGTCGAACATCAACAAGTTCAACCTGATTCTGCTGCTTTTCGGCGCGACGCTGCTCGTCATTTCGCTGATTCTGCTCAACAATACGATTCGGGTGACGATCTTCTCGAAGCGCTATATCATCCATACGATGAAGCTGGTCGGCGCCACGCGCTGGTTCATCATGAAGCCTTTTCTGGTGACCAGCGTCCTGCAGGGAATTTATGCCGGGCTGATCTCTTGGGCGATGCTCGCGGTGATGATCGTGGGGCTCAGCGAGGGGCTGCCCGAGGTGAACTTCGTAGGCGAGCATGCCTATATCGCGGCGATCTGCGGCGTGCTGATGGTCGGAGGCATTCTGATCTCGCTCGTTTTCACGAGCTTCGCCGTGCGCAAGTTCCTGCGGATGAATACGAGTAATGCGAATCTGTATTGACTGTATTTTAGACGCGTATGCTGTTTGGCGAACGTTTGAAAAAACAGGGCGGCCGGCTTTCCCGGTTCCGGGAAGTCCTGCCGCTGGTCGTACGCGCTTTGCTAGTCTCCTTTTTTGGGCTGGCCGTCCGGGTCCGTACGGCGGGACATACGCCGGACCGGACTTCGGACCGCCGCACGGCGGAAGGACAGGTGGCCGACGAACCGAATACGACGGGAATCTATTCGGTGATGCGCAACCCGTTGTATGTCGGCGATCTTTTCAAGTGGCCGGGTATCGCGCTGCTGTCGATTTTCAGCCTGTTCGACTGCGCCGGCGAGTGGTTCGAAGGAGAGGGACCCCAATACGGTTGGCTGTGGGCCGCCGCAGGCTTGAGCGCTATCGTGTACGCCGTTCCGAAATATCTCAAGTGCCGGACTGCCCGGTTCGACGGGTCTTCCGTACAGGCGCGCGTGCCTGCGGGCAGCGTCCGTAAAAGACAAACCGTTTTATGACGATAAGATGAAAAAGAATGCGAAACCGTCCGCTCCGGCGGATAAGCAGCGCGAGATGCCGCTGACTTTTACGAACTACAAGCTGATGCTTATCGGGCTGGCGATCATCGTGCTCGGCTTCGTTCTGATGGCGGGGGGCGGCAGCGACGATCCGAACGTGTTCAACGAAGAGATGTTCAGTTTCCGCCGGATCACGCTCGCTCCGCTGCTCGTTCTGTTCGGCTTTGCCTTCGAGATTTACGCGATCATGAAGAAACCCGAAAAACGGCAGTAGGCGATGGAGTTCTGGGAAGCGATCGTTCTGGGAATCGTGCAGGGCCTGACCGAGTTCCTCCCGGTGAGCAGCTCGGGCCATCTGCAAATCTTCAATACGCTGTTCGGACTGCAAGGCGAGGAGAATCTGACGTTCGCCGTGGCGGTGCATGCTGCGACCGTGTGCAGTACGATTGTCGTTTTCCGTGCGGAGCTGGGACGGCTCATCGTCGGTTTTTTCCGGTTCCGCCGGAATGCGGAGACGGTGTACGTGGGTAAGATTCTGCTGTCGATGATTCCCGTGGCCGTAGTAGGGCTGCTGTTCAAGGAGCAGGTCGAGGCGCTGTTCGCGTCGGGACTGCTCGTCGTGGGAGTCTCCCTGATTCTGACCGCCGCATTGCTGACGTTCGCCTATTATGCCCGGCCGAGGCGCCGGAGCGATATTTCGTTCCGGGACGCTTTCGTGATCGGCATCGCTCAGGCGTTCGCCGCCGTACTGCCGGGACTGTCGCGCTCGGGCTCGACGATAGCGACCGGACTGCTGCTGGGCGACCGCAAGGAGGATGTCGCCAAGTTCTCGTTTCTGATGGTGCTGATCCCGATTTTGGGAGAGGCGTTTCTCGATGCGCTGAAAGGCGGTTTCGCTCCGGCCGAAAGCGGTATCTCGGCGGCTGCGCTGACGGGCGGATTCATCGCCGCTTTCGTCTCGGGCTTTCTGGCCTGCAACTGGATGATCGGTCTGGTCAAGCGCGGGAAATTGATCTATTTCGCCGTGTACTGTCTGGCGGTGGGAATCGCCTCGATCCTCTATTCTCTGATTTAAAACGCTGATATTTTGAGACAACCGCTTTCTACGGATTTGCCTTTCGCGGAAGGTTACGTGCTGCCTGTCGACAAGCCGCTCGGGTGGACTTCGTCCGACGTGGTGCGCAAGGTCAAGGTACTGCTTCGCAGGCTGGGGCACCGCAAGATCAAGATCGGTCATGCAGGGACGCTCGATCCTCTGGCTACGGGCGTGCTGCTCGTTTGCATCGGCCGCGCGACGAAACGGGCCGAGGAGCTGCAAGCCGAGCAGAAGGAATATCTCGCCGGATTGGAACTGGGAGCTACGACGCCGAGCTTCGATAGGGAGCACCCGGTCGACCGGACCTATCCTTTCGAACATATCACGCGCGAGAGCGTCGAAGAGGCGCTGCGAGGCATGGAGGGCGAGCAGTGGCAGCTGCCTCCCGTCTATTCGGCCAAGATGATCGACGGCAAGCGGGCCTATGAGTACGCCCGCCGCGGCGACGAGGTACAGATGCGGCGCGCGCTGGTCCGTATCTATGAAATGCGGATCGAGGAGTTCGAGCCGCCGCGGCTCGCGATTCGCATTCGGTGCAGCAAGGGGACCTACATCCGCTCGATCGCGCGGGATTTGGGCGAGCGGCTCGGCAGCGGAGCCTATCTGACCTCCCTGCGCCGGACCCGGAGCGGGGCCTGCTCGCTGGAAGACACCTATTCGCTCGCGGAAATCGAGCGGATACTCGGAAATCGCCCGGGCGTCGGAAACGATGACGCACCGGCCGGTTGACTCCCGGTCCTTCGCTTTTCGTCTCTTCCGGTGCGAAAAACGGAGGGAAAAGACGGCAAAATGAAACAAAACGGTTCGATTTGCGTATAAATATTACTGTGTTTATTCCGAATCAAGAACTAAAGATCGTCCGATCATGAAACTATCCCAGTACAATTACAGCTTTTCGCCCGATATGCTCGCGAAATACCCGGCCGAAAGCCGCGACGAGTCGCGGCTGATGGTGCTGAACCGCCGCACAGGCAAGATCGAGCATAAGGTATTCAAGGAAATGATCGATTATTTCAGGCAGGGCGACGTGTTGGTATTCAACGATACGAAAGTGTTTCCGGCCCGCTTGTACGGCAACAAGGAGAAGACGGGAGCCGAGATCGAAATTTTCCTGTTGCGCGAGCTGAACCGCGACCTGCGCCTGTGGGACGTGCTGGTCGATCCGGCGCGCAAGATACGTATCGGCAACAAGCTCTATTTCGGCGACGACGACCTGATGGTGGCCGAGGTGATCGACAACACGACCTCGCGCGGGCGGACGCTTCGTTTCCTGTTCGACGGCGATTACGACGAGTTCAAGGCGGCGCTGTACAAACTCGGCGAGACGCCGCTGCCCAAGTGGATACGCCCGAAAGTCGAACCGATCGACGAGGAGCGCTATCAGACGATTTACGCGAAGAACGAGGGAGCCGTCGCCGCGCCGACGGCCGGACTGCATTTCAGCAAGCACCTGATGAAAAGGCTCGAGATCAAGGGCGTCGACATGGCCTTTCTGACGCTGCACGTGGGATTGGGTAATTTCAGGACCGTCGACGTCGAGGACCTGACCAAGCATAAGATGGATTCCGAGCAGGTCGTCATTCCCGAGCGGACGGCCGAGGCCGTGAACCGGGTCAAGAGGGCCGGTGGCAAGGTGTGCGCCGTCGGCACGACCGTGATGCGCTCGGTCGAGAGTTCCGTGTCGACCGAGGGATTGCTGAAGCCTTTCGACGGGTGGACGAACAAGTTCATATTTTCTCCCTACGAGTTCAGCGTGGCCAACTGCATGATCACCAACTTCCATCTGCCGTACTCCACCCAGCTGATGATGGTGGCCGCCTTCGCCGGCTACGACGCGCTGATGAGCGCCTACGACGTGGCCAAGAAGGAAAAGTACCGTTTCGGCACTTACGGCGACGCGATGCTGATTCTCTGAGACGGCGCAATCGGAGGCCGGGTTGCGCGAATGGCTAAAAATTAGTACCTTTGTCTTCGGGTCGTAGCCCCTAATCCTGTAAAATTCCTTGGAAATGAGTCACTGCAAAATTCTTTATGTCTGTCAGGAAATCACGCCTTATCTTCCTGAATCCGATATGTCCGTATTGTGCAGGGCGCTTTCTCAGGGGATGCAGGAAAGAGGAAACGAGATTCGGACCTTCATGCCCCGTTACGGGCTGATCAACGAGCGCCGCAACCAGCTGCACGAGGTGATCCGCCTCTCGGGAATGAATCTGATCATCGACAACAACGATCATCAGCTGATTATCAAGGTCGCGTCGATTCCGTCGGCCCGCGTGCAGATTTACTTCATCGACAACGAGGACTATTTTCACCGCAAGGCCATGATCCGGGACGAAGACGGAGCGTTTTTTGCGGATAACGACGAGCGGGCGATCTTCTTTGCCCGGGGCGTGCTCGAAACGGTCAAGAAGCTCCGCTGGAGCCCGGATATCGTGCATTGCCACGGTTGGTTCTCGGCCATCGTTCCGGTATACCTGCGCAATGCGTTTGCCGACGATCCGGTCTTCAAGCACACGAAGATCGTACTGTCGGTTTACGACGATGCGTTCGAGGGGGAACTGGACCCGGGTTTCAAAAGCAAGATTCAGGGGGAGGGCGTCGGCAGGAAATATCTGAGCCATTTGGACAAGCCCACATACGAAAACCTGATGAAGTTCGTTATTAACTACACCGATGGCGTGATTTTCGAGACTCCGGAGCCTCCCGAAGCGATCCGGGATTTGCTCGTCGAGAAAAAGAAACGCTTTCTGGAGTATCAGGATAAGTCAACACCGGAATATCTGGACCAGTATCAGGCATTCTACAACAAAGTGCTCGCAAATGAATAGACGAGGTAGGCTTAGGGCCGGGGCGGCGGCGCTGCTCTTTCTGTCGGCGCTCGCGTCGTGTACCGAAGTGGATAACCGGCTCGGGGAAAGCCTGATTCCCGACGATCAGCAGATGAAAATAAAGGTGGATACGGTATACGGTATCGATACCTATCTGGCGAAGACCGATTCGTTTCCGAGCGAGAGACTGTCGTACATGTATCTCGGCTCGGCCGTAGACCCTGTTTTCGGACGCACCGCGGCTTCCGCGTCGAGCCAATACGTGCTCAGTTACTACTCCTCGTCGTACGACGACGGGGATATTTTCGGCACGGCGCCCGTGTTCGATTCGCTCGTATTGCTGTTCACGCTCGATTCGTCCTATCTGGGCGATACGACCAAGACGCAGAAGTTCAACGTATACGAGTTGGTGAACGATCTGGACGATTCGGTATATTATTCCAATTTCGACCAGTCGACCGTCCTCGGAGATCAGCCGCTGTTCGATTTCGAACTGACCGGGGTTCCGACTTCCCAGCGCCGGGTAAGGCTCGAGGGGCCGGCCGTCGCGGAATTCGCCCGCAAGCTGATGGACACGACCGGCGGGGCCTATACTTCCGACTCGCTTTTCTACGACAGGTTCAAGGGATTCGGTTTCGTGCCCGATCCGTCTTCTCCGGAAGACGCTTGCGTCTACCGGATAGGCTACTCGTCGATGGAAATGATGCTTTACCTCCACAATTATATCGACGAATCGGCGACGACCCGGCGGGATACCGTCAGCGTCTATTACTCGTTCGCCAACGGTTCGACGATATATAACAACAACAGCGTCAGCACGATCCGGCACGACTATACGGAGACCTCGATGGAGCATATCAACGATACGCTGTCCGGATCTCCGGTCGCGCAATTAGGGTACGTGCAGTCCTTGGGCGGGGTTTCGACCTATGTGCGTTTCACGGACCGGTTCGTCGACGAGCTGTTGGCCAAGGTGGAGGAACCCTATAACTCGATGGTGATCAACCGGGCCGATCTGGTATGGGAGATCGACGATCCGACCGCCGGAATTTTCGACCGGGCGCCGCAGAGACTCGGGTCCTATGCCGGCTACAGCGTTTCCTTCCCCGGTATTCCCGATTATAACTATGTATACGAAAGTTCCGCCAGCATCACCCTGCAATACGGCGGCAATCTGAACCGTACGCACGGCAACTATGCGACGGATATATCCAGTTTTCTGCAAAAACTGGTCAATTCGCCCTCCGAGGCTCCCCGTACGATGATGCTGGGGCCTGCCTACGACGAGCTGTACGATTTCAAGCAAGTCGTGCTCAAGACCGGGGTGAGCGATCCTCCGTTGAGGGTCATTCTCACCTATACGTTGATCAAATGACCGAGTAGCCGATACGCAGAAACCTAAAGCGGACACTTTAGGTTTTCTCGTTTTTTGGAGAATCCTCCGCAGCAGGGCTGTCCGGGTGCGCGAAAGGTCTGCCGGCCGGGAACGAAGCCGGCCGGAGAACGAAATAAAGAAATAGAGTTATGCAAGACAATCTGGTGATCGTAGAGTCTCCCGCCAAGGCCAAGACGATCGAAAAGTTTTTGGGCAAGGGATATGTCGTCAAGTCGAGTTTCGGTCATATCCGGGATTTGGCGAAAAAGGGACTGGGCATCGATATCGCCAACGACTTCGCTCCTCATTACGAAATTTCCGCCGACAAGAAAAAGACGGTGGCCGAGCTCGAAAAGCTCGCGAAAGAGGCCAAGACGGTTTGGCTCGCTTCCGATGAAGACCGCGAAGGGGAGGCCATCGCGTGGCACCTGTATCAGGTGCTCGGACTCAAAGACGACAATACGAAGCGGATCGTTTTTCACGAAATTACGAAGAACGCGATTCTGCATGCGATCGGAAATCCGCGCGGGATCGACCTGAATCTGGTCAACGCCCAGCAGGCGCGCCGTATTCTCGACCGGCTGGTCGGCTTCGAGCTGTCGCCCGTGCTGTGGAAGAAGATCAAGCCGTCGCTGTCGGCCGGCCGCGTGCAGAGCGTGGCCGTCCGGCTGATCGTCGAGCGGGAGCGGGAGATCATGGCTTTCGAGTCGAAGGCCTATTATCGGGTCGTGGCCGACTTTTTCGTCACGGACGCCGACGGCAAACAGGCCGTTTTCAAGGCCGAGCTCAGCAGGCGTCTCGATACGGAGCAGCAGGCGCTCGATCTGCTCGAGAAATGCAAGGCGACGACTTTCACCGTGCTCGGGGTCGAGCGCAAGCCCTCGAAAAAGTCGCCTGCCGCACCTTTCACGACTTCGACGTTGCAGCAGGAGGCGGGCCGCAAACTGGGTATGTCGGTGAGTCAGACGATGTCGGTCGCCCAGCGGTTATACGAAGCCGGATATATTACCTACATGCGTACCGATTCGGTGAACCTCTCTTCGCAGGCGATCGCCGCGGCGAAAGCCGAGATCGTGCAACTGTTCGGGGAACGGTATTCCGAGGCGCGCAACTATAAGACCAAGTCGAAAGGGGCTCAGGAGGCCCACGAGGCGATCCGTCCGGCCTACATGGACCGGACCGGCATCGAAGGTTCGCCGGCCGAGAAACGGCTGTACGACCTGATCTGGAAACGGACGATCGCCTCGCAGATGGCTTCGGCCCAAACCGAGCGGACCGTAGTCGACATCGCGGTCGACGGAACCGAGGAGCGATTCGTCGCGACCGGCGAGGTGGTCCTGTTCGACGGTTTCCTGCGACTCTATTCCGAATCGACCGAAGACGAACCCGCCGACGGCGAGGAGGCTCTGTTGCCGCCTCTGAAGAAAGGCGACAGACCGCAGGCCCGGAGCATTACGGCTTCGCAACGTTTCACGCAGAGTCCTCCCCGCTACAGCGAGGCATCGCTCGTCAAGAGGCTCGAGGAGCTCGGCATCGGCCGGCCGTCGACCTATGCCCCGACGATTTCGACGATCATCGCCCGGGGATACGTGGTCAAGGAGAACAGGGAGGGCGTCAAGCGGGAGTACGTGCAACTGAGACTGGAGAAGGGCTCCATCGCGCGCAAAACGCTTTCCGAGAACGTCGGCCGGGAAAAGAACAAGCTGTCGCCCACCGATATAGGAATGATCGTGACCGACTATTTGGACACGCAGTTCGGCGATATCATGGACTATAATTTCACGGCGCTCGTCGAGAAGGAGTTCGACGAGATCGCCGAAGGCGAGAAAAGCTGGGTGGACATGATCCGTGCTTTTTACGGCCGCTTCCATACGACGGTGGACCGAGCGTTGGAGCAGGAGCCCGTGCGGAGCGGTCAGGCCCATCTGCTCGGAACCGATCCGGCGAGCGGAAAGCCGGTTTACGTGAAAATCGGCCGTTTCGGCCCGGTGGCGCAGATCGGCGGAGACGACGGGGAAAAGCCCCGCTATGCCAGTCTGAAGAAGGGACAACTGATCGCGAACATCACGTTGGAGGAGGCGCTCGATCTGTTTACGCTGCCGCGCACGGTCGGAGAGTTCGAGGGCAAGGAGGTCGTGATCGGGATCGGTCGTTTCGGTCCCTATGTCCGTCATGACGGCAAGTTCGTGTCGCTGGCCAAGACGGACGACCCCTATACGGTCGGGCTGGACCGGGCCGTGGAGCTGATCTCTCAGAAGAGGGAAAAAGACGCCAAGGCCAAGGTGCCGATCCGCAGTTTCCCCGAGGAGCCGGGACTGGCGGTGCTGAACGGCCGATACGGTCCCTATATCGCTTTCGACGGGAAGAACTACCGCATTCCCAAAGGGTATGTGCCCGAGGAGCTGACGCTCGAACAGTGCCGCGAGATCATGGCGAAGTCCAAGAAGAAGTAAAATTGTACACGAATCGAAGTCATCCGATGAAAGAAAGGAAAGCCGAAAACAGGCCGGTCGTTCGTCCCGGCGCGGTGGGATGGATTCTGGAGGGCGCGGCGTTGCTGGTGCTGCTTGCCGATTTTTCGTTTACCGCGTGGGGAACGTTCGCGCTGCCGGAAATGCCGCCCGAGTTCTTCGAATTTCGCGGCGGCGGAAGCATGGCCTCGCTGCGTGCCGGATTGTGGGTCTTGCCTGCCGTCGCGCTGCTGAGCTATCTGCTGCTGACGTGGCTGACGAGTATTCCGCATCGGCTTCCCTATCCGAGACCGGTCACGGACGACAACCGGCAGAGACTGTATACGACGGCGACCCGCATGCTTCGGGTGCTGAAACTACTGGTCGTCGTATTGTACGCTTATGCGAGCTACAACCGGATCGCTTCGGCTTTCGGTCTGCCGGTCATGGATATCTATACGTTGTATGCGCTGGCGCTGGCTGTCGTGGTGATTCCGGTCGCCGCGATTATCAAGATGGCTGTCGGCCGGTAAGGATCGCGGCCGTCGCCGGTATGCGCTCGGCCGAAGGACGTATGAAAGAGATGCGGGAGGCAGGGCTTCCCGCATCTCTTTTATCTGCCATCGGACTTTCGTTTCTCTTCCGCTGGTTTTCCGATGCAGTCCGGCAAGCGGATTCCGTTTTCGGAAACCGGGAGAGACGATTCCATCCGGTGCCGGGTTGCCGTATCGGGCTAATCGGGTACGCTCTTTCTCTTTGTCGGGACGGGAGCGAGTCGGCTTCCGCGCTGAACCCGGAGTTTCCGTTCCGTCTCCCGGTCAGAGACGCAGGATATGCGGCAGGCAGCGCCGCTCGCGGACGGCTTGCTGTCGCGATCTGCGGATTCTCCCGTTTCGGAGACCGGAAGCGGTGCGGGGCCGGAAATGCGGATACAGACTGTTTCCGATCCGGAGGACCGGTCTGCGAGGACGCGGAAGCGTTCCGTTGTTCCAGTCGGCGACCGTGTGCCGAACTCCGTTTCCGGGGGGAACTTTGTCTGCCGGGCAGGGTCTTTGCTATGGGGTTTCCCTGTAAACCAGCGCGACGGCATGAGCCTCGACTCCCTCTTCCCGGCCGACGAATCCGAGCCGTTCGGTCGTCGTGGCCTTGACCGAAACACGCTCAGGATCGATTCCCATCGTCTCGGCCAGCGTTTCTCGCATGGCGGCGATATAAGGCTTTATCTTCGGGCGTTGCAGGCAAAGCGTGCAATCGACGTTGCCTATGCGGTAGCCTTTGTCGCGGAGCATTTCGACGGTATGCCGCAGCAGGATCCGGCTGTCGATACCCTTGAACCGTTCGGAAGTGTCCGGAAAATGAAGCCCGATGTCGCCCATGGCCGCCGCTCCGAGCAGCGCGTCGCACAGCGCGTGGATCAGCGCGTCGCCGTCGGAATGCGCGACGCAGCCGCGCGGATGTTCGATCAGGACGCCTCCCAGTCGGAGGGGGAGGCCGTCGGCGAGCGCGTGCACATCGTAGCCGTGCCCGATTCTGAAGTCGTTCATAGCATGGAGTTTGTTGACAAAGTAACGAATTTATCGCTATATTTACACGTAAAAACCAAATGAAAAGCCTATGTCGGATATAGTCAATCTGAAGCCTGAGGCCGTGTGGCGCTTCTTCGACGAGATTACGCGGATTCCCCGTCCGTCGAAAAAAGAGGAGAAGATCGTGGCCTATCTGATCGATTTTGCCAAAAGCCGCTCGCTGGAGTACCGCAAGGATTCGACGGGGAACGTCGTGATCCGCAAGGGAGCGTCGCCGGGTATGGAAAACCGCCCTGTGGTCGTTCTGCAGAGCCATGTGGATATGGTTTGCGAGAAGAGGGGCGACGTGAATTTCCATTTCGATACGGACCCGATACGGACCCGCGTCGAAGACGGTTGGGTGCGTGCCGAGGGTACGACGCTGGGTGCCGACTGCGGAATCGGCATGGCGGCCGAGCTGGCCGTGCTGGATGCCGACGATCTGGCACACGGTCCGGTCGAGTGTCTTTTCACCGTCGACGAGGAGACCGGTCTGACCGGCGCTTTCGGCCTTGGCGAGGGCATGCTGAGCGGGAAATATCTGATCAATCTCGACTCGGAGGACGAGGGCCAGCTTTTCATCGGCTGCGCCGGAGGAATCGACACGGTAGCGACGATGCGCTATCGTCAGGAGGAGGCGCCGAAGAACTACGATTTTTTCCGCATCGACATCGGCGGCCTTTTGGGCGGTCACTCGGGCGACGACATCGACAAGGGACGGGCCAACTCGAACAAACTGCTCGCCCGTTTCCTGTGGCTGGCGGCGCGGCAGACGGAAATGAGGCTGGTATACCTCGACGGCGGAAATCTCCGCAACGCGATTCCCCGCGAGGCTTTCGCCGTATTCGGCGTACCGTCGCGCGACGCCAAGCGCCTTCGGGAGCTTTTCGAGGAATACGTCCGAGGCGTCGGACAGGAGTTCGCTCCGGTCGAGAAGTCGATGGAAATCACGCTGTCCGAGATGCCGGAGCCCGATACGGTGATCGATGCCGATGCCCAGCGGTATTTGCTGTATGCCCTGTGCGGGCTGCCGAACGGGGTACTGGCGATGAGCCCGACGATGCCGGGCATGGTCGAGACCTCGACCAATCTGGCGTCGGTCAAGTTCGTCGGCGACCGTCTGATCGAGATAACGACCTCGCAGCGCTCGTCGATCGAAAGCGCGCGCGACGCAGCGGCCGCGTCGGTCGAGTCGGTCCTGCTGCTCGGAGGCGGAGACGTGACGCATTCGGACGGTTATCCGGGCTGGGCGCCCGACCCCGAGTCGCATTTGCTTGCGGTGACGATCGAGGCCTATGAGAAGCTGTTCGGCAACAAGCCGCTCGTGCGGTCGATCCATGCCGGGCTCGAGTGCGGGCTTTTCCTGAGGAAATACCCTTGGCTCGAAATGGTATCGTTCGGTCCGACGCTTCGCGGCGTTCACTCGCCCGACGAGCGTCTGGAGATCGCTTCGGTCGATAAGTTCTGGAAGCTGCTGACCGAGACGCTGAAGATGCTGGAGTAGTCGGAATGATCCGTATAAGCCGCAGCCCGTCGGAAGACGGGCTGCGGCTTTTTGACGAGGATCGGCCTTATGGAAGCGGTCCGTCCGTTTTCCGATAAGGCGCGTACCTCCTGTCCCCTATTTTGTCTCGGCTTTTGCCCTCCTGCACAGAATGTTACGGAATAGCGGTTTCTTTCCCGGGGCGTTGCCTGTTTCCGCGAAAAGCATCCGAGGCGGTCGACGAGTAAAAATCGGCGGGCAGCCGATGTCGCGCGAACGATCTTGTGGGTCCGGGAGCGCTCCGGCGCTACCGCTCGGCGCGGCCGGTCGGGGGAGTTTTCTGCTCGGGGGCCAGATAGTCCCGGCGCTCGACGTGTTCGTAATACTGTTGCAGGCGCGCTTTGAGCTGTCGCTCGGCCTCTTCGAGCAGCGGCGTGCGGCGGTCGGAAACGTCTTGCCGCTGCAGCGTGTCGTTGCGCAGATAAGCCGAGGTCGTGCGCTCCCCGTCGAAGAACAGCACGAGCGAATCGGTGATTCCCTGATAGATATCCCCCGCCGAGTTGGTCGCCATGGCCATCCGTCCGGTTTCGTGCAACACGTCCCGTCCGAACGCGAAGTAGGGCTTGTCGTAGCCGAGCAGGCCGAGCAGCGTCGGCATCAGATCGATCTGCTGTACCACGCCCTCGTGACGGCCGCGCACCGATCCGTCGGGCGTGTAGATCAGGCAGACGATCCGGGTATTCCCCGTAGGGGTCAGCGTTTTCGGAGCGAACGTCTCGGACGAGACGTGATCGGCTACGAAGACGAAAATCGTGCGGCGGAACCAAGGCTTCTTCGACGACGTTTCCATAAATTTCTTCAGCGCCATGTCGGTATAGGCGACGCCCTGATGCACTTTCGTTTTTCCTTTCGGCAGAGTGTCGGCGTAACGCTCGGGCACGACGAACGGGTGGTGCGAAGTGAGCGTGAAGGCCGACGCGAAGAAAGGTTCGGGCGTTTCGGACAGCGTACGGCTCATATATTGTAGAAACGGTTCGTCCCAGATGCCCCAGTATCCGTCGAAATCGCCCGTGCCGCAAACCTTTTCGTAGTCTTCCCTGCTGTAATAGCGTTGGACGCCCGCCAGCGTGGCATAGGCTCCGAATCCCATCGATCCCCGGCCCGATCCGTTGAAGAACGAGGTCGAGTATCCCTCGTCGGCGAGCAAGGCGGGCAGCGCTTTGGTTTCGGCCAGCGCCTGTGGCATCAGTACGAACGGCGTGCGGTAGGAAGGGATGGACGACAGAACCGAAGGCAGCGCCTCGATCGACTTGTGCCCGTTCGCGAAAGCGTTCGGAAAACAGTACCCTTCGCGCATCAGCGAGTCGAGGAAAGGCGTGAAGCCCCGTCCGTCGGGATAGAGATCCGGATTCAGCAGGGCCGAATGCTCGCTGCTGAAGCTCTCGAGCACGAAAATCACGATGTTGCGCGGCCCGAGCGCGGTCGTATCGGGCTTCGGATCGTGATAGGGAGAGTAGAGCGAGTCGAGCGTTTCGGAATCGAAGAAACGGGTATAGCTCAGCGAGCGGTTTCCGAGCGTGCGCAGCAGGCAGAACGGGTTGCTCAGAATCAGGTTCGCCTTGCGGTCCGACGAGGTGTAGAGCGTCGCGTTGCTCAGCGTGATCGGGCGGGTCTGGCGGCTGAATCCGCCCCGGATGCCTCCGAGCGTCAGCGCGACTCCGGCGGCCAGTACGCCCAGATTGACCAGAAAATACCGCCTGCCTTCCCGTCGCGCCGGAGCGAAGCGAATCCGCCGGTAGCACCGGACCAGACCGAAGATCAGCGCGGTGGCCAGCAGCACGACGTACCAGTTCTCGGCCATGGCTTTCAGCACGACCGTGCCCGTGTTGTCGTTGTTGCCCAGGTACGACAGCTCGTCGGCGGTGAAACGCTTTCGGGCATAGTGGAAATAGATGCCGTCCGAGAGGTTGATCGCAAGCGCGATACCGTTGACCGTCGAGTAGAGCCACAGCAGCATGCGCTGGTAGCCCTTCCGTTCGCGGAATCGGAACGGCAGCAGCGACAGCAGGATGAACGGCGCGTTGACGTACAGGATCGACGCGGTGTCGAACGCGAGGCTTCCCCACAGCAGGTGCGGCAGCTCGTTCAGGCCGACCGGTCCGATTATGGAGGCGTTCATCAGATAGAAAATCACGCGGCACACGGCCCATGCCGCATAGAGCAGCAGCATGCGCCGGACGAAAGCCCACAGCAGGCCGTATCGCGGGGCCGGGCGCGTTTCGCGAATTCGGTTCATGGGCGGGTCACTTTCCTTTGATGATGATTTCGGGCTTGTGGTAGACGGTCGAATGGGGCGGTACCGATTCGGTCAGCCAGACGTTTCCGCCGATCACCGTGTCGTGGCCGACGACCGTGTCTCCGCCGAGAATCGTGCTGCCGGCGTAAATGATGACGTTGTCCTCGATGGTCGGATGCCGCTTGACGCCCGTGAGTTCCTTCTCGACGAACCGCGCGCCGAGCGTGACGCCCTGATAAAGCTTCACGTTCCGGCCGATGACGGTCGTCTCGCCGATGACGATGCCCGTTCCGTGGTCGATGTAGAATCGCGGACCGATCGTGGCGCCCGGGTGAATGTCGATGCCGGTCTGGCTGTGGGCGTATTCCGATACGACGCGCGGCAGCACCGGAATGTTCAGCCGGTGCATCACGTGCGAGAGCCGGTATATCATAACGGCGTAGAAGCCCGGATAGCACAGGATCACTTCCTCGGTGCAATAGGCGGCCGGGTCGCAGCTCTTGTAAAGGTTCGCGTCTTTCATCAGCCCCGCGTAGATCAGCGGAATCTCGGCGAAGAACCGGGCCGTCAGCCGTTCGCAGCAGCAGTCCATGCCGGAGCAGAGCGGCGTGATGATATGCAGGAAATCCTGCTGCAGGTTCTCCCAGCGCAGGTCCATCTCCTTGAGCGACATGCCCCGCCGGTCGCGGACCGGGAAAAGCAGGTTCGCGAGCGAGTCGACGAATCGGCGCGCGGCGACCTGCGAAGGCACTTCGCGGTAAAATACCTGCGTCATTCGGTGCAGGCGGTTCGGGAAATTCTTGATCGTGTCGGTCATGGCGTTTGCGTGTTTCGGGAAAAGTCGGGATATCGCCTGCGGCTTCCCTGCGTCAGCTTGCTGACGTACCGTTCGATATCCTGCCGGAGTTTCCGGTACAGGAAACAGTCTTTGTACTGTTCGTTGTCGAGCAGCACTTCGCGCACGTTGCGCAGCGAGTTGTTGTAGTTGCTCAGTTCGTTTTTCAGCGAGATGCCCTGTTTCGTTCCGGCTGCAATGCGGTCGATGTTCATGTCGCGGAGCTTGTCGCAGACGGTGTGCAGCAGGATCAGTACGACATTATCCATCAGCGTGTGCCCTTGCATGAACAGATGCACGTTGTTCGGCTCGACTCCTCGGTTGCGGATGTGCTGTCCGAACGCTTCCACCTCGGCGGCCCATTGCGGGTTGTGCGTCTCGAGCATCCGGACGCGCTTGGAGACCTGCCGCTCGAGCCATTCGAGAGTCTGCTGCCCGTCTTCGCGGATGTCGAGGTAGTTGAGCCGGACGCTGCTGCGGAAATCGACCAGCGTGAACGCTTTCTCGCTTTTGCGGCGGGCGGAGTAGGCATACCACAGGAACAGCGGATAGATCGCTCGGGAGTAGCGACCCATGAAGCGCTCGAAATCGAAGATCATCGTATCGTTCTTGGTCGCCTTGACGCAGACCTTGTGCAGCGAAGCGGGCCAGCAGAGATAGTTTTCCGTCGCATAGGCATAGGTGTGGAACAGGTAAGGCGTCCGGTTGACTTGGCGCGACTGCTCGTTGAAGTCCTCGAACAGGTAGTCGAAGTCGCTGTCCACGCAAAGAATGCGGTCGTCGCAGCACTCGCCGATCATGCCTAACAGCACTTTCTTGCCCTTGGCCAGGTCTTGCCTCGGCGGAACGCTGATCTCGAATTTCAGCCACTCGGTCTCGTAGTCGTCGAAAATGCCGCGCCAGAACGCCACGTCGTCGTAGCCTTCTACGAATACTTGCACGAGTCGGTACTCTCCTGTCGAATACCGCGAGGGCATCGGCAGGGATTTCGGCGACGATTCCGCCGGCTGGATCGCGTACCGGTTTTTCTTGCGCTTGCTCATGGTTTTTCGGTTCGGTCTTTTTCGCCCGGGCAGGTCAGCGGGCCGGGGGAAGGGTTACTTTCTCCACCTCGATGCCGACGCGGCGCAGCAGCTCGATGCCGTCGCTGCTGTGATAGTCGTCGCAGAACACGACGCGGCGGATGCCGCTCTGAATGATCAGTTTCGCGCACTCGATGCAGGGCGATGAGGTGACGTAGAGCGTCGCTCCCTCGCTGCTGTTGCTCGACTTGGCGACTTTCGTGATCGCGTTGGCCTCGGCGTGCAGCACGTAGGGCTTGGTGCGGCCGGCTTCGTCCTCGCAGACGTTCTCGAAGCCCGACGGCGTGCCGTTGTAGCCGTCGGAGATAATCATCTTGTTCTTGACGATCAGCGCGCCGACCTGCCGTCGCACGCAATACGAGTTCTCGGCCCAGACGGTCGCCATCTTCAGGTAGCGGATATCCAGTTGCCGCTGTTTTTCTTCTTGGTATCCCATACGTTTGGCGTCGATAGAGTCAGTCTATGTAGATTTCGAGCAGCTTTCCCCGGCCTTCCAGCCCGATCTCCTCGATGCAGGCGGGTAGCAGTACGGTTTCGCCCCGGTCGACCGTTTCGGTCCCCTTGTCCCACGAGAGGGTCATCCGCCCGTCGAGCATCATGTAAACGGCGAACGAGTCGCGCCCGACGTGGTTGCGCTCGATCCGTCCGTCGAGCAGCAGCAGGTTCGTTGTGAAATAAGGGCATTTTTTCAGCGTGACGAACCGGTTTCGCTCCGGCGCGGCCGTGACATCGAACGACGTCCCGGAAGCGAAGTCGATCGCGTTGGCGGCCAGATCGGTCTGCAGTTCCCGCTTTCGCCCGTCCGGCCCGACCCGGTCCCAGTCGTATATCCGATAGGTGATGTCGGAGGCCTGCTGAATTTCGGCGATCAGCACGCTGCCTTCGATCGTGTGGACCGTGCCGGCCGGGACGAAGAACGTATCCCCCGGATGTACGCGGGCTTTTGCCAGAAGTTCGGGAAGCGTGCCCCGCTCGACGTGTTCGGCGTACTGTTCCCGGGTGACGGGCCCGTCGAATCCGACGCGGAGCGCGGCGTCGGGGCCGCAGTCGACCACGTACCACATTTCGGTTTTGCCGTAGGAGCCGTGCCGCTCGGCGGCCAGATCGTCGTTCGGATGCACTTGGACCGACAGGGGCTGCTGTACGTCGAGGTACTTGATGAGCAACGGAAACTGAAGGCCGAAACGTTCGTATACGCGGTCGCCGACCAGCTCGCCCATGTAGACCTCGATCAGTTCCTCCAGATCGTTGCCCTTCAGCGGACCGTTGCGGACGACCGACCGGTTGCCGTCGAGGCCGGAGAGCTCCCAGCTTTCGCCGACGGCGCGTCCTGCGGGAAGCCTTTTGCCCAGCTTCTCGCCGAGCCGGCGGCCTCCCCATATCTTTTCCTTGAGAATCGGTTTGAATTTCAGCGGATAAAGCATCTTATTCGGGATTTGCCCCGTCGTCCGCCGGTTCTCGGTGCGGAACCGGCGGACGGACCCCGGTGCGAGCGGTGCGGAGCGGGTTTAAAAATAAATACAAATCTAAGCATTTATGGCGAGATTTGCATACCTTTGTCCGCAGTGGACGATAAATAATAGCGCATGGATTTACTATGTGTCGAGCACGTGACGAAGCGGTATGCGACGCATACCGCGCTGCACGACGTGTCGCTCGCGATTCCCCGGGGGGCCGTTTACGGCTTGCTCGGTCCCAACGGCGCCGGCAAGACGACGCTGATCCGTATCATCAACCGCATCACGGCTCCGGACGAAGGCCGCGTTCTGCTCGGCGGCCGCTGTCTCGCGCCGGAGGACGTCCGCCGCATCGGCTATCTGCCCGAGGAACGGGGGTTGTACAAGAAGATGAAGGTCGGCGAGCAGGCGCTCTATTTCGCCCAGCTCAAGGGGCTTTCCAAGCGCGAGGCCACGCTCCGGCTGAAGCGGTGGTTCGAGAAGTTCGGCATTGCCGGCTGGTGGGACAAGAAGGTCGAGGAACTGAGCAAGGGGATGGCCCAGAAGGTACAGTTCATCGTCACGGTGCTGCACGAGCCCGAATTGCTGATTTTCGACGAGCCGTTCAGCGGTTTCGATCCGGTCAATGCCAATCTGCTCAAGAACGAGATACTCGCGCTGCGCGATGCGGGCGCGACGATCGTTTTCTCGACCCACAACATGTCGTCGGTCGAGGAGATATGCGACCATATCACGCTGATCGACCGCTCGCGGAACGTTCTGAGCGGTCCGGTCGACGAAGTGCGGCGCCGGCACGGCGGCAACGTTTTCCGCATCGACTTCGCGGGCGACCTCTCGGCGCTCGATCTGCAGGCGCTGGAGCGGGTGGCCCGTGTCGTGGCGGAGCCGAGACCGGAGGGCCGGTTGCTGACGATGCGGCTCCGGTTGCCTTCGGCCGATTCGGTCCGTAGCGCGCTCTCGCTGCTCAACGAGCGGGTCGAGATTCGCGGTTTCGAGGAGATCATTCCGAGTATGAACGATATTTTTATCCGTGCCGTCGGCGGCGAGCTGTAACGCGGACGTAACGAAAAGAGTTGACCTTATGAGCAAGATAGGACTGATCGTGAGCCGCGAGTTCAATCAGCGCGTGCGCAAAAAAAGCTTCATTCTGACGACGATTCTCACGCCTCTGCTGCTGGTCGGGCTGATGGTCGCTCCGGCGCTCGTCATGCAGCTTCGCAGCGATCAGGTGAAGCGGATCGCCGTCGTGGATCGCAGCGGAATCGTCGGCGACAAGCTGCAGGGCGACCGGGAGACGGTTTTCGTACCGGCCGATCGGAGCGAGGAACGGCTGAGGGAAGATAAGGACGAGTTTTACGGCTATCTGGTGATAGGACCCGACGTGCTGGCCGATCCCTCGGATGTCCGCCTGTATACGCACGAGGCTTCGACGCTCGATCTGGAGGGCGCGATCGCCGAGCGGATCGGGCAGATTCTGGAAGCGGAAAAGCTGAAGGCTTACGCTATCGACGATCTGCCGCAGATCATGCAGAGCGTCAAGACGGACGTGACGCTGCAAGCCTTCCGGATCGACGAGGCGGGAGGGGACCGGGCCAGCTCGAGCGTGTTGTCGATGGTGTCGGCCTATGTGTTCGGCTTTCTGATCTACATGTTCGTGTTCATGTACGGGGCGATGGTCATGCAGGGCGTGGTGGAGGAGAAAAGCTCCAAGGTGCTCGAGATCATCGTGTCGTCGGTCAAGCCTTTCGAGCTGATGCTCGGCAAGATTCTGGGCATCGCTTCGGTGGCGGTCGTGCAGTTTCTGATCTGGGTGGCGGTCGTGCTGGTGCTCGGGACTGCCGCCGTGCAGGTGCTGGCCGGCGACGCGCTGGCCCAAAGTGCCGCGCTGGCCGGACAGATGCCCTCGGGAATGGATGCCGATACGCTGTCGGCGCTCAGGGGAGTGACCGACTTCGGGTTTCTTGCCCGGATGTTCGGCGGTTTCCTCGTCTATTTCGTCGGCGGTTATCTGCTCTATGCGGCGATGTTCGCGGCGATCGGCAGCGCGGTCGACAACGTACAGGACACCCAGCAACTGCAATTGCCCGTGACCATTCCGATGATATTCGCGCTGATCGTGATGATGAACGTCATGCGCGAGCCCAACAGCTCGCTGGCCGTCTGGTGCAGCATCATCCCGCTGACCTCGCCGATCATCATGATGGCGCGCATGCCCTACGGGGTGCCTCTCTGGCAGATCGTCCTTTCGGTCGGATTGCTCTATGCGAGTTTCGTCGCGATGGTGTGGACGGCCGGCAAGATTTACCGGGTGGGCATATTCATGTACGGCAAGAAACCGGGTTTCAAGGAGCTTTACAAATGGATGAGATACAAGTAGCCGCATTCCGCTGGCCCGGTCCCGAGGGGCATCCGACGCCGGGAAAAAAGGACCGTGTCTGCCGGACGGTCGTTCGCCGGTTGGCCTGTCTGTTGAACTTCATCCTGTCTGCCGTTCCGGCTTTGACGGCTCAGTCGTTCGACGAGCGTTTCTCAGACTGTTTTTCCAAGGGCGATACGGCTGCCGCTCGGCGAGTGTTGCGGCAATGGGAGGCGTCTGCCGAGCGTCCGGCGGAGTTTTTTGTCGCCGGGCTGAACTATTGTTTCCGCATGGCCCGGCAGAGTCTGATCGTGTTGGGGGATGGTCCCGGGAACGGGCCGACTCTTGAAACGGTCGATCCGGCCGGCTCCTGCCGGGAACTTTCTCTGTCCGAGGCGGTGCGTTATGATACGGCGCTCGTCCGGCGGGGAATAGCGTATATCGATCGAGGAATCGAAGCGTACCCTTTGCGTCTCGACATGCGTTTCGGCAAAATCCATGCACTGGGCGAGATCGGAGACTACGGCCGCTACGTCGATGCGATCGTCGATGCGGTCGCAGCGTCGGCCGATAACGCGTGCCGCTGGCTTTGGAGCGATGACCGCCCGCTGGAGGACGGTCGGGAGTTCATGCTGTCGGCCGTTCAGGACTATGTGAATCGCCTTTATGAGCTGGGGACCGACGAGGGGCTCGACGGCATGGATCGGATCGCTTCGACCGTGCTGGGAATCTATCCCGATCATGTGGAGAGTCTGGATAATGCGGCTATCGTGCGGATCGTCCGCGGCCGTTACGACGAGGCGAAGCCTCTGTTGATGCGGGCCGAGCGGCTGGCTCCGCGCGATATGACGATACTGGCCAATCTGGCCGAGTTGCACGTTCGGCAGGGAGACCGTCCGGCCGCGGCGACTTATTATCGCAGAATGGCGGACTGCGCGGAAGGTTCCGACCGGGATTACGCTTTGCGGCGGCTCCGCGAGTTGGAGGAGAAAGAGTGATATTTCGCGGATACGGATACGGTCGCTGCGCGGGCGGTTTTGCGCGGAATGCCTTTCGGAGTCGTGGAAAATCGGCGGGAATCGTTCGATGGGCGAGCGAATTTTATAAGAACAGAACGGAACGTTAAAAAAGACTTATTATAATGAAAGAATGTGTATTGGTTGCCGGGGGGGCCGGCTATATCGGAACTCATACGGCCGTGGAGCTGATCGAGGCGGGATACGATGTCGTGATCGTCGACAATCTGTCGAATTCCGAAATGAAGGCGGTCGAGGGCGTTCGGGAAATCACCGGGCGGAACGTGCCCTTCGAGCGTGTCGATTGTGATGACAGGCAGGCGCTGGCGGACGTGTTCGGCCGCTACCGGTTCGGCGCGGTTATCCATTTCGCCGCGTCGAAGGCTGTCGGCGAGTCGGTCGAGAAGCCGCTGCTCTATTACCGCAACAATATCCTGTCGCTGCTCAACGTGCTCGACCTGATGCGGGAGAAAGGGGTACGCAATCTTGTCTTCTCGTCGTCGTGCACCGTGTACGGCCAGCCCGAAGCGTTGCCCGTCACCGAGCAGACGCCGAGGCAGCCGGCCACGTCGCCTTACGGCAACACGAAGCAGATATGCGAGGATATTCTGCGCGATACGGTGGCGGCTTATCCCGAGCTGTGCGGCATAGCGCTCCGCTACTTCAATCCGATCGGAGCGCACCCCTCGGCATTGATCGGCGAGCTTCCCAAGGGCGTACCGGGCAATCTGGTCCCGTTCATCACGCAGACGGCGGCCGGTATCCGCGAGTGCCTGAGCGTATTCGGCGACGACTACGACACGCCGGACGGATCGGCGATCCGCGACTATATCGACGTAGTCGATCTGGCCAAGGCCCACGTCGTGGCCGTAGGCCGGATGATCGACGGGAAGGGCAAGAACCGCTACGAATACTTCAATATCGGTACGGGTCGCGGCCGTTCGGTGCTGGAACTCGTCTCGCTGTTCGAACGGGCTACCGGCGTGCGTGTGCCGCACAAGATCGTCGGCCGCCGGGCCGGCGACATCGAGAAGATCTGGGCCGATACCTCGTATGCGAACCGAGAGCTCGGATGGAAGGCCGAGCGGCCGATCGAGGATACGCTTCGTTCGGCCTGGGCTTGGGAGAAACGGCTGCGCGGAATCGAATAGGCGGGAAACCGGTCCGCGGAGAAGATGCCGGTCTTTTTTCGGTGTGCCCGTGTGCGAACGCGTTGTGCTGCACCGACTTTCCGTGCGGAAACGATCCTGCCGTCGGGCAGTCGCAGTCTTCGGTAGCGTGCATGACGGTCGCAGGTTCGGGAAGCGAAAGCAAGGGATTTTAGATAAATTGTCCCGGAGGGGATTGCGTATGCGCAGGAAGGCGGATGCGGATAATTCCCGGATAGGGGCTTCGGTCCGGTTGCTGCCGACTTTTATCGTTAGATTTTTTCGCTTGTTCCTGTGCTTTTGTCGAAAGCACGGACGGGGATTCGGCGGAATATGCGGTCCGGTCGAATTTCGGCGGTCTTTTTCCTTCCGTCCGCTGTTGTGGAAAGTATATAAAAACGATTCGGGAACCGCTCTAAAGCGGTTCCCGAATCGTTTTTCGCTTTTGCGCGGGAAAATCGTCAGGGCTTCGGATGCGACGGATTGCGGGCAACGCCGAGTTTCCCGGTCGTCCATTCGATGCTTTCGTCGGGGCGGTCGTCGCTTGCGACGATCAGCGTTATCGGATCGTTCTCCCAATATGATTTGACGGTCTTTCCGCCCATAGCTTGCTCGGGTTTCGCGTCGTCGGGATTGACCAGTATTCTCAGGCCGACCGACTCGTGCATCATCTCCATGTCTCCGCGCGAGTTGCCGCCTACGATCAGCGGACGGGCCTTGATGAACGTGTGGATGACTTCGGCCTTGCCTGCGTCTTGGGGGATCGGACGCACGACCTCGTCGGTCACGATGCCGTCGCGGATGCACGACTTGACGCCCAGAATGCGGTCGACCGGAATGCCGAGCTGCTCGTGGACGAACCGCTGATAGAGCAGCTCCGTCGAGGCCGTTACGATCCATATCTCGAAGCCGTATTCCTCCAGATTGGCCAGCAGCTCCTTCATTTCGGGATAGAACTTGCCCGCGAACTTGTTTTGGTAGCAGACCCAGCCGGCATTACTCAGTTCGTCGGGCGTCAGTCCGGCGAAGAAGTCGATGCACCGCTGCGTGTAGGAGACGGCCACGTTATCGCCTGCGGCCAGTTCTTCGCAGATTTTCCATTTTTCTTTCGACAGCTTGTCCTGACGGTCCTGGTAGTTCGCTACGGCGAAGTCGTACATCGATTCCTCGCTCAGGTAGTGGGGCACTTGGCCGATCAGCGTGCCGTCGCAGTCGAATACGGCGACCTTCCGCTCCTTCATGGCGAGCGTCGAGTTCAGAAACGATTCGATTCGCCGGTTCGTCTCGTCCGGCCAGCCGGTTATGTGGCGGTAAGTCTGGCCGAAAGTCGCGGGCTGGCAGAGCAGCAGCGCGATGACGGCCGTTGCGATTTTTCTGAAAAAGTCGGTTCTTTTCATGAGTAATAGCTCGAATTTGACATGGTACAAAGTTAACGGATTATTCGGGAAAGCGAATGCCGTTCGCCTGCCGTTCGGCCGAGGAGTCGGTCCGCGTTCTTCGTTTTGTCGCTGCAGTACGTCTCGGCCTTTCCGGTCGTCTTGCGATTTCCGGCCGTCTTCGTCCGTGTCCGGTCGGGCGGTCCGCGGCTGTTGTTCGGCTGTTCGGGAGGGGGTCTTGCCGCTTGATACCCGGCCCGGATGATTGTCCGACGGACCGTGGAATGCTGAGCGGGATTTGCGCGAAAGATGCGGTATTCAAGGGAAGGGCCTTATCGCGCGGCGTCAGAAAACTTCGCGCAGGATCGAGATCGAGCGGACCGAGTGGATCGAATCGAAATGGTAGCCGAAAAAGGACAGCATCGCTTCCATGAATTCCGTACGCCGTGCGCGGGAAAGCGGGATCTCGGCCAAAGCGTCGGCTTCGCACTCCATCAGGGTGCCCAATAGCCGGGCGCACGCCTCGTTCATGCCGATGCGGTGGGCGGGCATCGACGGCGTGAAAAGCCCGCCCCGGATGTCGAAGCAGCCGTTTTCGATATACTCGTTGCCGGGATAGAAGCCCAGATAGGCGGACAACCGTACGAGGAACCAGAGGTGGTAGTTAGCGATTCCCTCCCGCATCGCGTCGAGCTTCAGCACGGCCTCGCAGAGAAAGTCGAACAGGGGCTCGTTGGCCTCGACCTCGCGGATCAGCCGGTACAGCACCTCGGCCATGAACATCGAGATCGTGCTTTTGCGCACATCGAACGGGACCGACATCAGCGGGCGGAGACTGCGCATTTCCCGGATGCGGTGCATTTGCGCGTGCGGCTGTTCGACGCCCTCGAATTCGACGAGAAACATCGGCTGGAGAAGCGCCGCCTTGTTGCCCCGGCCCCGCTTGCTGCGGATGCCCTGCACCATGTAGCTCATTCGGCCCAGCACGTCCGTGAACAGATAGGCGATCGCCGAACTGTCGCCGTATTTGATCGTATGGAGTACGATGCCGCGCGCTTTGTAGGTGCGCATCAGGGACGGCTGTTGAGGAAGGCGGCCAGCTTTGCGACGGCGCGTCCCCGGTGACTGATCGCGTTCTTGGCTTCGTCGCTCATTTCGGCGAAAGTTTCCGCATACCCGTCGGGAACGAAGATCGGATCGTATCCGAAGCCGTTCGTGCCGCGGGGAACCGTCAGCAATACGCCTCCGACGATTCCTTCGAAAAGATGCTCTTCTCCGTCGAGAATCAGCGAAATGACGGTGCGGAAGCGGGCCCTCCGGTCCGTTATGCCTTCCATATTGCGCAGCAGAAGCTCCATGTTGCGCTCCGAATCGTGTCCCGGTCCCGCATAGCGTGCCGAGCGAACTCCCGGCTCCCCGCCGAGCGCCTCGACCTCGAGGCCCGTGTCGTCGGCAAAGCAGTCGGCTCCCCCCGTGCACTCGTACAGGTAGTGCGATTTCTGGGAAGCGTTGCCTTCGATCGTAGGGCGGTCTTCCGGAATTTCCTCGGTAATACCCAGCTCGTAGGGCGTGACAAGCCGGTAGCCGTCGCCCAATACGGCCTGAACTTCCTTTAGCTTGTGTTTATTGTTGGTGGCAAAAATAATTTTCATAGTTTGGTAAAATAAATTTTTTCACTTCGTGTAATGACCTATGAATCCGATCAGTACGACCGCAATGAACAGGACGATGAATACCCCGAGCAGTATCCGCCGGTTGCGTTTCAGTTCCTCGTGCTCGGTCATGGCTCGGTCTTTCTGTAGAATTTGCTGAGCCGGTCGTCCGCATGGATCTTGTCGATGATCGTGCGCACCAGCGTGTCGATCTCCTTGTCGGGGCTGTAGTCCGCCGCGCAGATGTAGCTCACGCGGTTGTCGCGGATCAGCTGTTCCATCGTCTGCCTTTTTTGCCGCGAGCGCGGGTTGTATACCGCGATCGAGTGGCCCCCCTGTTGCTTGACGAGCTTCATGCACGGGATGTCGGTAGTCCCGTCGCCGAAGTAGATCATGTGGCGGAACTGGACGGGCCTTTTCTCCTCTTCGATGAACTCGTTGATACGTTCGCTGTCGTAGACGCTTTCGATACCCTTGTTGATCTTGAAGATGAACTGCGTCTTGTTCGTGTAGTTGACCGCCACGGCCGGCCAGTAGGCCACTCCGTCGACATCGTAGAAGAAGGAGCTGGCATAGATTTTCTTGAATTGCCGCGCGATCGGCGTGCCTTCGATCATTTCGCGCAGTCCGGACGAGTTGATATAGTGGTGCAGCTGAATGCCTTTCGCTGCGGCGTAGGCGTTGATGCGCGGGAACCATTCGCGGACCCCCTCGTACAGCCGGATGTTCTGTCCCGAGCGGGCGAACGATTCGCGCCGCAGCGAGATACCCGAATTCTTGGCTTCGTGCAGCATCCGGTACATGTAGGCGAGGATCGGGTCCCCGTCCTGCTCCATGGCCGTCTGGTTGCTCTCTTCCCAGAACTCGCGGTTGCTTTTTCCGACGGCCGGAATGAAGTCGTATTCCTGCATGTTGCCCGGAGAGAGCGTGCCGTCGAAGTCGTAGATCAGCGCTACGGTCAGTTTCTTCGCCATTGGATCGCCTTTTTGTTTTGCAGTAAAGATACGAAAAAAACGCGGAAAAAGGCGGGTGCTGCCGGAAGCGCCCGTACGTCATGGGTTTCTGTGCCGGCGTCTGCGGAGATCGGGAGTATGCGAGAGGAAACGGCCTGGCTGCGGGCGACGCTTCACGCAGCGGGACCGGATCGGTACGGCCGGCGGTTCGGCCCAATGCGGTCGGCGGTTCGGTCCGCCGGCTCGTGCGCTTGCCGGCCGCGATATCCGCGCCGGAGCCTTGTCGTTCCGGGGGCGCATGCGGAATAGGGGATTCCGTTGCGTTCTTTCGGGGAACGTGTTGCAACGACTTCCCGCACGGACTCCGTTCGGTGGAGAATTTGTCGAAAGGCGGTTCTCCCGGGGTTCGGCGACTCGCTGCCGGAATCTCGACCGGAATGCGGGTCGTAGGGGTAACCGTCGGTTTTCACGTTTCGGCTGACGGTTACCGGTCGGGGTTTTCGGGCGCGCGGCTTCTCGGGGCTGGCCTGCATGTTTTCATGTCGGGCACGGACATATTCCGCTTCGGGCGCTCGGGCTGAGAGCGGGGACCTCCGGCCTCGCTCAGCCGGCGACAGATTTTCCGGCCCCGGCTGCATAAGCCGGGAGAACCGTTGCAATCCATCAGATGACGGATCGTGTCGCCGAGCTGCTCGCCGATCCAAGGCCGCTTGTCGGCCAGCCGGGCCAGAATTTCCATGGCCCAGACTTTGACCGCTACCGGGACGGAGCGGTCGATCATCCGGTCGAACGTGACTTCGATCGTCCGGTCCAGCCGCCGGTCGTCCAGCCGCAGGGATTTCCGTCGAAGCAGGAGCGCAAGGATTTTCGAGAAATGCCGCTGCGCGCCATGACAGCTTACTTCCGCGTAGCGGTCGACGAACGCGCTCAGATGCGGTTCCATTCGTTTCGGGTCTGCCGCGAACGCGTATTCCAGAGCGTAAGACGCGCGGAAAGCGATTCTCGGGTCGGGATCGGTGCCCAAATCGATCGTCTCGGCGAGCAGGCCCTCACGAGCGATCAATCGGCCTATCCGCTCCCCGAAGCGGGACGTCGCTCGGACGGACAGGATCTTTCGCAACTGTTCGCTTGTCATAAGTGTAGCGGTTGAACGACGGACAGTACGGACGCCCGGCTACCTGCCGTACCGGCCGTCGGATTTCCGATGCTTCCGGTTTTACGGCTCGGAGTTTCCTTCGTCGGAAAAAATTCGGGCAGGCTCCGAATCGGACACGCAGTCTGCGTCTGCAAACCGCACCCGACGGATATGGAAATTCGCGCGCTGGCACATTGAAGTATATAATTGCCTGCGACTATTCGTCCGCGCATATCCGTTTCCCGACCGAGGGAAACGGAATACCTGCCAAACGAGCCGAGCGAATGTCTTACGGTTCGAGATAAGAGAATCGTGGCAGGAGGACCGGCGGACGAACGATATGCTGCACGAACTAACCCGTTCGGCCAGACCGAACAGATTGCACGTCCTGCATGCACGTTTCCGGCGAAACGGTCGCGCTTTCTCCGCCCGACCGTTACAATACGGTCATCCAGCCGTGGGTGTCCGGTTCCTCGCCGTACTGGATCGCGCGCAGTTTGTGGTAGAGTTTCTCGCACCAAGGACCCGGCTTGCCGTCGTTGTAGGCGAACGTGCGTCCGTTCTCGGGATCGTAGATGCTCCCGATCGGCGAGATCACGGCGGCCGTGCCGCACGAGCCCGCCTCGTCGAACGTGCCGAGCTCGTCGTAGTCGACCACGCGCTGCTCGACCTGCAAGCCCATTTCCGCGGCCAGCGTCATCAGGCTCATGTTCGTGATCGAGGGCAGTACCGAGTGCGATTTGGGCGTGATGTAACGGCCGTCGCGGATCGCGAAGAAGTTCGCGGCGCCGCACTCGTCGATATGCTTTTTCTCTTTCGCGTCGAGGTACAGCACGCTCGGATAGCCTTTCTCGTGTCCGATCTCGGCCGAAGTCAGGCTCGCCCCGTAATTGCCTCCGGCCTTGATGTGTCCGGTGCCGAGCGGCGCGGCGCGGTCGTGGTCCCGGTCGATGATGACCCGAATCGGGTTGAATCCCTCTTTATAGTAAGGGCCTACGGGCGTTACGAAAACGATCAGCAGATATTCGGAGGCGGGCTTCACGCCGACTTGCGGGCCGGTCCCGAACAATACGGGCCGGATGTAGAGCGATGCTCCGGTCCCGTAGGGAGGCACGAAGCGTTCGTTGGCGCGGACGACCTGCCGCACCATGTCGGTGAACAGCTCGACGGGCGGCATGGCCATCTTCAGGTAGTCGGCCGACGCGCGCAGCCGTTTCGCGTTCTCGTCGATGCGGAAGACGCGGATTTTCCCGTCCGCCCCCCGGAATGCCTTCTGCCCCTCGAACGCCTCCTGTCCGTAATGGAGGGCGGTGGCCGCCATGTGCATCGTCACGGTCTCGTCGGATGTCAGCTCCGGCTTCGTCCATGCTCCGTCGCGGAAATAGCTCCGTATGTTGAAATCCGTCCGGATATAGCCGAACGAAAGGTTTTTCCAATCCAAATTCGTGTCCGTCATATGCTTCGTTTTTAAGTCTTCAAAACTTTGTCCGGCATGGGCGCGGTTCCGGCTGTCGGACGGACCGGAGTTTTTGGAAGCCTTTACCCGATCGTCGCGCCGTTATCGACCCGATCTGCCGGCGACAGCAGCACGAGCTTACCGGACGAGTCCTGAGCCATCAGGATCATTCCCTGCGAAAGCACGCCGCGCAGCTCTCTCGGCTCGAGGTTCACGAGCACGAGCACCTGTCGCCCGACGAGTTCCTCGGGTGTGTAATGCTCGGCTATGCCCGACACGATCGTCCGCCGGTCGATGCCGGTGTCGATCACGAGCTTGAGCAGCTTTTTCGTCTTGGCGATCTTTTCGGCCTCGAGAATCGTCGCCGCGCGAATGTCCATTTTCTCGAAGTCGTCGAACGATATGCTTTCTTTCTGCGGTTCGGTCCGGCCTCCCGCCTCGCGGGCCATGTTGGCCTTTTTCGTGTCGGCGAGCTTCCGCAGCTGGGCTTCGATCACGCTGTCGTCGATCTTCTCGAACAGCAGCACGGGTTCGCCGATCCGGTGTCCGGCCTCGAGCAGCGACGTGTCGCCGAGCTGCTCCCAGCCCAGCTTGCCGATCTGCAGCAGGCCAAGAATCTTTGCGGCCGTGAACGGCATGAACGGCTCGATGGCGATCGCGATTGACGCGGTGATCTGCAGCGAGACGTTCAGGATCGTCTTCACGCGTTCGGGATCGGTCTTGGCCAGCTTCCACGGCTCGGTATCGGCCAGATACTTGTTGCCCAGCCGGGCGATGTTCATCGCTTCCTTGAGTGCCTCGCGGAAACGGTAGTTCTCGATATTCTCCTCCAGGTTCCTCTTGATCTGGGGCAGCTCGCCGAGTATGTCGCGGTCGTAGTCCGTCAGTTCGCCTCGCTCGGGCACGCTGCCGTCGTAATACTTGTGCGTCAGCACGAGCGCCCGGTTGACGAAGTTGCCGAGCACGGCGACCAGCTCGTTGTTGTTGCGGGCCTGAAAGTCCTTCCACGTGAAGTCGTTGTCCTTCGTTTCCGGAGCGTTCGCGCACAGCACGTAGCGGAGCACGTCCTCCTTGCCGGGGAAGTCGGCCAGGTATTCGTGCAGCCAGACGGCCCAGTTGCGCGAGGTCGAGATCTTGTCGCCCTCGAGGTTCAGGAACTCGTTGGCCGGCACGTTCTCGGGCAGGATGTATCCGCCGTGGGCGCGCAGCATCGCCGGGAAGACGATACAGTGGAAAACGATGTTGTCCTTGCCGATGAAGTGCACCATTTTCGTCTCCTCGTCTTTCCAGTACTTTTCCCAGTCGGGCGTCAGCTCCTTCGTGGCCGAGATGTAGCCGATCGGCGCATCGAACCAGACGTACAGCACTTTGCCCTCGGCTCCCTCGACCGGAACGGGAATCCCCCAGTCCAGATCGCGGCTCACGGCGCGGGGCTGGAGCCCCAGATCGAGCCAGCTCTTGCACTGGCCGTACACGTTGACTTTCCACTCCTTGTGCCCTTCGAGAATCCACTTGCGCAGGAAAGCTTCGTGCTTGTCGAGCGGCAGGAACCAGTGCGTCGTCTCGCGCAGCACCGGAACCGAACCGGTGATCGCGCTGCGCGGGTCGATCAGGTCGGTGGCGTTCAGCGTGCTGCCGCACTTCTCGCACTGGTCGCCGTAGGCGCGATCGTTGCGGCAGTGGGGGCAGGTCCCGACGATGTAGCGGTCGGCCAGAAACTGTCCGGCCTCCTCGTCGTAATACTGCATCGTCGTCTTCTCGGTGAACTCGCCCTTGTCGTACAGCGTGCGGAAAAAGTCCGAGGCCGTCTTGTGATGCACGGGCGACGTGGTGCGCGAGTAGATGTCGAACGATATGCCGAGCCCTTTGAACGCGTTCTTGATGATATTATGGTATTTGTCGACGATATCCTGCGGAGTGACCCCTTCCTGACGGGCCTTGATCGTGATCGGAACGCCGTGTTCGTCCGACCCGCAGACCGAGACGACGTCCTCGCCCCGGAGGCGCAGGTAGCGCACGTAGATGTCCGACGGAATGTAGACGCCTGCGAGGTGGCCGATATGGACCGGTCCGTTGGCGTACGGCAGGGCCGAGGTGACAAGATAGCGTTTGAATTTTTTCATGTGTTCGGAGTGATGTGTCGATTCCCGACAAAGTTAGGAATTTTTCGGCAAACATGGCTCGCCTGCACTCCATATTCGTGTTTCAACCGATTGGGTCCCGCGTTCTTCGCGGTCGCTTCGGCACGGCACCGGATGCCGGAAGTATCCCGTCGGGCGTATGCGCTTCCGTGGCATTCGGATACCGCGCGGTTCCGGTCGATTCGGGACGGTTTTCCGTGCGGCCGTTCGGACGGGGAGTCCGCAGCGGGCGAATCGGGCCTGCACGTTTACCCGGACTGGCGGGATGCCGGTCTTCCGCGGTCGTTTTCGGCTCTGCCCGGACGGGATACGAAAAAGTCCGGCAATCGGACCGGTAATGCGGCGGTGAGCGAATAATCGCTATCTTTGACCCGTTCGGAACGAACCGGACGAAAAACGGACTTTTGCTATGAAAACGAAAATGCTGCGGTGGATCGCGCCGGCCGTGCTGTCGCTGGCACTCGCTGCCTGCTCGGACGACGATGCGCCTTCCGATCCCGCCGGAACGGTGACGCTCAACATGCTCGATGCGGAAAACGGAAAGACCTATCTGGGAAGCACGGGATTCTATATCAACGAGGCCGACAATTTTTACGGTACCGGACCGTTCTGGATCGCCGACGTCGGTCCGGTACGCGGGATCGGCTCGCTCGGCGGTCCCTCGACGAGCGGGCTGACCGATGAGGCGGCCGTAATGCCCGGTAACGGCTACATGATCTTCGCCGACGATGCGCTGCTTGTCTTCCCTTCGGGGACGACGGCTGCAGTCGTCGGGTCCGAGTATTGCAAGGTCTACGTCGACTCGTGGCTCGCCGAGGACAAGGGAGCCGTCGTGAAGTATCTGTCCGACCGGGTCTCCGCGGACGGATTGCCCGGATACGACGATCCGGTCGGCATAATCGACTGGTCGACCGAGTCGCTCGAGATCGAGCTCGCATCTTCCGACTTCGAGGCTGTCTGCGAGCCGGGGCAGGAGGCGTTCGATCTGGAGGCTTCGGGCCGCGTGCTGAAGATCAGGCCCGCGACGATGTCCGTATCTTCCGGCGATTACGGTATCTATCTGCGCATCGGCGACCGCTACACCCGTATTCGCGTCGAGGTGCGGTGGTGATCCGATGCCGTGCGGTTCTCGTCATTTACGGTACAGCTCCGGGATTTCGGGTCGTCCGACGCCGACGGTCACGTTCGTGTGCCAGTCGAGGTTGTTGACGTACAGGTGGCGGAAGTCGAACGGCTGGGGGATCCATGTGCGGAACAGGTTGCCTTCCTGCCATGAGTTGCCCGCCGAGGCGTAGTCGCACATCGGCAGCAGATGCCGTCCGCCCGCTTCGTCGAGGCAGGGAACGTCGAACGTCATGGCGACTCCGGAGACGGGACTTTCCGTCGGCATCGCGTCGATGTATCCGTCGGCATCGCAGTCGAACTCGTAGCGATACATGGGCGGCTCGCTCACGCCGTCGCGCCGCGGTATCAGGCGCGTGTCGAACGCCAGCACGACCGGTCCGCGGACGATCGCCCGGTCGCCCGATCCCGACGGAGCGTCGACGACCCGGGCGCGCATGTCCAGGTCGAGCTCGATCCGGTCGCCCTCGTTCCATGTCCGCTCGATCGAAGCATAGGTTCCCGGAATCAGATAGCCGTCGTAGGGGGCGCCGTTGATTCGCAGCGAGGTCCGTTCGCTCCACTGCGGGATGCGCAGGCGGAGCGCGAAAGCCTCGCTTTTAGGCAGGCCGACGGCTATCCGTACGCGGCCGTCGGCCGGGTAGACCGTCTGCATATCGATTTTCAGCGATTGCCCGTCCGGCGTGGCGACCTCGGCCTGCAGCGGGGCGTACAGGTTCAGCGCTACGCCGTCCGGGCCGGTCATGGCGGCCCATGAGGGCGTGATCATCAGTCCGCGAGGACCGTTGGCCACGCAGCAGCTCATCACCACGTCGGGGAACTGCTGGTGGCTGTGCACCCGCTCGCCCATCAGGCCGCTGTAATAGGCCCACCACTCGCCGCGGGGCGACATGGCCCCGAGCAACGCGTTGTACAGGCTCGTCTCGAGCCGGTCGGCGCAACGGCTGTCGCCGGTGAGGCGCAGCATCTGATACATCAGTTTCATCCACGTTGCCGTGACGCAGGTCTCCATGCCCTGATAGAACGGCTCGCTCTGACGCACGGCGCCGTGACACCAGATTTCGGCTACCGAGCCCGACCCGGCGATCATGATCTCGTCGCGGACGAGCGCGTCGACCAGCCGCTGCACGGCTTCCAGATAGAGCGGCTCTGCGGTGACGCGGTACAGTTCGCACAGTCCCTCGAAACAGGACATCATTTCGTAGGCTTTCGGTGCCCCGCTCATCTTCCACGGTGCCGTTTCGCCGATAGCCTCCTGAATCAGGCGGAGGCCCGCCGGTGCCAGTCGGTTCGGCTCGTCCCACGAGCGGACGATATGCCGTGCGAAATCGAGGTAACGTTTCTCTCCGGTCCGTTGATAAAGAAGCGCTATGGGTTCGAGTACGGAGCAGGAGGCCAGTCCTTTCCAACCGATCCAGCCTGTCGCGGCGATGTTCGTCCCGCTCCCGGGGCCCGCCTCGGCGATCAGGTGGTCGGCCACGCGCCGGGCCGCTTCGAGCGCGGCGGTCTCTTTCGTCTGGTCGTAGTAGGCCAGCAGGCCGAGCAGCACGTACTTGCGGCCCCAGATGTCCCAGTCGCCCAGATGACAGCTGTCGGGATAGGTGCCGATGTAGCCGTCGGCGCTTTGCGTGGCCATCAGTTCGCGGACGGCCCGGTCGACCGTCGCTCGGTGCTCGGCGCTCGGCGCGTAGCCGTAGCCCATCATCGCGGCGGTGAACCACTTGCCCCAGAATTCGGAACGGAAACCCCAGTTGCCGTCGGGCTTGTCGCGGAAAGGTTGCACGAGACGCTCGATATCCTGAGCCATCAGCCGGTTATCGATGCACAAGTCGAGCTTTTCGCCCAGATAGCCGCCGATACGGACGGCTCCGTAAGGAGCGGGGAAGAGCGCATCGTGGACGCGGAGCGTCGCGGGTTCGTTCGCGGGAACGCGCCGGGAGGATTTGCCTTCGGCGCAAAGCGCCAGCATCAATATGCCGGCGAGCAGCAGAATGGTCGGTTTCATAAAAATCGGTTCGGGGTGGTTGAGGACAAGATACGGATTTTCGGCGGATTTTCCTCGTCCGGGGTCGGGAAGCCGTCTGTCGGCGGAATTTTTCGGGCACGGCGGCGACGTGCGTCCGGACCCGGATACTGTCGCGGCGGCGTTGGAAAAGCGAAGTCGAGATCGCCCGACGGCAGGGAACGAGGTCCGATCGGATGAGAGGGAGCTGCGCGGACGAGCCTTGAGGAACGGGTTGTCGCTGAAAGGGCCGTTTGCCCGGTTATGCGCCGCTGTCCGTTTGGCCGGCCGGTTCGGCATCGGGCGTTTTGTGCCTGCGGTAGATGCGGTCGACGATCAGCGCGATCGCGCCGTCCCCGGTGACGTTGCCGGCCGTCCCGAAACTGTCCATGGCGATGTAGAGGGCGATCATCAGTCCCTGAAGCGTCTCATCGAAGCCGAGCATCGACTGCAGCGGGCCGAGCGCGGCCATGATGGCGCCGCCCGGAACGCCCGGGGCGGCGATCATCGTAACGCCCAGCATGGCGATGAACCCGGCGTACTGACCCGTATGGATCGGCATGCCCGTCATCCACATGATCGCCAGCGCGCATGCGACGATTTTCAGAATGCTGCCCGAGAGATGAATCGTCGCGTTGAGCGGGATGACGAATCCGGCCAGCTCGGGATTCACGCCGTTGCGGATCGTCCGCTCCAGCGTGACGGGAATGGTCGCCGCCGACGATTGCGTCCCCAGCGCCGTCATGTAGGCGGGCAGCATCGTGCGAAGCAGTTTCAGCGGGTTGCGGCGCGAGACGATGCCCGCCAGACCGTATTGGAAAAGCAGCAACAGCAGATGCATCGCAAAAATGAGCGCGATGATTTTCAGAAAAAGCGACAGAATGCCGGCCACCTGGCCCTCGGCCCCCATTTTCAGGAAAATGCCGAAGATATAGAGCGGCAGCAACGGAACGATCGCCCGCTCGATGATCCGCCCGATCACGTCGCGAAACTCCGACAACCCTTTTTTCAGCGTATTCCCGCCGCCGCGCGCAGTACCCAGACCGAGCACGAAAGAGAGCAGCAGCGCGCTCGTCACGTCTGCGATCGGAGGCATCTCGACCGTAAAGTACGGGGCCAGCCGGGATACTCCGGCCGTCTCGAGCGAGCCGAGAGAAGCCTCGGAACCGAGAATCGGCGGGTAGCACCACAGGCATACGAAATAGGCGAAGAATCCGGCCAGCAGCGTCGATCCGTAGGCCAGCAGCGTCGTGATTCCCAGCAGCCGGCCTGCGCCGGTCCCCAGTTCGGCTATCCCCGAGGCGACCAGACCGAAAACGATCAGCGGAATGGCGAAACCCAGAAAGTTGCCGAACAGTTCGTTGAATGTGGCGAATACCCTTGACAGGGAGGACGGCATCCAAAAGGCGCACAAGATTCCCAACGCGATCGCCAGCGCGACGCGCGGCAACAGACCTATCTTTTTGATTCGTAACATTTCTCTGTCCGGTCGGAGGCATCGCTTGCGCTGCGGCGGACGACAGCTTGCCTCCGGCAGCCGGGTCTGCCGCAGCCCGCCGCTTTTTTGCACCGTCCGCCCGTTGCGGAATTTTCCTTTTCGGGGGGGCGGAGAGACGTAGTTTCCGTGAGGTGAAACTTACCCGCGACGCGGCTCGTTCCGGCGGAGGAACCGATTCGGGACCAAGGCGTTCCGATCTGAGCCGGCTTTCTTCTTCCCCCCGCCGGGAGGGAATGCATGTCGGCCTTTGTTCCGCTCGGGTCTTTGCAAGCCCGATGCCGCGCTTTGCCGCGCCGGGAAAGGACAGGTCGGTTCGCTTTTCTCGCTGTCGGCTCTTCCGGAAATCGTTCGGCAGTCCTCGCACCCTGTGTCGGCGGACGGATTCCGGAGGCTATTTTTTCAGCGCCTCGAATCCGAGGCCGTATACGCCCATGACGCTGCCGAAAGTCATGAAGGCATGCGGATCGACCTCCTTGATCACGCGGAACAGGATGCCGGTCTCGTTTTTCCGGCAGACGACCATGACTACCTTCGTCGGCGTTTTCGTGTACCAGCCCTCGCCGTCGAGCAGCGTGACGCCGCGGTGCATCTCGCTGAAGATGCGTTCGGCGATCTGATCGTACTTCGGCGAGACGATCAGTATCTGCGCCGACTGCCGGTTGCCGGCCATCACCGCGTCGATCGTGTAGCCGAACACGGCGACCATTACGTAGCCGTAAATGACCGAGGTAATGTTCTTGAAAATGAACAGCGAGCAGCCGATGATAATCAAGTCACACAGCATCAGTACTTTGCCATAGCTTACGGTCTTGTACTTGTTGATGATCAGCGCGATGATGTCGGTTCCGCCGGTGCTGCCGCCCTGAGTGAAGCAGATGCTGATGCCGGCTCCCGCCAGCGCGCCGCCCAGAATGGCCGACAGCAGCTTGTCGTCGGCCAGTCCGAGCACGTTGCCGGGAACGGCCTGCTGCATGACGGCCATCGCGACGGAGATAAAGCCGATCGCGTAGATCGTCTTGGCTCCGAACTTCAGGCTGATCAGCAGCGATGCGACTCCGACCAGCACGGCGTTCAGCACCAGAAAGGTCACGCCCAGCGGAATCCCGCCGTCGGTTCCCCCGGTCGCGTAGTAGATCAACAGGCCGATTCCGTTCAGCCCGCCGCCCATGACGCCGGCGGGGATCAGGATGCTGGTCCACGCGAACGAGTACATCAGTCCGCCGATCGAGATCAGCCCGTACTCCTTGAAAATCTTCAACAGGTCGGTTTTTGAGAAATTTCCTTTCATCTGGCTTCGTCGGATTGCTCCCGGCCGCTGTCGCGGTCCGGCGGGAAACGGCTCGCCCGGGACATTCCCCGCTGCTGCGGTTTTCCTATTCAAATATCGTCAACATTTTTCAATCCGCCAACACTTTTCTCTCTTTTCCGGCTTCCTCGCCCGCCGTCGAAAAAACGGACGGAGGCGCCGCGCCGATTCAAAAACGTCTATCTTTGCAGAATCAGTTCAGACATGCGACCATGAGCGATTCCGTACCAGACGAGCGGCTGTATGCCGATGTGATTCTTCCGCTGGCCACTCCGGCGATGACTTTCTCTGTCCCGGAGCATTTGGCAGGGGAGTTGGCCGAGGGGAGTTGCGTGATCGTCCAGCTCGGGGCTCGCAAGTATTATACCGGCGTGGTCCGCCGGATACACGGCGACCGTCCTGTCGCCGCGAAGGTCAAGCCGGTCGAACGGACGGTCGGAGACCGTCCTGCGGCGACGTCCGTGCAGTTAAGGCTGTGGGACTGGCTGGCCTCTTATTATATGTGTCCGCTCGGGCTGGTGATGCGAGCGGCCGTGCCTGCGGTGCTCAAGTCCGGAGGACTCTCGGTTCAGGAGGCGGTCGACGGGAGCTACTCGCCTCCGCAGGAGACTTTCGTCGCGTTGCATCCGTCGGTCCGCAACGAGGCGGATTTGCATGCCGCTCTCGATTCGCTGTCGAGGGCCCGGGGGCAGTACCGGGCGATGACCGAGTATCTGGAGCGGACCGGCCCGCCCGATTTCGACGACCCGAAATTCGTGCCGCGTCGTTTGCTGACGGCTTCTCCGGCCGTACTGAGGGCTTTGACGGATAAGTGCCTGCTCCGGTCCGTCCGTCGGGAGGCCGTCGGCAAGGAAGGCGACGCGGTCCGGTTCCGCCTGCCCGAACTGACTCCGGCGCAGCAACGTTGTTTCGAGCGGATCGGCGAGCTGTTCGCCGAGAAGGACGTCGTGTTGCTGCACGGCGTGACGGGCAGCGGCAAGACCGAGATATACATCCGGCTGATCGCCGAAGAACTGCGTGCGGGCCGCAACGTGCTGTACATGTTGCCCGAGATCGCGCTGACCGCCCAGCTGATCGGGCGGATGAGGGATCATTTCGGCGATGCGGTGATCGTGTACCATTCCCGGCTGACCGACAACCGTCGGGCGGACGTTTACCGCCGCCTGATCGGAGGAAGCGGCGGCCGGCTCGTCGTGGGCGTTCGCTCATCGGTGCTGCTGCCGCTCCCCCTCCTGTCGTTGGTGATTGTCGACGAGGAGCACGAGAACAGTTTCAAGCAGGCCGATTCGGCTCCCCGGTATCACGGGCGAGATACGGCCGTCATGCTCGCGGCGCTCTGCGGCGCCAAGACGCTGCTGGGCAGCGCGACGCCTTCGGTCGAGTCCTATTTTAACGCCGCGACCGGAAAATACGGGCTCGTAACGCTTGCCGAGCGGTACGGCGGCGCCGTGCTGCCCAGCGTGATCGTTTCGGATACGCTGCGGGCGGCCAAGCGGGGCGAAAAACGCTCGCACTTCAACAAAGTCCTGCTCGACCGGATCGGCGAGGCGTTGCAGGCCGGCAGTCAGGCGATCCTGTTCCAGAACCGGCGGGGCTTTTCGCCTTACGTCGAGTGCGGTCACTGCGGCTGGACCGCCAACTGCCCCGACTGCAACGTGTCGCTGACTTATCATAAGAGCGACGGCTCGCTCCGCTGCCACTATTGCGGCTACCGGATCCCCGTGCCTGCCGTATGCCCGTCGTGCGGGACGGGAAGCCTGCTGCCGCGCGGGTTCGGAACCGAGAAAATAGAGCAGGAACTCGCCGCCATTTTCCCCGAAGCCGCGATCGATCGGCTCGACGCCGATACGTCGCAGTCGGCGGGCGGATACCGCCGGATCGTGGAGGCGTTCGAGCAGGGACGGACCGACATTCTGATCGGCACGCAGATCGTTACGAAAGGATTCGATTTCGGAGGCGTGTCCCTCGTAGGCATTCTGAATGCGGACAACTTGCTGAACTACCCCGATTTCCGGGCCGGCGAACGGGCGTTCCAGCTGATGACGCAGGTCGGAGGCCGCGCCGGCCGCCGCAGCGAGCCGGGAACGGTGGTCATCCAGACCGCCCAGCCGCAGCATCCGGTGATCGAACAGGTCCTCCGCGGCGACTACGGGGCGATGGTCCGATCGCAGCTGGCCGAGCGGCGTGCCTTTTTCTATCCTCCCTACTGCCGCCTGATCGCCGTCGTGATGCGACACCGCGACAAAGAGCTGCTATGGCGGGCCGCCGGGGCGTTCGCCGAATCGGCTCGCGAGGTGTTCGGCCGTCGGCTGCTGGGTCCCGAGGCTCCGCCCGTGGACCGTATCCGGGGCCGCTTCCTGGTTCGTTTCCTGCTGAAAATCGAGCGCCGGAGCCCGTCGGCCGAGGCCAAGCGGCTGCTACAGGAGCTTTTCGGCCGGTTGCATGCCCGGGCCGAGTTCCGGAGCGTCGAGGTCGCGGCCGATGTCGATCCGATGTAACGCGCTTGCCGCCGGTCGTCCGGTTTTGCCCCGTCGCTCCGTTCGGACTGAACGATGCCTGCGGAACGGAGCCGGAATGTTTGCGGAACCGGGTTTTCCGGACCGTATGAGCGGTCGGGAGGCGCATGGATCGTGAAAAGCGTTAGCGGTTCGAGGACCGCTCCGGAAAAAATCGACGACATCCGAGCCTTTGCAGGGCGGAAGCTGAAAAACGGCGGATCGCTGACATCTTATTTTTTCGTATTTTTATTCCGAATCAATAAGGATTTTCGGAATGAGAACGGATGATAGATTCCGTCCGAAAGGGCGCGGGCGCAACCGGTGGAGGATCGCCTTTTGGATTTATCTCGCTTCGACGGCGCTTCTGTTTCTGTGGAAGAGTTACGTCGTGATCGATCAGGGGGTAACGATAGCTTATCTGGAGGAATCGTATGCGGATACGGACGCCGATCTGAGAACCGTCGCCGAGATAATCAACCGGGCCTGCCGGAGTAAGGCCGAAGTAGAACGGCTGCTTAGTCGGCACCGGCTGTACGGATATATGGATTTCGAAACCGACACGATCGGTCTCGAAAAAATGGTCCTGATTTTCGAGAACGATACGCTGAAGGCGGTTGCCGAATATCGATAAGTCCGTCTTTTACTTGAAATGTCGGCTTATGAATTATGCTTACGAAATATTCCGCCTGTTCTATCCCGAGCGTTGCGCGGCCTGCGGCCGCTCGCTCCCGGAGGGAGCCCGGCTGCTGTGCCCGCGCTGTCGCTGGGATATGCCGCTGACGGGTTACAGCGCCGAGCACGACAATCCGGTAGCGCGGAAGTTCTGGGGACTTGTGCCGGTGCAAGAGGCCTGCTCGATGATCTTCTTTACGCAGGGGAATGCCTATCGTTCGATGATTCACGGATTCAAGTACCGGGGGCAGTGGCGGACGGCGCTCCGGCTCGGCCGGTGGTTCGGGACCGAGCTGCGCGAAAGCGGGCTCTATGGGGATGTCGACGTGGTCGTGCCGGTTCCGCTGCACTACCGGCGCTTGCTGAGCCGGGGATACAATCAGGCCGAATACTTCGGGCGCGGAATCGCCGAGGCGCTGGGAGTTCCGCTCGACGCGCGCAGCGTCGTCCGAAGCGGGTACAACCGCTCGCAGGCCAAAACGGCCGATCGCAGCGAGCGCTGGGATAACGTGAAGGGCATTTTCTCGGTTCGTCGCCCCGCATCGCTCGAAGGCCGGCATCTCTTGCTCGTGGACGACGTGCTGACTACCGGAGCTACGCTCGCGGCCTGCGCCGAAGCGATCGTCGGGGCCGCTCCGGCCTGCCGTGTCAGCATGGCGACGCTGGCCGTTTCGGCTTACGAGCTTTTCGGCGGGAAAGGCAAGGGCGGCTTGTAGGCGTTTCGCGCATCGGGATTTCGTCGGGCGCTCGGCCGGCGGTTTCCTGTTTTTCCGACGCCGTTCCCGGCCGACGGAACATATGTCGGAGGGGACGGCGGCGCGATGTCGTGCAACGGGGCGGCGGCGCATACCGCTTATTCGCTCAGCCGGTAGGCTTTCGGCGTCATTCCGGTATGCTTCTTGAAAAAACGGCCGAAAAAGGAGGGGTTCGGGAAATTCAGGTAGTTGGCTATCTGCTGGACGGTCATCTGCGAGGTACGCAGCTGGGTCTTGGCATCGAGAATCACCGCCTCGGCTATCCATTCGGCCACGCTCCGGTTGCTGATCTTCTTGACCACCGAGGCGAGGTACTTCGGTGTCAGACACAGTTCCCGGGCATAGAAAGCCGTTGCCCGTTGTTCCCGGTAGTGGCGCATGATAAGCTGCATGAGCCGTTTGAAGATTTCCTCGTTGCGGGTCAGCCTGCGGTTGTCCTTCGGATGTTTGGCCTGATACAGCGCGCTGATCTCGAAAAACATCGACAGCAGCAATTGCAGCGTGATCTCGCGGGTATAGAGATGATTCTGCCGCGTTGCCTTTTCGCGCAGCCGGTCGAAGTAGTCCGCCAGCATGTCGGCGTCTTCGTGCGACAGCAGGAGGACCGGATTGTGGAACATATAAGGGTAGAGCGGGACGACCGATTGCGGAACGCCCTTCAGAAAGTCGGTCGAAAATCCCGCGGCGCGCAGGCTCAGATCGTCGCTTCGCTGCGATACGTGGACAATCGAGCCGGAAAACAGCACGATCAGGTCGTTTTCGACGATCTCGTAGATTTTCAGGTTGATCGAAATGCGGCATCGGCCGCCGGCGCACAGCACGAGCGCTCCTCCCCCGAGCCGGACGGGGCGGTCGAACGGTTCCAGCCCGTTCCATCCGTCGTCCGAGACGGCGAGATTGGCAGCCAGGTAGCCCCCGCTCTCGTGCCGGGCGAGCTGGGCGATGCGGACTGTGGGAAGCGCTGTTTTTTTTGCCATCGGGGGAACTTTTGTTAAATTGGAAACGAACCGGAACAAAGGTAGTCATACCGTAGCGGAGTTGCAAGCGAAACGAAAGCCCGAAAACGACTTTTAGGTCATCAATTAGGCGTGTCAGGACTTTTTTGTCCCGTTCAACTCCGTACCTTTGAACGTGTTTTAAACAGGATATAGAGTATGGAATCGGAAAAAATAGCAGGCGCTGCCGGCGGTCGTAAAATCACGGGACATATCTCGCAGATCATCGGCCCGGTCGTGGACGTGGCGTTCGAGGGACCGGAGAACGAGATCGTGCTGCCGAGCATCCATGACGCGATGGACATCCGCCGCGACGACGGCCGGACGCTGATCGTCGAGGTGCAGCAGCACATCGGCGAGAATACGGTTCGTACCGTGGCGATGGACAGTACCGACGGGTTGCGCCGCGGTATGGAGGCCGTCTCGTATTTCCGGCCGATCACGATGCCCGTGGGCGAGCAGATCAAGGGCCGCCTGATGAACGTCGTGGGCGAGGCGATCGACGGCATGAAGCCGCTCGACGGAAAGGGCGCCTACCCCATTCACCGCGAGCCGCCGAAGTTCGACGAACTGACGACGGTGCAGGAGGTGCTTTACACCGGAATCAAGGTGATAGACCTGTTGGAGCCGTACTCCAAGGGAGGAAAGATCGGCCTGTTCGGCGGGGCGGGCGTCGGCAAGACCGTGCTGATCATGGAGCTGATCAACAACATCGCCAAAAGACACCACGGCTTTTCGGTGTTCGCGGGCGTCGGCGAACGTACTCGCGAGGGCAACGACCTGTTGCGCGAGATGCTCGAGTCGGGCGTCATCCGTTACGGCGAGGCTTTCAAAGAAAGCATGGAGAAGGGCGAGTGGGACTTGTCGAAGGTCGATTACGCCGAGGTCGAGAAATCGCAGGCGACGCTCGTGTTCGGCCAGATGAACGAGCCTCCCGGAGCCCGGAGCTCGGTGGCTCTGTCGGGGCTGACGGTGGCCGAATCGTTCCGCGATGCCGGTACGGGGACCAAGGACATTCTGTTCTTTATCGATAACATATTCCGTTTCACGCAGGCCGGATCGGAGGTGTCGGCCCTGCTGGGCCGCATGCCGTCGGCCGTCGGCTACCAGCCGACGCTGGCTACCGAAATGGGCGCGATGCAGGAGCGGATCACCTCGACCAAGAAAGGGTCCATTACCTCCGTGCAGGCGGTCTACGTGCCGGCCGACGACTTGACCGACCCGGCTCCGGCCACGACGTTCACCCATCTGGACGCCACGACGGTGCTGAGCCGCAAGATCACCGAGCTGGGCATTTACCCGGCGGTCGATCCGTTGGAGTCCACCTCGCGCATTCTCGATCCGCTGGTCGTGGGCGAGGAGCACTATCGGACCGCACAGCGCGTGAAGCAGATTCTGCAGCGCAACAAGGAGCTGCAGGACATTATCTCGATTCTGGGCATGGAGGAGCTTTCGGACGAAGACCGCCTGACGGTCAACCGGGCGCGCCGCGTGCAGCGTTTCCTGTCGCAGCCGTTCACGGTCGCCGAGCAGTTTACCGGCGTGCCGGGCGTGATGGTCGGAATCGAGGATACGATCAAGGGATTCAAAATGATTCTCGACGGCGAGGTCGACGACCTGCCCGAACCGGCTTTCCTGAACGTGGGCACGATCGAGGAGGCTATCGAGAAGGGTAAGAAACTCAAAGCGCAGGCTGCCGTATGACGCTCGAGATACTCTCCCCCGAAAAGACGCTTTTCCGCGGCGAGGCGGAGCGCGTGACGCTGCCCGGCGCATCGGGGGAGTTCACCGTGTTGCGCAACCATGCCCCGATCATTTCGGCGCTCGTGCGTGGGAATGTGAAGTACGTCGAGAAGGGAGGCGAGGAGAAATCGCTCTCGGTCGAGGGCGGTTTCGTCGAGGTGAAAAAGAACAGGGTGACGGTTTGCGTCGGGTAGCGGCGCGGTTTTTGGCCATAGTCGGAAAGAGCGATGAACGATTCGGAACACAGATTCGCAAGGCGGTTCGTCATCGGGGTGACGATCCTCACGCTGGCGGCCGGATGGGGCGGCGCCGCGCTGATCCGGTCGGCTTTTCCGGGGCATTACCTGAGCGTCTTTCCGTACATTCCGTTGGGTTTTCTGCTGTGGGAGCTGCTGTTCATTACGCTGCTGGACCGCAACCGGGGACGCAAGCGTTTCATTTGGCTCTACATGGGCATGAAAGTCGCCAAGCTGTTGTTGGCGATCGTCGCCATCGGCGTCTATACGCTGGGCGTCGGCGTGCAGAACACGGATTTCGTGCTGACGCTCATGGGATATTATCTGATTTACCTGATCTATGAAACGGTGCTTTTCGGCAAGTACGGAAAGAAACCGGAAACAGGACGAGAAAACGATGACTAAGTTACGCTACATACTGATTTGCGCCTGCCTGCTCGTTTTCGGGACTCTGCCCGCAGCGGCCGCCCAAGGCGGGTCGGGCGAGACGGTCGATGTGAAAGGGATCGTCTTCGGACATATCGGCGACTCGTACGAGTGGCATATCACGTCGTGGAACGGACGCGAGCTGAGCGTGCCGCTTCCGGTGATTCTGCGAAGCGAGACGGGGCGCTGGGATGTCTTCATGTCGTCGCGTCTGGCTCACGGGGCCGAGTACGGCGGCTACCGGATTGCGGCGGAGGGACCTTACGAGGGCAAGATCGTCGAACGGATCGACGGAGAAGATGTCAGACCGCTCGATCTGTCGATCACGAAAACGGCTTTCGCGCTGATGCTCAACAGTCTGATTCTGATCTGCATCGTGCTCGGCGTAGCGAGATGGTACAAGAAGCGGACGGTCGAGAAGGCCGTGCCGAAAGGATTCGTCGGCGCGGTGGAGATGTTTGTGATGATGGTCCACGACGATCTGATCAAGAGTTGCGTCGGCCGGGATTACAAACGGTTCGCGCCCTATCTGCTGACGGTGTTCTTCTTCATTTTCGTCAACAACCTGATGGGGCTGATCCCGTTCTTCCCGGGCGGGGCGAACGTATCGGGCAACATCGCCGTGACGCTGGTGCTTGCGCTGTGTACGTTCCTTGCCGTGAACCTGTTCGGAACGCGGGAGTACTGGAAGGAGATTTTCTGGCCCGAAGTACCCGCATGGCTCAAGGTTCCCGTGCCGATGATGCCGGCGATCGAGCTGGTCGGGATTTTCACGAAGCCGTTCGCGCTGATGATCCGTCTGTTCGCCAACATGATGGCCGGACATGCGGTGATTCTGAGCCTGACGTGCGTGATCTTCGTGACGGTCAGCATGGGGGCGGCCGTGAATGCGTCGATGACGTTCGTGTCGGTGCTGTTCAGCATATTCATGAATCTGTTGGAACTGCTGGTGGCGTTCCTGCAGGCTTATGTCTTCACGATGCTGTCGGCCGTGTTCATCGGACTGGCGCGGGTTCGGCACGAGCCGCACGAGGAGGCGGAAATCTGACGTTTCGCACCGGAACGGAGGCCCGAGGCCGACGGCGGATCGAGGTAACGGAGGATTTCCTGAAAATGAGGAACGATGAGATAGGACGATTACTAATTCGAAACAATAACATTTAAAACAAAGAAGCTATGTTACTGACAATTTTGTTGCAAGTTGCTGCGGAGTTAAGTTTGGGTAAGCTGGGAGCGGCTCTCGGAGCGGGTCTGGCGGCGATCGGAGCCGGCATCGGCATCGGCAAGATCGGCGGATCGGCCATGGAGGCCATTGCGCGTCAGCCCGAGGCATCGAACGATATCCGGACGAACATGATCATCATCGCGGCTCTGGTCGAAGGCGTCGCCCTGTTCGCCGTGGTGGTTTGTTTCCTCGCGCTTTAACGGAAAGGATAAGCTATGGGACTCTTACAACCCGAGTCGGGCCTGCTGTTCTGGATGGTGATCTCTTTCGGGGTCGTCTTCGTGCTTCTGGCGAAGTTCGGCTTCCCCGTGATTACCCGGATGGTGGAGGAGCGGAGGGTTTACGTCGAAAAGTCTCTGGAAGCGGCCAAGCAGGCGAACGAGCAGTTGGCCGGCATCAAGTCCGAGAGCGAGGCTCTGCTTCAGAAGGCTCGCGAGGAGCAGATGCGTATCCTGAACGAGGCCGCCGCCGCCAAACAGCGGATCATCGAGGAGGCGAAGGCTCAGGCTCAGAACGAAGGCCAGAAGCAACTGGAAGAGGCGAAGCGCCAGATACGGCTCGAAAAGGAGGCGGCCATCCGCGAGGTGCGCGGACAGATCGCCATGCTGTCGGTCGACATCGCCGAGAAAGTGATCCGGGGCAAGCTCGACAGCTCGCCCGCTCAGATGACGATGATCGAGCGGATGCTGGACGAAATGCCCTCCATGAAACAATAGCGTTATGAATACAGGAATGATTCCGGTGCGGTACGCCAAGGCGCTGTTCGAATTTGCTGCCGAGAAAGGCTGCGACGAACGGGTCTACGGACAGATGGGAAAGCTGGCCGCCGCTTTCGTGCGCGAGCCGGAGTTGCGGCGCGCGCTGGACAATCCCGTGCTGCCGGAGTCCGAGAAGCTCAAGCTGGTCTACGCGGCTTGCGGAGGCGATCCGGGCGAGGTGCTCGAGTGTTTCGCGCAACTGGTGCTGCATAACCGTCGAGAGCGTTTCCTGCAATGGATCGCGCTGATGTATCGGGAACAGTATCGCAAGGCGCACGGGATCAGCACGGGCAAGTTGGAGACGGCCGTCCCGGTGGCGCCCGATACCGAGCGCCGCCTGAAGGAGCTGATCGAGGCGCAGACGCGCGGGAAGCTCGAGCTGGAGGCTTCCGTGAAGCCGGACCTGATCGGCGGATTCGTCTTCGAGATGAACTGCGAGCGGCTGGACGCCAGCGTTGCGACGCAGCTGCGCAGCATCAAGCGGCAGTTCGCCGAGAAGAACCGGCGGATCGTCTGAGCGGCAGCGGCCGGAAATGTTAACGAAAAAAATTGAAAGGTATGTCTGAAAGTATAAAGGCAAGCGAGGTGTCGGACGTGCTGCGGATGCAGCTCGAGGGGATCGATACGAAACTTCGTTTCGACGAGGTGGGCACGGTGCTCCAGGTCAGCGACGGCGTGGTCCGCATCTACGGCTTGCAGAACGCGGAGGCCAACGAGCTGCTGGAGTTCGAGAACGGCATCCGGGCTGTCGTGATGAACCTCGAGGAGGACAATGTCGGGGCCGTGCTGCTCGGTCCGACCGACCAGATCAGGGAGGGCGACACGGTCAAGCGGACGCGCCGCATCGCGTCGATCAACGTCAGCGAGGGAATGCTCGGCCGCGTGATCGACCCGCTGGGCGAGCCCCTCGACGGGCTCGGCCTGATCGGAGGGGAGACCACCGAGATGCCTTTGGAGCGTAAGGCGCCGGGCGTGATTTTCCGGCAACCGGTGAATCAGCCGCTGCAGACCGGCCTGAAGGCCGTCGACGCGATGATTCCGATCGGACGCGGCCAGCGCGAGCTGATTATCGGCGACCGTCAGACCGGCAAGACGGCCATTGCGATCGATACGATACTCAATCAGCGCAGCAACTACGAGGCCGGCGATCCGATCTATTGCATCTACGTGGCGATCGGGCAGAAAGGTTCGACGGTGGCGACGATCGTCAACACGCTGCGCGAGCGGGGCGCGATGGACTATACGGTCGTCGTGGCCGCTACGGCGTCCGATCCGGCCGCGATGCAATACTTCGCGCCGTTCGCCGGTGCCGCTATCGGCGAGTATTTCCGCGATACGGGGCGGCATGCGCTGGTCGTATACGACGACCTGTCGAAACAGGCGGTCGCCTATCGGGAGGTATCGCTGATTCTGCGTCGTCCGTCGGGACGCGAGGCCTATCCGGGCGATATTTTCTACCTGCACTCCCGTCTGTTGGAGCGCGCGGCCAAGATTATCGGCCAGCAGGAAGTGGCCGAGAAGATGAACGACCTGCCCGAAACGCTCAAGGGGAAAGTCAAAGGCGGCGGATCGCTGACGGCCCTGCCGATCATCGAGACGCAGGCGGGCGACGTGTCGGCCTATATCCCGACGAACGTGATCTCGATCACCGACGGGCAGATCTTCCTCGACACGAATCTTTTCAATCAGGGCAACCGGCCGGCGATCGACGTCGGTATCTCGGTGTCGCGCGTCGGCGGCAATGCGCAGATCAAGGCGATGAAGAAGGTGGCCGGTACGCTGAAAATCGATCAGGCGCAGTACCGCGAGCTGGAGGCTTTCACGAAGTTCGGCGGCGATATGGATCCCGTGACCGCGCTGACGATCGACAAAGGACAGAAGAACACGCGCCTGCTCGTTCAGCCTCAGTACTCGCCCATGCCTGTCGAGCAGCAGATCGCCGTGCTGTACTGCGGTACGCACGGATTGCTCAAGGATGTGCCGTTGGACAAGGTGCAGGAATTCGAGAAGGCGTTGATCAACAACCTGCAGCAGACGGACGTGTTCCCGACGCTGAAAAAAGGCATCATCGACGACGCGGTGAGCGCGAAGATCGAGGAGGTCGCCGCCGCTGTCGCGTCCGTGTATAAAAAATCGTAGGCTATGGCGTCGCTCAAGGAGGTCAAGGCAAGAATCGCGTCGGTCAACAGCACGCTGAAAATCACGTCGGCCATGAAAATGGTCGCGTCGGCGAAACTGCACCGAGCTCAGGCGGCTATCGAGAACATGCTGCCGTACGAGAGAAAGTTGCACGAGATACTCGAAGGCTTCCTTTCGTCCGAGGGCGCCGTCGCTTCGGCCTATGCCGAGAAACACAACGCGGTAGAGCGCGTGGCCGTGGTCGCCGTGTCGTCCAACTCGTCGCTTTGCGGCGCGTTCAACGCCAACGTAGCCCGGAAGCTCGGCGAGACGCTGACCGAATACCGGTCGCTCGGCAAAGAGAGGGTGTTGGTTTTTCCGATCGGGAAGAAAATTGCCGAGGCGGTCCGCAAGGCAGGCTATGTCCCGCAGGGAGACTACCAGTCGCTGGCCGAGCGTCCGACCTACCGGGAGGCGTCTCAACTGGCCGAGAGGCTGATGAGAATGTATGCCGAGCGCGAGATCGACCGTGTCGAGTTGGTCTATAATCATTTCAAGAGCACGGCCTCGCAGGTTCTCCGTCGCGAAGAGTATCTGCCGTTGCAGGTCGAGCCCGCCAAGACGAAAGGGGTGGCCGCCGACTACATCGTCGAACCGTCGCGCGAGGAGGTGATCCGGACGCTGGTCCCGCAGGTGCTGAGTCTGAAGATATTCACGATGCTGCTCGACTCGAACGCTGCCGAGCACGCCGCGCGGACGATCGCGATGCAGATGGCTACCGACAACGCGACCGAGCTGTTGCAGGAACTGACGGTACAGTACAACAAGTCGCGCCAGCAGATGATTACCAGCGAGTTGCTCGATATGATGGGTGCCGAGATCGGCAATGGCTGACCTTTCGGCGCGGAGAATTGGCAGCGGGGCTGCGACCGGAGGGTCGCGGCCCCGTTTTCGTCGGAGCAAGCCGGGCATCGTTATGTGCGGACAAGAATTTGCGGGAAAGGGGCGGCGACGAACGCTCTGTTTTGCGGAACTTCTTCGGTTGCTTTCCCGTCGTATTGCTTTGTGGCGGGCTCGCGGTTTCGGTCTTGTCGTGACGGCGGCGGGCGAGATGCGGATACGGAACGGCGTTTTCGGGAACGGCCGAGGTATGGGATGCTTCGGTTCGTCGTCGGCGAAAGCTCGGGTACAATGGGAGGCTGAACGATGCCTCTCGATTGCCGGGGGACGGCCCGGAGGTCTTTTCTGTCGCAGAGAACATCGGTCTTTCGGAAGATATTTTGTCCTTTCCGTGATATATTCCGTGATATTTTTCGTAAGTTTGTATCAAGATCGGGATTCTTTCCGTTTTTGTAAAAGCAACGAAAGTCGGTTTCGCGCATGTTATTTTTTAAACCCAAACGAAGAAAAGGAAAAATCCGCGATGAAGGCAGGAAGAGACGGTTTCTGCCGTGGGTCGCGTTAGCTGCTTTCGCCGTCGGCGTGAGCGTTACGATTGCTCTGAATCGCGTGTATGTGCATAGCTCGACCGACGAGTCGTGCCAGTCGTGCCATATTCATCCCGGCGCCGACCAGAGCTGGAAGCTGTCGGTCCATCACAACAGCCGCAGCGGCGCGGTTACCGGCTGCGCCGAGTGTCATCTCCCGCCCCGGGGGTCGCTCGAGTATTTCATGGCCAAGGCTACGACCGGGCTTCGGGACGTGTGGTCCTATCTGACCAAGGATAGCGCGTCGTTCGACTGGGAGAGCAAGGGACAGCTGGAACATGCTGTGAAGATCGTCTACAACGAGTCGTGCAAGGAGTGCCACAAGCAGTTGTATCCGTCGCGGATCAGTCAGGACGGCATCACGGCCCACCTTTATTACGAGGAAAACGAGCAGAAGCTCGACCTGCAGTGCATCAGCTGTCATCTGGACGTGGGCCATTACGACCCGAACTACAAGCACGAGCGGATGAAGGGCGTGCCTCAGCAGGCCGCCCGGCGCGGCGAACCGTATGCGGCTCCGGCCGAAGTCGTCGCGTTCGAGAATTTCACCGAGACCGTTCCGGGAACGACCGTGTCGTTCGACATGAAGGCCATACCGGGAGGTACGTTCTCGATGGGCAGTCCCGAGGACGAACCGTTCCGCCGCGACGACGAGGGACCTGTGCGCCAAGTGACCGTCTCGCCGTTTTTCATGGGCGAGACCGAGGTGACATGGGACATGTACTGGGCTTTCTATTCCGAGACGATGACCGAAGGCAGGACGCCGCCCGAGGTCGTCTATGCGAATAATTCCGATCCGGACGTCGATGCCGTGAGCGGTCCCACGCCTCCTTTCGGAGCGCCCGATCAGGGTTGGGGAAGCGGCGAGAGGCCGGCTATCACGATGACGCACTATGCGGCCGAGACGTTCTGCCAGTGGCTGTCGAAGAAAACGGGAAAGAAATACCGCCTGCCTACCGAGGCCGAATGGGAATACGCCGCACGCGGCGGTACGTCGACGCCCTATTTCTTCGAGGGGAGTCCGAAGGATTTCTCCGACCGCGGATTCTGGCGCAAGTTTTTCGATGCCGATACGGCCGGGATCAACCGCTATGTCGTGTATGCGAAGAACAGCCCGAACCGCACGCAGGAGCCTTCGGCCGTGCTGCCCAATCCGTTCGGACTGAAAAATATGCTCGGGAACGTCATGGAGTACTGCTCCGACTGGTACGCTCCCGACGCCTACTCGAAAATGCAGGACGGGGCCGTCGATCCGAAAGGACCCGAGACCGGTACCGAGCATGTCGTTCGGGGCGGGCAGTTCTCGGACGATGCGGCCGATCTGCGTTCGGCGGCTCGGGGTCAGACCGAGCACGACGCCTGGCTGAAGACCGATCCGCAAGATCCCAAGAGTATCTGGTGGTACTCCGATATCCGGAGCGTCGGTTTCCGTGTCGTATGCGAGCCGCCCGAGGGCACGGTCCGTTAGCTGCTCGTGTCTGAGACGGAGAAATTTTGAACGAGACTCAACCTAAAATAAACCGATATGAAGAAGAATGCAATGACTCGGAGGGAGTTCCTTTCCTACTCGGCCATGGCCGGCGTCGTAGGCGCGATAGGAGTATCCCCGATCCTCTCGGCCTGTGCGGGAGGCAAGAAGAAAAACGCTTACGAGCCGCTGAGGGCCGAGGGCGAGTACTATGTTCCGGATCTGCCCGACAAGGCCGTTGCGGGACGGGAACTGAAGGCCGGCGTGATCGGCTGCGGCGGGCGCGGCTCGGGAGCCGCCGAGAATTTTCTGGCTGCTGCCGACGGCGTGACGATTACGGCGATCGGCGATGTCTTCCCCGACCGGGTCCAGAGCCTCAAGCAGATGCTCCACGACAAGTATCAGGTCGATCTGGCCGACGAGAACTGCTTTACCGGTTTCGATGCGTATAAGAACGTGATCGATTCGGGCGTCGATGTCGTGATCATAGCCACGCCGCCGTTCTTCCGTCCCGAGCATTTCAAGTATGCGACGGAAAAAGGGGTGCACAGCTTCCTCGAAAAGCCGATCTGCGTGGATGCGGAGGGTTACCGGACGGTCATGGCCGCCGCCAAGCAGGCCAAGGCCAAGGGGCTGTGCGTGCTGACCGGCACGCAGCGCCATCATCAGCGAGCTTATGTCGAGTCGTTCAAGCGGATTCAGCAGGGCATGATCGGCGAGATCACGGGCGGCAACGTTTACTGGAATCAGCCGATGCTGTGGTATCGCTCGCGCGAGAAGGGCTGGTCCGACATGGAGTGGATGCTCCGCGACTGGGTGAACTGGAAGTGGCTTTCGGGCGATCATATCGTCGAGCAGCATGTGCATAACATCGATGTGTTCAACTGGTTCTTCGGCTATAAGCAGCCGATCAGCGCGACGGCTTTCGGCAGCCGCCAGCGTCGCGTGACGGGAGACCAGTACGATAATTTCAGCGTCGATTTCGAATACGAGAACGGCGTGCACGTGCACAGCATGAGCCGCCAGATCGACGGTTGCGACACGAATATCAGCGAGTTCATCCATGGTACGAAAGGCACATGGGAGAGCGGTCCGATGGTGAGCGGTGCCTGCGTGATCAAGGATCTGGACGGCAATGTGCTCTGGAGCTACGATCTGGAGGCGGAAAAAACCGAGCATCAGCAGAACGATCCCTATACGCTCGAGCATGTGAATTGGATCAGCAGCATCCGTAACAACACGCCTTTCGTACAAGCCGAGGAGACCGCCCTGTCGAATATGTGCGGCATCATGGGACGCGAGTCGGCCTATACCGGCAAGACGATCACATGGGAGCAGATGACGGCTTCGCCTTTGAGCTACGCTCCGGCCAAGCTCGAGCTCGGTCCGATGGATATGAGCGCTTATACCGTGCCCGTTCCGGGTACCGGCAAGTAAATCCGTTCGCGCAACGGGACGGGAACGAGGCGGGTATATCCCATACCCGCCTCGCCTGTCTTCCCGGGATGCGCTTTCGTCCCGTTACGCAAATAGGGGGCATAGCGCTATGAATCCGACGAATCATGCAAAAGGACGCGATGAATGAAATGGTATTGATCGACGACGATCTGCTCGATCGAACATCCGAAAAGGCACTCCGCGCTCCCCGTCTGCGAATGAATCATAACTTTCATACGCGGGAGGACGAGCCGGTCAATCGGTTGCTGAATGCCATGGAACCGGGAACTTATCTGCCGGTGCATCGACATACGGCTCCGCCCAAGAGCGAGTCGATCGTCGTGCTCAGAGGGCGCCTCGCCGCGTTCGTTTTCGACGACCGGGGACGAATCGCGCAACGGGCGGTCGTCGATCCGTCGCTCGGCGTGTATGGGTTCGACATCGCTCCGGGCGTATGGCACGGGTCGCTCGTGCTCGAGCCGGGAACGGTCGTTTTCGAGGTCAAGCCGGGCCCGTATGTGCCGGTCGGAGCGGTCGATCTGGCGCCGTGGACGCCGGCGGCGGACGATGCCGAGGCGGTCGGGCGCTTCCTCGCGTGGCTTCGCGAGCAAGTGCCGCCGTCGGAATGAACCATGTAAATCGTATTATATGAAAAGAAGAGAGTTTTTGAAGGCATCGCTGCTGGGCGCAGCGGTGGCGGCGGTCGCTCCGCTCGATCTGCTGGGCGGGACCAAAGGCCGTCCGAAAAAAGGAGGGGCCGAACTGAAAATCTCGTTGCAAGAGGGCGTTACGCCCGGCGAGACGCTGAAGGAGAAGCTCGACTTCATGGAAAATCATGGGGTTGTCGGCCTCGAGCCCAATGGGGCGGGTCTGGCGGGGCGCGTCGGCGAGTTGAAAGAGGCGCTCCGGGGTCGCGAAGTGAAAATCAGCGCGATATGCGCCGGATTCGGCGGATTTATCCTGTCGGAGGATCAGGCCGTACGCGACGAGTTCGACCGGACGATGCGGGAAATTATCGCCGCGGCCGGAGAGCTCGGCTCGACGGGCGTGATCATGGTGCCTGCGTTCAATTCGCAAGTGCCCGTCATGCCGCATACGCAATCTACGCGGGATTACCTGATCGAGCGTTTGCGTCTGCTGGGCGATTATGCCCGGCAATGCGGCACGACCGTTATTCTCGAGCCGTTGAATCGCAAGGAGGCTTTCTATCTGCGTCAGGTGGCCGACGCCGCGTCGATCTGCCGCGATGCGAAGAACGAAGGCGTGAAGTGCATGGGCGATTTCTGGCATATGACTTCCGAAGACCCTTCCGACTCGGGGGCCTTCCTGTCCGCCGGACCTTACTTGCAGCATGTGCATATCGCCAGCCGCGCCACGCGCAACATGCCCGGCGAGGACGGAGCCGTCGACAATTACGTGGACGGTTTCCGGACGCTCAAGCAAATGGGCTATGCGAATTACGTGAGCTTCGAGTGCGGCAGCAAGGGCGACCGCATGCAGACCGTTCCGGCGGCGCTGGAGCTGGTGCGCAGCCAGTGGAAAGAGGCCTGACCCGAGTCCGGAGATCGTAACGGGTCGGATCGTGCAGCGGTCCGAATGCCGGGATATGAGTTCCGGCGACCGGAAAATAATCTGAATAAAAAAGCGTTGACAATCATTGCATTGTCGGCGCTTTTTTCGGTTTTTCCGATATTTGTCGTAAAATAATGGTACTTTGTATTGCAAAGTATAAATTTTATTACATATATTTGCAATACAATTAAACGGGAACCGACAATTCATAATTCCGATCGATATGAAAAAAACAATCCATGTAAACATCGGGGGCATGCCTTTCGTTCTGGACGAGGATGCCTACGACGTGCTCAAGCGCTATCTTTCCGAAATCGAGATTCGCCTGGACGGAGTGGACGATCAGGAGACGATGCAGGACATCGAGACTCGCATCGCGGACATTTTCAGCGGCGCGATCTCCCCCCGCATGCAGGTGGTGGACACGGCGCTCGTCAAACGGGCCATGGCTGTGATAGGCCCTGCCCAGGAGTTCGGCGAGCCGCGTCGGAGCATGCCCGGACGCGAACAGACATGCGTCCGGAACGACGAGAAGCATCTGTACCGCAGCCGCCGCGACCGCGTCGTCGGCGGCGTATGCGGCGGCATAGCCGAATACTCGAGTCTCGACGCGACATTGCTGCGGGTGCTGATGGCGCTGTTCATCGTTTTCGGGGTCGGCCTGCTGGTTTATCTGGTCATGTGGATCGTCATTCCGAACGAGCCGCGCTCGGACGAGTCAAACGAATGGGGGAGGAAGTGATATGGGCGAGATGAATATCGACAACATCAAGGCGCAGATGCGCAAGGGCATTCTGGAATATTGCATCCTTTCGATCATCTCGCGCAACGACGCTTATGCGTCGTCGATCATTGCCGAGCTGAAAGAGGCCGAGATGATCGTCGTGGAGGGAACGCTTTACCCGCTGCTGACGCGGCAGAAAAACCAGGGACTGCTCGCCTATCGCTGGGAGGAGTCGCCGCAGGGCCCTCCCCGTAAGTATTATTCGATTACCGAGAAGGGGCGCCAGTGTCTCGAGCAGCTCGACATGGCGTGGACCGAGCTGATCTCGCAGATCCGCACGATCCGGGAGGGCGCTCCCCGTCCGGACGCTTCGCAGGAGGCTTCCGCCGAATGACACGGGCTTGTTCACAGGATTAAAGCATATGACGATGAACCATACGATAAACGTGAGCATTGCGGGCGTGGCCTTCGTGCTCGACAGCGAGGGTTACGAGCTTCTGAAGGACTATCTGGTCCGGATCGAGGTGGCATACAAGGACGATCCCGACGGCGCGGAGATTCTTTCGGATATCGAGGCGCGCGTGAGCGAGCTGATTCTGAACCGTCAGAGCTCCGATATGATCGTGTCGCCAGAGCTGATCCGCGAGATTATAGGACAGCTCGGGTGGCCGGACGGAGTGACCGCTCAGGGACCCGCCGGGGGAGCCGAAATACCTGAGAACGGCGCGGACAATGCCATATCCCGCCGGCTCTACAGGAATCCGGACGGCGCGAAGCTCGGCGGCGTCTGCAACGGGTTGGCCACTTATTTCCGCGTCGATCCGACGCTGGTGCGCCTGCTGTTCTGTTCGCCTCTGCTGATTCTGGTAGTTATCAGCGTGATTCCGGTGGTCAACGCGCTGTGCGGGTTTTTCGGCTCGCTGATCGGCGTGAGCTCTCTGCTCTACCTGATTCTTTGGTTTGCGATTCCGAAAGCGCGCACGCCCCGCCAGCGGCTCGAGATGACGGGCGAGCGGATCACCGCCTCGTCGATTCGGCGCAATATCAGCGCCGACCTGAACGATGCGAGGCCCTCGCCGCGCAACGAGCGGACGGCTTCCGTATTCTCCGAACTGCTGTATGTGACCGGCCGCGTGCTGCTGTTTTGCATCAAGGCGTTCTTGCTGCTGATCGGCGCCGTGCTCGGGCTCGTCGTGCTCGGACTCGTCGTGGGGCTCGTCGCCGTGTTGGTCGGGGGAGCGGCCGTAGGATTTCCTTTCGCTCTGGCAGGCGGATCGCTGCTGATTCCGGTGCTGATCGTACTGGGGATCGTGCTGCCGCTCGGGATCGTCGTATATTTGCTGCTGAAGCTCGTATTCAACCTGCGAAGCCGCCGTACGACGTTGTCGGTGCTGTTCGGCATCTGGGTTCTGATCCTGATCTTTCTGGGCGTCTACCTCGTGAAGAACTACGAGCGCATCGAGGAGGCGTTCGACCGGGGCGATGTCGAGTGGTATTTCAACAAGACTTCCGGTTGGCACGGCGCCGGCGTTCCGGACGATATTCCGATCCGGTACGACACCGTCCGCGTCGAGACGGTCACGCTGGGCGACTCGACGCTGCGGGATACCGTTCGGATCGAGTATTATACCGAATAGCCGGTCGCCGTTCCGGCAAAAGCGGAACGGGCGACTCGCCTTTCCGTCGGAACCGAACGAAAGACGATTATGTGCTTCGATATACCGAGCATGTTCGCACCCGGAAGAATCATTATGCCTGTTGCGGTCCCGGGTTTCGTATCCGGTCAGGTCCCTACTGTGAAGTCGCCTCTGTCGGAAGGGACTGCGTGCGGAGAAACCGGAACATCGGGAACTCGGAAACCGGTGCGGCAAAGTATGTGATTGGGATAGATAATGTACGACAATGGAAATAATGGATGACGACAAGCTGCGGCGTGACGAGCACGCCTCGGTGATGCGGTCGAGAAATCTGTTTCTCGGCGTCACGCTGATCGTGGTCGGCGTATTGTGGATGATGAATAATCTGGAACTGCTTTCGGACAGCCTGTTCGACGTGGTGTTCTCGTGGCAGATGCTGCTGGTGCTGATCGGAGGTTATTTGCTGGCGTTGCGCAAGTGGCTCGCGGGCGGTATCGTGGCGGCCGTCGGGCTGTGCCTGCTGCTGATCGATCAGCTCGATTGGCATATTCCTCTAGACAAGATCGCCGTTCCGACGATTCTGATCGCGGTCGGATTGTCGGTCGTGTTCAGTCGCAGGAAGTACGAATGAGAAAGCGTGCTGGGGCCGGCCTGCCGCTGCGACTGCAGCGGCAGGCCGGTTTGTGTCGTGTTCGGTTCGGGAGAAAGGCCGGATAGGAGTCCCTGTACGGGACGGTCGTGGTGACCGGGGGCGGCATCTCCGGCCGTCGGAGGACGGACGGTATTTCCTTGAGCGCGTTATCGCTGCGGATCGGGAGGGGCGCAGCGGTCCGGACTGCGAAAAATCGGGCATCGGATATGCGGTACGATAATTATTGCTACTTTTGCGGTGTCCGGAAGCCGATCCGAAATAGGCGTTTCGGACGGTTCCGGCCGCCGGTGGGCGGATACGGAAACGGCTAATAACAGGAGGAACGATTATGGAAGCAAACAAATGCGTGGGCATCTTGACGTCGGGCGGCGATGCGCCCGGCATGAACGCCGCGATTCGCGCGGTAACGCGGGCTGCGATTTACAACGGGTTCGAGGTGAAGGGAATCATGCGGGGATACAGAGGCCTGATTACCGACGAGATCATTCCGTTTCAGACGCAGAACGTCAGTAACATCATACAGCAGGGCGGCACGATCCTCAAGACGGCGCGCTGCGAGGAGTTCCGTACGCCCGAGGGACGCAAGACGGCTTACGACAACATCGTCAAGCACGGCATCACGTCGCTCGTGGTGATCGGCGGCGACGGCTCGCTGACCGGCGCGCGCATATTCGCCGAGGAGTACAATTTCCCGATCGTGGGCCTTCCCGGCACGATCGACAACGACCTGTACGGCACGGACACGACGATAGGCTACGACACGGCGCTCAACACGATCATGCAGTCGGTCGACAAGATCCGCGATACGGCGACTTCGCACGAGCGGCTGTTTTTCATCGAGGTCATGGGCCGCGAAGCGGGCTTTCTGGCCCTGAACGGCGCGATCGCGTCGGGAGCCGAAGCGGCGATCATTCCGGAAATCGCCATGGAGGTCGACCAGCTCGACCAGCTGATCGAGAACGGATTCCGCAAGTCGAAGAACAGCAGCATCGTGCTCGTGGCCGAGAGCGAGCTGACCGGCGGAGCGATGGGACTGGCCGAGCGTGTCAAAAACGAGTATCCTCAGTATGACGTGCGCGTGACCATCCTCGGTCACATCCAGCGCGGCGGATCGCCTACGGCGAGCGACCGGATTATGGCCAGCCGGATGGGCGAGGCCGCGATCAACGCGCTGCTCGAGGACCAGCGCAACGTGATGATCGGCATACAGAACGACGAGCTCGTGTACATACCGTTCAGCCGGGCGATCAAGTGTCAGAAGCCGATCAACCGTCAGTTGCTTACGACGCTGCGGGTGCTTTCCATTTAGCGGTAGGGCATTACTACCGCTTGTCCTGAAGCGTTCGGCAGATACGGCAGCCGGTCCGGCGTGATTGTCACGCCGGACCGGCTGCCGTATATTGTTCGGGAAGCGCTCGCCGTTGCCTTCGGATTCGGAGCGCCTGTCCCGTCGGGAGCCCGAACGGCGGAGTGGGTCGATTTCCTTTTCAGTGCATTGCGATTTCAGGCCGTGCGGATCGATGTTCCGGGTTCCGCTTCCGCATCTTTATGCCGGGACTGTCAGCCTTCGCGCCGCTCGTGTTGCGTTTCGGGCTTCTGCCGCGCAAATACCGTTCAGGGTAGGAAGCCACGCTTCGCGCCCACGGCCTCGGTGAAGAACAACTGCTCGGAAGCGGCTGTATGCAGGGCACGGTGCTTCTCAGCGGGTGCCGGAACTGTCCTCTTTCGCGCCGTCCGAGGCGCGTTTCGGGTTTCTGCCGCAATCGTGCCTTCAGGATCGGAGAGCCTGTTTGTGGCGCATAGCCTCGGTAAAAAACAGCCGCTCGGAAGCGGCTGTTGCAGGATGCGGCGCTTGTCGGCGCGTGCCGGGTCACCGTCCGATCGTGCGGCCCGGGTATACCTTGAGCGCCTCCTCGAGGCATTTGGCTGCGGCGAGCAGATCGTGGCGGTTGATTACGTAGGCGATGCGGATCTCGTCGTGTCCCAGATAGCACGAGGCATAGAAGCCCGTAGCCGGGGCGACCATGACCGTCTGTCCCTCGTACTCGAACTCCTCGAGCAGCCACTGCGCGAAGCGCTCGCTGCTGTCGATCGGCAGCTTGACGATCGAGTAGAACGATCCTTTCGGCATCGGCGTGTAGACCCCCTCGATCTTGTTCAGCGCCTCGATGATGCAGTTGCGCCGTGCGGCGTATTCGTCGTGTACCTCCTCGAAATAGCTGCGGGGCGCGCCGAGCGCGGCCTCGGCCGCCACTTGGGCCAGATAAGGGGGACATAGCCGGGCCTGCCCCATTTTCAGCGCGGCATCGATGATCCGGCGATTCCGCGATACGAGGGTGCCCAAACGCACGCCGCACATGCTGTAGCGTTTCGATACCGAGTCGATCATCACGACGTTCTGCTCAACTCCCTTGAGATTCATGACCGAGATGCACTTCGTACCGTCGTAACAGAATTCCCGGTACACTTCGTCGGCCATCAGATAGAGGTCGTGTTTCAGCACGATGTTTTTCAGTTGCTCGTACTCTTGCTCGGAGTAGACATAACCGGTCGGGTTGTTCGGGTTACAGATCAGGATCGCCTTGGTGCGCGTGGTGATCAGCCGCTCGAACTCCTCCATCGGAGGCAGCGCGAAATCGTTGGCGATCGTCGACGAGATCGGCTTGATGTTGACGCCCGCCTCCATGGCGAAGCCGTTGTAGTTGGCATAGAACGGCTCGGGCACCAGCACCTCGTCGCCCGGGTTGAGGCAGATGGTCATCGCCATGAAGATCGCTTCCGATCCTCCGACCGTGATCACCATGTCGTCGGTCGTCACGTCGATGCCGACGCCCCGGTAGTAATCGGCCAGTTTGCGGCGATAGCTCTCGTTTCCGGCCGAGTGCCCGTACTCGAACACTTGGTCGTGTATGTTTTTCACGGCGTCGACGGCGACCTGAGGGGTCCGGATGTCGGGTTGGCCGATGTTGAGGTGGTATACCTTGATTCCCCGGCGCTTCGCCGCCTCGGCGAACGGCACCAGCTTGCGGATCGGGGAGGGGGGCAGATAGATTCCCTTGTCGGACAAGTTAGGCATGATACGATATTTTGAACCTCGCAAAGCTACTAAATTATTTTGTCGTACCTTTGCGTCCGATGAAAATATTCGCCATTCCAAGAAAAACGGCCGTTGCGGTCGTCGTCGTATGGACGGTGCTCGGAGCGCTTCTGGGACACGACTATCCGACGGCAGGTCTGGTCGTGTCGCTCGGCTCGATCGGATATTACCTGTTGCTGGTGGGCCGCCGCCGGATTGGGTATCTGCTCAACCTGGACCGTACGACGGAGCGGCAGCGGCTGCTGGTCGCCACGGCCGCCTGCATGCTGTATGTCCTGATCCGGGCCGTTCTGACGGGCTCGGTCTCCTATTTTCTGCTGCTGGTCGTGCTGGCGGCGGATTATTTCGTCTACGACCGGCACGAGCGGGCCGGCAAGGGCTGATTCGCTTCCGCCGGTTACGGGAAGCAGGCGGGGACAGGCGTTTTTTGAAGTAAAAATTTGCAGGTTATTACTTTTTGATTACCTTTGCACCGCTGAATCTGCCAAAAGATGAGGCTATGGCCCATTCGTCTATCGGTTAGGACGCAAGATTTTCATTCTTGAAAGAGGAGTTCGATTCTCCTATGGGCTACCATCGAAATGTAAGTTATCATATAAAGTTACGGAAATGGCAAATCATAAGTCATCGAAGAAGAGAATACGCCAGACCGAGGTGCGGAAGATTCGGAACAAATATTACCACAAGACGGCTCGTAACGCCGTGAAGGCGCTGCGCAACACGACCGAGAAGGAGGCCGCTCTGGTATTGCTTCCGAAAGTGACCGCCATGCTCGACAAGCTCGCCAAGGTGAATATCATTCACAAGAACAAGGCGGCCAACCTCAAGAGCAGCGTACAGCTTCACGTCAACGCGCTGTAGCGGGTCGGGCGACCGTGCTTACGAAGCCGTTCCTTCCGGTGGGACGGCTTTTCTGTTATGTACCGATACGAAATCCTCCTTGTCGTTTTGCGGCAAGGAGGATTTCGTATCGGGCCGGCATGTTCCGCGAGGGTATCACGCCGCCATTTCCGTGCTTTCCTGTCGCGGGCGCATGAAGCCGCGCTTTTTTTGGCTCTGCGTTTCGCTCTGCCGGGCGAATCGGTAGTCAACCGGCAGGGTCGCTCGGTCGTTTCCGCAGAAAAGAATTGCGAAGTTTGTCGACGTGCTGAAATCGGGTCCGAGTCCGGTTTTGGATGCGGAACGGAGATCGGCGGATCGCCGGAAACGAAAAAAGGGGCACGGACTCGAAAAATCTTCCCCTTTTTTACCTAATCGGGAAGCCCAACTCTTCCCGTTTCGGCGGTCCGTGCCCCGATATGTAGACATAGGCCGCTCCCGCTGTTCGAAAAGCTCGGCGCCGCCCGCAAAGGGTGCTTCCCGGATCGTCCGTGCACTGTGTCGCAGACGGGCGGCAGACGATTCCCGTGCGCGGGAAACAGGGACTGGGCAGGTCCGCTTTTCCGACGTTTTGGCTGCGAACGGCACGGAAAAACGGATTCCGTGCGACTCCAGGCCGGATCGATTGTTCGGCGAGATAGCTAAAGAAAGAAGACGTGGGCGTCGCGCATTATCTACCGTGAGGCCCTAGGAAGCCTTGTCCGAATAAAGCACGAACAGCCCACGCCTTGAAGCATGCGCATAATACAGAATTGTAGCACGTTCCGTGCCGGAGCGTTCCGACCGAGATTCACCCACACTCGCCGGGCGGCATCCGTCATGCGGTGCCTCCCGACGCGGGCTCGTGCTTTAGCTCTGGACAACGAAATTTCCTAGGTTTCACAGTAGAGCTAAGACACGTCGTCTTTCGACGTATGTCGGAAGCAAATGTAAGAAGAAATATCCGATATGCAACGAATCCGAATAGAAAATCGATATAATTTTGCATTCGGCGATTCTTTTTGCGATATTTTTACGAATGTTTTGTTGTTGTGCGGGTATTTTGCAATATGTGTCGTTTGTAATTAATGCGAGGTTAGTCTGCTTGCGCTGTATATTCAATATTTTATTGAGATGCCGTTTCGTCGGTTTTCGTTGCATCGGCCGTTCCGAATGACGGAAATCCGCCTCTCCGGCCTGTTTTTGTCTCTCGATCGCCGTTCTTTGCCTCCGTTTCTTGCTCGTCTCCTCTCCTCTTTGCGTAGGTCTCCGTCCTTTAGAATTATATCCGAGGGGGAACGGACTCCGTGCCCTTGGAGTTTTTGTCTTGGATGGTCCGAGATCGGTCGCCGGCCGTGTTTATTTCCGGCCCTTTCTACGAGTGCCGTCGTCCTGACTCGCCGGCTGTTCGGGTTATCGGAAATACCCGGCTTGCGGATACGGGCTTCCCCGGTTCGTCGGCGGGATGTCTTGCCTTCTCGTTCATGCCGTTTGCCGGAGCGAGGACGTTTCGTGCTATCGGGCCGAGGAATCGCTTGAATCGAATGCAGGCGTTATTTCCTGTCCTCCGTGCCGGCCGATGAACGACCGGATAATTCGCTCCGAAGCTTCGGGTTCCTCCCAGAAGCCCATGTGGCCGGAATGTTCGAGCCATGCCACTTCGGCCTGCGGGTGTGCGGCTGCCAGCCGCTCGGCCGTCTCGACGGAAATGAATCCGTCCATGCGGCCGAAGATGAACAGTTGGGGTACTTGCAGCGCGTGCAGCATGTCGTTCATGTCGCGGCGTTCGATCATGCCTCGCAGCAAGGCGACGATGCCGTCGTCGTCGGTCGCGGCCGTCAGTTCTTCGAGCTGTCCGATCCGGTCCCGCAGACGCCGGCGGTTCTCCTCGGCGAAGCCTTTCGGAGCGAACTGCGAAGCGAGAAGCTCCTTTTTGTCGGCTCGGATCAGCTCGATCTCGCGCAGCCGGTCCGCCTTTTTCTGCTCGGTGTCGGCGTTCGGCGTCGAGTGGAACAGGATCAGTCCCTGAAGCATGTCGGAATGACGTTCGGCAAAAGCCTCTGCGGCATAGCCGCCCATCGAGTGTCCCGCCAGAAAGCAGCGACGGACGCCGAGCTTTTCGAGCACGGCCTGCAGCGTGTCGGCCACGAAGTCCATTGTGTGGACTTCGCCCCGAACCTGCGAGATTCCGTGCCCGGGAATGTCGATCGCGACGATCCGGTAATAGGGAGCGAGCCGTTTGGCGAGATCCTCCCACACTTCGAGCGACTCGAGATAGCCGTGCAGCAGCGCAAGCGTCGTTTCGCCCCGGCCGCTGTCGCTGATCCGCAGGGCCGTGTCGTTGGCCATGATGAACTTTTCCATAATTCGGATAGAGATATACGGGACGCTTTCCCTGTTCGAAAGGCAAAGATAATACACGCCGGGGACACGGTCAAGCGGAAAGGCTGTGCCGGTCCGGGGCTTGTCGGGAGGCAGGGGGGCGGGAACCTTGCAGAGCCGTCCCTCTGTCCGGTCCGGCGAAGTTCCGGAGGGCGCCCTGTGTCCGGGCAAACCGATCCGGTGTTCGCGGCGGACTCCGCAGCGGATCGAAAGCCCGACGTCGGCGCATGCGGCTATCCGTCTGCCCGAAGGGCCGTTCCACTTCCGGGACGATCCGCGCGGGAGACGCTTCGGACGGCAAGCGGCGGTTCCGGCTGTCGGCAAGGTCCGCTTGCCGTCCGGAGAGTTGGGGCGCATGGTCCGGAAGATGCCGGCTCTACCTTTCCTGCTCGTCGTCGAAGTAGTCGAGTACCGATTCTTGCTTGCGAAGCGCCAGCAACTCGGCATCCGCCTCGTCGTCGTCCATCTGGCTGTAAATGGTCCGCTTGTCCTTTCCGCTTTTCTTGATCGGGCTGAGCTTGGCCGCCCGCCTTAACAAATCCTCCGACCCGCCGTCGCTGGCTTTGTGCCGGAAACCCCGATTCGATTTCATGATGCGAGAAAACGTGATGAAGTTAACGATTGTTCTGTATTGGATTCTGCACAATTTGCGGGCCGCTTCGGCCTCCTCGTGCCATGTTAGGATTTTTTTTGGAATTCCGGCTCTCCGTCGCGCCGAAAATCGTTCGCGAACTCGCCTTCGAACACTTTCCGGGCCGGGCCGGTCAGCTCGATCCGCGTGAAGCCTCCCTTTCCGTCCGGTTCGAACGCGACGCGGAGCGTGCCTCCCTCGACGTCGACCCGGTAATCCCGGCACGGGCTGCCCGTGCGTACGGCCGCAGCGATAGCCGAGGCGGTCGCTCCCGTTCCGCAGGCGAGCGTCTCGGCCTCGACGCCCCGCTCGAAAGTCCTTATGCGGATATGGCCGTCGGAAACGATCTCGACGAAGTTGACGTTCGTACCTCCGCGGGCGGCGAAGGCGGCGCTGTGGCGTATCGCCGCGCCGCGCCCTGCGACGTCGACTCCCCGGACGCTCTCGACGAACTCGACGTAATGCGGCGAGCCGGTGTCGAGAAACAGATATTCGGGGTGCACCTCCACTCGCCGCACGTCGATCATCCCGAGGCGTATCTCGCCCTCGGGACCCTCGACCCGCAGCAGTTCGGCCGTATGGGGGCCGTCTACGCCGATGAAGCGCTTCCGCATTCCGCCGATGCCCAGATGGTGGGCGAACAGCGCGATGCACCGGCCGCCGTTCCCGCACATGGTCGCTTCGCCGCCGTCGGCGTTGAAATAGCGCATGCGGAATTCCTCCGCCGGGTCGCTCTCGAGGATCATCAGGCCGTCGGCTCCGATGCCGGTTCGGCGCCGGCACAAGGCGGCCACCCGCTCGGGCGTGGCGTCGAAAGGCTCCGTGCGGCCGTCGATCATGACGAAGTCGTTTCCGGCTCCGTGATATTTGCTGAATTTCCTTCCCATGCGTCTCGTGCCCGGCCGATAAGCGCCGCGCTTACTGCAAATATGGCAATTTTTCGGAGAAAGCCTTCCTGCTTTGGAAAAAATAACGGATATTTGTAAAAGGCGTCCGTCGTGCGTTCGCAATGCGGCGGAAGGGCCATAAATCACGAAAAACATGATCGAAACGATTTTCCGGCACCGCTCGGTGCGAAGTTATAAGTCCGACCCGGTCGACGAGCGGCTGCTGGAGCGGATTCTCGAGGCCGGAGTCCGAGCCTCGAATACGGGTAATATGCAGGTGTACAGCATCGTCGTGACGACCGATCCGGCGATTCGGCAGGAGTTGTCGCCTTGCCACTTCGGTCAGCCGATGGTGACCGGCGCGCCGGTCGTGCTGACCTTCTGCGTCGATGTGCGCCGTTTCTCGCTTTGGTGCCGTCAGAGAGGAGCCGAGCCCGGCTATGACAATTTCGTTTGGTTCCTGAGCGGAGCGATCGACGCGATGCTGGCGGCGCAGAACATTTGTTTGGCCGCCGAGTCGGAAGGGTTGGGCGTTTGCTTTCTGGGCACGACGATCTACAATGCCGACCGGATCGCCGAGGTGCTGCGCCTGCCCGAAGGCGTGCTGCCCGTGACGACCGTGACGTTGGGCTGGCCCGAGGAGATGCCTCCGCTGACGGACCGGTTGCCTCTGGAAGGGGTTGTCCACCGCGAACGGTACGAGGATTATACGCCCGAGACGATCGACCGTATCTGGGCGGAGCGGGAAGCCTCGCCCGAGACGGCCGAATTGCTTCGCGCGAACGGACTGCCCAATCTGGCCCGCATCTTCACGGAGCGGCGGTACACGGCCGAGGATAACCGGCTGTTCTCGCGCAAGTACTTCAACATGCTGAAAAAGCAGGGCTTTTTCAATCAATAGGGTCCGGCTGCCCGCCGCAGCGGGCGTTTCCCGGCCGGTCCGCGACGGACGGACCGGCGGCGGACCGCAAACCGACAAAACGAGATTGCTTATGGAAAGGATCATTCAGAAAGCCAGCGAATTGCTGAAACGTTGCCAGGCCGTTACGTTCGCTACGGTCAACGGAGAGGGGTTCCCGCGTCCCGTTCCGGTAAAGACGCTCCGGACGGACGATGCGCTGACGATATGGTTCGCTACGGGAATCGATTCGGAGAAAGTCGCTCACATCCGGCGCAATATGCGGACGGGAGCCTCGTTCTACGATCGAGACGACAGCGTTTCCCTGATCGGACACGCCGAGGTGGTGACCGATCCCGAGACGCTGTGCGACATGTGGCAGCCGTGGTTGGAGGCGCATTTCCCCGGCGGGCCGTCCGATGCGAATTATTGTCTGATCAAGTTTACTCCGGGCGAGGGTGCGTTCTACCTCGGAGGCGAATTCGTCAAGTTCCGTCTGGCATAGGCGGTCGGAAGGGCTCCGGAACTGGAAATGATTTTTCAGGGGAGCCGTTCCCGGCGCAAAGTCTTATCTTTGCGCCGGAATAGTACGCCGTATCGGGCAGGGGACGGCGAGACGCGGTTTTGTCAAAATGAAGCGATACGATGGAAGAGTCCAAGGCGAGCGTCCATAACAAGGAGGAGTATCCGCCCATGCATACGGCCGAGCACCTGATCGGCGGAGCGGTCGTCCGCATGCTCGGCTGCGCGCGCGCGTTCACGACCCATATCGAAAGGAAGAAGTCGAAATGCGACTTTCGCTGCGAGCGCGGCCTGACGCCCGACGAACTGGAACGAATCGAGCGGACGGTCAACGAACAGATCGCCTCGGGCGCGGACGTGCGTGCCGAAATCGTTCCGGTCGATGAGGCGCGGAAGCGTTACGACCTGTCGCGGCTGCCCGAAGGGGCGACCGAAGTCCGGATCGTCCATATCGGTTCTTTCGACAGCTGTCCCTGCATCGGAAAACACGTAAGCAACACGAGCGAGATTCCGCCCGTGGCGATCGTTTCGAGCGACTGGGCCGACGGCGTGTTGCGGATCAGGTTCAAGCTGGCGAAATAAATCGGAGGAAGAAAGGCGTGCCGGAACCACAGGAAAGAATATATCGGGGAGCGAGGCGATGCGCGAGGTTCGCCGCGGCGGTCGTATGCTGCTGGCTCGCGGGGGCATGCAGCGTGACGAAGCACGTCCCGCAGGGGAGCTACCTGTTGACCCGCAACGACATCCGGATCGAGCGCAACCGCGAGCTTTCCAAGCAGGAACGCGTCACGAAGGCCGATCTGGAGGAGTTCGTTCGCCAGCATCCCACGCAACGCCTGTTAGGAACGAACTTTTACCTTTGGGCGTATAACTCCTCCAACCCGAAACGGAAGAACACATGGTGGAACCGCTTCAAGCGCAAGATCGGGAAAGCGCCCGTACTGCTCGACTCGTCGCTGACGGCCCGTTCCTCTCAGGCGATGAAGATCTACATGGACGGCAAGGGTTTTCTGCAGTCCGAGGCATGGTTCCGTGTCGACACGGCCGGCAAGCGGGCCCGCGTCACCTACTTCGCCCGTCAGGGCGATCCGTACCGGATCGGAAAGATCGGCTATCGCTTCCGCGACCGGTCGCTGCGGCCGGTCGTCCTGAGCGATACGGCTTCCTCGCTGCTCCGTACCGGCGGCATTTTCGACGGCAACGTGCTCAACGACGAACGGTCGCGCATCGCGTCGTTCCTGAAGAACCGGGGATACTACAACTTCTCGATCAACAACATCGAGTATGTCGCCGATTCGACCGCCGGTGACCGCACGATCGACCTGACGATGGTCGTCAAGCCCTATATGGCAGGCTATACGCCCGAGGGGGAGCCGATCGTTGAGGAGAATCGAGTGTACCGCCTGCGCGATATCTATGTCTTTCCGGGATACGACCCGGCGAAGGCGGTGAGCGACAGCCTGTACAATTCGCGGCTCGACACGACTCTCTACAGGGGATTGAAAATCGTTTACGACGCCCGTCCGAAAGTCCGCTCCTCGATTCTCCGCCGTACCGTGAATCTTTATCCGAATGCGCTGTACAACGAGAGCGACGTCAAGAGAACTTATGAGAATATCATGCGGCTGGGATACTACAAAAGCGCCAGCGTGCTCTTTTCGGAAGCGTCCGACTCGGCCGGCCGGGACAGTCCGGTCACTTATATCGGCGGCCCCGGCGCCGCGACCGACACTTCGGCCGTCGCCTATTCCTCGGAACGGTATCTCGACTGCAACATCCTCTGCACGCCTGCGCTGAGGCAAAGCTACTCGGTCGAGCTGGAGGGAACCACCTCGTCGGACTACTTCGGGCTGACCGCGACGCTCGGCTACCAGAACCGCAATCTGTTCCGAGGCGTGGAGCTGTTCGACGTAAGCGTGCGCGGCGGGTATGAGTTCACGCGCGTGAAAACCAAGCGCAACTCGTTCGAGCTGGGCGTCACGACCTCCTTCTCGTTCCCGCGCCTGATTACTCCGCTGCGGGTGAATCGCTATAACCGGGCTGTCGATCCGCGTACGAAAGTCGAGGTTTCGTACAGCGTGCAGCGCCGCCCCTACTATCATCGGGCGCTGGCCAGCGCCGTCTGGGGCTACTCGTGGGGCAAGGGGCGCAACAGCTCGTTCGTGCTGCGTCCGGCCGACATCAGCGTCGTGAAGCTCCGTCAGGTCGACTCGGCCTTTCTGAACAGCCTGAAAAACCCCTATCTGCGCAACAGCTATACCTCGCAGCTGATCGCCGGGCTCTCCGGATCGTATATTTTCAACAATCAGAGCCGTCGCGTCGACCGGAGCTCGCTGATGATGCGCTTCAACTTCGAGACGAACGGCAACCTGATCGACGGTCTGAGCCGGCTGTTCGGCTCGAAAGAGAGGCTTGCGGACGGCGAGCCCTACCATCGCCTGTTCGGCATCCGATACGCCCAGTATTTCCGTATCGACGCGAACATCGCCAAGAAATTCGTGCTGGCTCCCAAGGTAAGCATCGTATACCGGTTCTACGGCGGATGGGGCTACGCCTACGGCAATTCGAGCTCGATCCCGTTCGAGCGGCTGTTCTATTGCGGCGGCAGCAACAGCATGCGCGGCTGGCTGGCCCGCACGCTCGGTCCCGGCGGCGACCCGAAGCGCGACTTCTCGGACTATCCGAGCCAGCTGGCCAATTTCAAGCTCGAGACCAACCTCGAGGCCCGTTTCCCGGTTTGGGGCATTCTGCAGGGTGCGCTGTTCTTCGATCTGGGCAACATCTGGTTCATGAATCAGGGCGGCACGGAAGAGACCCGGTTCAAAATCGACCGGTTCTACAAACAGCTCGGATTCAATACCGGTCTCGGCGCGCGCTTCGATTTCGGTTTCTTCGTCTTCCGTCTCGACTGGGGCATCAAGCTCCACAATCCGAACGAACCGGCCGGGGAGCGTTGGATTCAGCATTTCCGACTGAAGAATACGACGCTCAATTTCGGCGTGGGCTATCCGTTCTGAGAATGCGCCGCTTTTTCGGATAAGACAGATATTTCGAGTTTCGGATGCCATTCTTCCGAAAATATGCTATCTTTGCGGCTCGGGACGGCATGCGCCGGACCGTTTGTGGAAAGATTTGGCCGCTTGCAACCACGGAAAAAAATGCTAAAAACAGTATTTCTCCTATCCGACAGCTGAGTTTTTCCCATTGTTTAAAGTCATACGCTAAAATTTTAAAAAATGGGATTTTTGTTTACGTCCGAGTCGGTGTCCGAGGGACATCCCGACAAGGTATCGGACCAGATTTCCGATGCGATTCTCGACGAGTTTCTTCGTCATGACAATCATTCGAAGGTAGCCTGCGAAACGCTCTGTACGACGGGACTGGTCGTCGTGGCGGGCGAGGTGCGCTCGGAGGCCTATGTCGACGTACAGGAGGTGGCCCGGCGCGTGATCAACCGGATCGGCTACACGAAAAGCGACTACAAGTTCGACGGCAGCTCGTGCGGCGTGCTGTCGGCCATTCACGAGCAGTCGCCCGACATCAATCAGGGCGTCGTGCGAGAGAGCGAGGAGCTGCAGGGAGCCGGCGATCAGGGCATCATGTTCGGGTACGCCTGCTCCGAGACCCGTGAGCTGATGCCGGCTTCGCTGATTCTCTCGCATGTGCTGATGAAAGAACTGGCCGCCATTCGGCGCGAGGGCCGGGTGATGACCTATCTGCGGCCCGACTCGAAAAGCCAGGTGACGATCGAGTACGGCGATGACAATCGTCCGAAGCGCGTGCATACGATCGTCGTTTCGACGCAACACGACGAGTTCGTCACGCCGGAGCAGGCCGGAGGCGAGAAGGCGGCGGAGAAGGCCATGTGCGACAAGATCCGCGAGGACGTGCGAACCATCCTGATTCCGCGAACCAAGGCGCGGCTGGAGCGCGCCGGCGACCGCCTGAGCGAGCTGATAGGCGACGACTACATCCTGCACGTGAACCCGACCGGCAAGTTCGTGATCGGGGGGCCTCACGGCGATACGGGCGTGACGGGCCGCAAGATCATCGTCGACAGCTACGGCGGCCGGGGCGCGCACGGCGGCGGGGCCTTCTCGGGCAAGGACAGTTCGAAGGTCGATCGCAGCGCGGCCTATGCGGCGCGGCATATCGCCAAGAACATGGTCGCTGCCGGCGTCGCCGACGAGGTGCTCGTTCAGCTGGCCTATGCGATCGGGATCGCCGAGCCGCTGAGCGTGTACGTCGAAACGCGCGGTACGGGCAAGCTGGGACTTTCCGACGGCGAGATCGCAAGCCGCGTAGCGAAATTGTTCGACCTGCGCCCGGCCAAGATCGTCGAGCGGTTCGGCCTGCGTAATCCGATTTTCGAGGCCACGGCCTCGTACGGCCATTTCGGCAACCGTCCTTATAAAAAGGTGGAGACCGTTTACGAGGGCGGCAAGCCGGTGCAGAAGGAGATCGAGTTCTTCGGCTGGGAGAAGCTCGACGCCGTCGACGCGATCCGCAAGGAGTTCGGGCTGAAATAGCCTACGGCCATAGAAGCGCATGATCAGGAGCCGTTCCCGAGCAGGGGCGGCTCTTGTCGTCGCCCGTTCGGCCGGATCGGTTCAGACGGCCCGATGCGGGCGCCGCGCTCTTTCCGGGAGGCCGCTCCTTTAATTTATTAGGTTAGGACCGTCGCTGCCGTCATTGTGGCGGGGGGAGTCCGGACATTTTCTTGGGCGGCTCGGTATTGCCTCGGAGGACCGGAAGCGGTTTTCTGTCACGGAGGGCGGGGGCTGAAAACGGTAAAAAAACGAGATGATACACAATACGGGCGGCTCTTTCGGAGTTTGTATTGTGTCCCGGAAATTTTCCTTGCCGAGTCTGGTATGGATTCTGCGGGCCGGAAAAAAGACGGGGGCGGCTGGCCCGAACGTATGTCGAAACGGGAAAGCCGCCTGCCGGAAAACGAAAATTCGAACCGAAATGAATTGATTTTACCTTTTTTATTTTAATAATTTTAACACTTATTTCTATGAGAAAGGTTCTGTTATTTGCAGGCATGCTGGCCGCCTCGATGGCCGCCGGCGCAGCGACTGCCTACAGCGTGGCCCGGGCGACCGAGAAGGGCGAGGCCTATGCCGCTCCTTCGACCGAGTTCGCTTCGAACGTGGGTACGCATTTCACTTCTTACGAGCCGGGGAGCTATCCCGATCTGACGTATGCCGCCGAGAATGCGGTGAAAGGCGTCGTCAATATCGTCAATACGCAGGAGGTCGAGAACGACTATTACAGCGGGGGAGGCGGATTCGAGCAGTTTTTCGAGTTCTTCGGCATGCCCCGGGGGTATCAGCAGCAGCCCCAGCAGCCGCGCGAGCGCAAGAGCGGCGGGTCGGGCGTGATCATCAGCCCCGACGGATACATCGTCACGAATAACCATGTCGTGGAAAACGCCACGAAACTGCGCGTGACGCTGAACGACAACCGTTCGTTCGACGCGAAGGTGATCGGGACCGACCCGACGACCGACGTGGCGCTCATTAAGATCGACGCGACGGACCTGCCTACGATCCCGATGGGCGACTCGGACGACCTGCGTCTGGGCGAGTGGGTGCTCGCCATCGGCAGCCCGTTCGACCTGCGCAGCACGATTACGGCCGGCATCGTGAGCGCCAAAGGCCGTAGCCTGAAGGCGCTGCCGAGCCAGTTCAGCCTCGAGTCGTTCATCCAGACCGACGCGGCGGTCAATCCGGGCAACAGCGGCGGCGCGCTGGTCAACGCGAAAGGCGAGCTGGTCGGCATCAATACGCTGATCCAGTCGCGCAGCGGCACTTACATCGGCTATGCGTTCGCCGTTCCGACGTCGATCGTCAAGAAAGTGGTCGTCGACCTGAAGGAGCACGGAGTCGTGCAGCGCGCGATGCTCGGCATTCAGTATATTCCGCTGACCGAAGAGTTCCTCGAGACGGAGGAGGGTAAGAAAACCGGCATTCGGGAGCCGGGCGGAATCTATGTCGCCGAAGTCGATCCGGAAGGGGCGGCCCATGCGGCCGGCATTCGCTCGGGCGACGTGATCGTCGAGATCAACGGCATCAAAATAGACGGTTCGGCTCAGCTTTCCGAGGAGATCGCCAAGCATCGGCCCAACGATAAGGTGACGGTCGGAGTAAAAAAAGGCTCGGACGTGAAACAAATCGAGGTCGTCCTGCGTAATAAGGCAGGCAACACCGAGGTAATCACCAAGGATATCGTTTCGGCATACGACGCGCTGGGAGGTCAGTTCGCCGAGGTGTCCGAGCGGACCAAGAAGGCGCTGAAGATCGGCGGAGGCGTGCAAGTGGTAGGTATCGAGCCGGGCGGCATACTCGAAAGCGCGCGGATTCGCAAAGGCTATATCATCACGAACATCAACGATCGTCCCGTTCGCTCGATCGGCGATCTGAACCGGATCACGTCGAAGATCGAATACATCGAGGGCGTATATCCCGACGGTCGTGTGGTGGCCTACTCGCCTACCGTCAAGTAAGCGGCCGAAGTCATCCCCGGTGATTGCCCTGCGAGGGGTTGTCCGGCCTCCGGAATAAGGAGGCCGGACAATCTTTCCTCTCGAAGGCGGAAGACACGTAACAACGAAAGGGATAACATGAGACAATTAAAAATCACCAAATCCATTACCAATCGCGAGAGCGCGTCGCTGGACAAGTATCTGCAGGAGATCGGTAAGGAGGATTTGATCACCGTGGAGGAAGAGGTCGATCTGGCGCAGCGGATCAAGAAGGGCGACAAGGAAGCGCTCGAAAAACTGACACGCGCCAACCTGCGGTTCGTCGTTTCTGTTGCGAAACAGTATCAGAACCAAGGCCTGTCGTTGCCCGATCTGATCAACGAGGGAAATCTCGGGCTGATCAAGGCCGCCGAGAAGTTCGACGAGACGAGGGGATTCAAGTTCATTTCGTACGCCGTATGGTGGATACGCCAGTCGATCCTTCAGGCGCTGGCCGAACAGAGCCGGATCGTGCGGTTGCCGCTGAACCAGGTGGGGTCGCTGAACAAAATCAACAAGGCCTTCGCCCGTTTCGAGCAGGAGCACGAACGCACGCCCTCGCCCGAGGAACTGGCCGACGAGCTCGATCTGCCGAAGGAGAAAGTGACCGACACGCTGCGCGTATCGGGCCGTCACGTCTCGGTCGACGCGCCTTTCTCGGACGGGGAGGACAACAGTCTGCTCGACGTGCTGGTCAACAGCGATTCGCCGATCGCCGACCGGGGACTGATCAACGAGTCGCTCGGCACGGAAGTCGAGCGCGCCCTGTCGACGCTGACCGACCGCGAGCGGGATATCATCAAATACTTTTTCGGAATCGGATGTTCCGAGATGACGCTCGAGGAGATCGGCGAGAAGTTCGGCCTTACCCGCGAGCGGGTACGCCAGATCAAGGAAAAGGCGATCCGCCGGTTGCGTCACAGTACGCGGAGCAAGCTGCTCAAGTCCTATCTCGGATAATTCGGGCGGACTGCCGCCGGGTATGTCGTCATGCAGAATGACCCGGGCTTGCCTCGTTCGTTCTTAAGATTTATGACAGGTTGAGCGATCGATTTGTTGACGATCTTGGGAACGAACGAGGCAAGTCCGGGTCATTTATTGTCCGGCGTCAACGGTCTGCCGCATCGGCTGTCGACTGCGTATTCGAGGACGCGGGACGCATGGGAGGAAAAGTCTCGGGGGAGAGGTTGCGCGTCGGAGCGGGGTAGTTCGGGCTGTCGAGGAAAATAGGCGTTTGGCCGGACCGGTTTCGCCCACCGGCCGGCCCGATGTCCCAGATTCGGTTTTCTGCCGCGCGGACAGATGCGGCAGGAACCCGAGAGGTTTACTGTGCCGGCTCGATCCGAAGCCGGTCTGCGAAGGCGCGGTCGCGGATGACGGAATCGGGGCTATCCTGTCGATGGCACGGCGTACCGGACGGCTTTGGCGATGTAGTGCGGGGAAGGGAGCGCCCGGCCGGCGACCCGATTGTTCGGCAATTTCCGAGACGAGAGTTTGCGTCCCGAAGGCGCGGCTGGAGGCGGGTGATAGGGCCTCGTCTGCCCGCGCGATAAAAAATCGGAATGCCGAGAGCAGAAAGGCTCGATTATTGAATAGACTGTTCCGTAGGGATTCCCGATGGCGGCGCGTTCGTCTGCGGAATTTGGCCATACGAGCCCCGTGCGCACACATTCACCGAGGGTCCGGACTTCTCTCATCCGAGCTCTGGAACCTCGAGCAGCACGGGGCTTCGTGTGTCCGGACGAGACGTTGCCGTCGTAACCGGGTAAAGGCTCTCCGAGTTGATATCCTGCGAATCGGGTCGTACTTCCGCATCGGGAATAGAGACGTTTGGCCGCTTTCCCGATTCTCTCCGGAACGGTAAACCGCATAACGGCCGATGGCCGCTATGCGGTTTACCTATGAGCGGCCTTCGAGCGGCCGACGGTGCGATCAGTATACCGTGTTCTGCGGATCGAAGTTGGTCCATCCGTCCATCCAGTTCTCTCCGGTTCCGAAAGCGCCGGCGAAACCGTTGCCCGAGGCGTCGAAGCCTGAAGGAACCGTGTACGAAGCGTTCACGGCAGCGCTGCCGGCGCCTGGCCGGGGATCGAAGCCCGAGCGCGTGCTGACGGGTTGCGCCAGTCCCACGCCGTCGATCGCGTCGTAGAACTTGTTGGCATAGCTTTCCCGGAGCAAGATGCCGTCCGTGAAGCCGTTCCCCTTGAACCATGTCTTGTTTTGGTCGGACGAAAGAATCCCGACGACCGGATCGATTGCCGTGTTGTCGAACGATTCGAGTGCTTTGTCGTACCCCGAGAAGTGGACGTTACTGATTTCGAACAGGCCTGCTGTGGCCGCCGCGGGCGAATCGCCCTTGTCCTTTTCGATCATCAGCGCGACGGGCCATCCCGTTACGATCGAATTGTATAGACTGATGCGCGAGTTGCGCCGGATTTGCACGCCTGCCTGAAACTGGCCGAGGCCCGAGCCGTTGTTCGGGAACATTTCGCCCGCGTTGATGTAGGCTCCGGGATTTTCGGTCGAAGCCGACTGGTTATAGAATGCGGCGTCCTGACCCATCGGGCCGATCAGCGTCACGTTGCAGAAACGGGCCGTCGTGTAAGGCTCCTCGTCCGAACCGTCGGAGTTGTTGTCCGACTCGAAGCCGTTCGACAGCGATTTATCCGCGATGCGCGGATCGCGCACGCCGAGCAAAAACTGCAAGTTGCCCGAGAAGCCGTTGTCGGTGTCGAAATCGTCGTCCCAACCGTGATAAGCTACCAGGTATTTGCAACCGACCGAGCCGCCGAACCATTCGAACGAGTCGTCGTTCGAGTAGGATACTTGCAGGTGGTCGACCGTCGTTCCGCTGCCGACCGAGCCGAACGTGATGCCGTTGATCTCCTTGTCGGTTTGGAACGGGAAGCCGGCGAACTCGACGCGCACGTAGCTCAGCACGCCCGAGTTGTCGGTGTCGACCGGGTTGCTGCCTCCGCCGTGATACGAGCGGGGACCGCCCTCGATCTGCTGCTCGCCCTTATTGTTGCTGGCGCGGCCGCAGAGGATCAGTCCGCCCCAGTCGCCCGGCCGACGGTTGCCGGGAGCCTCTTCCGACGTGAAGACGATCGGCTTGGAAGCGGTCCCCCGGGCGAAGATCTGGCCGCCCCGCTCGATAATCAGCGCTGCCTGAGTCTGCTTGTCGCCCCGGATGACGGTACCGGCCGGAATCGTGATCGTCGATCCGTCCTCGATGTAAACCCAGCCGCGCAGTTTGTACTTGCGCGAGGCGTTCAGCACGTAGTCGCCTTTCGGTGCGGGAAAGTGCTTGTCGCCGTTGCCTATGTAGTAAACCGAGTCCGATCCTTCCTTTTCGCCGAATACGAGCCCCGTTTCGTAGACGCCCGAGGGGGCCGGACCGGGACCGGGATTTCCGCTGCCGTTGTCATCGTCCGAACAGGCCGCCAGTATGGCGACCGAGGCCATCATGGCCAGAATCATCTGTTTTTTCATCGTGTAGATAGTTTAAGGAATGAATGGTGTTTCCGAAGACGTGAGATTTACTCGTTTTTCGTATGCCGCGAGGGTCAGAACGTGGCCGTCAGCGACAGCGAGAAGCTGCGGCCCGGATAATAGCGCTTGGTTGTTTGGGAGCGTTCGTGCACGACGCCCTCCGAGTCCCTGAAGCGCGGAAACTGCATGAAGCGGACCGCGTCGCCGAGCAGGTCGCGCGCGGCGGCCTTCGCTTCGAGCCATTTGCAGAGGCGTTGGCCGACCGTCAGATCGAGCGAGTTGCGCGGCATCTCGTACATGTCCGGGATATTGCTGTTGAACGTGTCGCCTCCGCTCGTGCTGACCCGGCCGATGCCGACGATTCGTTTGCCGATGCGGTTGTAGAGAATGCCGGCCGCGAAGCCGATCCGGCCGTTCTGGTAAAACAGTCCGGCGTTGACCAGATAGGGCGACTGTCCCTGCATCGGCCGGTCGTGTTCGCGGCTTTGCTCGCCGAACAGAACCTTGCTTTCGATCCATGCGGCGTTCAACGTCAGCATGAAATTGTTCATGCCGATGAACGCAAGGCTTTTCCTGAGATCGATCTCGACGCCGTAGTTGCGGGCCGAGCGGGCGTTCTCGAACGAAAACTGGTAGGAGCCGCCGGCATCGACATAGTTCCATTCGATCGGATTCTTGAAATGCTTGTAGAAGACGGCGACCGAAATCGTTTCGCCGGCGGCCGGATAGAGTTCGTAGCGCAGGTCGACGTTCTGCACGACGGCCTGCCGGAGGTCCGGATTGCCGGTAATCGTGCTGAACATGTCGAAATCGTAGTAAGTCGACGGCGACAGCTCGCGGAACTCCTGCCGGTTGACGCTCATGCCGTATGCCAGCCGGACGAGCATCCGGGGCGTCAGGTTATACGTGGCGTTGAGCGACGGCAGCGCGTTGTTGTATCGGTAGGTGTTCGTCCGGGTCCGGAAATTGGTTTCCGACGGATAGCTTTCGAGCGAAGAGCGGTAGCTTTCGAAACGGACGCCGGCGTAGACGTTGAAGCGCCCGAGCGACATGTTCAGCGCCGCGTAGGCGGCCAGCACGTCGCTGTGGGCCGAGTAGTCGTCCGTGTTGTGCGTTTCGTCCTGAACGTGCAGCTTGTCGGGTGCGCCCAGATTTTCCGGTGCGAAGATCTGCTCGGCGGGCAGCGAGCCGAAACCGGCGGGCAGCTTGTTCTGATAGGCATTCCACTTGTAGAGGAAGTTGCGGGTAGCGTAGCGGCGCGTTTTGTATTCGCCGTATAGTCCGGTGCGTAACTCGGGGCGGAGCATCCCGTCGGGAAAGAGCGGCAGGCTCAGGTTCGCTCCGGCCGAAACGACGTGCTCGTCGAGCGAGGTAAAGTAGCGCGATACGCTGCCCTGATCGATCGAGTATTCGTAAATGCCGTTTTCGGGATTTTTCTCGCGCTCGACGATCCGGCGGTCGGGCTGGCGGCGGTTCGAGTAGGAGTAGGCTGCGTTCCAGTCGAACTTCGCGCCGCTGCGGATCCAGTCGTGACTGCCTGCGAACTGGCCCGTGTAGGCGCTACGGCTCACGTACAAGTATTCGTCCTGCTGCTGCTCGTAATATCCGCTGACGTTGCGCCATCCTTCGCGGTCGGTGAAACGGTTGCGTCCCAATTGGTTGAATATGTTGCGGAATTCGTAACGGCTTACGCACGAGCGCTTGTCGGCTGCCGGAACGTAAGAGAGATTCAGCATAGCGCCGAGCTTCACGTCGTTCGTGTATTGGTTGTCGGTGTATTTGAAGTTGTACAGAGGTTCGTCTTCGGTGTAGTTGTAGATGCCGAACTGCGAGTTTTCCATGCGCAGCAGGCTTTTGTTCGTGTTCGAGTAGTTCAATGCCGCGACCAGCCCGACCGCGTCGCGGCGGGCGGTCACGAAGCGACGGTTCAGCGCTATGTTCAGTTTCTGGTCGATTGTCGGGCGGCGGCTCAGCACTCTCCAGTCGTTGTTGAAGCCGGTGCGGGTCACGCGGTCGACCGTCGTGACGTCGTCGTTGTCCACGCGATGCGGAACGTTTTTCAGCGAGCGCATGCCGTTGTCGAAGCCGAGCCAGTCGGTTGCGCTGCCCGGGGCATAGCGGAAATCGTTCGAGTGCGTGACGCTGTTGAATCCTGTGCCGTAGCTGATCGTCAGCGAGTTTTCCTCGGGTACGACTTTCGTACGGATTCGGATGAAACCGCCCGAGAAGTCGGCCGGCAGTTCCGGTGCGGGCGACTTGACGATTAGCAGGTTGTCGATCTGCGAACTGGGCAGGACGTCGAACGAGAACGCGCGCGTGTCGGCTTCGGAGCTCGGCACGGCCGCCCCGTTGATCCATACGTTGTTGTAGCGTTGGGCCAGTCCGCGGACGATGACGAACTTGTCGTCGATGACCGAAATGCCCGGGACGCGGCGGATTACTTCCGAAGCGTCCTTGTCCTGAGTGCGGGCGATCGTCTGGGCCGATATGCCGCTGGCGACGTAGCGGGCCGATCGCATCTGCGCGATCAGTCCCGCGTCGCTGTCGACCTTGCGCGTCGCGACGACCACGGCTCCGTCGAGCTGCGACGATTCGGGCTCGAGCGTTACGCTCAACTCGCAAGATTCGTCCCTGCGCAGTTCGAGCGGTTCGCTGCGGAATCGTTTGTAGCCGATGAACGACACCGTGACAACGGCCGTTCCGGGTTCGGCGCCGAGAATCAGAAATTTGCCTTCGGAGTCGGTGATCGCTCCGAGCGTCGTTCCTTCGATGGCGACCGTCGCTCCGACGATCGGGGCGCTCGATACATCGACAACGGTGCCGTGCACGACGGCCGAAGCGGCTTGGGCGTCGGCCCGTGCCGGAAAGGAAAGCATGCTCAGCATGAAAAAGAACGATGTCAGTCGGGTCATGAGTTGATAGAGGCGTATTGGTTTTCGATGCCGCAAAGTTACCGGTCCCTGCGGTACGGCTGGTTAACGTACCGAGACCAAACCGTGAAGTTTAAGTTACGAACCGGGCTTCACGTAAAAAGAATGTTAAGAGGGAAAAGACCGGCGCGTGCTCGGTTTTTCCTGCGAAGCAAAGGATGAATCCGAAAAAAATCGTTAATTTGGGCTTCCATTGAACGATTTAAACGAGGAAAGCATGAATCGCAAACACATCCTGATCATTCTGTCGATCCTGCTGCTGCTCCCTTGGGGCGGATACGGGGCGAAGGCGAAAAAGGCGGTATTTATCATCGTGGACGGTGTTCCGGCCGATATGATCGAGCGGCTGAAACCGCCTGCAATCGGCCGGATCGCGGCCGAGGGCGGCTATTCGAGGGCCTACTGCGGCGGGATCGCCGGCACGTACTGCGAAACGCCGACCATTTCGGCTGTCGGGTACAACTGCATCCTGACCTCCGCATGGGCCAACAAACACAACGTATGGGACAATTCTCCGAAGCCCGATTACAGCTACTGGTCGATTTTCCGGATCGCCAAGGAGCAGAAGCGGGACGTGACGACGGCTCTCTATTCGAGCTGGACCGACAACCGCACCGTGTTGCTCGGCGAAGGGTTGCCCGAGACGGGAGACCTGAGGATCGACTATGTCGTCGACGGTTTCGATCTCGACCAGAAGAACTATCCCAAGGAGAAGGACGATCTGCAAGTCTATCGCATCGACGATACGGTGTCGAGGGCTGCGGCGGCCGGTATCCGCGAGCAGGCGCCGGACCTGAGCTGGGTCTATCTGTGGTATACCGACGATGCCGGGCATATCTACGGCAACGGCGATTATTTCGACGAGTACGTGATGAAGGCCGACCGTCAGATCGAACGCATTTGGGAAGCGGTCGAATACCGCGAGAAATATTTCGACGAGGAGTGGATGGTCGTCGTGACGACCGACCACGGCCGGGGCGACGACGGTCATCATCACGGCGGACAGTCCGCGCGCGAGCGGACCTCGTGGATCGCGACGAACGTTCGGGGAAATGCCCGCTTCGCCGAACCATGGCTGTCGATCGTCGACATCGCTCCGTCGCTCGCTCGCTTTTTGGATTTCGACGTGCCTCAGGAGGTGTTGTGGGAACAGGACGGAGCGCCTTTCATCGGGGAAGCCGATATCTGCGCTCTCGAGGCCGTGCGCGGCAACCGGACGATCGAGCTGACGTGGGAAAGTCTCGACGACCGGGCGCCGGCTACCGTTTACGTTTCGAGGACCAACGATTTCAAAAACGGACAGTGCGACCAGTGGACGAAAGCCGGCCGCGTGAAAGCGGGAGAGCGGCGCTTCGTGTTCGATACGGGCGACGATCCGAACGGTTTCTACAAGTTCGTCGTCGTGACGCCCGGCAATCATCTGAACTGCTGGGTTCCGGAGAAAAAGTAGTTTGCCGGAGCTGGTTGCACGGATTCCGGTGCGATCATAAGCTGGTCGCATCGCTCCGTCAAGTGTTTTTACGCTTCGGCGGGACGGCAAGAACTCGGTTCTCGCTTTTCCGGTCACGGATAGAGCCGTTTCCGGTCTGCCTCGCCGGGATGATTCTCGGCGGGTCGGTTTGCGGAATCGGACAAGAGGGAGGGAACCCGGATGCTTTTTCGCTTGCGGGGGCGTTTTCGGGTGTTTGTTCCGTTTTTATCGCGATACCCGTCTCGGGCCGGTTGCGGAGTGGATCGGATCGGATGCTTTTTAGGCGGGGCGACGGTTCTTTCCTGCCCGGGGCATGCTTTGATGGAGGAGATCGGAACGAGTGCGCCCGTCGGACATACCGCTGTATTCGGACGAAACGAATCGCCCGACGGAGCCGGTCGGTTCCGTGAGGCGCGGGGAACGCCGGTTGTCGTCGGAATAGAAAAAGAGCGCCTCGAATCTTCGAGGCGCTCTTTCGTAAACAGAATCAGGTGGCGGTTATTTGCCCGGTTCCAGACGTACTTTGACCCACTTGGTCGTTTCGCCGTAGCCGTATTTCACCGTAGCGGGGATGAAGACGTTGCAGGCTTCTTCGACGCCGGCTCCTGCGCTGTTGTTTGTGAATACGAGCTTGGAGTCTTTGGCCGTGATCGAGGCTCCGGCATAGACATCGGCAAGCGGCATGCTTTGCTCGGCTGTCAGCTGGTCGTCGGGCTTGATGCTGCCTCCCTCCCGTTTCATGCCGATCTTGGCGTTGTCGGTGTCCCATACCACGCTTTCGACTTCATAGTATTTCCAGAGCGCAGCGGCGTACTTCTCTTTCTCCTCCGCGTCGACGATGTCGCTTTCGGCTACGATATAGCCGTTAAAGTCGGTCATCGTGAAAGCGTTCGAGCAGTCGATCTCCGAGCCTCCGATCACGTGATCCCGGAACGAAGCGTTTTCCAGTTCGGCGTTGATCGTCAGCGGGGCGATGATGTTCGCGTTGAATTCGGCCACCTGCATCTTGTTGTATCCGTTCAGGTCGGCCCATACTTTCAACGTAACCTGCTTGGGCGTATCGCTGTCGATCAGGTTCTTGCCCGCGTCGTTTTTCTCGATCGAGAAGCTGACGGCGTTCGCGTCCGGATGTCTCGGCGCATACCAGTTGTCGACTCCGTCGGCGAAGGTCAGCTCAGCGGCCGTTTCCCCGCCTTTGAGCAGCGAGTAGCCCGCGTCATCGGCCGCTCCGGCCGGTTCGACGGAGAGGTTCGGAGCGTATCCCGTTACGGGTTGAGTCAGGGCGAACTGCAAATCCCATTTCCCGCACGGCGTAAGCACGTCTTTCACGATATCCGCGCCCGGCGTAAAGAGCTGCATCAGGTCGTAGTTGTAGACGCAGGTCGTTCCTGCCGGCATCACGTTCGTATCCGGGTTGTACTGAACCGGATAGATGTTGACCAGCTTGCCCGGAGTGAGCCAGTAATGGTCGTAGTAGCCGCTGATCGACGGCAGAGTGACGTTGACGGTGCACTTCAGCGAGAAGGTCACATCGCCCGCAACGCCTTTCGGATCGGTATAGGTGATCAGGATGCTGTACTCTTTCGACGTGGCCGGTACGATCTTGCCGATCGCCTCGGCGTCGAGCGTCCATTTCAGGGCTACGGCGTCCTCGGATACGTCCGAAGTCTGCTCGGTAATTACGCCGTCGCCTTCGCCGAAGGTACCCTCGCCGTTGACTTTCAGTTTGTAGATAGCTTCGAATTCGTCTTTCGACATGCCGCCTTCCTTCACCTTAGCATAGACGTACTGCGTCATGTCTTTCCAGAGGAAGTCGTTTTCGATGGCGGAGCAGCTCAGATTCTGGACATAAGTCTTGATCTCGCCCAGTTCGATCGGGTCGGGGCTGACGGAATTTTCTACCCACTTGATTTTGAAGTAGGCCACGTCGACTATCTGATTCTCGTTCGTCGTGTCGACCAGCGTTACCCGCACGATGGGCTCCTTGTCGATAGCCGCACGGTTGTTGGCCTCGCCGCCCGGAACCTGTGACGTGATCGTCGTTCCGTCGATGCGGGCGAATTGCTGCTGATCGGTCTGGTTGGGTCCCAGCTTGTAAGCATCGGGTGCCAGCTCGAAACGGAACTTCAGACCGTAGCCCTCGAGTTTGTCTGCGGTCATTTCATTGGCGTTCGCCCCGTCGTCGTAGCAACCCGTCACCATGCCGGCCAGGTCGAACGGCTCGTTGTACTTGATGCTCTTGGAGATTTTTTCGGCCTGTGCCGCACCGTAGATCGTAGCGTAGTCCGAAAAATGATGATGCGCGCCGTGAGCGCAATCGAAATCGGTAATCTGCTGCGAATTATCGAACTGCGCGGCGATAACGGGCGTTACGGTCGACTCTTCGAGCCGGACGTATTCGGAGTAGACATAAGCCTCGGTCTCGTTCTCGAACAGACAGTCGTCCGCTACGGGCACTTTCAGCGCGACGGTATAGATCTTGTTGCCGTCGAGCTTCAGCGACTCGGTCGAGGTCTTGGCCGCATTGACGGTCAGGATGCCGTTTTCGATGTCGTGGCCGACGACTTTCACAGGCGTATTTTCTCCCGTTTCGGCGGCTCGGGTCACGGCCGTCGTCGAAACGAACGAGGGCGTTCCGATATCCTCCTTCTGTACTCCGGTAGGATTCAGGCGATAATCGGCCGTTGTCGACTCGTCGGAGACGATCGTGGCTTTCGCGGCTTTCTTCGTGCTACCGTCCGGATTGATCGTCAGGGCATTGTACGATACGGACAGGAACTCGATCGTGGGGATTCCGTCGACATAGAGGCCGGGAACCAGCGTCACGCTCGTCAGCCGGGACGAAAGTACGCCGCTGAGCGAGGAAAGCTGTTCTCCCACTTTTTTCATGATCTCGGCGTTCAGGTCCTTCACGGCCTTTTCGAGGGTTGCCTGGTCGATCGCACTCTTGCGGATGTTTTCGATCAGTCCCGACAGTTTCTGATCGAGCGCCGTCAGATCGGCCGAGGAGGCCTTGTCGCCGAGCTCGTCGGCGTACTTCTCCAGCGCTTTCTGCTGTACTTCCAGCGCTTTCTCGAATTTCTGCATGTCGTCGATCGTGGCATAGTCCTTCAGCGTTTGCGACAGGTTTTTCTCGATACCTTCGATCTGGCTGGCCAGCTCGTCGAGCGCGCTTTGGTCGGCCTTGTCCGAAATCAGAGACTGGCATTGAGAAATAGCCTCCCGAATGGCCTCCGTCTTGGCATCGGCGACGGCTTTCTGAGCTGCCGCAGCCGTTTCGGCGGCCTCATCGGCGGCTTCCTTGGCTGCTGCGGCTTTCTGTGTCGCGGCAGCCGCCTCGTTCTGAGCTCCGGTCAGGGCCGTCTGCAAGGCACCCAGCTGCTCTTGCAGCGCGGCAGCCGTCTCGCTCAGTTCGGTCTGCACGTTCCCGATGTCGTCGTCGTAGTCCTTGCAGCCGGCGTAAGTCAGCGTCGCCCCGATCAGGAGAAACGCCAAAACTCGGTTGATAAAAATTCGCTTCATAGTCTTTTGGTTAAATTGTTTGAGTTGAACAAAATAGTGTCTGAGTGTGTCTCTCCCCCTCCATGATTTCGGCCTTTCGCGAATGAAAAATTGTTGAGTAAAAATTAATTGAAAATGTATATCTTTATCCGATTTATAGCCACGAGCGAACAGGGCCGGATTTTTGCGTGTCCAGCTTCGCCGACGAATAAAAACGGATGTAAAAGCACTGCAATAATACGAAGGATTTCGCCATTATGCAAGAAAAACGACGAAATATTTCGCCAGTTAAGGATAGAATTTTATATTATATTGAAAATCTGTCTATTAGCAAGCGAGAATTTTACAGTAAAACCGGTATATCCCGGGGGACCTTGGAGAGTCCGACCGGGATTACCGAGGATACTTTGGCGAAATTTATCGCCACATATCCGGAAGTTTCTCTGGAATGGCTGATACGGGGCGAGGGCGAAATCGTACGGCCGAACGGACCCGAAGAGGCTCCGGCCGACCTGCTGGAAATGGCCCGTCGCGTGATCGAAGCCAAAGACGAAATCATCGAATTGCAGAAAAACAGGATTGACTGGCTGACCGCACGCTTGTCGGAGAAGGGGTAAGGCCCGTTCCAGGCCGTTGGCGCGTGAAAAGCGCGCGCCTGAAACTCGAAATGGATGGGATTCTCCGTCGAACGGCGCCGTGCCGCGGTCCGGGTTGCCGTCGTTTCCCGCCGTGTCGTGCGGCGTTTTTGCGGACGGCTGTTTATTCGCGGAAGTTATGCCGCTTTTTTGAGGCCATTATACTCCTTATGTACCATACGTTCGCAACCGGAATTTTTTCATCGGCCGGTCGCGGTCAGCAACCGCCCGCAGGCCGTGCGTCCGATCGGGTCCTTATCCTGAATCCTCTCCGGCGGAGGGATGCCGGGGTGTCGGAAACATGGAGAACCCGAGGGAGGGTACAGGAGAACATATGAGTGGTTTTTCGTACGAGAACGACCATCGGTCGCGGCCATAGACCGTGACAGGCTGTCGGATAGAAAAAGCCGCTCCGCGCACAGCGCGGAGCGGCTTTTTCGCTTATTTGCCGGTCGTTATTCGGCGAGCAGGATTTCGAGTATCTTGATCGCGGCGGTCGCAATCGGAGTTCCGGGGCCGAAGATCGCGGCGGCGCCGGCCTTGTACAGGTCGTCGTAGTCCTGATGAGGAATCACTCCTCCGACGATCACGACGATGTCCTCGCGACCGAGCTTCTTGAGTTCGGCGACGATCTGCGGCACGAGCGTCTTGTGTCCGGCCGCGAGCGACGAGACGCCGACGACGTGCACGTCGTTCTCGACGGCCTGCTTGGCCGCCTCGGCCGGGGTTTGGAACAGCGGTCCCATATCGACGTCGAAGCCGATGTCGGCATAGCCGGTGGCGACTACTTTGGCCCCCCGGTCATGGCCGTCCTGACCCAGCTTGGCGATCATGATGCGCGGCTGGCGGCCTTCCTTCTTGGCGAACTGCTCGGCCATAGCCTTGGCTTGTTCGAAGTTCTTGTCGTTTTTCACTTCTGCTGAGTATACGCCGGAGATGGAGCGGATCACGGCCTTGTAGCGCCCGACGACCGCCTCGCAGGCGTCGGAAATCTCGCCCAGCGACGCGCGGGCCTTCGCAGCCTCGACGGCCAGCTCCAGCAGGTTTCCTTTTTTCGTTTTGACGCACTCGGTAATGGCCGCCAGCGCAGAGCGGACTTTCGCCTCGTCGCGGTTCGCCCGCAGCTCCTTCAGGCGTTTGATCTGAGCTTCCCGCACGGCCGTGTTGTCGACGGCGAGGATGTCGATCGGGTCTTCCTTCTCCAGACGGTAGCGGTTGATGCCGACGATCGTGTCGTTGCCCGAGTCGATACGGGCCTGTTTGCGGGCGGCCGCTTCCTCGATGCGCATCTTCGGAATGCCGGTCTCGATCGCTTTGGCCATGCCGCCGAGCTTTTCGACCTCTTGGATCAGTTCCCATGCCTTGTGCACGATCTCGTTGGTCAGCGACTCCACGTAGTAGGAGCCGGCCCACGGGTCGACGCTGCGCGTGACGTAGGTCTCCTCCTGAATGTAGATCTGGGTGTTGCGGGCGATGCGGGCCGAGAAGTCGGTCGGCAGGGCGATCGCCTCGTCGAGCGCGTTCGTGTGCAGGCTCTGCGTGTGGCCGAGCGCGGCGCCCATCGCCTCGATGGCCGTACGGGCCACGTTGTTGAACGGGTCTTGCTCGGTGAGCGACCAGCCCGACGTCTGCGAATGCGTGCGCAGGGCGAGCGACTTGGGATTTTTCGGGTCGAACTGCTTCACGATCTTGGCCCAGAGCAGGCGGGCGGCCCGCATCTTGGCGATTTCCATGAAGTGGTTCATGCCGATAGCCCAGAAGAACGACAGCCGGGGCGCGAACGTGTCGACGCTCATGCCTGCGTTCACTCCCGTACGCAGATACTCCAGTCCGTCGGCCAGCGTGTACGCCAACTCGATGTCGGCCGTCGCGCCGGCTTCCTGCATATGGTAGCCCGAAATGGAGATCGAGTTGAATTTCGGCATGTTCTTCGACGTGTATTCGAAGATGTCGGCGATGATCTTCATCGAGAATTCGGGCGGGTAGATATAGGTGTTGCGGACCATGAACTCCTTGAGGATGTCGTTCTGGATCGTGCCGCTCAGCTGCTCGAGCGTGCAACCCTGCTCCAGCCCCGCCACGATGTAGAACGCCAGTACGGGCAGCACGGCGCCGTTCATCGTCATCGAGACGGACATCTTGTCGAGCGGAATGCCGTCGAACAGCACTTTCATATCCTCGACCGAGCAGATCGACACGCCCGCTTTGCCCACGTCGCCCACGACGCGCGGATGGTCGGCGTCGTAGCCGCGGTGCGTGGCCAGGTCGAACGCTACGGACAGTCCCTTCTGTCCCGAAGCGAGGTTGCGGCGGTAAAACGCGTTCGACTCCTCGGCGGTCGAGAAACCGGCGTACTGACGGATCGTCCACGGGCGCATCACGTACATCGTGCTGTACGGGCCGCGCAGGAACGGAGCGATGCCGGCGGCGTAGTTCAGGTGTTCCATGCCCTCGAGGTCCGAGGCGGTGTAGGTCCCCTTCACGGCGATGTGCTCGGGGGTCATCCAAGGCTGCGCTTCGGCGCCCTCCTTCGCGTCGCAGGACTTTCCGGCGGCGCTGTTCGTATATGTCAGGTCTGAAAATTTGGCTCTCATGATTAATCCCTGTTTAGATGCCCAGCTCCTTCAGGTAGTAGTGAAGGGTTTCGAGCACGTTGTCGCGGATGCTGATGAAATTCTTGATGCCCTGCGCCTCGAGCTCCTCCTTGCAGGCGGGCGCTCCGGCCACGACGAAGATGGCCCGGCCGTCGAGCAGCTTGTAGGCTTCGGGGGCGAGCGTCGCGTAGTCGTCGTCCGACGCGCAGATCACGACGATGTCGGCTTTCGCCTCGACGGCGGCGCGTATCCCTTCCTCGACGCTGTGGAAATAAGTGTTGTCCTGCACGCGGATGCCGGCGCAGGCGAAGAAGTTGCACGAGAACTGGGCCCGGGCCCGGGCGAACGCGAGCGCTCCGACTGTCACCATGAAAGCCTTCGGGCTCTTTCCGCTCCGGTCGACCTTCAGACGCATCTGCTCGAAAGCCATCGCGCCGCGATAGGGCTTCAGCGTGCGGACGCCCTCGGGCGCCTGAGACGAGCAGCCGCAACGGCACGAGCTCTTGCCCGTAACGACCTCTTCGGTGATTTCGTCGCCGGCCACCTCGCTGAAGTTCGGGAACTGATTCGTTCCGAGCAGCGTCTCGCGCCGCTTGGCGATGTTCAGGTCCTTCTTGGCGGCCGAGGCTTCGACCTGATCCTGAATGAATCCGGCCTCGAACGCGGCGATGTAGCCTCCTTTTTCTTCGACTTGCTTGAACAGGCTCCACGCCTGCTCGGCAATCGAGGCGGTCAGGTTCTCGATGTAGTACGATCCGCCGGCCGCGTCGCATACCTGATTGAAATGCGACTCTTCCTTGAGCAGCAACTGCACGTTACGCGCGATGCGGGCCGAGAAGTCGGTCGGCTTCTCGTAGGCCGCGTCGAACGGCAGCACCTCGATCGAGTGAACGCCGGCAATCGCCGCGCTCATCGCTTCGGTCGTGCCGCGCAACATGTTGACGTAGGGGTCGTAGACGGTCATGTTCCACCGCGAGGTCACGGCATGCGCGAACATTTTGGCGGCGCACTCGCATGAGGGCTCGTACTGCGCTACGATATTGGCCCACAACATCCGCGCGGCGCGGAACTTGGCGATCTCCATGAAGTAGTTCGAGCTGACGGCCATCGAGAAGCGGATCGAGCGGGCCGCCTTTTCGACCGGCACGCCGAGCTCCGTGAGCCGCACGAGGTATTCGTGTCCGGCCGCCAGCGTGAAGGCCAGCTCCTGCACGATCGTCGAGCCGCTGTTGTGGAATGTCTCGCCGGAGACGGAGACCGTCCGCAGCTTTTTGTATTTGGCTCCCGCTCCGATCAGCGAGGCGAGGTTCTCGAAACCTTTGCACTGCCCGCTTTTGCATGCCATCGTGCCTTTGAGGGTCAGCTTCTTGACGATCGGATCGAGAACGAAGTTCGCCCGCGCGTCGTCGGGCCCTGCGTTTTCGCGGTCGAGTTTCTCTATGAAAAGTCTGGCGACCTTTTTCGTCGCGCAGCCGCTGAAAGTCAGCTCGGTGTTACGCAGCGAGACGCCGCCGAGCAGCGTGTCCAGATCGTCCGCCGAGAATTCCTTGTTGCCGATCACGAGCCCGATGGATTCGACTCCCTTGGTCAGCAGCGCGTGAATGCGGGCGTTGGCCTCGCGCGGGCACTCGACTTCGATCGTTTGCAGGATCAGCCAGTCGTTGTTTTTCTTGGTTCCCCGGACGTAAGGGAACTCGCCGCACTGCGAGCCGAGGAACCGGAGCCCCTCGAGATTCTCGGCGCGGTAGTACGGGCGGACGTTGAACCCTTCCGCCGTTTTCCATACCAGCTTTTTCTCGTAGTCGGCTCCCTTGAGGTCCGCTTTGATCGCCTCCTCCCACCGCTCGGTCGTGACCGGGGGAAATTCGGCGAAAAGCTTTTGCTCTTTATTTGCCATAGTGTTTTTGATTAGATAGTTTTTGGTTTTCCCTGTGTACCGAAAAGTACAAATGCTTACAAAGTTATAAAATTTTATCGACTCGAGACAAATCGGACGGAGATATAAACGAATGTTCCGGCATGTGAGTCTGCGGGAGGAAGGCGTTCGGGCGGCGGGGCTTTCTTCCCGCGGGATACAGGAATCCGGCAGCCCCGCCATCGTCCGGTTCGTCGCCCTTTTGATCCGGACCGTGCTCGGACGCGGCCAGCGCGGGCTGTGGCGGGAGCCCGGCCGGTTGAAATCGTAGCGCTCGTTACGGTTGCTTTTCTATGTTCGGGGCCATGGCGGTCCGGAAAATCGCGGATGCCCGGGGCGATGCGAACCGGTTTGCCTGTCCGGGCCGGACGGCATGACCGGACCGTACGGTGGAAGCGGTCCGGCGTTTATGGCGGTTCGGATCGCGGGCGGACTCCGGGCGCAAAGGCGCGGGTGCCGGATTCGATCGTCGGAGACCGGACGGCCGGTACGCGCCGTGTCGGACGGTCCGTTGCAGCAGTCGGAGCATCCGGCCGGCCGGAGGGTCTGCCTTGTGTTGCCGGCCGAATGAAGGCGAGGTATTCGGAATTTTGACAAAAAAAATTACTTTTGTACTGTTCACTACCGATTATGAAACCAAAACATCAATCTATGAAAGCCTTGTTCTGGCCGGTCTTCTGTGCCGGTTTCCTGTCGCTTTGTTCCTGCGGGCCGCGTGTTGCGCGGGTCGAATCGGTCGATATCGTGCCCCGTCCCGTGACGGTCGAAGCCTCCGACGGGGCGTTCGATCTGACCCGGTCGACGAAGATATGCCTGTTGTCCGACGACACGATGCTGTTGCGCAGCGCCGATTTCTTCAACGGATTGCTGCAACCTTCGCTCGGCCGCGCGCTGAAAGTCGAAACGGGAGCTTGCGCCGATTCCGACGCGATCCGCGTCGAGCTGGGCGATCTGGCGCCCGAAGCCTATGAGATCAGCATCCGTCCCGAGGGCGTGCGGATCGTCGGGGGCAGTCCCGCCGGCGTCTATTATGCGTTCCAGACGATACGCCAGCTGTTGCCCGAGCCCGTGCTCCGGGGCGAGAAAGCCGGCGTTGTCGAGCTGCCCGTCGTCGAAATCGCCGACCAGCCTTATTTCGCTTACCGCGGAGGTATGCTCGACGTGGGCCGGCACTTTTTCTCGGTGGACGACGTCAAGGAGTTCATCGACATTCTGGCCATGCACAAGATCAATCGCTTTCACTGGCATCTGACCGAAGACCACGGCTGGCGGATCGAGATCAAGAAATATCCGGAGCTGACACGCGTGGGCGCGTTCCGCGACCGTTGCGATCTGGACCCGGCCGCGCCGCTCGATTCGGTGCCTTACGGAGGATTTTATACGCAGGACGAAGTGAAAGAGATCGTGCGCTATGCGACCGATCGCTTCATTACGGTGATTCCCGAAATCGAAATGCCGGGTCATTCGACCGCTGCACTGGCTTCCTATCCTTATCTCGGATGCCGGGGCGAGGATTATAAGGTCTCGTCTGTCTGGGGCGTCAAGGAAGACGTGTATTGCGCGGGCAACGATTCGACGTTCGCTTTTCTTGAGGGCGTGCTGACCGAAGTGGTCGATCTGTTCCCCTCCGAGTACATCCATATCGGCGGGGACGAGTGTCCGAAGGTCCGCTGGAAAGCCTGCCCGAAATGCCAGAAACGGATTCGGGACGAAAAGCTCAAAGACGAGTTCGAACTGCAGAGCTATTTCGTGCAGCGTATGGAGAAATTCCTGAACGGCAAAGGTCGGAAGATCGTCGGTTGGGACGAGATCATGGAAGGAGGGCTGTCCAAGACGGCTACCGTCATGTCGTGGCGCGGCGCGGCCGGCGGCATCGAAGCGGCCAAGAGCGGCAACCATGTGATCATGGCTCCCAACACGCACTGCTATCTGGACTACTATCCGACGCGCGACATCGAGAACGAGCCCCGGGGAATCGGCGGATTCCTGCCCATCGAAATGGTTTATGCGCTCGATCCGTACGAGGGTCTCAACGCGCATGAGCGGGAGTATATCCTCGGCGTTCAGGGCAATCTGTGGACCGAATTCATTGCCGAGCTCGATCATGCCGAGTACATGTTGCTGCCTCGCTTGGCCGCGATTGCCGAAGTAGGCTGGTCGTACGACCGGAAGGACTATCCCGATTTTTACCGGCGTATGGCCTCGCTGCGCAAGCAATACGATATTAACGGGTACGACTACGGCAAGCACATGTTCGCCGCCGACAGCGCGGCGACGGCTCCTGCCGGTCGATAACGTACACGGGAAGCTGGCCTTTGTGTTCCGGAAAGCCTTGCGGACCGTCCGCAGGGCTTTCCGGTTCGTTCGGCCCGGGGGCGGGATGTTCTCGGGTTCAGGCTCGCACAGGTTTTCAGGATTTGTGCCGGCGTCGGACCGATACGCGCGGAACTTCGCAGGCAATACCGGAAAGGCGTCGGAAAATGGCCGGTACGCCGCCGGGCCGACCGACCGTCGGCCGAACGTTGCTCGATTATGAAAAAATGGATTTGGATATGGGCTGCCGCCGCGCTGGTGGGCTGCGGCCGGCATCTCGAGAGGGTCGGGTCGGTCGATATCGTTCCCGAGCCTTCGGATGTCCGTGTCGGCGAAGGCGTCTTTTCGCTGACCCGACGGACCGAGATCCGTCTTTCGGACGGGGACTCCGCGCTGGTCCGTACGGCCGAGCTTTTCGGCGGGCTGGCCGGAAAGTCGCTGGGCAGGCCGCTTGCGGTCGTCCGGGGCGGCGGACAGGAATCGGGAGCGATCTGCGTCGCATTGGGCGATCTGCCGGCCGAGGCTTATGTGCTGAGCGTGCGCTCCGACCGGATCGATCTGACGGGGGGCTCGCCGGCGGGCGTATTCTACGGTTTTCAGACGCTCCGACAGATGTTGCCGGAGTCCGCCCTGAGGGGAGAAAAGGCCCGGGCGATCGATCTGCCCGTGGTCGAAATCCGCGATGAGCCCCGCATCGGTTACCGGGCGTTGTTGCTCGACGTGGGACGGCACTTTTTCGGTCCCGAGGAGGTCAAGTCGGTTATCGACCTGATGGCGATGCACAAGCTGAATCGCCTGCAATGGCATCTGACCGAGGATCAGGGGTGGCGGATCGAAATCCGGAAGTATCCGGAACTGACCCGCCGGGGTGCCTGGCGCGACCGCTCCGACCTGCGGCCGGCCGAGGACGGGCGTCCCGAGAAGGACCCGCAGCCTTACGGAGGGTATTACACCCGGCAACAGGTGCGCGAAATCGTTCGTTACGCGGCCGACCGGTTTATCGAGATCGTGCCCGAAATCGAAATGCCCGGACATGCGATGGCCGCGCTGGCGTCCTATCCTTGGCTCGGCTGTCTCGGCGAAGGCTACGAGGTCCCCTCGCTGTGGGGCGTAAAGGAGGACGTGTACTGCGCGGGCAAGGACTCGACCTTCGTCTTTCTGGAGGATGTGCTGACGGAGGTGACCGATCTGTTCCCTTACGGGCTTGTTCACATAGGCGGCGACGAGTGTCCGAAGGCCCGTTGGAAAGAGTGTCCCCGCTGCCAGAGACGCATGCGGGACGAGGGCTTGGGCAGCGAGGAGGAGTTGCAGAGTTATTTCGTGCGCCGGATCGAGCGCTTTCTGGCCTCGAGGAATCGGCGGATGGTCGGCTGGGACGAGATTCGTCAGGGCGGACTGTCGGAGACGGCCATCGTGCTGTCGCGCAAGCGCGAGCAGGGGCTTCGCTCGGCGCTCGAAAACGGCAACGATGTGATTATGACGCCCTATATGAATTCCTATTTCGATTATTATCAGGGCAGTCGCGAGACCGAGCCGCTGGCTTTCGGCGGCTTTCTGCCGTTGCGGACGGCTTACGATCTGGACCCGTTCGAGGGCTTGAACGCAGAGCAGTCGCGCCGGATTCTGGGCGTGCAGTGCAACCTGTGGACCGAATTCGTTGCGACGCTCGACCATGCCGAGTATATGTTGCTGCCCCGACTGGCGGCTTTCGCCGAACGGGCTTGGACGGGAGGCGAAGGGAACTATCCCGATTTCCTGAGGCGTTTGGAGTCGCTGTCGCGGCTGTACGACGCGCAGGGATACGAGTATCGGGATTTCCGGCCGGAAGCCGATAGCCTGAGGGCATCGCTGGGATCGTAGGAACGTCGCTGCGTGTCGGTTTTGCCGGAACGCCGGTGCCGGACGGAACGGAGCCGATCCGGAAAAGATGCCCGAGCATTGCGTTCTGAGGCCGGTCGTCCGGTCGTCGCCTGTCGTGCGTGAGGCTGTCGGGAATGGTTTGCCGGGATGCGCATTCCGGCGGAGCGTAACTCGGGCGGGCCGGCTTTCGGATAGCGGGCGCCGTTTGGCCGTCCCGTCGCTCGGGCGGGCACGAGCGGGAAATAGGGATGTGTGCGGAGGAGTATTCCGGTCCTGTATGGCAATGCGTGAGAAATGAACATATCGAGTCGTGTATAGGAATCTTTGGGAATATGTCGCCGCGCTGGAGCGCGCCGGCGAGCTGGTGAGAGTCGCCGCCGAGGTCGATCCGGTGCTGGAGATCGCCGAGTTGACCGACCGCGAGTCGAAACGTCCGGGAGGCGGTCGGGCGCTGCTGTTCGAGCGGACGGGCACGTCTTTCCCCGTCCTGACGAACATGATGGGCTCCGACCGCCGGATCGCCCTGGCGCTGGGCGTGGAAAGTCTCGACGACCTGACCCGGCGGATCGAGAGCCTGTTTTCGGAGCTGACCGCTCCGAAAACGTCGTTGTCCGACAAGCTCCGCATGCTGCCGCTGCTGGAGCGGATGTCGCGCTGGCTGCCCCGGAATCGCCGGGGACGCGGGGCGTGCCAGCAGGTGGTCCGCACGGGCGACGAGGTCCGGCTCTCGGAGCTTCCGGTTCTGAAGTGCTGGCCGTTCGACGGCGGACGCTTCGTCACTTTCCCGCTGGTCCACACGGTCGATCCGGAAAGCGGCGTCCGCAACGTGGGCATGTACCGGATGCAGGTCTTCTCGGAGCGTTCGACCGGAATGCACTGGCATGTGCACAAAACCGGCGAGAGACATTACCGGGCTTACCGTCGGCTCGGCCGTCGGATGCCCGTGGCGGTCTGTCTGGGCGGCGATCCCGCCTACGCTTACGCCGCGACGGCTCCGATGCCGGACGATCTGGACGAGTATCTGCTGGCCGGGTTTCTGCGCGGCCGTCCGGTCGAGCTGGTGCGATGTCTGACCTGCGATCTGAGGGTTCCGGCCGACTGCGACTTCGTGATCGAGGGATACGTCGATCCGTCCGAGGAGAAGGCGGTCGAGGGTCCGTTCGGCGACCATACGGGCTTTTACTCGCTCGAAGACCTTTATCCTGTTTTCCACGTTACGGCGATTACCCGCCGCCGCGATGCCGTCTATCCTGCTACGATCGTGGGGGTTCCCCCTCAGGAGGACGCCTACATAGCGAAGGCGACCGAGCGGATTTTTCTGGCGCCGATCCGCCGGGCGATGTTGCCCGAGGCGGACGATCTGTGGATGCCCTGGCAAGGCGTGGCCCATAACATAGCCGTCGCGAATATCCGGACGGCCTATCCGGGACAGGGATTGAAGACGGCTTCGTCGCTGTGGGGGGCGGGACAGATGATGTTCAACAAGTTTTTGCTCGTGGTTTCGACGCCGGACGACGTCCGGCAAGCCGGCGTACTGGCTTCGCTTCTGCGGCGCGTCCGCCTGCCGGAGCAGGCGCTGCTGTCGCGCGGTCCCCTCGACGTACTCGACCATGCCTCGCCGCAGGCCGGACTGGGCGGAAAGATGGCCGTCGACCTGACCGGAGTCTCGCCGGAGGATGTCCCTGCCGAGATTCGGCTGCCCGACCGCTGGGAGTTTTGCTGCGGCGTGACGTCGGTCGATTGCTCGCTGGCCGAAATTTGGGGAGCTCTGGTGCTTTTCGCCGGCCGTTCGGCCGAAGTCGATGCCGAAAGGTTCGTCCTGCGGAACGAAGTGCAGGGGGTGAGCTGGGTCGTCGTTATGGACGCCGCCGCCGAGGAGTTTCCGTTTTCCGACCGGCTGTGGCTGGCCGCGGCGGCCTGCGATCCGTCGCGCGACGTGCGGCTGAGCGGCGGTATGGCTTTTTTCGACGCGAGGACCAAGGCCGGCGGGGTCGGGGGATTCGCCCGTCGCTGGCCGAATGTGGTGGCATCCTCTCCCGAGACGATCGCCCGGGTCGACGACCGGTGGGCCGAGTATGACCTGGGAGAATTCGTCGAGTCGCCCTCGCTGCGATACCTGAAATTGCAGGAACGCCCTGGCGCTGAATTCTGAGCGTTCCGGCAAAGGGCGGTCCGTAAACGCTCGGCGGGGTCGGAACGCGGCGGAAGATTTTCCGAGTGTCGCGGAGCGGTTCGTTCCGGGCTTCCGGAGCGTCGGGCGCGGGACCGGGCGAATACCGGCGAGGGTCGGAAGACGGAATGGAATGTGTTTATCCAATCATTTAAAAATATTCAGAGGAACTTAAATCTCAAATAAGAGAGAATAGAGTTTCATACTTTGCCATACCGAATCTCGAGAAACGAAACCTTTATATTAAATTCGGACATAATGTTCGGATTCCTAAAGTTATATTGACAGAAAAGGCCGAATAAAAAATTCTGGGATTTGTCGCTGTCAGATTATTTTATTACCTTAATCTCAGTTGTTCGGGACTGTGAATCCGGATGCAAAACACGGGAAAGAGAACCGTTGCCTTTTCGTTACTTCGTCTTATTTTAAAGAATGTAATAGCCCGATTAGCAGGATGTTGCATTAATTTAAAGGAATTCTGATATAAATTTCTTTTGTAATGAATGACGCGGAGCGGATGAAAGAGCGTGTACGGGATTTGTTACGGTCGCTCGCGGCCTTTTCCGACCGGGAGGGGCGGCGGATTCTGCTGTTCGTACCGTTGCTCGTCGCCCTGTCGCTGCTGTTTTTGTGGCTGGGCAAGCCGAGATTCGAGCGTAGCTTCGCCCTGTGGGCCGACGCTGCGGCCGATTCGGCCCGTCGGGTGCGGTGCGAGGAGTTCCGGAAAGCGGATGCCGCCGGAGGGAGATCGCGTGCGTCTTCCGCCTCCGATTCCCTGTTCGCGTTCGATCCCAATACGGTCCGCGAGGACGAGTTGATCCGTCTGGGCTTCACGTCCCGTCAGGCGGCGGGCATACTGCATTACCGGGAGGCGGGCGCCGTTTTTCGCCGGGCCGAGGACTTCTCGCGCTGCTATACCGTTTCCGACGAGATGTACCGGCGGCTGGAACCCTATATCGAAATCGGCGCGCCGTACCGAGATAAGCGGACGGAGTTCCGCTCCCGGCCCGAAAAACGAGGAAAGGGTCTGCCTGCCCGTGGGGTTTCCGTTCCGTTCGCCGTGCGGTCCGACTCGGCGGAGCTTTCGCCGGAAGCGGGCTCGGCGGCGGATGTTTCGGAACGACCGGGAAAGGACTCCCTTGCTTCCGACTCCCTATTCGCGTTCGATCCCAATACGGTCCGCGAGGACGAACTGATCCGTTTGGGCTTCACGCCGCGTCAGGCGGCGGGCATACTGCATTACCGGGAAGCGGGCGCCGTTTTTCGCCGGGCCGAGGACTTCTCGCGCTGCTATACCGTTTCCGACGAGATGTACCGGCGACTGGAACCCTATATCCGGATCGGGGCGGATGTCCGCTCCCGCAATGCCGGGGTGGCCGGATCGTCTCTTCGTCCGGAGACGGCGGCCCCGCTCGAACTGAATTCGGCGGATTCGGCCGTGCTGGTCGCGTTGCGCGGGATCGGGCCGCTGACGGCCGGTCGGATCGTGCGTTATCGGGAACGGCTCGGAGGCTATGCTTGCGTCGAGCAGTTGCAAGAGATCGAGGGTATGACCGACAGGAATTATCGGCTGATTGAGCAACAAATTTTCGTCGACAGTAGTAAAATTAAAAAAATTGATATTAACTTTGCGCTCCCGAATCGGATGAAAGGTCATCCCTACATCGGGAACAAGTTGTTGGACCGGATACTGAAATACCGGCAATTGAAAGGAGGTTGGCGTAGTATAGAGGATTTGACAGAGCAACATATTCTGACCGCGGAGCAGGCCGAGAGGCTGCTGCCGTATCTCTGTTTCAGAACGAAATGACTACGCGCGGTACGCGCATACATACGATCGAACGAATTTCAATTACCAGTTTAAACCGAAAAGCAAAATGATTATCATGCCGATCAAAGAGGGCGAGAACATCGAGCGCGCTCTGAAGAAGTTCAAAAGAAAATACGAAAGAACCGGCGTTCTGAAGGAACTCCGCCGTCGCCAGTATTTCACCAAGCCGTCCGTCGTGGCGCGCGAGAACAAGCTGCACGCGATCTACGTGGAACACATGGATCGCGACGACGAGTAGCCTTCGGCCGGCCCCGGAAAGGGGGCTCCGAGCATAGGAAGCCGTCCGGAAGCAATTTCCGGACGGCTTTTCGATTTGAAATTCCTATCTTTCGACATTGTTTCAGCCCTGTGTTCGAAGACTATCTGACATATCTGCTCGCCGAGAAGCGCTACTCGCCGCTGACGGTCCGCGCCTATGGCGACGACATCCGGCAGTTCGCGCTTTTCTGCCTGCGCGCAGGCGATCCGGAGACCTGTTCTGCCGAGGATTCCGGCAGCGAGGGCGCGGCGGAAACCCCTCTGGCCGGACCCCGGCTCGTCTGTCCGTTACCCGAAGGGTTCGATCCGGCTCGGGTGAGGGGCGACGATCTGAGGGCTTGGATCATGTATCTGACCGGAGAGAAAAAGCTGTCGGCCCGCAGCGTGAATCGGAAGATCTCGTCCGTCAAGTCGTTCTATCGCTTTCTTCGCAAGCGCAAGATCGTCGACAGAGACTTGTTCGCCCGCATTACGGCGCTGAAAACGCCGAGCAGGCTACCTTCCTTCGTCGAGGAAAGCCGGATGAATAGTCTGGTCGACGAGCTGCTGGATCCGTCGGACGACTTTCTGGCGCAGCGCGACGCGCTCGTGATCTTGCTGCTCTACGCTACTGGCATACGTCTTGCGGAATTGCTCTCTTTGCGGATCGATGATTTTTCCGACGATTTCGATATTTTGAAAATCAAGGGAAAGGGAGATAAGGAACGGATCGTTCCGGTGGTCGGGCCGGTGGCGGCGCTCGTGCGGCGGCATTTAGAGCTGATTCGTGCGGAGAATGTTTGCGAATCCGGGAATAATTGCCTATTTTTAACTCGTGACGGCAAGCCTATGAGCCGCACCGAGGCCTACCGCGTCGTGCACGGCGTGCTGCGCGAGGCCGGAGTGCAGGGCAAGAGCAGTCCGCACGTGCTGAGACATACGTTCGCGACGCATCTGCTGAACCGGGGGACCGACATCCGCGTGATTCAGGAACTGTTGGGCCATGCGAGTCTCGAGGCGACGCAGATCTATACGCACAACAGCATCGAGGCGCTCAAACAGGCGTACAAACAGGCCCACCCGAGGGCCAAAAAGAGATAAGGAGGACAAGCTATGAACGTGAAGATTCAATCCGTAAAGTTCGACGCCGACAAGCGGCTGGTCGATTTCATTCAGGCCAAGATGGACAAGATGGACCGTTTCGTCGAGCGTGCGATCGGGGCTCAGGTTACGCTGCGTATCGACAAGGACGACGAGCAGGGCAACAAGGTGGCTATCGTCAAGATCGACGTAGCGGGAGACGAGTTGCTGGCCGAGCGCCGCTGCAAGACGTTCGAGGAGGCGATCGACCTGTGTCTGGACGCGATCAAGAAGCAGATCGACAAGTATAAGGAAAAGCGCCGGTAGGCGGTGTACGGAAATGGAGTGCCGTTCTCCTCGCCGGGGAACGGCATTTTTCGTGCGGATTCCTTTCGGGCGGTATCCGGTAATCGCGGGCGTCCACGTTCTCTCCATCGACACGTAGCCTACATCGTCGAATGACATTTTGCTGTATTTGACTTTTCGGCGGACGATAGCAAGCCGATCGCGCGGGGCGTCATGCGAAGTCCGGAGCTCTTTTTCTGCCGTTCGACCCGATTTGCGCCGCTATCCGTAGTCGGGACCCCGAAATCTTTTCGGGCTTTAAACGCCGCGCCGGACGGCGGACCCTTTCCGTGCCTTCGGGAGGGCAGGAAAACGGGATGGAGAATGTACGTCCGGTTTCCGAAGTGAAATGGCGACGGACAGGTTGGTCTCCTACGATATTTTCGCTATTTTTATGGCAGCGCGAAAAAACGTTCCCGGTTTCCGGGCGGGACGAAAGGTTTCGATTGTCGCGAGGCGGTCCGCTCCGTTCGGATGCCGGGAATGTTACGAATCTTTTCGCGCGAACCGATGACCGAATGGACCCGAACCGAATATGACGACTTTCCGACATGCATTGATTCTTGTCCCGGCGGCGCTGCTGCTGACCGGGGCCAAGCCCGCCGACTCGCTGCGGGCGACTTTCGCCGATCCCGGCGCCGAATACCGTCCGGTGCCTTTCTGGCATCTGAACGGACGGTTGAGCTCCGACGAGATCGTCCGGCAAATCGAAGACGCGAAAAATCTGGCCGGCTTCGGCGGCGTGACCGTGCTGCCCGTTTCGCCCGGAGCGCAGCATCCGACCGGCAAGCCCTGCCCGGGCATGGAGCCGGCTTATTTGAGCCGGGAGTATTTCGACCGGTACGAGGAGATGCTCCGGACCTCGGAGAGACTCGGACAGAAGCTGATCGTGTACGACGACATCGATTTCCCGAGCGGTACGGCCGGCGGCCGGCTGTTGCGGGAATATCCCCGGTATACGCGCAAACTGCTCGAAATGCAGGAGTTCGAAGTATGCGGTCCGGCCCGTTTCGAGTATCCGTTGGCCGTCTCCGATACGTTGCGTTGCATGGCCGTTTCGGCCATGGAGACCGCCTCGCGCCGGATCGTCGATCTGGGTGCCGCCGTCCGCCGGGATACGCTGGCGTGGGACGTCCCGGACGGAGTGTGGAAAATCATGTTCTTCAATTGCCGGTATGCGGTCCATCCGCTGGTCGATTACATGGAGCCGGAGGCCGTCGGGTGCTGCATTTCGATGACTTACGACCAGTATGCGAAGCGTTTCGGACGCTATTTCGGCGGCGTGGTCGATAAAGTGTTTTTCGACGATGTGGGCTACGTGTCGATGGAGAGGACGTGGACGCCCGCGATTACCGGGCTGTTCGAGAGTCGGTACGGCCGCCCGGCCGCGCTCTACTATCCGGCGCTGTTCTACGACATCGGGCCGGAAACGGCCGCCGCCCGCGTGGCGTTCTACGATCTGAGGGCGGAGCTGATGGCCGAGGGCTATCCCCGTCAGGTCGCGCAGTGGTGCGCCTCGCACGGCCTGAGCAGCATCGGGCATCCGCCGGGCAACTATTGCACGAATCCGACCGATATGCACGGCGATATCCTGAAATTCTACCGGCATACGCAGATTCCGCTGACGGACTATATATTCTATTACGGGCACGGCCGCGACGGCTTCAAGCAGGTCGGTTCGGCGGCCGACCTGTACGACCGGCCGCTGGTCGGGGCGGAGCTGTGCGGAGCTTTCGACGCCGCGATGGACTCGCTGATGCTCTACCGCGTGACGCTCGATCTGTTCGCGCGCGGCGTCAACTATCTGGTGCCGCACGGAATGTGGTACGACCCCGCGCCGGAGCATGTGCGGATACCGCCTCTGATTTCGCCCTACAATCCGACGCTGGCTCCGGCGCTGAAGCGGTACAGCGATTTCGCCGCGCGTTCGTGCGCGATGCTGCAGGGCGGGCGGCGCGTGGCCGATGTCGCGGTACTTTACCCGATTGCGGCGGCTCAGGCCGGATTCCGTTTCGGCGGCGGGGACGAATGGGGCGAGAGCGCGCCTCCGGAGCTGGACTACCAGAGGGTAGGCGCCTTGCTGACCACCGTGTTGCACCGGGACTATACGCTGGTGCATCCCGAAATGCTGACCGACGGTCGCGTGCGGCCTGAGGGCCGGACGATGCTGCTCGACAACCGGGTGAATCGCCAGCGGTACGACGTGCTGATCCTGCCCGGCGGGAAGGTTTTCTCCGCCGAGGCGCTCGGCCGGGTCCGCGAATTCTACGAGCGTGGCGGCCGGGTGATCGCCACGAGCTGTCTGCCCGAGCGTTCGGCCGAGTTCGGCATGGACGACGCGCTTCGCAGCGAGGTAGAGGCTCTTTTCGGTTCTCCGTCCGAGCGGCGGGCGGGAACGATTCGCCGCAACGGGGCCGGGGGAGCGGCCGTCTTCGTGCCTGAGCCCGACGCCCGGTCGCTGGAGCGGGCCTTTGCCGCTTTGGAGGCCGATCCGGATGTCGTGATTGCCGATACGGCGCGGCATGCCGGCTCGGGGACCTCGTTCGGCTATCTGACGAAAATGGTCGCTTCGGAGCAGGAAGCCTCCGCCTCCGATCCGACCGGCGGAAACGGAGCCTCTTTCTGCTATATCCACAAGCAGAAAGACGGGCGGGATATTTACTTCTTTACGAACTCGTCGAACGATTCGATCTCGACGCTGGTTTCGCTGCGCGGCAGGCTGAAGCTGCAGCGGTGGGACCCGTTCACGGGCGAGACGACCGGGCTCGCCTCGCGCAGGGAGCGCCGCAGCGGCGGAACCTATACGCATTTCGAGCTCGATCTGCCTCCCGTGTCGGGCGTTTTCGTCGTGGGCGAGCGCCGCGAATAAGGAGCGGGATCCGCCCCTGCCGGGATTCCCGTGCAGGCGTCGGCACGGAGAATCGCCCTGCGCCGGACCGGATGCCGACGACCCGGCAGACGGCCGTCGGTACGGTCGGGCGTGTTCCGGAATTGCGGGCGGACCGTTCCGAATTTCCGATTACTTAACGCCCTGCGGGACGTAATCCGAACTATTTGCGTAACTTTGCTGCGATTAAGAGAGAGATTTATGGTTAAGAAAGAAAAAAAGTCCCCGAGGGGGGACAAGCGGCGGAAAGACGCCCCGGCTCTGATTGCGGAGCTGTTCCGCTCGCTGCCGGATAAGCGTTATTCGGTAAAGAGCCTGATGGCGGCGGTCGGCGCGACGACCCGGGACGAGAAGGAACGGGTGCGCGGAATCGTTCGCGATCTGGCGGCGGAGGGCGTGATCGAGCAGGTTTCGGAAGGAAAATACCGACTGAGTCACTCCGAGCGGGAGACGGTCGAGGGAACGGTCGACATGACTTCCTCGGGCGCGCTGTACGTGATCGTGGAGGGTATGGACAAGGATATTTACGTGAATGCCTCGCGAACGAGCCATGCGTTGCACGGCGACCGGGTGCGCGTGGCCATCACCCGCAAGGGCCGTACCGGCAATCCCGAAGGCGAGGTCGTCGAGATCGTCGAGCGGTCGAAGAAGAACTACGTCGGCGTCGTCGAGATGTCCGAGGGCGACGCCTTCGCGTTCGTTCGCGTCGACAGCCGCAAGATGGCGACGGATATTTTCGTGCCGGCGCGCGCCTTGCATGGCGCGAAAGGCGGCGAAAAGGTGCTCGTAAAGATCACGGGTTGGCCCGATACGATGCGCAGCCCCGAAGGAGAGATCGTCGACGTGTTCGGCGAGCCGGGCGACAACAATGCCGAGATGCATGCGATTCTCGCCGAATTCGATCTGCCGTACGGCTATCCCGAGGAGGTCGAGAAAGAAGCTGAGAAAATTCCCGAAACGATCACCGACGAGGAGATCGCCGCGCGACGCGACATGCGCGGCGTGGCGACGTTCACGATCGATCCGGCCGATGCGAAGGATTTCGACGACGCGCTCTCGATCCGCCGGCTGGAAAACGGGAACTACGAGGTCGGCGTACATATCGCCGACGTAACGCATTACGTGCATCCGGGCGACCTGATCGATACCGAGGGGCAGAACCGGGCCACGTCGGTCTATCTGGTCGACCGGACGATTCCGATGCTGCCGGAGCGGCTGTCGAACGGGCTCTGCTCGCTGCGGCCTCACGAAGAGAAGCTGTGCTTCTCGGCCGTGTTCGAGCTCGACGAGCAGGCGCAGGTGCTCGGAGAGTGGTTCGGCCGCACGGTGATCTATTCCGATCGCCGCTTCACGTATCAGGAGGCTCAGGAGGTGATCGAAACCGGTCGGGGAGATTTCGCCGACGAGATACTGAAACTGAACGGGCTGGCCCAGACGCTGCGCAAGGAGCGTTTCCGCAACGGATCGATCAGCTTCGAACGCGAGGAGGCCAAGTTCGATCTGGACGAGAACGGCAAGCCGCTGCGGGTCTATTTCAAGGAGATGAAGGAGTCGAACCAGCTGATCGAGGAGTTCATGCTGCTGGCCAACCGCAGGGTGGCCGAATTCGTCGGCCGTAAGCGCAAGGGCGCGCAAAACGCCGAGCGGACGTTCGTCTACCGAGTGCACGACAAGCCCAATTCCGACAAAATGGCCCAGTTCCGCAGTTTCGTGCTCCGTTTCGGCTACCAGATGAAAGCTGAAGGGAACAAGGCCGTGGCGAAAGAGATCAACCGGCTGATGAAGAAAATTCACGGCAAGAAGGAGGAAAACATCATATCGACGCTGGCGATCCGTTCGATGGCCAAGGCGACCTATACGACCGACAACATCGGCCATTACGGGTTGGCGTTCGACTACTACACCCATTTCACGTCGCCGATCCGCCGTTATCCCGACATGATGGTGCACCGGCTGCTGGCCCACTATCTGGCAGGCGGCAAGTCGGAGGATAAGGAGTACTACGAGCGGCTGTGCGAGCACTGTTCGGCGATGGAGGTCCGCGCGGCGGATGCCGAGCGCGCGTCGATCAAGTACAAGATGGTCGAGTTCATGCTCGACAAGCTCAACGAGGAGTTCGACGGCCATATCTCGGGCATCACCGAGTGGGGCATCTATGTCGAGCTGGAGGATACCAAGATCGAGGGCATGGTGGCGCTCCGCGACATGACCGACGATTTCTATCTGTTCGACGAAGAGAACTACTCGGTCAAAGGGCGCGAGCACGGGCGCACGTTCACGCTCGGCGACGAGGTGCGCATCCGCGTCGTAAGGGCCGACTTGCAGCGCAAACAGCTCGATTTCGATCTGGTCGCCTCGTACGACTTCGATACGAAGGAGGCGACGCCGGTCGAGTAGCGCCCGGGCGGAGACCGTCCGACGAATGAAAAGAGGGCGTGTCAGAACTGAAATGACCGCTCTCTCCAAAGTTGCAGATTGTAGCTACGAAATAGGGAAGAGTCGTATCATTGCTCGGAACAGAGCTTGATACGACTCTTCTTTTCCTTTTTAGAGATGTTCAGATTTCAAATCGAAAACCCATTTTGGCTAAAATGAGTTTTGACACACCCTCTCGTTCCGGAGCCGTTCGTTCCGGCGCTCAGCGACGCCAGAAGCGGGAGGTGATGTCCGTCATTCGGAAGAGGGATTCGGCGGGGCGGGCGGCCGTTCCGCCGTTCGGAGAACGGTCGTCCGGGGAGCCGTACCCGTCGGAATGGCTGCCGGTCCGGACGATCCGGTACAGCCGTTGGTTCGTCGTCCGGCAGTTCAGGCCGCCAAGCTTCTCCCGGTAGGGACCGAGCTTGACATAGTCGAACGCGAGCGGGTCGAACTCCGGCGGCAGCGCCGGCCGGCCCGAGTACCAGCCTGTGCGGATCGTGCCCCCGGTCGTGCGCGCGATGTGCCGCGCCAACGCGGCGACTTCGCCGGGCGCCGCGTCGCCGCCCATGAAGCAGACGCAGGTGATCTCGCGGCCGTACCGCTCCAGCAGTCGCTCCAGCGCGCCCGGGGTCAGCGCCTCTCCCTCGTCCCGTTGCAGATGGGGACTGTGGCACCCGGGGCATCCGTTCGGGCAGCCCGACAGGTTCAGCGCGAGTGTCACCTCGTCGGGAATTTCCTGAAAAACGATATCGTATCCGGCGTATTTCAGCATGATGTCGGGGTGGTTTCGGTTACGGCGGCCGGAGCGGTTTCCGTCTCTGCGGCAGCATGGTTGTAATGGCGTGCGGCGGCCTCTTTCTGACGCGGCTTCGAGAAGTTGCTCACGCGCTTCAGGTAGCCGATCACGCGCGTCAGATAGTCCGTGTTGCGGCTGTGGCAGACGGGGCATTCTTTCAGGTAGCGCTTGTCGATGTGGCCGCAGTCGTTGCAGACGGTGTTCGGAATATTGAACGTGAAATAGTTCGTCCCCTCGCGGGCAGCGACGCGCAGCAGCTGGCGGTACTGCGCTTTCGACAGATGCTCGTCGAGATTCATGTGCAGGGCCGAGCCGCCGGTCAGGTGCTCGACGTAGCGCCGTCCGTGCAGCCGGAACTTGTCGAGCACGTTCAGGGACGGGTCCTCGACCGCATAGAAGTAGCTGTTGTAACAGTCGCGCGGGACGACGTAGCCGTCCTCGCGGTCCCATTTGGCATGCTTGACGCCCACGTTCTCGGCGGGGATCATCTCGCAGTTGAACAGCACGTCGGCCGTCCGGTACTGTTTGTTGTACTTCTCGACGATTCCGAGCACGTCCTGCACGAAGGCGGCGTACTGCGGGTTGTCGCTGATCTCGATGCCGAGGAACTCGGCCGCCTCGACAAGTCCGTTGACGCCGATGGTCAGATACTGGCGGCCCATGGTGATGTATCCCGCGTCGAACAGCGGCAGCATGCCTTTCGACTGCAGATGCTTCAGGTTCTCGTTATAGGCGAGCTGGAATTTGTGCATGCGGTCGACGACGTCTTCCAGAAACTCGGTGTAAGGCCGTCCGTTGCGTACGGCGTATTGGATGCAGCGATTCAGATTGACCGTCAGCACGCTTTTCGACCCGGTCGATACGCCGCCCGCCCCGAGCGTGTAGCTGAAACCGTTGTCCTGAATCTCGTTGCGCAGCCGGCAACAGCTGCTCAGCGAGTCGGCATTGTCGCTCATGTAGGTGAAGAACGAGTGGCCCGCCGCATACATCTCGGCCGTCAGCTCGCCGTATTCCTTGTCCTTTACGTCGCCGTTCTCGGACAGCAGGGCCATCGTCTCGACGGGAAAGGTGAGCACCGTCTTGGTCCGCTCGTCGTTGAACCAGCGCATGAAGCGGCGCTGCAGCCAGTCGAGCGAATCCCAGTCGGGCCGCGATCCGTCGGGGAAGAAAAAGTTGCCGAACAGGCTCTCGAAATAGTAGCGGTCGTAGTAGGCGATGTTCCAGAAAACGGCTTGGAAATTCCGCGCGCCGGTCGGCTGGTTGATCGAGTAGACGACTTGCTCGAAGCAATCGGTGATGACCTTGTCGAGCGTACGGCGCTTGAGCGACAGGTCGACGACGCGATCCGGATCGCGGTAATAGTCCGGGCCGTACTCCTGCCCGATGAAGTAGTTCAGGTACATCAGGAACTCGGGCGTCGCGCAAGCGCCGCTGAGCATGCTGCTGACGATGAAGACCATGTTGACGAATCCTCCGCAGAACGATTTCAGGTTCGTCGGCTTGGTCGAGTTGCCGCCGATCGAGATCGTCCCGCCGACGAGCCAAGGGTACATCGTGATGCTGGCGCAGTAGTTGGCCATGCTCGTCTCGTCGTTCTTGTAGATGAAATGCCGGTCGAGCAGCTCGATGTAACTGTCGGCCATCTCGCGGCCGTACATCTCTTTGATCCGGTCGCACAGCAGCCGGCGGTTCAGCCGGATGAAGTTGCGCTTGGGGAGCTCGCCGATCAGCGTGGCGATGTTCTTGTTCTCGACGTTCGCGTTCGCGTCGTACTTGCTGCCCGTAGCCGGATTCTCGGCGTTGCAGTAGTCGACCAGAAAGGCGAGCTTGTCGCGTACCTCGCGGTCCTCGAAATGCTGCTGCCGGTAGATGATGAAGGACTTGGCGACGCCGTAGTAGCCGTGGCTCATCAGCGTCAGCTCGACCTGATTCTGGATTTCCTCCACGCTCGTCCCCTCGTGGATGTAAAGGCAGGAGGTCAGCTTGCCGAGCGTTTCCGCGGTCGGTGTCTGGCCCACGGAGCGGAATGCCTTTTCGATGGCCGCCGTGATTTTGTCCATCGAAAAAGGTTCGTGCTTGCCGTCCCGTTTGACGATGTTGAAACTGGTTCCGTTCATTGCAGTATCGTTTTTGTTCGTTGCATGTCGTTTGCCGGGGGCCAAGCCCGCGACCGAAAAACGGAAATCTGCCTTGCGGAAAAACTGGGGAGGAGGGGGAGGCGCGTCTGCGCGCGAGCAGACCGCACCGGTCCGCGTCGGTGTCTCCTTGCCTTAACTCCCGAAGGCGGAAATTCGTTTCTCGTGTCCGGCAGGTCTTCTGACTGATCCCTTCCCTTGGGCGCCTTCCCGCAAACGGATTTGCAGTGGCCTGTTGCCCTCGGTTCGGCGGGAATCACAGCAGCGGGTACTGTCGCCGAATTTCACGGCGTTCCCTCTTTCGGGCGCGAAGCGTCGCGCCGCCGAAACAATGTAAAGGTAGGCACAAATCCGGCCCGGCTCCGGTCAGGTCCGTGCAAAGTATCGACTTTTTATCAACAATTACGGGATTCGTCTTTCAATTTTTCGATAAACGGATGATTGCGTACGGTTTTGTGCCGGTCGGCGGACCGGGACCTGCAAAAATGTCCGGGCTGCGGCCGGGCTCGCTGTTTCGGCGGGCGAACACGGCGTTCCCGTGCCTTGCCGGAGCCGGGAGAGCTTCGGAAGTCCGCTGGCTCGGAGGCGGTCCCTGCCTCGAACGAACCGCCCTTTCGGCATGTCCGGGCGAGAGATTTCAGATCGCCGGCCGGTTTCCTGCTACCGGATAAAATTTGCCGATGAAAATAAAATAACTTGCTTCTCTCGCCTTTGTAAATTGATAAAGGGATATTCGACAGCGGGCTGACCGCTAAGGAAAATCTGTTTGCCGAAGGATTTTTACGGGTCCTGAGATCATGGCTTTCGAGAGTGCCAGAGGTGTCCGACACATCGTGCTTCCGCACCGGCTCGACGGAAGACCGGCGGATTCACTCGTGCCATAACCTTTGACCGGGAAGCTTTTCGAGAAACGCAATGTATTGTGAATTGGAAAAAAAACAAATTTACCTGAAAACGTCGATCCGATATTTATTCGGATTGTAACAGGACAAGTGCTTATGCGTTCTGTCAGCCAACGACCGTGGCGACGATCCTGCGTGCGCCGCCGTGATTGCGGAACTCGCACAGGTAGATGCCCTGCCACAGACCGAGATTCGGCCGGCCGGCCGTAATCGGGATCGTCAGCGATACGCCGGCGAGCGTCGATTTGGCGTGCGCCGGCATGTCGTCGTCGCCTTCGAGCGTGTGAGCGTAATAGGGCTCGCGTTCGCGGATCAGGCGGTCGAACACGGAGGCCATGTCGGAGCGCACGTCCGGGTCGGCGTTTTCGTTGATCGTCAGGGCGGCGGAAGTGTGCTGCAGGAACAGGTGGAGCAACCCCGCGCGGGGCAGCGGAGGCAGTTGCGCGAGAATTTCGTCGGTTACCAGATGGCAACCGCGCGGACGGGGGCGCAACGAGAACTCGGTTTGCGATACCATAGGGCAAGAAAGGTTTATGATCGTATTTTCCCGAGGGCGGAGGAGTGCCGTTTTTGCCGGCTGTCTTCCTGCGCGGGAGGGAAATTTCTGTCGGAGCGTTATGCAAATGTTTCTCCCGACGGAAACCTTTCTGCAAAATTAACGCTTTATTCCGGGAATGCGGCGGGACTCCGGGGCTTTCGGTCGCGATTGCGTCGCAATCCGTGCGGGAAATGTGGATAAAATGTTACAATTTTGATTCCGCAGCGCGTGTTTTGTATGAAAAATTTCGTTATTCCAAAAATCCGTTGTATATTTGAAGCCGATTTGCGCTCAGTAATTGCGCGATTATCCGGTGAGGCGAAGGGAATTTAGCCGAGACGGTTAAATTTTTAGTGCATTCCGTTTGTGCATTAAGAAATTATTCGTACTTTTGCCAACCCTAAAATGCTGTGAACTGCCGATGTAGCTCAGTTGGCCAGAGCAGCTGATTTGTAATCAGCTGGTCGGGGGTTCGAATCCCTCCATCGGCTCGGTGGCGACGACGTCTTTCCGGGCCGCGAGAGGGGAGCGGAAAGAGTCGGCGGAAACAAGTTCTTGAAATTCGAGTATCGGGCGGATACCAGAGTGGCCAAATGGGGCAGACTGTAAATCTGCTGTCTTTCGACTTCGGTGGTTCGAATCCATCTCCGCCCACACGGTCCGCCGGGCCGTCGCCTCCTCCCGAAAGGACGGAAGCGGAGCCCTGCGGAGAAACGAAAATTGCGGAAGTAGCTCAGTCGGTAGAGCATTAGCCTTCCAAGCTAAGGGTCGCGGGTTCGAACCTCGTCTTCCGCTCATGCTGCAACGACGGTTGCCCGGTTCAGGGAACGGACCGGCTGTCGACGGGTGCGGACGACGACTTAAGGATATTGAGGGACAATTATTCCTAAAATAGATTACAGATATGGCAAAAGAAAAATTTGACAGGTCCAAACCGCATGTGAACATCGGTACGATCGGACACGTAGACCACGGTAAAACTACTCTTACCGCTGCAATTACCACGGTTCTTGCAAAGAAGGGTCTTTCTGAACTCCGCTCTTTCGACTCGATCGACAACGCTCCCGAGGAGAAGGAACGCGGTATCACCATCAACACCTCTCACGTGGAGTACCAGACGGCTAACCGTCACTACGCTCATGTGGACTGCCCGGGCCACGCCGACTATGTGAAGAACATGGTGACGGGCGCCGCTCAGATGGACGGTGCGATTCTGGTCGTAGCCGCCACCGACGGTCCGATGCCTCAGACCAACGAGCACGTGCTGCTGGCGCGTCAGGTGAACGTTCCGAGAATCGTCGTTTTCCTGAACAAGTGCGATATGGTGGACGATCCCGAGATGCTCGACCTCGTCGAGCTCGAGGTGCGCGACCTGCTGAGCAAGTACGATTTCGACGGCGACAACGCTCCGATCATCCGCGGTTCCGCTCTGGGCGCTCTTAACGGCGAAGCCAAGTGGGAAGACAAGGTCATGGAGCTGATGGATGCCGTGGACAGCTACATTCCGCTGCCCCAGCGCGATAACGAAAAGCCTTTCCTGATGCCTGTCGAGGACGTGTTCTCGATCACCGGCCGCGGTACCGTGCTGACGGGCCGTATCGAAACCGGAGTCATCAAGGTGGGCGATCCGGTGGAGATCATCGGTCTGGCCGAGAAGTCGCTGACTTCGACCTGCACCGGCGTGGAGATGTTCCGTAAGCTGCTCGACGAGGGCGAGGCCGGCGACAACGTGGGCCTGCTGATGCGCGGTATCGACAAGAAGGAGGTAAAGCGCGGTATGGTCGTTGCCAAGCCGGGCTCGATCACTCCGCACACGAAGTTCGAGGCCGAGGTCTATATCCTGAAGAAAGAGGAAGGCGGCCGTCACACTCCGTTCCACCACAAGTACCGTCCGCAGTTCTATCTCCGTACGCTCGACGTGACGGGCGAGGTAGAGCTTCCGGAAGGCGTTGAGATGGTGATGCCGGGCGACAACGTGTCGATCACCGTGACGCTGATCTATCCGGTGGCCTTGAACGTCGGTCTGCGCTTCGCTATCCGCGAGGGCGGCCGTACGGTCGGCGCAGGCCAGATCACGAAGATCATCGAATAATATCGATACGGTTCTTTCCGAGGGCGGTTCCGACCGCCCTCATCTTACGAGTGTAGTTCAAGGGTAGAATAGCGGTCTCCAAAACCGTTGATGGGAGTTCGAATCTCTCCACTCGTGCCAAAAATCTACTGCAATGAGATTTATAAACTACGTTAAGAACGCCTATGCCGAGCTGGTTCAGAAAGTGTCCTGGCCGTCATGGAGCCAATTGTCGAACTCGGCGGTAATTGTTATGACAGCTTCCCTGTTATTCGCCGTGGTCGTGCTCGTGATGGACCAGGCGTTCGAGAACCTGATGAAGGCCATATATAGTATTCTTTATTAACCCTTTGTCGAAAGGAGAAGTAAAGATGAGCGAAAAAGAGCAGAAGCAGTGGTACGTGATCCGTGCCATTGGAGGCAAGGAGAAGAAGGTAAAGGAATACATCGAGACGGAAGTCCACAACAATCATCTCGAAGACTTTATTTCTCAGGTCCTGATTCCGACCGAGAAGGTTTACCAGATCAAGAACGGTAAAAAGATCAGTCGGGAGAAAGTCTCTTATCCGGGCTATGTACTGGTCGAAGCGGCTCTCGTAGGCGAGATCCCGTTTATGCTTCGCAATACTCCCAACGTTCTGGGCTTCCTCGGAGACACGAAGGCATCCACGATGGAGGCGACCCCTCTGCGCCCCCAAGAAGTGAGCCGTATCTTAGGCCGTGTCGACGAACTGAGCGTAGGGGAGGAGGAAAACGAGGTTCCTTTCTTCGTCGGCGAAACCGTCAAAGTGACCGATGGCCCGTTCTCGAGCTTTTCGGGTACGATCGAGGCGGTGGACAACGACCGGAAGAAACTGACGGTTTCCGTGAAGATATTCGGACGCAAGACTCCTATGGAGTTGAGCTTTATGCAAGTGGAAAAAGAATAATTAACCAAGGAAAATTATGGCAAAAGAGGTTGCTGCGTTTATTAAACTGCAGATCAAGGGTGGTGCCGCGAATCCTTCGCCTCCGGTAGGTCCCGCATTGGGCTCGAAGGGAGTCAATATCATGGACTTCTGCAAGCAGTTCAATGCGAGAACTCAGGATAAGGCGGGGAAGGTGCTTCCTGTCATTATCACCGTATATGGCGATAAGTCTTTCGACTTTGTCATCAAGCAGCCGCCGGTAGCCGTACAGCTGAAGGAAGCCGCGAAGATCCAGTCGGGGTCTGCCGAGCCGAACCGCAAGAAGGTCGCCAAGGTATCTTGGGACCAGATCCGCGAGATCGCTCAGGACAAGATGACGGATATGAACTGCTTCACGCTGGAGGCTGCCATGCGCATGGTAGCCGGTACGGCGCGCAGCATGGGCATCGATGTCGATGGTGAATTTCCTAACGCGTAATGGCTAAAAATTACAGACAATGAGTAAGCTGACCAAAAATAGAAAACTGGTGCTTTCCAAGATTGAGCCGAACAAGGTGTACAAGCTTGGCGAGGCGGCCGCTCTTCTAAAGGAGATTACCTTTACGAAATTTGATGCTTCCGTCGATCTGGACGTGCGGTTGGGTGTCGATCCCCGCAAATCCAACCAGATGGTGCGCGGCGTCGTGACGCTGCCCCACGGAACGGGCAAGTCGGTCCGCGTGTTGGTTCTCTGTACTCCCGACAAGGAGAAGGAGGCGACCGAGGCCGGCGCCGACTACGTAGGTCTGGACGAGTACGTCGAGAAGATCAAGGGCGGCTGGACCGATGTGGACGTGATTATCACGACTCCCAACGTGATGGCGAAGGTCGGAGCGCTCGGACGTATTCTGGGCCCCCGCGGCCTGATGCCTAACCCCAAGACGGGTACCGTGACGATGGAAGTCGGCAAGGCCGTCAAGGAGGTGAAGGCCGGCAAGATCGACTTCAAGGTCGACAAGTTCGGTATCGTTCACTCGTCGGTCGGCAAGATCGCGTTCTCTGCGGAGCAGATCGCCGACAATGCCAGCGAGTTCATGAATACGATTCTGAAACTCAAACCGACGACCGCGAAAGGCACTTACGTGAAAAGCATATTCCTCTCTACGACGATGAGTCCAGGCTTGCAGATAGATCCCAAATCGGTTGAAACTAAATAATTGAAAACAGATGAACAGGGAAGAAAAGAAAGTCATTATCGACAGTCTGGCCGAGAAACTGAAGGAATATTCTCACTTCTATATCACCGATACCTCCGAGTTGAATGCCGAGCAGACGGCCGCTTTGCGGAAGATGTGCTTCGAGCAGCAGGTAAAGCTGGTAGTCGTTAAGAATACGCTTTTCATCAAAGCGCTCGAGCAAGTCGAGAAAGCCGAGGCGGAGCTGATGCCGACGCTCAAGGGCGAGACGGCCGTCATGTTCTGCAATACGGGCAAGGGGCCTGCGAAGCTGATCAAGGAGTTCCGCAAGGCGAATCCGAAGCCGGTGCTGAAGGCCGCTTACGTGGAGCAGTGCGTTTATCTGGGCGAGGGCGCTCTCGAGGAACTGGTCAACATCAAGTCCCGCGAGGAGCTTATCGGCGATATCGTCGCTCTGCTGCAGTCTCCCGCCAAGAACGTCATCTCGGCTCTGCAGGGATCTGCCGGACAGAAAATCGCTGGGTTGGTCAAAACCCTCGAGGCAAGGGGCTAAGCGTGTTGCCTGACCGGATCGGCCCGACGGCTCGTCCGGAGCGGGGAAGGCGCGCCGCCTGAAAAAACAACAAAAACATCAATCATTTTAACGTAAAACATTTTAAAAACTTTATACTACGATGGCCGATATCAAGAAATTAGCTGAGGAGTTGGTAAACTTGACAGTTAAAGAAGTTAACGAACTTGCTAGTGTTCTGAAGGAAGAATACGGAATTGAGCCCGCTGCTGCTGCTGTTGCTGTTGCCGCTGCTCCTGCCGCCGAAGGCGGTGCCGCCGCTGCCGAGAAGACGTCGTTCGACGTGATCCTCGCCAATGCCGGACAGGCTAAGCTTCAGGTTGTGAAAGCCGTGAAGGACATCACCGGTCTGGGACTGAAGGAGGCTAAGGATTTGGTCGACGGTGCTCCGAAGGCAATCAAGGAAGGCGTTTCCAAGGAAGAGGCAGAACAGATCAAATCTCAGCTCGAAGAGGCTGGCGCTGAAGTTGAAGTTAAGTAGTAACTGCTTAGTTCTCAGAACATATCAGGTGTAGAGTCTATGAAGGTAGACTCTATACCTTTTCTCGTTTAACACGTAGGGGAGCCGTCCCGGCATCTCCTTTAGAGAGGGATGTTTTGTGTGGCGCGGCGCGCTATGACGAGCGTCGGCGCATGCGGAATCGCCGGATTTTGTTCCTTGCAAAGTCCGGGCCGCCATGGAAAACGAAGCGGATTCGCATTTCAGGTCAGTTTCTTATCTTCAACTTTAATTATTGGATACAATGTCTTTAAAATCAGATAATCAGCGTATTAGCTTTTCCTCGGTGAAAAATCGGATGCATTACCCCGATTTTTTGGAGGTGCAGCTCAAATCATTTCAAGACTTTTTCCAATTAGATACCACAGCCGAGAACCGCAAGAACGAAGGGCTGTACAAGGTGTTCATGGAGAACTTCCCGATTACCGATACGCGGAATAATTTCGTATTGGAGTTCATCGACTACTATGTCGATCCGCCCCGTTACAGCATGGACGAGTGCCTCGAGCGCGGACTCACGTACAGCGTACCGCTGAAGGCGAAACTGAAATTGTATTGTACCGATCCCGAACACGAGGATTTCGACACGGTGATTCAAGACGTGTACTTCGGCACGATTCCGTATATGACTCCGCGCGGCACGTTCATCATCAACGGGGCCGAGCGCGTGATCGTATCGCAGCTGCACCGTTCGCCGGGCGTGTTTTTCGGACAGAGTATCCACACGAACGGGACGAAGCTCTATTCGGCCCGTATCATTCCCTTCAAGGGTTCATGGATCGAGTTCGCGACGGACATCAACAACGTGATGTACGCGTACATCGACCGGAAAAAGAAGCTGCCCGTCACGACCCTGCTCCGTGCGATCGGGTTCGAGAGCGACCGGCAGATCTTAGAGATATTCGACCTGGCGGAGGACGTCAAGGTCACCAAGACCAACCTGAAGAAAGCCGTAGGCCAGAAACTGGCCGCCCGCGTGCTGAAGACGTGGGTCGAGGACTTCGTGGACGAGGACACGGGCGAGGTGGTTTCGATCGAGCGTAACGAGATCATCATCGACCGCGAGACCGTTCTCGAGGAGAGGCACATAGACGATATCATCGAATCGGGAGCCAAAAGCATTCTGATCCATAAGGAGGCTCAGAACGGAACCGATTTCTCCATAGTGTACAATACGTTGCAGAAAGATCCCTGCAACTCCGAGAAAGAGGCGGTCGTTTACATCTATCGCCAGCTTCGCAACTCGGAGCCGCCCGACGAGGCGACGGCGCGCGACGTGATCGAGAAGCTGTTCTTCTCGGACAAGCGCTACGATCTGGGCGACGTAGGACGTTTCAGAATCAACAAGAAGCTCAGTTTGGATATTTCGCCCGAGGTCCGCATCCTGACCAAGGAGGATATGATCGCGATCATCCGTTATCTGATCTCGCTGATCAACTCGAAGACGGATGTCGACGACATCGACCACCTGAGCAACCGTCGGGTGCGTACCGTAGGCGAGCAGCTGGCCAACCAGTTCAGCGTCGGTTTCGTCCGGATGGCCCGTACGATCCGCGAGCGGATGAACGTGCGCGACAACGAGGTGTTCACTCCGGTGGACCTGATCAATGCGAAGACGCTGTCTTCGGTCATCAACTCGTTCTTCGGGACCAACCAGCTTTCGCAGTTCATGGATCAGACGAACCCGCTGGCCGAGATGACGCATAAGCGCCGCCTGTCGGCTCTTGGACCGGGCGGCCTGTCGCGCGAACGGGCCGGTTTCGAGGTGCGCGACGTGCACTACACCCATTACGGTCGCCTCTGTCCGATCGAGACGCCGGAAGGTCCGAATATCGGTCTGATCTCGTCGCTTTGCGTGTACGCCAAGATCAGCGACATGGGCTTTATCGAAACGCCCTACCGCAAGGTATCCGACGGCAAGGTAGACCTGAACGATGCCGGCATTCAGTATTTCAGCGCCGAAGAGGAGGAGGGCCTCGTGATCGCTCAGGCCAACGCGCCGCTGAGCGACGAGGGCGAGTTCCTGCAGCCCGACAAGATCAAGGCGCGCTACGACGGCGACTTCCCGGTCGTGCCGGCTTCGGAAGTGAACTTGATGGACGTGGCGCCGAACCAGATTTCGTCGATCGCCGCCAGCCTAATTCCGTTCTTGGAGCATGACGACGCGAACCGTGCGCTGATGGGATCGAACATGATGCGTCAGGCCGTGCCCCTGGTGATGCCGGAGGCCCCGATCGTCGGAACCGGCCTGGAGAAGGACATGATCGCCGACAGCCGCATTCAGATCGTGGCGGAGGGCAACGGCGAGGTCGTTTTCTCGGACGCTACGCAGATACAGGTGAAGTACGAGCGCTCGGAGGACGAGAAGATCGTTTCGTTCGATCCGGAAGTGACGACTTATATGTTGCCGCGCTACCGCAAAACGAACCAGAGTACGTCGATGACGCTCAAGCCGATCGTCCGCAAGGGTGAGAAGGTCGTGCCGGGTCAGATTCTGACCGAAGGCTATTCGACTCAGAACGGCGAGCTGGCTCTCGGACGGAACCTGAAGGTGGCGTTCATGCCGTGGAAAGGGTATAATTTCGAGGATGCCATCGTGATTTCGGAGCGCATGATGCGCGACGATATTTTCACGTCGGTGCATGTCGACGAGTATATCATGGAGGTCCGCGATACGAAGCGCGGCGTCGAGGAGCTGACTTCGGACATTCCGAACGTCAGCGAGGAGGCGACGAAGGATTTGGACGAGAACGGCATCATTCGCATCGGCGCGAACGTGCATCCGGGCGACATCCTGATCGGAAAGATCACGCCCAAGGGCGAGAGCGATCCGTCGCCGGAGGAGAAGCTGCTTCGCGCGATTTTCGGCGACAAGGCCGGCGACGTGAAGGATGCTTCGCTGAAGGCTCAGCCGTCGCTGCATGGCGTCGTGATCGACAAGAAGCTGTTCAGCCGCGCGAACAAGGACGGCAAGAAGAGCAAGGCCGCCGAGAAGGCGCAGCTCGACAAGATGGACGCCGAGTTCGCCGTACAGGCCGACGCGTTGAAGCAGAAGCTGGTCGAGAAGCTGTGGGTTCTGCTCAAGGACAAGACTACGGCCGGCATTCACGACTATTTCGGCGTCGAAGTCGTTGCCAAGGGCACCCGTTTCACGCAGAAGATGCTCGGCGAGCTCGACTACCTGAACATCGGAGCCGACAAATGGACCGGGGACGCGCACCGCGACCATCTGGTCGAGCTGACGATCAACAACTATACGATCAAATACAAGGAACTGGACGCGATGCTCAAGCGCGAGAAGTACAACCTGACGAACGGGGACGAGCTTCCGACGGGCATCATCCAGCTCGCGAAGGTCTATATCGCCAAAAAGCGCAAGCTGCGCGTGGGCGACAAGATGGCCGGCCGCCACGGCAACAAGGGTATCGTGGCGAAGGTCGTGCGCGACGAGGACATGCCGTTCTTGGAAGACGGTACGATCGTCGACATCGTACTCAACCCGCTGGGCGTGCCTTCGCGTATGAACCTCGGGCAGATTTACGAGACCGTGCTCGGCTGGGCCGGCCGTGAGCTGGGGTTGAAGTTCGCCACGCCGATCTTCGACGGGGCCTCGCTCGACCAGATCAACGAATATACGGCGCAGGCCGGCGTTCCGCGTAGCGGTCGCACCTACCTGTACAACGGCGAGACGGGCGAGAAGTTCGACCAGCCGGCTACCGTGGGCGTGATCTACATGCTGAAGCTGGGCCATATGGTTGACGACAAGATGCATGCCCGTTCGATCGGTCCCTACTCGCTCATTACGCAACAGCCCTTGGGCGGTAAGGCGCAGTTCGGCGGTCAGCGTTTCGGCGAAATGGAGGTCTGGGCGCTCGAGGCGTTCGGCGCCGCGAACATCCTGCAGGAGATTCTGACGATCAAGTCCGACGACGTGATGGGGCGGGCGAAGGCCTACGAGGCGATTGTCAAGGGCGACAACATGCCGCCCGCCGGTATCCCCGAATCGCTGAACGTGCTGCTGCACGAGCTGCGGGGACTGGCCATCAGCGTCAAGCTCGACTAAGGATTGCGGCGGTTCGCAGGCGGGCTTCCGGGTGGCTGGCGATGCCTTCCGCCCTGTCAGGCTCCGCCCGTCGGGCCGGAAACGGATGAAAAAATAAATTGATTAAGAATATGTCATTCAAGAAAGACAACAAGGCACAGAGCGGCTTCTCCAAGATTTCGATCGGTTTGGCCTCGCCCGAGGAGATTCTGGAAAACTCGAGCGGAGAAGTGCTGAAGCCCGAGACAATAAACTATCGTACGTACAAGCCCGAGCGCGACGGTCTTTTCTGCGAGCGGATTTTCGGTCCGGTCAAAGACTACGAGTGCCATTGCGGCAAATACAAACGGATCCGTTACAAGGGCATCGTCTGCGACCGTTGCGGCGTCGAGGTGACCGAAAAGAAAGTGCGCCGCGAGCGGATGGGACATATCTCGCTGGTCGTTCCGGTAGCTCATATCTGGTATTTCCGTTCGTTGCCCTCGAAAATCGGCTATCTGCTCGGCATTCCGTCCAAAAAGCTGGAGACGATCATCTATTACGAGCGCTACGTGGTGATTCAGGCCGGAGCGGCCGCAGCCAACGGCATCAACGATCTGGACCTGCTGGCCGAGAAGGAGTATCTCGACATCCTGAACGCGCTTCCGAAAGGCAATCAGCAGCTGGACGACAGCGATCCGAACAAGTTCATCGCGCAGATGGGCGCCGAGGCGATCTATACGCTGTTGCAGCGCGTGGATTTGGACGAGTTGTCCTATTCGCTCCGCCACAAGGCCGGAACGGAGACTTCCCAACAGCGTAAGGCCGAGGCGCTGAAGCGGTTGCACGTCGTCGAGGCGTTCCGCGAGTCGCGCGAGATCAACAAGCCCGAGTGGATGATTCTGAAAGTGATTCCGGTCATCCCGCCCGAGCTGCGTCCGCTCGTGCCGCTGGACGGCGGTCGTTTCGCCACTTCGGACCTGAACGACCTGTATCGACGCGTGATTATCCGCAACAACCGTCTGAAGCGCCTGATCGAAATCAAGGCGCCGGAGGTGATCCTGCGTAACGAGAAGCGTATGCTGCAAGAGGCCGTCGACTCGCTGTTCGACAACTCGCGCAAGAGCAATGCCGTCAAAACCGAGTCGAACCGACCGCTCAAGTCGTTGTCCGACAGCCTGAAGGGTAAGCAGGGACGTTTCCGCCAGAATTTGCTCGGTAAGCGTGTCGACTATTCGGCCCGCTCGGTAATCGTCGTCGGCCCGGAACTGAAGATGCACGAGATGGGTATTCCGAAGGACATGGCCGCCGAGCTGTACAAACCCTTCGTGATCCGCAAGCTGATCGAGCGCGGCATCGTCAAGACGGTCAAGTCGGCCAAGAAAATCATCGACCGCAAGGACCCGGTGATCTGGGATATTCTCGAAAATGTCATCAAGGGGCATCCAGTGCTGATGAACCGCGCTCCGACGCTGCACCGTCTCGGTATTCAGGCATTCCAGCCCAAGCTGATCGAGGGCAAGGCGCTGCAACTGCATCCGCTGGCTTGTACGGCGTTCAACGCCGACTTCGACGGCGACCAGATGGCCGTGCACTTGCCGCTGGGCAATGCCGCCATTCTGGAGGCGCAGATTTTGATGCTCGGTTCGCACAATATCCTGAACCCGGCCAACGGAGCGCCGATCACGGTGCCTTCGCAGGACATGGTGCTCGGACTTTATTATATCACCAAGGAGCGTCCCGGTTCGCTGGGAGAGGGTCTGAGCTTCTACGGCCCCGAAGAGGCGATCATCGCCTACAACGAGAAGCGCGCCGATCTGCATGCGAAGGTGAAAGTGATGGTCGATACGGTCGACGAGAACGACGTTCCGGTGCGCAAGATCGTCGACACGACGGTCGGCCGCGTGCTGTTCAACCAAGTCGTGCCTAAGGAAGTGGGCTATCTGAACGAAGTGCTGACGAAACGTTCGCTGCGCGACATCATCGGTCTGGTAATGAAAAAATCCGGTGCGGCACGCACTTCGCAGTTTCTGGACGACATCAAGGCGCTCGGCTACCGGATGGCATTCCAAGGCGGCCTGTCGTTCAACCTCGACGCGGTGATTATCCCCGAGGAGAAAGAGTCGCTCGTCAACGAGGGCTACGAGCGCGTCGAGGAGGTGATGGAGAGCTATAACATGGGTCTGATCACGAACAACGAGCGTTACAACCAGATCATCGACATCTGGACGAATATCAACATGAAGCTGACCAAGACGGTGCTCGACCACCTGACCAACGACCAGCAAGGGTTCAACCCGGTATACATGATGCTGGACTCGGGAGCCCGCGGTTCGAAGGAGCAGATCCGTCAGCTCTCGGGTATGCGAGGCCTGATGGCCAAGCCCCAGAAGTCGGGAGCCGAGGGCGGTCAGGTCATCGAGAACCCGATTCTGTCGAACTTCAAGGAGGGATTGTCTGTGCTCGAGTACTTCATTTCGACGCACGGCGCCCGTAAAGGTTTGGCCGATACGGCCTTGAAAACGGCCGACGCCGGTTATCTGACGCGCCGTCTGGTGGACGTGGCTCAGGACGTAATCATTACCGAGGAGGACTGCGGCACGCTGCGCGGACTGACCGCCACGGCGATCAAGCGTAACGAGGACGTCGTGCAGACGCTCAAGGAACGTATTCTGGGCCGGACGACGGTACACGACGTGTACAATCCGCACACGGGCGAGATGATCGTTGCCGCCGGGGAGGAGATCACCGAATCGGTGGCCGACGCGATCGACGCGGCCGGAATCGAGTCGGTCGAAATCCGCTCGGTACTGACCTGCGAGTCTCGCAACGGCGTCTGCGCCAAGTGCTACGGCCGCAATCTGGCGACCGGCCGCATGGTGCAGAAGGGCGAGGTGGTCGGCGTGATCGCCGCCCAGTCGATCGGCGAGCCGGGTACTCAGCTGACGCTGCGTACTTTCCACGTCGGCGGTGTGGCCGGCGGCGTAGCGACCGACAACAGCATCGTGTCACGCTACGAGGGCCGTATCGAGATCGACGAGCTGCGCGTCGTCAAGAGCAAAAGCGACGACGGCAAGGAGATCAACATGGTCATCAGCCGTCTGGCCGAGTTGCGCATCGTCGACGAGCGTACCGGCATCGTGCTTTATACGCATAACCTGCCTTACGGCTCGATGCTCTACATGAACGACGGCGACACGGTCAAGAAAGGCGATCTGATCTGCGAGTGGGATCCGTACAATGCCGTGATCATTTCGGAGTACGACGGTAAGGTGGCTTTCGAGAACGTGATCGAAGGCGTGACCTACCGTGACGAGTTCGACGAGCAGACCGGTTTCCGCGAAATCGTGATCACCGAGTCGAGGGACAAGACCAAGAACCCGGTCATCAGGATTCTGAACAAACAGGGCGAGGAGCAGAAGCAATACAATCTGCCTGTAGGAGCGCATATCGTCGTGAAGGAGAACGCATCGGTCAAGGCCGGAGAAATTCTGATCAAGATTCCTCGGGCCGTCGGCAAAGCCGGCGACATCACGGGCGGTCTGCCGCGCGTGACGGAGCTGTTCGAGGCGCGCAACCCGTCGAATCCGGCCGTCGTATCGGAAATCGACGGAGAGGTCTCCTTCGGCAAGATCAAGCGCGGTAACCGCGAAATCGTCATCACCTCCAAGCTGGGCGACGTGAAGCGTTATCTGGTTCCGCTGTCGCGCCAGATTCTGGTGCAGGAGAACGACTATGTCCGTGCGGGCATGCCGCTGTCGGACGGCGCCGTGACTCCGAGCGATATTCTGGCTATTCAGGGTCCGACGAAGGTGCAGGAGTACATCGTCAACGAGGTTCAGGAAGTGTACCGCATGCAGGGCGTGAAGATCAACGACAAGCACTTCGAGGTGATCGTCCGTCAGATGATGAACAAGGTGCAGATCGAGGACCCGGGTGACACCCGTTTCTTGGAGGAGCAGATCGTCGACAAATGGGACTTCATGGCCGTCAACGACGAGCTGTACGACAAGGTGGTCGTGACCGACGCCGGCGATTCGGAGACGATGAAGCCGGGTATGATGATCACGCTGCGCAAGCTGCGCGACGAGAACTCGATGCTCAAGCGCAAGGACCTGAAGCCCGTCGAGGTACGCGATGTGATTCCGGCTACGTCGAATCAGGTGCTGCAAGGTATTACGCGCGCCGCATTGCAGACGAGCAGCTTCATGTCGGCCGCTTCGTTCCAAGAGACGACCAAGGTACTCAACGAGGCCGCCATTCTGGGCAAGGTCGATCCGTTGGAGAAGCTGAAGGAGAACGTGATCTGCGGCCATCTGATTCCGGCCGGTACGGGATTGCGCGACTACGACAACATCGTTGTCGGTTCTCAGGCGGAATACGACAACTTGGTGGCAGGAGCCGAAAAATAGCGATAGCTGACAATAAGATTTTTGAGCGAGAAAAGCGGGAATCTAGATTCCCGCTTTTCTCGTATTGTTTTTCGTCGTATATCGGCCTAGCGGCGACGAGCAGAAGAGTCGGCAGAACAACCCGGTATGTATGGGCGGAGTATCATGCCGGCAATTCGGCCAACAAAACCGTTGTTTCCGTACATGTTGACTTGCGAGGCAAGCGAGAGACTCCGTATCGGTGATATAGCGCTCCGGCAGAATGGATTCTTTCGATACTTTTCCTCGGTAGGAGACAATTCTATGATCCAGACAAGAAAGTCCGAATATTTGTGAGGGCGTTCATATGAGAGGCGTTCGTATCGGTGCGGATTTTTGGAATCGCGAGGGACAGGCTGATATTCAGTCTCTGTGGATAAAGCGAGAAGCACATATATTATATTTTAGTAAAATATAAATATTTATATTGTTAAAATAATATGATATTCCATACATTCCTCTTTGTTGTCGCCGTTCTTCTGTCTTATGTCCGGAACGGTTTCGGCATCATTCCGGTTATGCTCGATTGCTGTGCCGTTTTCAAAATACGGTTTGCGATAGTTTTTTGTCCGAACCGGCTGAAGACAGTTTCGGTTGCCGTACGGAATCCGCTTTCCCGGCTCTCGGGCGTGAGACCGTTCTTCGTTTCGGATACCGGCCGTTCCGGATATGCGATGCCTTCGGGTTTCGCGCCGCTTTCGCCGGCTTTCCCGGAGAAGCCCGAGTACGAGGGTCGCGATTGACCGTCATGCTGCCTCGTTTCCCGATTCTTTGTTGCGGTCGCTTCCATCCGTGTGGAAGATGTCGTGCCGGCCTTATCCCCAAAGGTCTTTTCCCCAGATGAACAATAAGGCCCAGCATACGAAGCGGGCGCCTTTCCCGACCAGCATCAAGACGGTCGATTTTCTGAAATTCACTCGATAGAATCCGAGCGCGACGGCGAACACGTCGCCGACAAAGGGCAACCATGTAAGCAGGGCGAGCCATGCGCCGAAGCGATCGACTTTGCTTTTATGGCGTTCCAGCGTCTCGTGTTTGACGCGCAGGTATTTCTCGATCCATTCCCATCGGCCGATCCAGCCGATCCAGTACGAAGTCAGTCCGCCCGCCCAGTTGCCGACCGTGGCGACCAGCACGCTGAGCCAGACGTTTCCTCCGGCGGCCAGCATGCCTACGAGCAGCACGTCGGAGCTGAACGGAACGACCGTCGCCGCGACGAACGAGCCGACGAAAAGACCGATGTATCCCCAGTCGAGCAATGCTTCCATGATGTTCTTACGTTTGTCAGCCGTCGCTTATACGCGCGGGAGCGCTTCGTTTCCGGGAACCGTACGAATCCGTGTCCCCGCCGTTTTTTCGCGACGAACGATTCGCCCGAACCCGGGGCGCGGTTTTCGCTCCCGGCCGAAGATTCGGCATGCGTCTGCGACTCTTTTCGTCTCGATTGCCCGTCGGGACCCGGGTTTCCCGTTTGTCCGGCGCTCGTGGATAGGGTTTCCGTTCTCCTTACGTCCCGGGTGTTCGGACCGGTTCCGTGGAGTTTCTCGCGCAGACTCGGGGCTCGTTCGTGCCGAAGGCCGTTTTCTGCCGATCGCTGCGGGCGACCGGTTGCGTGGCGTGAGGCTCGTAAATTTTGTCTGAGGCGTTCCGATGCTTTGGCAGCAGTGCCGGAGTCCTTGTCCGTCAGGTGTCAGGGATATCGTTCCGTAATTTCCCGGGGGAACGGAACGGCGAGCCGTGCGGACCACAGCGTCAGAACAGATAGCCGCCTGCTTCGACCCGGCGGATCAGTCGGTCGATTTCGGTCCATGTCTCGTCCGCGAGCGTCGTGCCGGTCACTTCGATTACGCGGCCTGCCGCGATCGCGCCGATCGTGCCGCACTGGACCATCGACAAGCCTCGGGTCAGTCCGACGAGAAAACCTGCCGCGTAAAAATCGCCGGCTCCGGTCGTATCGACCCGCTTGGCCTCGGCCATGATGCCCACATGGTCGACCTTGCCGCGGTGCTTGATATAGGCGCCTTGCATGCCGACCTTAACGACGGCGAGCGGACACTTGCGGGAAATCTTGTCGAGCGCCTCGAGCGGATTCCGCTCGCCGGTGAACGAGAATGCCTCCTGCTCGTTGGCGAACAGCACGTCGACGTAGCCGTCGGTCAGCTCGTTCAGAAAACCGAGGTTCTCGTCTACGATGTTGAAGCTGGCCAGATCGAGGGCCACTGTCAGGCCGCAGGCCTTGGCGAGCCGGACGGCCCGCCCGATCAGTTCGTGGTCCTGGACCAGGTAGCCTTCGATGTAGAGGCAGTCGTAGCCGTCGAACAGCGATTCGTTCAGTTCGTCGCCCCGCATCTCGAGCGCGGCGCCGAGAAAAGTGCACATCGTCCGCTCGCCGTCGGCCGAGACGAGCGAGACGCAGCGGCCCGACCGCTCGTTTCCGCGCAGGATATGGGGTTCGATGCCGAGGTTGACGAGGGCCTGCTCGAAGAAGTCTCCCGTCGTGTCCCGTCCCACCTTGCCGACATAGCCGGTACGGACGCCCATGCGGGCCATGGCCCGGATCGTATTCGATGCCGATCCGCCGAGCGACAGCGTGCGCGGCATGCCGGCTACGTATTCTCCGATTCGGCGTTGCCGGTCGCTGTCGACCAGATTCATGCTGCCTCGGGGCAGCGAGAACCGCTCGAGGACTTCGTCGGTTTTCAGGTTGATCAGAATATCCGTCAGGGCATTGCCCATTCCGATGACGCTTTTCATCTTCCGTCGGTTTAGGTCGTGTTTTCGGTTCGTCTCGCGGGTATAGGCTGTGGCGCGAGTAGTGCAAAGGTGCCTTTTTTTCGTCGGAATCGCAAATTCCCGGCGATCTGTGAAGCCGTTTCCCGATCGCTCGTGCGTATAATGCGTACCTGTCCGGAGACGGATTATCCGTCTGTGCCCGTTCGGTATCCGGGCCGTTCTTTGTTCGGCTCTGCATAGCGGCATGTTTCATGGGTCGTGTCTATTAGTCCGGCGGAAACCGTCGAGCCTAAATCGTCGAACGGAGCCGTATCGGTGCGGTTTACCCCCGTTGTTTTGGCGCGAAGCCGTCGCCTTCCGTATCGAACGGTGCGGGATTGTCCTTTCCGGCTGTCGTGAGAGGGATAGCGCGGCCGTTGGACGGGGCGCTTTCGTCATGGCTCGGCGACGGCCCGTCTGTCCCGTGGGCAACGGAAAGCTCTCCGGCTTTGCTGTAATATCGGATCACCTCGGCTGCGCGCTGCCGCCCGATCAGTCCGGACAACTCCTCCTCGCTCGCGCGACGGATGTTGGAGACGGTCCGATAATGGCGCAGCAGCTTGTCGACCGAGCGCGGACCGAGCGTCGGGATGCTCTCCAACTCGCTGCGAATAAAGGCCAGCGAGCGTTTTTTGCGGTGAAACGTGATGCCGAAACGGTGCGCCTCGTCGCGGATGTGCATCAGCACTTTGAGCGCCTCGCTGTTGCGGTCGATGTAGTAGGGCAGCGGGTCGTGCGGGAAATAGACCTCCTCGATGCGCTTGGCCAGACCGACGATCGCTATTTTGTGTTCCAGTCCGAGCCGTTGCAGCGTCTCGTAGGCGAATCGGAGCTGTCCCTTGCCGCCGTCGACGACGATCAGCTCGGGAAGCTCGGCGCCCTCGGCGAGCAGCCGGCTGTAGCGGCGGCCGATCACCTCTTCCATCGAGGCGAAGTCGTTCGCTCCGACGACCGTCTTGATGTTGAAATGTCGGTATTCCTTTCGCGACGGCTTGCCGTCGCGGAACACGACGCAGGAGGCCACCGGATTGGTCCCTTGCAGGTTCGAGTTGTCGAAACATTCGATATGGCGGGGCGGCATGCTCAGGCGGAGCTCCCGTTGCAGCGTCGAGAGAATACGGTTCGTGTGGCGGGCGGGGTCTTTGATCTCGATCTGCTTGAGCTTCTCGAGCCGGTACAGCCGGGCGTTGCGCTCCGACAGTTCCAGAAGACGCAGCTTGTCGCCCCGTTGAGGCACGGTGAACGCGACGTTTTCCCACAGGCTTCCCGATGGGGGGAACGGGACGATTACCTCGCGCGAGAGCTTGCCCGACAGCCGCTCGGCGATCGTCCCGATCGCATAGGTCAGCACGTCGCGCGGCGTGTCTTCGAGTCCCGGTTTCAGCTCGACCGTGAACGAGTTGACGACCGCCCCGTCGGCTATGCGCATGAAGTTGCAGAAGGCGGCGTCCTCGTCCGTGACCAGCGAGAACACGTCCATGTTCGTCAGCGTGTTGCTCACTACGACCGACTTGCTTTGGTAGGAGGTCAGGATCTCGATCCGTTTCTTGTACTGCGCGGCCTCCTCGAAGCGCATCGCCTCGGAGGCCTCGCTCATTTTCTCTTTCAGGTAGCGCATCGTGTCGCGGGTATCGCCGCGCAGCAGCGAAGCGACCATGCCGACGCTGCGGCGGTAGTCCTCCTCGCCCTGCAATCCGACGCACGGGCCCTTGCAGTTGCCGATATGGTACTGGAGGCAGACGCTGTAACGGTTCTTGGCGATTGCCTCGGGGGACAGGTTCAGCGAGCAGGTGCGCAGGCTATGGATACTGTGTGCCATGTCCAGAACGGCCTTTTGGACGTAGACCGACGCGTAAGGCCCGAAATACTGCGATCCGTCGCGCACGAGCCGCCGGGTCGACTGCACGCGCGGGAACGGCTCGTTGCGGATCACGATCCACGGGTAGGTCTTGTCGTCCTTGAGCAGGATGTTGTAGCGCGGCTGGAGGCTCTTGATCATGTTGTTCTCGAGCAGGAACGCCTCGCTCTCGCTGGAGACGACCGTGTGGCGCAGGTCGGCGATCCGGGAGACCATGACCCGCACTTTCGGGCTCTCGTTCGCTTTCGACGTGAAGTAGGAGTAGACCCGCCGGTGCAGGTTTTTCGCCTTGCCCACGTAGATCACCTGTCCGTCGGAGCCCAGAAACTGGTAGACGCCGGGCGACTGGGGCAGCAGGGCGACCTTCTCCTTGAGCTCCTCGATGCGCTTGGATGGTTTCATGGAGTTTAAATGGATGTTAACCGGCTTAAAAGTATCAAAAATTATTCTACATTTGTGTCGGAGCCTCCGGCAATCTTTTTGCAAAGGTAAGGTCCGAACGCAGAAAAGCGGCCTCGCATGCGGAAAGCCGTCACTCCGAAAACTATGGAACTGATCAAGTCGAGCGACTTATATTTCGGCCGGAAGGGCTTGTGGGCCCGGTGGCGGGCCCGGGCCATCATGAAGCTGGCCGCTCTGGACCGAATCAACAGGCTGTACAGCGACGCGCTCGCTTATGAGGGTCCCTATCCGGAAGGGCTGTTGCACGCTATGGACGTGCGCACCGAAGTCGATCCGCGGGAGGCGGACCGGATTCCGCCCGAAGGACCGGCCATCGTGATCGCGAATCATCCCACCGGCGCTCTCGACGGCATCGTGCTGATCGACTGGCTGTCGAAACGGCGTCCCGACGCGCGTTTCATGGGTAATTACCTGCTTTCGAGGATCGGTCCGCTGAAGCGCTATTTCATCAGCGTGGACCCGTTCGACGCGAAAGCCGCAGGGAACGTCTCCGGCATGCGCGAGGCGATGCGGCATCTGTCGCGGGGCGGACTGCTCGTGATCTTCCCTGCGGGCGAAGTAGCGACCTGGCGCAAAGGATTCCGCGACATAGGCGACCGCGAGTGGCCCCGGGGGGTGATGCGGTTTATCCGTCGGGCGGAGGTTCCGGTGATTCCCCTTTACATCGATGCGCGCAACAGCCCTCTGTTCCGTCTGGCCGGCAAGCTGCATCCGATGCTTCGGACGGCCCTGCTGCCGCGCGAGCTGCTCAACAAGAAGGGAGTCGGAGTGGAGCTGAGAATCGGATCGGCCGTTCTGCCGCGAAAGACCGCTTCGCTGACGGAAACCGACTATAACGGCTATCTGAGGGCTTCCGTCGAGTATTTCAAGCCGTTGGACGGCCGCCGTCGGCCGCCCCGAGCGGCCCGGCGGGCCGCTCGGAAGGTGCCCGACGAGGTGCTGGGCGCCGTGGACGTGCCGCTGCTCGAAGCCGAGTTGGACTCGCTGCGTGGCGGTCACCGGCTTTTCGAGTATGGAAGTTACGAGGTGTACCTGGCTCCTCCCGATAGAATTCCGCATATGATGATCGAAATCGGCAGTCTCCGCGAGCGGACGTTTCGGGAGATCGGGGAGGGAACCAAGAACGCGATCGATACGGATCGTTTCGACTCGTACTACTATCAGCTGTTCGTCTGGGACCGGGAGGCCCGGCGTCTGGTGGGCGCTTACCGGCTCGGCATGGGCGACCGGATCATGGAACGCTACGGTCTGAAGGGCTTTTATACGAATACGTTGTTCCGGATGAAGCCTGCGATGGGAGAGGTGATGGGCAAGACGATCGAGCTGGGGCGCTCGTTCATCGTCAGGGACTATCAGCGCAAGCCCGTTTCGCTGATGCTGTTGTGGAAAGGCATTCTGTACGTGCTGCTGCGCAACGGGCAGTTCCGCTATCTGCTCGGGCCGGTAACGATATCGGGCGGGTTCCAAAGCGCCTCGAAGCTGATCATCGCCTCCCATATCCGCGATTTCTATCTCGACCGCGAGAAGGCGGGGTGGATTCGTCCGCGCACCGGAATCGATATTCGGGTCCGGATCGACGAGAACCTGATCGCGGGTATCCGTTCGATCGATCTGATCAACAGGCTTGTCTGCGACATCGAGAAAAACGCCTATTCGATCCCGGTGCTCATTCGCAAGTATCTGCAACTCAACAGCAGCGTGCTGGGATTCAATACCGATCACGAATTTTGCGACTCGCTCGACGCGCTGATGCTGCTCGACCTGAAGAAGGTTCCCGAGGAGACGATTCTGATGCTGTCCAAGGAACTGGCCGACATCGACGTACTGGGTCGATTCAAGCATATCGTCGACTGAACCTTCCGCTCAAGCGAAGGCGATCGTGCCTCGGTATGCCGAACGTTCGAGGCCGAAACTTTTGCATTCGTTTGTTACGACTCGCGTTCGCAGGCCGCGCGTCCCGGTTTGATTTTGTTCCGAATCTCTCCGTCGGAGAAAATTTCGAGACGGAAATCCGAAGGCATTGAAAATGCGATGACTGCTATATGGTAAAATTGGTGGGGCTGGTCGTGCTGCACCTGATCGCCTCCAGCGGCGGAACGGTCACGGCCAACAACCTTCGCGAAAAACTCCGGATCGAGGCGATCGGCATGGTCGGGCACATGGCGGGAGAAGCGGACGGTAGGAAAAGCGGTGTACCGTCGTACTGCGGGCGTACCGGGAATCCGGGCGATTCGTTCCGATATGCCGGCGGGAGGCTTTTCGCATGCGGTCGGGGGGGCGTCGGGGCGACCGGGGAATGCGGTTTTACTTGACGGTTCGGCGCGGAAATCGGACATGGTGCTTTTCAGGCGGGCTCGCTTCTCAGACTGTCTCGCTGAGAAAGGCGTCGGCGTCGGTGACCTCGATTTCGAGCCCGTCGCGCAGAATGCGTTCCGATCCGGTCTCCGTTACGATCGTTCCCTTACGCAGGCCCGTCGCGCGCAGTGCGAACAGCAAACCGTCGATCTTGTCCTGCATCCGGTCGGAATCGTCTTCCCGACAGGCTTGGACGCAACGGATCGCACCCTCGGAGTCCGTTGCGACGAAATCGCATCCTCCCTGTTCGGTCGTATAGCGAATCAACGAACAGCTTCTTCGCAAATGATTGAAGATCATCGTTTCGAACAATCGGTCGCGGTCGGGCTGCGGCTCCGGCGAGAGCGCCGCGATCATGGCCGTATCGGCCGCATAGACTTTTCTCGGATTGATGGCTTGCCGGGCCGGGTTGTCGGTGAGGATCGGGACGAAAGCGACGAGTCCCGCCCGTTCGGCCAACGCCATGTGCTCGGCGGCCGTGCTGACCGCCTTGATCCGGAGTTTTTCGCGAAGGTTGTTGGCCGTGACCGTTCCGCCGCTGGAGGCGATCAGGTGCAGTACGACCCGCTGGAGCGTTTGCCTGTCGCGGATACCCCCGGCGACGATCAGGTCGCGGCAGACGATCCGGTCGTACAGCCGCAGCATCGTCCCGGGCCGGCTTGCCTGAACGGCTTCGGGCAGCGCGCCGCGCGCCATGTAGTCGGCGACGGCCTGAGAACTTCCTTTTTTGTGCGTGAATCCGAGAAACTCGTTGTAGGAGAGAGGTTCGAGCCGTCGCGTGACGAAGAGGCCGGATATCCTGTTCGACCGCATGTCTTGCTCGACGCCGAGCAGGGAGGGCAGCGAGACGGTGGCGATGACCTTGATGCCCTGCGCGGGCTTTTCGCTCAGGAAAGGCAGCCAGCCGGCCGCGCAGTCCACTTTGTTCAACAGCAGGATGCCTTTGCCCGAGTCGCGGATCAGGCGGTCGAGCTTGGCGAAATCCGATTCGTCGAATCCGGCCAGTCTCGGATCGTCAAAATCGGTGTACCATGCTTCCGGGTACTCGTCTTTCAGCATTCGGCCGAGGAGCGTCGCTCGACCGCTTCCCCGCATGCCGCCGATCAGCAGGGGACGGTCGGAAAGATAGGGGAGCGAGCCGGATATTTCCCGGGGGTGGCCCGCCGGCATGTCGTAGAGCGCCTTGCGCTGTTTCGCTACGATGTGTTCGATGGAGGCTTTCGGAAGCATCGGCTTTTCTTTTCGGCGAAGGTACGAATTTATATTTTAAAAACAAAAATTAGTTTTTTTTACTAAAATATATGACTAAAAACGTATTTGAGGAGTGCGGGTTAAGCGATAATTTTGCTCCGATGAACGGCGGAACGGAGCGTTTCGCCCGGTCGTAAACGAGTGAAAAACTTAGAAATATGAAGAAGACAATCGGAGGTTTGTTGCTGCTGCTGGCGGCGGGAGCGGCTTCGGCCCAGCCGGAAGAGGAGCGGTCCCGAACGGCGCAGGCGGAGACGCCGGTCTCGTACGTGCCGAAGATCGACGGGGCGATCAAGGCGAAGATGGAAATAGACCTGAACAGGGGCGAGTATCGGTTCAACGTGCGCAATTCGCGTTTCGGAGTGAGGGGAAACGTGAGCCGGAACATGTCCTATCGTCTGCAGGTCGATTTCAGTAACGAGGGGAAAGTGTCGATCCTCGATTCTTACGTGGCTTATAAAACTCACGGATTCGAGGCGATCATCGGTCAGCAGCAGTACCATTTCAGTACCGATCTGGACCGGGGGCCGTCGACTAACATGTTTGCGAACCGCTCCTTTCTGGCCAAATATCTGACCGGCTATTACGGCAGCGAGGTATCGGACGGGAAGGCGGTCGATTTCGTCCGGACGCTCGGGTCCCGCGATCTGGGCGCGATGTTCACTTACTCGTTCCGGGCGGGCGTTCCGATGAAGGTTTATGCCGGGTTGTTCAACGGCGCCGGGTCGAACAATCCGGAATGGGGCAAGAAGGTGAATGTCGTCGGGCGTTTGGAGGCCGGCGGCGAGGAAGGCTTGCGCGCGGCCGTTGCCTACTACGACGGTTTTGCCCCCTTGCATACGAAAGTCAAGGAAGAAAACGGCGAGCTGAAAAGCGAGGAGTTCGAGCAGAAGATGCGCATGGTGGGGGCCGAGCTGCGCTATGTCAAAGGCGGTTTTTTCGTCGAAGGCGAGTATGCGCGCCGGTATCTCGGCGTGGGCGCGGCCCGCGAAGTGATGACGACCGCGCTGATTCACGGCTATTATAAGATCGATCTGCCGGAGAATTCGTTCGCCGATCATCTGGCGCCGATCGTCCGTTGGGACGTGGGCAACGATGTCGATTATCTGAATACGGACGCCCGACGGCGCGAGGTTTTCGATGCGAACCGCATCACGGTCGGGCTCAACGTCGGCTTCGGCAAGAAGCTGATTCGATCCGAGATACGCTTCAACTACGAAAAGTACCTGCCGAGCCGGAAACCGTCGGATTTTGCTCGTAACAAGCTGTTGCACGACAAGTTTACGATCGAGGTCGTTGCGGCGTTTTAGCTGTGGCGAACGAATTTGGGGCGATCGGTTTCCGTGCGATTCCCGTCGTATGCGCTTCCGGCTCCGGAAATCGGTCGGACGGGATGCGTTCGGCCGGAGGATTTCCGTGCGGCTGCGGTCCGGTGCGGGCGAAAGGTAGGACCGAAAAGCTGGCCGGCGTCCGTGTTTCTGTCTTGGCGGAGCCGTCCCGGTGCGGCTCCGCGCATCTGCTTCATGCGTGGGTGTCGTCGTAGGGCTCGAGTCTTCGGGAAACGGCGGCGGTCGGTCTACTCGTATCTCAGTCCGATCATCTGCGTGCCGCCCCACCGGTTTACGCGGAAAGTGCGACGGTCGATCAGCGTGTCGTTTTTCCAGACCGAAAGCTCGAGCTTGAAGGCCGGCCACTCCGATACGAGGTCCGAAGCCGGGCCGTCGGCAGGAACGGCATAGAACGAGACGGAGGCAGCGGCGGCCGGTTCGGTCGCCGCTGCTTTGTATACCGTGCCGGCGACCGCGGGGACGGCGTCGGAGTGCGCCATTGCGGTTTGCCTGCCTTCCGCGTCGAAGGTAGCGACGCTCAGATGCAGGTTCATTTTTTCGACGGCCGCGTCGCGGCAGGTCAGCTCTGCTCGGAAAATATCGGTTTCTTTCACGCCCGCTCGTGTTTCTTGCGACAAAAATACGACAAAATAGCGGATCGCAAAAAGTCTGCCGGGCGCTTTGATATGCTTGTTGTTTTAGATGTTAATGATTTGATAATCATCAGTATATATTTATGTAAAATAAATGTGTTTATATTATTTCTATAATTATAAAAATTACTGATTATTCGTATGCTCTGAAAATGACTCGAACAGCATGAAAAACGCGGATTATCAGCTGAAAAAGATGCCGAAATGTTGCGGTTTCAAATTTTATTGGTATCTTTGCAGTCCGTTTTGTGATAAATGGAACAAGTTTAACCAAAAAAGTAAAGGAAAAAAGTAACCGAAATGCCAACCATTCAACAGTTAGTACGTAAGGGAAGGCTGAAGCCGAGCTTCAACAGCAAGGCGCCCGCTTTGGACGCATGTCCTCAGCGTCGCGGCGTGTGCGTGCGCGTGTACACGACCACTCCCAAGAAGCCGAATTCGGCTATGCGAAAAGTAGCCCGTGTGAGATTGACCAACGGGAAAGAAGTGAACGCCTACATTCCGGGCGAAGGCCACAACCTGCAGGAGCACTCGATCGTCCTCGTTCGCGGGGGCCGTGTGAAGGACCTGCCGGGCGTCCGCTATCACTTGGTTCGCGGCGCGATGGATGCCGCAGGGGTAGACGGTCGCAAGCAGCGCCGCTCGAAGTACGGAGCCAAGAGACCGAAGGCCGGCGCGCCCGCCAAGAAGTAAACGCAACGACAACCAAAACACAACAAAGACTTTTTGAACAATGAGAAAAGCGAAGCCTAAAAAGCGAATTCTACTTCCAGATCCCAAGTTCGGTGACGTGCTTGTGACCAGGTTCGTCAACAACCTCATGCTGGATGGTAAGAAGAGTATTGCCTATTCCATCTTCTACGATGCGATGGAAATTCTGGGCGAGAAGATGAAGGATGCGGACAAGGCTCCTCTTGATATCTGGAAGAAAGCCCTCGAGAACATTACGCCTCAGGTGGAGGTGAAGTCGCGTCGAGTGGGCGGAGCCACTTTCCAGGTACCGACCGAGGTGAGACCTGAGCGTAAAGTTTCATTAGCAATGCGGAACCTGATCCTTTACTCTAAAAAACGCGCGGGTCGATCGATGGCGGAAAAAATGGCTGCCGAAATTCAAGCTGCGTACAACGAGGAAGGCGCCGCCTTCAAGCGCAAGGAAGAGATGCACCGCATGGCCGATGCGAACAAGGCCTTTGCGCACTTCAGATTCTAATTTAGTGGAGAGAGGACAGACGTATGGCAAGAGATTTAAGATTTACGAGAAATATCGGCATCATGGCGCACATCGATGCCGGTAAGACGACGACCTCGGAACGTATTCTTTTCTACACTGGCAAGACTCACAAGATCGGCGAGGTGCACGAAGGCGCCGCGACGATGGACTGGATGGTTCAGGAGCAGGAGCGCGGCATCACGATCACGTCGGCCGCGACGACCGCTTTCTGGCACTACAAGGACCAGACCTACCAGATCAATATTATCGATACCCCGGGCCACGTCGACTTCACGGCCGAGGTGGAGCGCTCGCTGCGCGTGCTGGACGGAGCGGTGGCTACGTTCTGCGCCGTGGGCGGCGTCGAGCCCCAGTCGGAGACCGTATGGCGTCAGGCCGACAAGTACCGCGTACCCCGTCTGGGCTATGTCAACAAGATGGACCGTACGGGCGCCGACTTCCTGAACGTTTGCGCTCAGGTCAAGGAGCGTCTCGGAGCCAACGCGCTGCCGGTGGTTCTGCCGATCGGCGCCGAGGACAAGTTTGCCGGGCTGGTAGACCTTATATATAATAGGGCTATTCTGTACGACGATGCGAAGAAGGCCGAGCTGGTCAACTACACCTACGGCGAAATTCCGGAAAACATGAAGGCCGAGGCGGCCGAATGGCGCGCGAAGCTGATCGAGGAAGTCGCGTCGACCGACGATGCGCTGATGGAGAAGTTCTTCGAGGATCCCGATTCGATCACTCCCGACGAGCTGATCGCCGCGATCCGCAAAGCGACCATCTCGATGACGATCGTGCCGATGCTCTGCGGCTCGTCCTTCAAGAACAAGGGCGTGCAGTTGCTGCTCGATTATGTGATGGCTTTCCTGCCCTCTCCGGTCGACATCGACGCCGTGATCGGCACCGATCCCCGTACGGGCGAGGAGACCTCGCGCAAGCCGACCGAGAGCGATCCGTTCTGCGGTTTGGCTTTCAAGATCGCTACGGACCCGTTCGTAGGCCGTCTGGCGTTCGTCCGGGTTTATTCGGGCAAGCTCGAGGCCGGCACGTATGTGCACAACAGCCGTTCGGGCAAGAAGGAGCGTATCAGCCGTATTTACCAGATGCACGCCAACAAGCAGAACCCGATGGAAGTAATCGGCGCCGGCGATATCTGCGCCGCCGTCGGCTTCAAGGATATCCGCACGGGCGACACGCTTTGCGACGAACAGCACCCGATCGTACTCGAATCGATGACGTTCCCCGAACCGGTGATCGGTCTGGCTATCGAGCCGAAGACCCAGAAGGATCTCGACAAGCTTGGTATCGCTTTGGGCAAACTGTCCGAAGAAGACCCGACGTTCACCGTCAAGACCGACGAGGACAGCGGCCAGACCGTGATCAGCGGCATGGGCGAGCTGCACTTGGAGATCATCGTCGACCGTCTGCGCCGCGAGTTCGGCGTCGAGATCAGTCAGGGCGCTCCTCAGGTCAACTACAAGGAATCGCTCAAGTCGACCGTTCAGCACCGCGAGGTGTTCAAGAAACAGACCGGCGGTCGCGGTAAGTTCGCCGACATCGTCTTCGAGATCGGTCCCGCCGAGGAAGGCAAGATGGGGCTCGAGTTCGTCGACGTCGTGAAGGGCGGTAACATTCCGAAGGAGTATATGCCGGCTATCCAGAAAGGATTCGAGTCGTCGATGACCAACGGCCCGCTGGCAGGCTTCCCGCTCGACAGTATGAAGGTGACCGTTCTGGACGGCTCGTTCCACCCTGTCGACTCTGATGCTCTCTCATTTGAAATCTGTGCCCGTAACGGTTTCCGTGAAGCGGCAAAGAAAGCTTCTCCCGTAATTCTCGAGCCGATCATGAAGGTCGAGGTGGTAACTCCCGAAGAAAACATGGGCGATATCATCGGCGACCTGAACAAGCGTCGCGGCCAGATCGCCGGCATGGAGTCGCGCGGCAATGCCCGCGTGGTGGATGCCAAGGTGCCGCTGTCGGAAATGTTCGGTTACGTTACGGTACTGCGTACGATTTCTTCCGGCCGTGCGACCTCTTCGATGGAGTTCTCCCATTTCGAGGAAGTGCCTGCGAACCTCGCCAAGGAGATCGTCGAAAAGTCAAATGGTAAAAAGGAATAGTAGAATATCAGGATTATGAGCCAAAAAATAAGAATCAAACTGAAATCGTACGATCACAACCTCGTCGATAAGTCGGCCGAGAAGATCGTGAAGACCGTGAAGGGCACGGGCGCAGTGGTCAGCGGGCCGGTTCCGCTTCCCACGCAGAAGAAGATCTTTACCGTCAACCGCTCGACTTTCGTCAACAAGAAAGCGCGCGAGCAGTTCCAGCTGTGCACGTTCAAGCGGATTCTCGATATCTACAGCTCGACTCCGAAGACGATCGACGCCCTGATGAAGCTCGAGCTGCCCAGCGGCGTGGAAGTGGAGATCAAAGTGTGATGGAAGGCTCCGGAGCGTCTCGTGTCCGGGGCGTTTCCGGGAGCACGGATGAACGACCGAAACGAACAAACATACTTTTAACAAAGGGTAGAGGCTTGAAAGGACGGTTGCGGCCGGATACGGTCCGCGACCGGAGCCTTTCCAGTGGACTCTCCTCGATTATCAAACAATCAAGACAAAATGTCAGGACTAATTGGAAAAAAAATCGGAATGACTTCCGTTTTCAGTGCCGAGGGTAAGAATATACCATGCACTGTGATTGAAGCTGGTCCCTGTGTTGTTACGCAAGTGAAGACTCCCGAGAAGGACGGCTACGCGGCCGTGCAGCTTGCCTATGACGAGGTTTCGGAAAAGAATACCAGCAATCCGTTGATGGGCCATTTCAAGAAGGCCAACACCACTCCCAAGCGTAAGCTGGTCGAATTCACCAGCTTCGAAAAGGAACTGAATCTGGGCGACGTGGTTACCGTCGATATTTTCGAGGACGACGACTGGGTCGACGTCACGGGGATTTCGAAGGGCAAGGGATTCCAAGGCGTTGTGAAACGTCACGGTTTCGGCGGCGTCGGCGGCCAGACCCACGGTCAGCATAACCGGCAGCGCAAACCCGGTTCGCTGGGCGCGTCCTCGTATCCGTCGCGCGTGTTCAAGGGCAAGCGCCTTCCGGGCCGTACCGGCGGAGATCGGGTGAAGGTTCTCAATCTCCGGATTCTCAAGAAACTTCCCGAAAACAACCTGCTTCTGGTGAAAGGTTCGATTCCGGGCGCCAAAGGTTCATACTTAATCATCGAAGACTAACCATGGAAATAGCGATTTACAATATTTCAGGCCAAGAGACCGGCAAGAAGGCCGTTCTGAAAGACGAGATTTTCGGTATCGAGCCCAACAACCACGCGATCTACCTCGATGTGAAGCAGTATCTGGCCAATCGTCGTCAGGGCACGCACAAGTCGAAGCAGCGTAACGAGGTGGCCGGTTCGACCCGCAAGCTGAAGAAGCAGAAGGGTACCGGCGGGGCCCGTGCGGGCAGCATCCTCTCCCCGCTGTTCCCGGGAGGCGGCCGCGTGTTCGGTCCCGTGCCCCGCGACTACAGCTTCAAGCTGAACAAGAAGCTCAAGCAATTGGCCCGCAAGAGCGCGCTGACCTACAAGGCGAAGGAAGACGCCGTGAAGGTGGTGGAGGACTTCTCGATGGAAGCTCCGAAAACCAAAGAGTTCTTGGCCGTCACCAAAAACCTGAGCCTCGAAGGCCAGAAGATTCTGCTGGTGCTTCCCGAGACGAACCCGAACGTGGCTCTGTCGGCCCGCAACCTTCAGAACGTGAAGGTCGTGCTCGCCTCGAACCTGAACACCTACGACGTGATGAACGCGGGCAAGCTCGTGTTGTCGGAGGGCTCGGTCAACGTAATCAACCAAATGTTTGGACAGTAGCGATTTCTGCCGGGATATCCGACTCCCTGAAAGCCGCGAGGGCCGGGGGAGCGCCGGAAACCGGACATAAAAATTAGCATTACAGCAATGGACATATTAATTAAGCCAATTTTAACCGAGAAAATGACGGCTCAGGGCGAAAAGCTGAACCGTTACGGTTTCATCGTCGATCCGAGGGCGAACAAGCTGCAGATTAAAAGCGCCGTCGAGGCAATGTACAACGTGGTGGTCATGGACGTGAACACCATCAACTACATGGGGAAACTCAAGAGCCGCTACACCAAGCACGGGCTCTTGGTCGGACGCGCCGACAACTACAAGAAGGCGATCGTCACCCTGAAGGACGGAGATAAGATTGATTTTTACAGTAATATCTAAAAGCGATGGCAGTAAAGAAGTTCAAACCCATGACCCCGGGTACCCGTCACAAAGTGATCGGCACCTTCGACGATATTACTTCGTCTACACCTGAGAAGTCGCTGCTTACCCCTCTGAAAAGCACGGGCGGCCGCAACAACAGCGGCAAGATGACCGTCCGCTACATCGGAGGCGGTCACAAGAAAATGTACCGTATCGTCGACTTCAAGCGAAATAAGGACAACATGAGCGGAACGGTCAAGACCATCGAGTACGACCCGAACCGTTCGGCCCGTATCGCCTTGATTACCTATGCCGACGGCGAGAAGCGCTATATCCTTGCTCCGAACGGCCTGCAGGTCGGTCAGGTCGTTTCGACCGGCGCCGGCGCCGCTCCCGAAGTGGGCAACACGCTGTTCCTGTCGGATATTCCGCTGGGTACGGTGATTCACAACATCGAACTCTACCCCGGTCAGGGAGCCGTGATGGCCCGCAGTGCCGGTACCTACGCGCAGCTTCTGGCCCGCGAAGGCAAATATGCTATTATCAAGCTTCCCTCGGGCGAAACCCGCATGGTGCTCGTTACCTGCCGTGCTACGATCGGCGTCGTGTCGAATCCCGACCACAGCCTCGAGTCGCACGGTAAGGCGGGCCGCAAGCGCTGGCTCGGACGCCGTCCGCGCAACCGGGGCGTTTCGATGAACCCTGTCGATCACCCGATGGGCGGTGGCGAGGGACGTTCCTCGGGAGGTCACCCGCGCTCGCGCAAGGGTCTTCTGGCCAAGGGCTATAAAACCCGCGATCCGAAGAAGACCACTTCGAAGTTCATCGTATCCAGAAGGAAAAAATAATCTAAAAATAGTAGCATAATGAGCCGATCATTAAAAAAAGGACCATACATCGAACCCAAGCTGGAGGCGAGAGTGATCGCCCAGAACGAGGGAGGCAAGAAGTCTGTCATCAAGACTTGGTCGCGTGCCAGCATGATCTCGCCCGACTTCGTCGGACAGACGATCGCTGTGCACAACGGGAACAAGTTCATCCCGGTATATGTAACGGAGAACATGGTAGGTCACAAGCTGGGCGAGTTCGCTCCGACGCGTAACTTCCGTGGTCACTCAGGTAATAAGAAAAAATAGCAGGTAAAATGGGTGCAAGAAAAAGCATAAGAGCCGAAAAACTGAAGGCCGAAAAGAAGCAGAAGGCGATCGCCGTGCTGAACGACTGCCCGACCTCTCCGCTGAAGATGCGCATTGTCGCCGACCTGATCCGGGGAGTCGAAATCAACAAGGCGCTGGGTATCCTTCGCTACAGCAAGAAGCAGGCTTCGATCCGACTGGAGAAGCTGCTGCGCTCCGCCATCGCCAACTGGGAGAAGAAAAACGAGGGCGAGCGTCTGGAGGACAACCGCCTGATCGTAAAGGAAATCTTCGTGAACGGAGGCAAGATGCTCAAGCGCGTGCAGCCGGCGCCTCGGGGGCGCGCTCACCGCATTCGCAAGCGTTCGAACCATGTGACGATCGTCGTGGATAAAATGGAAGTAAAAGAAGCTAAAAAATAAGACAGATGGGACAGAAAGTTAATCCGATAGCAAACCGATTGGGTATCATCCGCGGTTGGGACTCCAACTGGTACGGCGGGAAGGACTTCTCCAGCAAGCTCGTCGAGGACGCCAAGATCCGCAAGTACCTGAGCGCCCGTCTGGCCAAGGCAAGCATTTCCAAGATCATCATCGAGCGCACGCTGAAGCTCGTGACCGTTACGATCTCCACGGCACGTCCCGGCATCATCATCGGCAAGGGCGGTCAGGAAGTCGACAAGCTGAAGGAAGAGCTTCGCAAGCTGACCGGCAAGGAGGTGCAGATCAACATTTTCGAAGTGAAGCGTCCTGAGATCGACGCCGTGATCGTAGGCAACAACATCGCGCGCCAGCTCGAAGGCCGCATTTCGTATCGCCGCGCCGTCAAGACGGCCATCGCATCGACGATGCGCATGGGCGCCGAGGGCATCAAGATTCAGATCTCGGGCCGCGTCGGCGGAGCCGAAATGGCCCGCAGCGAGACGTATAAGGAAGGTCGTATTCCGCTGCATACGTTCCGCGCCGACGTGGATTACGCGCTGTGCGAAGCGCTCACGAAGGTGGGTCTGCTGGGCATCAAGGTGTGGATATGCAACGGGGAGGTCTACAACAAGCGCGACCTGTTCCAGATTTCGGGCGTCAACGCGCAGACTTCCGCCGGTCAGGGCGGCTATCACGGCGACAAGCCCCGGGGCGGCCGCGACAAAAAGAGAAAAAACAACAAATAGGGACTTCTTAAAGCGATAATATCATGTTACAGCCAAAAAGAACCAAATTCAGAAGAATGCAGAAGGGCCGCATGAAGGGCAACGCCCAGCGCGGAGCTCAGCTCGCTTTCGGCTCGTTCGGCATCAAGGCAATGGAATCTACTTGGATAACCGGTCGCCAGATAGAAGCCGCACGTCAGGCAATCGTGCGTTGCATGAAGCGTGAAGGTCAGATATGGATCCGTATTTTCCCGGACAAGCCCATTACGAAGAAGCCTGCCGAAGTGCGTATGGGTAAGGGTAAGGGCTCGCCGGAAGGATTCGTCGCTCCGGTGACGCCGGGCCGCATCCTGATCGAGGCCGAGGGCGTGCCCTTGGCAGTGGCTCAGGAGGCTCTCCGTCTGGGAGCTCAGAAGCTGCCGATCACGACTAAGTTTATTGTCAGACGCGATTACACCGAAAATTCGATTTAGAGATGAAGACTGCTGAAATAAGAGAACTTACCGTGGCCGAAATCGCGGAAAGGATCGAAACGGAGAAGGCCAACCTGCTCCGGGCGAAACTCAATCATGCCGTTTCCCCGGTGGAGAATCCGACCACATTGAAGAAGGCGCGTAGGGATATCGCCCGCATGATGACGATCCTGGCCCAAAAGCAAAACGTAAAAAGTTAGTACCCATGGAAAGAAATCTCAGAAAGGAAAGAATCGGGGTCGTGGTCAGCAATAAAATGGACAAGTCCATCACGGTTGCGATCAAGCGCAAGGAGAAGCATCCGATCTACGGCAAGTTCGTGAACAAGACGACCAAGTTCGTGGCTCACGACGAGACCAACACCTGCAACCCCGGAGATACCGTGCGGATTGCCGAGACCAGACCGCTCAGCAAGACGAAGCGTTGGAGATTAGTAGAAATCATTGAAAGAGCTAAATAGTCATGATACAGCAAGAAAGCAGACTAACGGTCGCCGATAACAGCGGTGCGAAGGAGGTCCTTTGCATCCGCGTGTTGGGCGGGACAGGAAAACGCTACGCGACGATCGGCGATAAGATTGTGGTGACCGTGAAAAGCGCGACCCCTTCCGGAGACATTAAGAAGGGGACCGTGTCGAAGGCGGTCGTTGTCCGCACCAAGAAGGAGATCAGGCGCACCAACGGGTCCTACATCCGTTTCGACGACAACGCCGTCGTGCTTCTGAACAACCAAGGCGAAATGAGGGGAACGCGTATTTTCGGTCCGGTGGCCCGCGAGCTGCGCGACTCCTACATGAAGATCATTTCCCTCGCTCCCGAAGTATTGTAACCTTTAAAAGGATGTTAAGATGTCAGTGAAATTGCATATCAAGAAAGGGGACACGGTGATCGTGAACGCCGGCGAGAGCAAGGGGCAGCAGGGTAAGGTCCTCGAAGTGCTGGTCGGCAAGGAGCGCGCCATCGTCGAGGGCGTGAACATGGTCAGCAAGCACACCAAGCCCAATGCCAAGAACCCCCAAGGCGGTATCGTGAAGAAGGAGGCTCCGATTCACATATCGAACCTGCAGCCGGTAGACCCGAAGAGCGGCAAGGCGACGCGCGTCGGACGCCGGGTGAACGCAGACGGTAAATTAGTACGTTACTCTAAAAAGTCAGGGGAGGAATTGAAATAATGGCTTACGTTCCCACACTCAAGAAAATGTACAAGGAGCAGGTGGTGCCCGCCCTTGTCAAGCAGTTCGGTTACAGCAGCGTGATGCAGGTCCCCGTACTGGAGAAGATCGTCATCAATCAGGGACTCGGTCAGGCCGTAGGCGATAAGAAGATTATCGAGACGGCGATCGAGGAGCTGACGAAGATCACCGGTCAGAAAGCCGTTATGACCCGTTCCAAGAAGGATATCTCGAACTTCAAGCTGCGCAAGGGCATGCCTATCGGCGCGCGCGTGACGCTGCGTCACAACAAGATGTATGAGTTCCTCGAAAGGCTCGTGGCGGTGGCTCTGCCCCGTATCCGCGACTTCAAGGGTATCAACGACAAGTTCGACGGTCAGGGCAACTACACGCTCGGCGTCGCCGAGCAGATCATCTTCCCGGAAATCGACATCGACAAGATCACGAAGATTCTGGGCATGGAGATCACGTTCGTAACGACGGCGGCCAACGACGAGGAGGCATACGCGCTGCTCAAGGAGTTCGGCCTCCCATTCAAGAACATTAAAAAGAACTAAGGCGATATGGCAAAGGAATCAATGAAGGCCCGCGAGGTAAAGCGCCTCAAGCTGGTCGAGCGATATGCCGCTAAGCGCGCCGCGCTGAAGGAAGCGGGAGACCAGGAAGGACTCGCGAAGCTGCCGCGCAACTCCAACCCCGTGCGCTTGCACAACCGCTGCAAGATCACCGGTCGGCCCAAAGGCTACATGAGACTGTTCGGCATCAGCCGTATTCAGTTCCGCGAGATGGCTTCCAAGGGGCTGATCCCGGGCGTGAAGAAGGCGAGCTGGTAGATACGCTGCAAATGCAAATTAAAAATTGGGATGTGAAACTTACGAATATTATTCGTATCTTTAACGCCTGATTTTTAATTTGTATATTGCATTTTTCAGAACTTTTCACTTCAAACATTCAAACATGACTGATCCTATTGCGGATTTTCTGACGCGAGTCAGAAACGCGGTGAAAGCCAACCACAAGGTGGTTGAAGCTCCCGGCTCGAAGATGAAACAGGCGATCACGAAGATTCTGTTCGAACAGGGCTATATCCTGGCCTACAAGTTCGAGGCGGACTCCAAGGGACACCCGATCATCAAAATCGCTCTGAAGTACCATCCGGAGACGAAAACCAATGCGATCAAGGGCCTCAAGCGGGTAAGCCGTCCGGGTCTGCGCCGCTACGCGAGCGCTGCGGACATGCCCCGCGTGCTGAACGGCCTGGGCATCGCGATCGTATCGACCTCCAAGGGTATCATGACCGACAAGAAGGCGCGTCAGGAGAACGTGGGCGGCGAGGTGCTCTGCTACGTCTATTAATCGCGGGACGTAACCGCAGCAACCGGCGTCTGTATGCCGCGGGCCGTTCCCGATCGGGAGGCTCCCGGCCGAAAGACCAGTAATCAAAACATTAAAATTGCAGCAATGTCAAGAATTGGAAAATTACCTGTAGACCTGCCCGCCGGGGTGACGGTTACCGTCGGCCCCGGGAACGTGGTAAGCGTGAAAGGACCTCTGGGACAGCTCAGCCAAAAGGTTGACTCGGATATTACCGTGACCGTAGAGGGAAATCAACTGACCGTAACCCGCCCGACCGACCAGCCCCGCCATCGCTCGATGCACGGGCTGTATCGCGCCCTGATTCACAATATGGTCGTGGGCGTATCGAAAGGATACGAAATCAAGCAGGAACTCGTCGGCGTCGGTTTCAAGGCCGAGGCCAAGGGACAGATTCTGGAGCTCTCCTTGGGCTATTCCCACGATATTTTCGTACAGCTTCCTCCCGAGATCAAGGTCGAGGCCGTAACCGAGAAGAAAGGAAACCCGATCGTCACCCTCAAGAGCATCGACAAGCAGCTGATCGGTCAGGTCGCTGCCAAGATCCGCTCGCTGCGCAAGCCCGAGCCTTACAAGGGCAAAGGTATCAAGTTCGTGGGCGAACAGCTTCGCCGCAAGGCTGGCAAGTCTGCTAATGCTAAATAGTAAAATCGTAGAATTATGTCATTGACTAAGGTAGAAAGAAGAGCGAGAATCAAGATGCGTATCCGCAAGATCGTGAGCGGAACCGCCGAGAAGCCTCGCATGTCTGTGTTCAGAAGTAACAAGCAGATTTCAGTACAGCTTATCGACGACCTTCGCGGTGTTACGTTGGCAGCAGCCTCGTCGCTCGACAAGGAAGTGGCCGAAAAGGCCGCAGGCCTCACCAAGAGCCAGATCGCCGCACTGGTCGGCAAGCTGGCCGCCGAGCGCTGCGCGCAGAAGGGTATCGCCGAAGTGGCTTTCGACCGCAACGGATACTTGTACCACGGTAGAGTTAAAATGTTAGCAGATGCCGCCAGAGAGGGTGGTCTTAAATTCTAAGCGATATGTCAAACACCAACATAAAGAAGGTAAGAACGAGCGATCTGGAATTGAAGGACCGGCTCGTCAGCATCCAGCGCGTGACGAAGGTGACCAAGGGTGGCCGTACGTTCAGTTTTTCGGCGATCGTCGTGGTCGGTAACGAGAACGGCGTCGTGGGCTACGGTCTGGGCAAGGCCAGCGAAGTGACCTCGGCCATCGCCAAGGGCGTGGAGGATGCCAAGAAGAACCTCGTGAAGATTCCGGTGCTCAAAGGCACGATCCCTCACAAGCAAGAGGCTCGTTACAGCGGTTCCTTGGTGATGATCCGCCCGGCCGCTCCCGGTACCGGCGTTATCGCCGGCGGCGCCATGCGTGCCGTGCTCGAAAGCGTGGGCATCCGCAACGTGCTCGCCAAGAGCAAGGGCTCCTCGAATCCGCACAACCTCGTGAAGGCTACCGTCGCCGCTCTGCTCGAGCTGCGCGACGCCCGCAGCGTGGCTCAGGTGAGAGGCGTTTCGCTCGATACAGTGTTCAACGGATAATTCGGCAAAGAAATGGCTAAATTGAAAATAACGCAGATCAAGAGTCGGATCGGCTCGTCGGCTCTTCAGAAGAAGAACCTCGACGCGCTGGGGCTCCGCAAGATCAATCAGACCGTCGAGCACGACGATTCGGCGATCATATTGGGTATGGTCGAGAAGGTGAAGCACCTGGTCCGGATCGAAGAAGTAAAATAGTTATCAACTTATCCCGGGCGGGCTTCCGCCGTGCGAACGGCCGGCGCCCGCTCAGGGAACAACGTCAGAATAAGGATGAATCTCAGTAATTTGAAACCCGCAGAAGGGTCAACCAAGAAAGAGAAGCGGATCGGCCGCGGTCAGGGTTCCGGACGTGGAGGCACTTCGACGCGCGGACATAAGGGCGCCAAATCGCGTTCGGGCTACTCGTCGAAGATCGGCTTCGAGGGCGGCCAGATGCCTTTGCAGAGACGCCTGCCCAAGTACGGCTTTACCAATCTCAAGCGCGTGGAGTACAAGGGGATCAACCTCGGAGCCCTCGAGGCGCTCGCCGCCAAGAAGTCGCTCAAGGCAATCGATATCGACACGTTGGTCGAGGCCGGTTTCGCCTCGAAGAACGACCGCGTGAAGATCCTCGGCGGCGGAACGCTCTCGATGCCGCTCGAGGTGACGGCTCACGCCTTCTCGAAATCGGCCGTCGCAGCGATCGAGGCGCAGCAGGGCAAGGTTGTGAAACTTTAATTTTTCAGTAATGAAAAGGCTAATCGAAACCATCAAGAACATATTCAAGATCGAGGAGCTGCGCAAGCGTATTCTCTTTACGCTCTCCCTGATTCTTGTCTATCGCTTCGGTAGTTTTGTCGTGATCCCGGGGATCAACCCGGAAGCCCTCACGGACCTGCAGAGCCAGGTCAGCGGCAACGGACTGCTCGGCCTGCTGAACATCTTCTCCGGAGGAGCGTTCTCCAACGCCTCGATCTTCGCGCTCGGCATCATGCCCTACATTTCGGCCTCGATCGTGATCCAGCTGCTGGGCATCGTGGTTCCCTACTTCCAGAAACTGCAGAAGGAGGGAGAGAGCGGCCGTCGCAAGATCAACCAGTGGACGCGCTACCTGACGATTATCGTGCTGTTGTTGCAGGCTCCGGCTTATCTGGCCAACCTGCACGGAACGCTGCAACCCTATGCCTTCGTGCTGGGGCCGTCGAGCGTACTGTTTACCGTCAGCGCGACGATCGTCCTGATCGCCGGAACGATGTTCGTGATGTGGCTCGGCGAGAAGATCACCGACAAGGGAATCGGCAACGGCGTGTCGCTGATTATCATGGTGGGTATCATCGCCCGGCTGCCGCACGCGCTGATCGCGGAGTTCAATACGCGCTTCACGGAAGCCACCGGTGGTTTCGTGATGCTGGTCGTCGAGCTGGCGCTGCTGTTTTTGGTATTCGCGGCGACGATCGCTCTGGTGCAGGCTACGCGCAAGATTCCCGTGCAGTACGCCAAGCGGATCGTAGGCAACAAGCAGTACGGCGGAGTCCGTCAGTATATTCCGCTCAAGATCAATGCCGCCGGGGTCATGCCGATCATCTTCGCTCAGGCGCTGATGTTTATCCCGATGTTCTTCAGCCGTTTCGAGGCGACGAGCGCTATCGGCACCGCGTTCTCGGACTACCGCGGCTTCTGGTATAATCTGGTGTTCGGGCTACTGGTCGTGGCGTTCACCTATTTCTATACAGCAATTACCGTGAATCCCAACATGATGGCCGAGGATATGAAGCGTAACGGCGGGTTCATCCCCGGCGTGAAGCCCGGCAAGAAGACGGTCGAGTACCTCGATACCATCATGACAAGAATCACGCTTCCGGGTTCCATTTTCCTCGCGATCGTGGCGATTCTACCCGCTTTTGCCATGATTATCGGAATCAACGATCAGTTCGCGCTGTTCTATGGCGGTACGTCGCTGCTGATCTTGGTGGGCGTTGTTCTTGACACTCTCCAGCAGATTGAAAGCTACCTGCTCCTGCGTCACTACGACGGCCTGATGAAGACCGGACGGATCAAGGGCAGAACCGCTTAAGCGTTCGAAAGCGAGATGATATACTTTAAAACGGCGGAAGAGATCGAGTTGCTCCGTGAGAACAACCGGCTGGTCAGCGCTACGCTGGCCGAGCTGGCCAAGCACGTTCGCGCGGGAGTGACGACCCTCGAGCTGGACCGGATCGCCGAGGACTTCATCCGAAGCCACGGAGCCGTTCCGGGGTTTCTGGGGTACAACGGTTTCCCGAACACGCTCTGCATATCGGTCAACGAGCAGGTCGTGCACGGGATTCCCTCTTCCAAGGTCGTCCTGAAGGACGGAGACGTGGTTTCGGTAGACTGCGGCACGTTTATGAAGGGGTTTTATGGCGATTCCGCGTATACGTTCGCGGTTGGGGAGATCGCTCCCGAGGCGGAGCGGCTTCTCAGAGTAACCAAAGAAGCTCTTTATAAAGGGGTCGCACAGGCACAGCCCGGACATCGCATCGGCGACATCGGGTACGCTGTGCAGGAGCATGCCGAAAAGCACGGTTATTCCGTAGTGAGGGAAATGGTCGGACACGGCCTGGGCCGCAAGATGCACGAGGATCCTCAGGTCCCCAACTACGGAGCGCGAGGCAGAGGCCCGCTGCTCAAGGCGGGCATGGTGATCTGCATCGAGCCCATGGTCAACATGGGGTCGCGCGAGATCGTCTTCGAGAGGGACGGCTGGACGGTGCGGACCCGCGACCGCAAGCCGGCGGCTCATTTCGAGTTCGCCGTAGCGATCACGAAGGACGGGCCCGACGTACTGACCGATTTTGGAGTAATCGAAAAGGCACTTAACAACAATTAGGCTCTATGGCAAAACAAGCTGCTATCGAAAAGGACGGAACCATCATCGAGGCCCTGTCGAACGCGATGTTCCGCGTCGAGCTGGACAACGGCCACGTGATTACCGCCCATATCTCGGGAAAGATGAGAATGCACTACATCAAAATCTTGCCGGGAGACAAAGTGAAAGTGGAGATGTCTCCTTACGATCTGAGTAAGGGGCGGATCTCGTTCCGCTACAAATAGGTAGCCGGACTGCGCGCCGGAGTCGTCCGCACGGGGCGGAAAGCGGCTGCGGCAGGTTTTACAACACACAATTTTAAGATGTCTGAAAAATGAAAGTTAGAACATCCATCAAAAAAAGAAGCGAGGATTGCAAGATCGTGAAGCGCAAAGGCCGCCTGTATGTGATCTGCAAGAAAAATCCTAAGTTGAAAATGCGCCAAGGATAGTTTTGAAACCTAAAAGAGATTAGAATTTTATGGCACGTATAGTCGGTGTAGATTTACCCAAAAATAAACGAGGCGAGATAGGGCTGACCTATATCTACGGAATCGGGAGAAGTACCGCTCGCGCAATTCTTGAGAAGGCTCAGATCAGCTACGACGTGAAGGTGAAGGATTGGAGCGACGAGAACGTCGCCGCGATCCGTAACGTGATCGCCAGCGAGGGCTACAAGGTGGAAGGCGAGCTCCGCTCGACCGTTCAGCTCAACATCAAGCGCCTGATGGACATCGGTTGCTACCGGGGCATCCGCCACCGCTTGGGGCTGCCTGTCCGCGGGCAGAGCACGAAGAACAACGCCCGTACCCGCAAAGGTCGGAAGAAAACTGTGGCCAACAAGAAAAAAGCAACTAAGTAATCGTAGAGAGTTATGGCAAAAAAGACTGGAACAGTTAAGAAGAAGGTTGTCAAGGTGGAGGCTCAGGGCATGGCTCACGTGCACTCGACTTTCAACAACGTGATCATCACGCTGACCAACGCTCAGGGACAGGTCATCAGCTGGAGCTCGGCCGGTAAGATGGGATTCAGAGGTTCTAAGAAAAATACTCCCTACGCAGCCCAAACCGCAGCGACCGACTGCGCGAAAGTAGCGTACGATATGGGTCTGCGCAAGGTGAAGGTATATGTCAAGGGGCCGGGCGCGGGCCGCGAGTCGGCCATCCGCACGATCCACGGGGCCGGCATCGAGGTGATCGAGATCATCGACGTGACGCCGCTTCCTCACAACGGATGCCGTCCGCCCAACCGTCGTCGCGTGTAAGGGTGAAGCCGCGCAGCGGTCCGTTTCCCACGGGAAAAGGACCGGCGGTTTTCGTGCGCGCCTGAGCGCATAGGCTCGGCGACAATTTGACAACATCAGAAAAATTTCTACAAATGGGAAGATACATAGGACCAAAATCAAAAATCGCCAGAAAGTTCGGCGAAGCCATTTTCGGGACGGATAAGTCACTGGAGAAGAAGAACTATCCCCCGGGACAACACGGACTTGCCCGTAAGCGCAAGAAGGTCTCGGAGTACGGGACCCAGCTGCTCGAGAAGCAGAAGGCCAAAGCCATCTACGGAGTACAGGAGAAGCAGTTCTACAGGACCTACGAGGCGGCCGCCCGTCTGGGAGGCATCACGGGCGAGAACCTGCTCAAGTTGCTTGAGTGCCGTCTGGACAACGTGGTATACCGTCTGGGCATCGCTCCGACGCGCGCCGCGGCCCGGCAGCTCGTTTCGCATCGCCACATCGTCGTGAACGGACAGGTCGTGAACATTCCGTCCTACCGGCTCAAGGAAGGCGATACGGTCGGCGTGCGCGAGAAGTCGAAGGCGCTCGAGGTGATCGTGGATTCGCTCGGCAGCGGCCGTCGCAGCCGCTATGCATGGCTCGAATGGGAAGGCAGCCAGATGACCGGCAAATTCCTGTCGAAGCCCGACCGGGCCGATATCCCGGAGAACATCCGCGAGCAACTGATCGTTGAACTGTACTCTAAGTAGTAAATTAATCGAGGAGCAAAAATTATGGCAATATTAGCATTTCAAAAGCCTGAAAAGGTAATCATGCTCGAGTCCACCTCCTCCTTCGGACGGTTTGAGTTTCGTCCGTTGGAGCCGGGATTCGGAATGACCGTCGGCAACGCGCTGCGTCGTATCCTGCTGAGTTCGCTCGAGGGGTATGCCATCACGACCGTGAAAGTGTCTGGCGTAGACCATGAGTTTGCTGCTATCCCCGGTGTAATGGAAGGAATGCTCGAGATCATTCTGAATCTCAAGCAAGTGCGTTTCATTAGGACCGTCGAGAACGTCGACAGCGAGAAGGTGACGGTCAACGTGGCCGGGCAGACGGAGCTGACGGCCGGCTATATCTCGAACTTCCTTACGAATTTCAAGGTGCTGAATCCCGAGTTGGTGATCTGCCGGCTGGACCCCGACGTAAAGGTCCAGATGGAGCTCACGATCAACAAGGGACGCGGATACGTGCCTGCCGACGAGAATCGGCCCGCCGATGCAGAGTTCGGCTTGCTCCCCATCGATTCGATCCATACTCCGATCAAGAACGTCAAGTACTCGGTCGAGAACTACCGCGTGGAACAGAAAACGGACTACGAAAAGCTCAATATCGAGGTGACTACGGACGGCTCGATCCATCCGAAGGATGCGCTGAAGGAAGCCGCCAAGATACTGATCCACCATTTCATGCTCTTTTCGGACGAGAAGATCACGCTGAACATGGAGGAGAACAGCGCGACCGAGGAATTCGACGAGGACGTGCTCCACATGCGTCAGTTGCTGAAGACCAAGCTTTCCGATCAGGACCTTTCGGTGCGCGCGCTGAACTGCCTGAAGGCGGCCGAGGTGGAGACGGTGGGCGATTTGGTCCGTTTCAACCGGAACGATCTGCTCAAGTTCCGCAATTTCGGCAAGAAGTCGCTTTCCGAGCTGGACGATCTGCTCGCCACGCTGAACCTGCATTTCGGGATGGACGTTTCCATTTACAAGCTGGACAAAGACTAATGCCCGGGAGGGACCGGTCTGCGCTCCAAGAGTATCGACGCAAAAATTTAAGAACACGCAATTATGAGACACAATAAGAAAATCAACCACCTGGGTCGGCAGGCCGCTCATCGCAAGGCGCTGCTGTCCAATCTGGCCAGCTCGCTGATTCTGCACAAGCGGATCGAGACGACCGTCGCCAAGGCGAAGGCTCTGAGGATGTATGTGGAGCCTCTGATTACCAAATCGAAGCAGGACACCACCCACTCCCGTCGTGTCGTTTTCAGCTATCTGAAAAGCAAGGAGGCCGTGGCCGAACTGTTCCGCGAAGTGGCTCCGAAGATCGCCGACCGTCCGGGCGGATACTGCCGTATCCTGAAGACCGGTTTTCGTCTGGGCGACGCTGCCGAGATGTGCCTGATCGAGTTGGTTGACTTCAACGAGACCTACACGAAGGAGGTGAAGGCCGCTGAGAAGCCCAAAACTCGCCGCAGCCGCTCGGGTGCGAAGAAGAGTGCCGCTGCCGGAACCGCTGCCGCCGAGACCGTAGCTGCCGCCGAAACCGCCGCTGCGGAGCAGGAGGCCGCTCCGGCCGAGAAGAAGGCTCCGGCCAAGAAGGCCGCTGCCAAGAAAAGCGCCGCCGAGCCCGCCGAAACGGCCGAGCCCGCCGCCGAGCAATCCGCAGAATAATTTGCGTTTTACACGGCAATATATTACCTTTGGGGAGTTTTTGCGAACTCCCCTTTTTTATTGTCTTCTTGAACGTTGCGGGGGAGAGGCGGGCGTTCCGGACGGACCGGCAGCCGGCACGAAAACGACGCTATCGAAAGAAAAGAACATAAGGTTTAACAATTAAAAGGAAGAATCATGGGACAGATTATCAGTGTTCATGGCAGGGAGATCCTCGACTCGCGGGGCAATCCGACGATCGAAGTGGAAGTAACGACTGCAAGCGGCGCATTCGGTCGCGCGGCCGTTCCCTCGGGAGCGTCCACCGGCGAGAACGAAGCGCTCGAGCTGCGTGACGGCGACAAGGGCCGTTACGGCGGAAAGGGCGTGCTGAAGGCCGTGCAGAACGTCAACGATATCATTGCGAAGGAAATTATCGGCATGCAGGTAACCGATCAGGTCGGCATCGACAAGACGATGATCGCTTTGGACGGCACGCCGACGAAGAGCAATCTGGGAGCCAACGCTATTCTGGGCGTTTCGCTGGCGTGCGCGCGGGCTGCCGCCAATCTGCTCGGCATGCCTCTGTACCGCTATATCGGCGGTACGAATGCCAAGACGCTGCCCGTCCCGATGATGAATATTATCAACGGCGGTTCGCATTCCGACGCTCCGATCGCTTTTCAGGAATTCATGATCCGTCCCGTCGGCGCTTCGTCGTTCAAGGAGGGTCTCCGTATGGGTGCCGAGGTGTTCCATGCGCTGAAGAAGGTGCTGCACGACCGCGGACTGAGCACGGCCGTCGGTGACGAGGGCGGATTCGCTCCGGCGCTGAACGGAACCGAGGATGCGCTCGAATCGATCATCGAGGCGATCAAGAAGGCCGGCTACAAGCCGGGCCGCAAGTGCGAGGGCGGCGATGTGGCCATCGGAATGGACTGCGCCTCGTCCGAGTTCTACAAAGACGGCGTTTACGACTATACGAAGTTCGAGGGCGCCAAGGGTGCCAAGCGCACTTCGGCCGAGCAGGTGGCTTACCTCGAGGGGCTGATCTCGAAGTATCCGATTGACTCGATCGAGGACGGTATGAGCGAAAACGACTGGGAAGGCTGGAAAGTGCTGACCGAGAAGATCGGCGATCGCTGCCAGCTGGTCGGCGACGACCTGTTCGTAACGAATGTCGAGTTCCTGAAAAAAGGCATCGAAATGGGCTGCGGCAACTCGATCCTGATCAAGGTGAACCAGATCGGTTCGCTGACCGAGACGCTCGACGCGATCGAGATGGCGCACCGTGCCGGTTATACTTCGGTTACGTCGCACCGTTCGGGCGAGACCGAGGACTCGACGATCGCCGACATCGCCGTAGCTACGAACTCGGGTCAGATCAAGACCGGTTCGATGAGCCGTTCCGACCGGATGGCCAAGTACAATCAGCTGCTCCGTATCGAGGAGGAGCTCGGCGACGAGGCGATTTACGGCTATACGAAGATTTACAGAAAATAGTTCGATACGGCGGAGCGCGGATCGGTCCGTCGCTTCGTGACATATGGACCCGGACGGCCGCCTTCAAGAAAGGCGGCCGTCTTGCTTTCGGGGAAAAATGTGCGGGAAAATTCGCATATTCGGTCCGAATGTCGTACTTTCGTACTATCTTTATTTAATGTCTAAAGCAATGGAAAATTTCAGACCAACTCTTTTGCGCCGTCAGGCTCTCGATGCGCTTCGGGGACGGTGGACTCCGGCCGCGATCGCCGGTTTGGCGATGTTCGTTACGGTAGCCGTTTGCAGCGGAATCGCCCAGATTCCGTATGTCGGGTTCGTGGGCAATCTGCTGAACCTTTTCGTCGGGTCTTTTATCTGCATGGGGGGATATTTCCTGTTCTGGGATATGCTTCGGGGAGAAGATGCCGATATGAAGAAGCTCGGCGAGCCGTTCGGCGACTATGCGAGGTATCTGATCGGTATCGTTCTTTTGGTTATCTATACGTTTCTGTGGAGCCTTCTTCTGTTTATTCCAGGAATTATCAAAGGCATCTCCTATTCGATGACCTACTATATCATGCGGGAGAATCCCGGCATGTCGGGCGAGCAGGCCATCCAACGGAGCATGGCGATGATGCGAGGGCACAAGATGCAGTATTTCCTGCTGTTCCTGAGCTTTATCGGCTGGGCTATTCTGGCTTTGATTCCGGCCGGTCTCGGGTTTATCTGGCTGATACCTTACATGTATACGGCTCAGGCCGCATTTTATGAGGAGCTGAAAAAGGATTACGAGGCTCGGGAGGCTGCTTAGCCTGCGCCGGAAGGCATACCGTCGCTTCCCTTTCGAGACGACGGGTGTGGAAAGTCGGCTGGACGCGCAATGTGTCCGGCCGACTGCGTTTTCGGGAAACGGCTCGGCTATTCCGCTTCAGGCGCATGGCGGAGTCGGTTATTTGTTTTATATTTGGTAGCGAGAAGCCGAGTCCGTCCGTGCGGGACGGACGATTCTGTACCCAACGTTCGTCGTTGCGCAGGAAAGGAACGACTGGAAGGCGATTTCTCCCAAAAAACACGATCAGATGATGAAAAAACGGCTGTTTTCCCTTTGGCTGTCGTTGTCGCTGGCGACGGTTCATGCGCAAGGTCCGGTCGAGGGTCCCGTTTCGACGGGCTATTACCGGGTGACCCGCTTCGACCGGATCGAGACGGACAGAGACCGGACCGTAGCGGAAGTGACGTTCCGGTATTTCCCGAACTATTGGATCAGGTTCGATTCGCTGAAATGCTTCCTGCGCGACGGCGACGGTGGCAGGACTTACAGGCTGCTGGCCGCCGAAGGGTTCGAGCTGAACAGGGAGGTGTACATGCCGGAGTCGGGCGAAGTTTCGGCCCGGCTGATTTTCGAGCCGGTGGACGCCGATGTCCGCAGCCTCGACTTTATCGATCCGGCCGAAGCGCCCGAGAGCAATACGTACGGCATTCGCCCGGTCGGAGCTGAGGCTGCGGCGGTTCCGAAGTGGGCCGAAGGAAACTGGAGGGCGTCCGACGGCTCGAATCGCTGGGTGTGCGGGTTTCTGCCGACGACGGTGCTATACGACAGGGATTTTTGGAGCTATGACCGGATCGCTCGCAAGGGAAAGACGTTGGAGGTGCGGCTCGGGAAGCCGGGCGACGAGCGGACGTTGTGGCTGAGAGAGGGTAAGGGCGGCCGGATGCTGCTGAGCACCGACGGCCGGACGTTCGATACGCTCGGGCGCGATATGATCGGCGGCCGCGGCTGCTCCGAAGGGTGGCGCTACGATCCGCAAAGGTATCGTGAGAGCATGTATCGGCCGGGCCGGGTCGTATTGAGAGGCTACCTGTGTGGATATACGCCCAAGGTAGGATTCGCGACCTGTATGCTCGGTATGGAGGATGTCGCGCTGAGAAAGGAGATCAACCATGTGATCGAGATCGCTCCCGACGGCCGTTTCGAGATCGAGGTACCGGTCGATCATCCTTCGACGCTGTCGCTGAGCATAGGTCCCCGTATGTGGGACTATGTGTACGTGGAGCCCGGCGATACGTTGCTTTGCTGCTACGATCTCGCTGAGGCGGCCGACCCGAGGCGTGCCAGATATTGTCGCGATGCCCGCTTCATGGGACATGCGGCTCCTTACAACGCTTACGTCCGCCTGCTGGCGGATCGGTTGCCGGACGAGTCGTCCGCGGACGCCCGGCTGAGCGGGTATGTCGATCGGGGCGAGGTGCCGCAGTTCTGTGCGTGGATGGATACGCTCGGCGGGCGGATGAGCGACTCGCTCTCGATGCTGCTCGACCGCTATGCGATGGATGACCGGACACGGGATATGCTGTGTACGTATGTCGATCAGCGTCTGTTGTATTGCCGGCTGGATTTCGCAAGCCGGTACGAATCCAAGGAGAAACTGTTTACGCGTAACGAAGACGGTACGTACCGCGTGGAAGACAATCCCGATTACCGGCCGTTGCCCGATTCGTTCTACGATTTTCTGACGACGGACAGGCTCGACAATCCGCTGATGATCGTGAACGAAAATTTCTGGGCCGTCGTCAATCGGTTGGAGTACCGGCCTGTCGTGTCGTGTTTTCGGCCGAACGGACTGCAGAGGCAAATCGCCGTCCGGGCGGCCGATCGCGTCGGCAGCCGGTACGGTTCGCTGACGGATCGGCAGAGCCGGACGCTCGACAGTCTGCGGTTGGGGCGGCCGTTCGATTCGACCGGGTGCGATCCGGAGGTTGCGGAAACTTTCGCCTGGATCCGGGACGATATGCTCGAGTATGTCAGGCGCTACCCGAAGCGTACGAACGACGAAGTGTTCGCAGGGTTGCGGAAGCGCGGACTCGACCGGTGCCTGGCTGTGGATTACGTGCTGTCGCGCGATTTCGCGACGGAGCGATATGATGGCGACAGCGCTCGGCTGGCGGGACTGGAACGGCGGATCGCAGGAATTTCTACGCCCTATGTGTGCGGAAAGATGATTCGGTTCCATATCGACAACTCGACCATGCCTCGGCCGGATACCGTGGCGGAACGGACGCCTGACGACGAAGCGTTCGACGAACTGATCGCTCCCTATGCGGGCCATGTGCTGTTCATCGACTTCTGGGGGATCGGCTGCGGGCCGTGCCGTACCGGCATGCTGGCGGCGCGGAAGACGGTCGAGGAGCTCGGAGATCGGCGGATCAGGTTCCTGTATGTCAGTTGCGAGACCGATTGCACGAAAGAGGCTCACGACAGATTTCTGAGTGAAAACTCGATCCGGGGCGAGCATCTGCGCGTCGGTCGGGATGTTTGGAACCGGTTGAGCGCCAAGCTGTCGATAGGCGGCATTCCGCACTATGCGGTTGTCGACAAGCAAGGCCGCATTGTCGACAATAACGGGTGGTGCATGCACGGTCCTGAAGCCTGCAAGGAGAAGCTGATCGAACTGGAGAAACGATGAGAAGGAGTAACGGCAGCACGGCGTAACGAAAGACGGAGAAGCGTATTTCCCGCTTTTGTTACGCGATGCCTCCCGGTTGCGTAGCCGTCGAAAGGCACCGGATGGATGTCCGGGCGCTGTGTCTGACGGAGACGGAACCCTGCGGCGCGTTCCCCGGGGTCGTATCGGCGGTTTCCATACTTCCGTTTGATGCCTGATGTTCGTTGTTGCGGAAAAGCAGGCGATGGCCTAAAAAAAAACTATAAAAATAGTTTGTAAACTAAAAATATAGTTTTATATTTGTATCGAACCAACCGATCAACCGATGAAAAGACTGAAGACCGAGCCGGAAAAGGAATTGACGAAAGCCGAGCTGGAGGTAATGCAGATCTTGTGGAAACTGAAGAAGGCATTCGTCGGCGATATACTCGACCGGATGGTCGAGCCCAAGCCCGCCTACAATACCGTATCGACCGTCGTACGTCTGCTCGAGAAGAAGGGGGTCGTCGGGCACGAGTCGTTCGGAAAGAGCCACCGCTATTATCCGCTCGTCGACAAGGAGACCTATGCGGATAGCTATGTGCGGCGGGTTATGGGCAACTTTTTCGACGGCTCGCTCTCGAATCTGGTTTCGTTTTTTACCGAGCGGGAGGATTTGTCGCTGGCCGAGTCCGAGCGGGTGATCCGGCTCGCCGAGGAGGCGATCAGGAAAAGGAAAGACGCCGGGAAATAGTTTCGGGAGACGTTTCGTATTTCTTGTGATCAGATAAAGTATCGACCGGTATGCTCGATTTACCTTATATCGTCGAAGTGCAGATTGGCTTGGCCGTGCTGTGGACCGGTTACCGGACTTTTCTGAGCGGGCAGAGCTTCTTTGCACGGAACAGGGCTTTTCTGTTGGGCTCTTCCGTTGCGGCATGGATTTTTCCGCTGTTGTCGATTCCCGTTTGGACACCGGAGACGTCCGTGCAGGACGTGACACTCGGCGCGGCAGCCGTTGCGGATGCTCTGCCGTCCGGTGCCGAGACGGACGGCTTGCGAAAGCTTGCGCTCTATATCCTGTGGTTCGCGGGAGCGGGGTTCGTTTTGGGACGGTTCGTATGCTCGGGGGTGAAACTGTGGAGGACGGTTCGGCGGGCCGAAGTGGAACGTCACGGGAATATCCGCTTTTTCAGGCCCTCCGTGCCGGTCGGGTCGTTTTCGTTCTTTCATCGGATCTGGATCGAGGAACCGGCCGGCGATCGGGGACGGCTTTCCGAGATCATAGCGCACGAGCGGGGGCATGTGTCATCGGGACATAGCTGGGACCGGCTTTGGGCCGCCGCGCTGTGCGCCGTGCTGTGGTGGAGTCCGTTCGTATGGATGTGGAGTCGTTCGCTGAGGGAAGTGCACGAGTACCAGGCCGATCGGGCGGCGCTTGATCGAGGCTTTGATTCAAGGCAATATATCATCCTTATGCTGAGGCAATCTACGGACTTGCATCCGGAGCTCGTCAGTGGATTCGGCCATTCGCTCATTAAAAAACGTTTAGTTATGATTTCGAGATTTTCCCCGCGGCGGGCGAAATTCAGAATTTTGCTGTCGCTGCCGCTTGTCGCCTTGCTCATGGCGCTCGTATCGTTTACCGCAGCCCCGACTGACGGTGCGGATCGTTCCTCCGAGTCCGGCCATTCGGTCGCCGGACCCGGGTCCGAACGCTCCGATCGGGTCTACGAGCGGCCCGAGGTAATGCCCGAATTCCCCGGCGATGCTCCGAATGCTCTGATGTTGTGGATCGCCGGCCATCTGAAATATCCGGCCGAGGCGGCCGAGAAGGGTATTTCGGGAACGGTCGTCTGCCGGTTCGTCGTCTCGAAGACCGGTCGGGTCCTACAGCCCGAAATCATCGAGAGTCCCGACCGGTCGCTCAGCGAGGAAGTGCTGCGTCTGTTCGGACTGATGCCCGACTGGAAGCCCGGGAGTCAGGACGGTGTGCCTGTCGACGTTTCCCTGACCTTGCCCGTAAGGTTCTCGCTATAGGCGGTGTGTCGAAGGAAAATTTCTACCGGCCCGTAAACAGGCAGGCCGGGGTCGTATGAATGCAAGAACCGCGTACCGCTCCCGGCAAGGGGGCGGTATTTTTTACGATGCCTACTCCTCGCTGATGGCGATCAGTTGCTCGCGGTAGGCGGCCAAGATGCGCGATTTGGAGATGAAGCCGACGTATTTGTTCTCTTTCGTCACGACGGGCAGCATCCATGCTTTCGATTCCTCGAACGCTTTCAGCACGCTGCCGATCTGCTCGTTCGGGTAGATCTGCTCGGGCGGCGGGATCATGTAGTTGTCGATCGTCGTGCCGTACTTGCCCGTGTCGAACATGTCGGCGCGCAGGTCGTCGAGCTGCACGACGCCGAGCAGCGTGCCGTCGCGGCTGACGACCGGGAAAATGTTGCGCCGTACGGAGGAGATCAGCTTCACCACGTCGCCGAGCGTCGTGTTCATCGTAATCGGATGGAAGTCGGTCTCGACGAGCGATTTCAGGTCGAGGAAAACGAGCACCGAGCGGTCCTTGTTGTGCGTCAGCAGCTCGCCGCTTTGCGACAGTTTTTTCGTGTAGATCGAGTAAGGCTCCAGATAGTATCCTACGGCGAACGACAGGGCCGAGACGAGCATCAGCGGCACGAACAGCGCGTATCCGCTCGTCAGTTCGGCGATCAGGAAGATCGATGTCAGCGGAGCTTTCATCACGCCCGACATCACGCCGGCCATGCCGACGAGCGTGAACGGGATGATCGGCAGCTCGAGGCCGAGCAGGGCGTTCAGCATGTAGACCATCGTCGCGCCGGTAAACGCGCCGACGAACAGCGAGGGGGCGAACGAGCCGCCGACGCCGCCCGCTCCGTTGGTGGCCGACATCGCGACGACTTTCAGAAAAAGCGTCGCCAGCAGGTACAGCATCACGACCCAGCTGATACTCCGGTAACGGAAGAAAAGCGAGTTGTTGAAAAGCGCGTCGACGTTGCCGTGCATCAGGTCGACCAACGACTCGTAGCCTTCGCCGTAAAGCGGAGGGAACAGGAAGATCAGCGTACCGATCAGCAGTCCGCCGACGATCCATTTGCGGTACATGCCCCGGATGCGGGCGAACCGGGCCGCGATGCGCCCGTTGATCTGCGTGAAGTAGTACGACATCAGTCCGCAGATCAGTCCCAGCAGGGCGTAATAGGGCAGGTTGCGCAACTGGAACGCGTACTTGACGTCGAGGTTGAACACCGGCTCGAAACCGTTCAGAAAGAACATCAGCGTCGTGGCCGTGACCGTCGAGATCAGCAGCGGGATGATCGACGCGACGGTGATGTCGAGCATCAGGATTTCGAGCACGAAGACGACGCCCGTGATCGGAGCCTTGAAGACGGCCGACAGCGCGGCGGCCGCGCCGCAGCACAGCAGCAGCGTGCTGTTTTTGTAGTTCATCCGCATGAACCGGCCGATGTTCGACCCGATGGCCGAACCGGTCAGCACGATCGGAGCCTCGGGCCCGACGGAACCGCCGAAGCCGATCGTCGCCGAGCTGGCGATGATCGACGAGTAGCAGTTGTGAGGCTTGATGCGCGAGCCTTTCTTGCTCATCGCGTACAGCACGCGCGTGACGCCCTCGCTGATGTCGTCGCGGACGACGTACCGCACGAACAGTGTCGCGATGACGATGCCGACGACCGGGTAGAAAAAGTAGAGCACGCTCGCCTTGTCGATATCGAACCAGCTCGTCAGCGAAAAGCGAAAAAACTCGAGCGTATGCTGGAACACGTATGTCGCCAGCCCGGCCGCCAGTCCGACGACGATCGCGAGCAGAATCATCAGCTGGCGGTCGGTCAGCCGCTTGGTGGCGATAATCAGGTAGCGGTAGAGCAGCTCGGCTCGATGCTTGGTTCGGGACATGGCACAGTACCGGTCGCCCGGCTGAAAAATCGGTTTATGGGCCGCGCCGGCAGCGAGCTGCCGGGCACGGGCGTTCCTTGTCGTGTGTTATCGAACGTTTCCGGATTGCCTACGACCGTTTCCCGAAAGCAGAACCGCTTCCGGAAGCGTCTACGCTGTCGGGGGCTGCGGGCGGACCGGTCGCGGAAGTCAGAACGGCTTGATGCCCATGATCCGCCGCACGTCGGCCACGGTAGCCGAGGCGCTCGCACGGGCTTTCTCGGCTCCCTGTTTCACGACGCGGGCCAGATAGGCCTCGTCGGCGGCGATGTCGCGGATCCGCTCGCGGATCGGCGCGACGACCCGGATGATGTCCTCGGCCAGTTGCTTTTTCAGGTCGCCGTAGCGGATTTCGCAGCGGTTCCACTTGTCGGTGAAGAACTGCACCGTGTCGGGCGACGAGACGACTTTGAGCAGCGTGAAGAGGTTCGCGATCACTTCGGGCATCGGGCTGTCGGGAGCCGTAGGACCCGAGTCCGTGACGGCCTTCATGACTTTCTTGCGGATCGCCTCGTCCGTATCCGACAGGTAGATGCCGTTGCCTTCCGACTTGCCCATCTTGCCCGACCCGTCGAGTCCCGGTATCTTCACCAGCTCGCCTCCGAACCGATAGGGCTGGCACTCCGGGAAATAATCGACCCCGTAGAGCTGGTTGAACCGCCGGGCGAACCGCCGGGTCAGCTCCAGATGCTGCTCCTGATCCTTGCCTACCGGGACGCGAGTGGCGCGATGCTGCAGAATGTCGGCCGCCATCAGCACGGGATAGCTCAGCAGGCCGATGTTGACGTTGTCGGGGTGCTTGCGGATCTTTTCCTTGAACGAAGCCGTGCGCTCGAGCTCGCCGACGAAGGCGTGCATGCCGAGCAGCAGCGACAGTTCGGCCACCTCGGGCACGTCGCTCTGCACGTAGATCGTCGCCACGTCGGGGTCGAGCCCGGCGGCGAGATACTCGCAGAGCACGCTCTTCACGTTGACGTGCAGCATTCCGGGGTCGGGATGAGTCGTCAGCGAGTGATAGTCCGCTATGAAGAAGAAGCAGCGTTCGTCGTGCTGCATCCGAACGAAGTTTTTCAACGCTCCGAAGTAGTTGCCGAGATGCAGGTTCCCGGTCGACCGTATTCCGCTCAGTACAGTTTCCATTCGTCCTTGTTTGGTTCGAATGGCAAATCTACTAATTTTACGGCGAAATCGGACGGCCGCGCCGGAAATATAAGCCTGTATGTCGAAAAATTGGATTACTTTTGTCCGCATAATCCAACCCATACCGACCGAATGAATACCTACTGGAGACTGCTCGGGTTCGCCAAGCCCATCGAGAAATACGCCATCCCCTACTTTTTCTACACGCTTTTCTACGCGGCGTTCAATACGTTCAACTTCGTGCTCGTGATGCCGATCCTCGACACGCTGTTCCAGCAGGATACCGTCGAGGCGGTGCGGCAGATGCCCGCGTTCGCGCTGAACATGGACTATTTTCGCGGGGTGATCAATTTTCTGCTGTACAAGACGTTCGGGGCCGATTACTCGAAGATGGACGTGCTGGTTTTTCTGGGGCTGTTCATCATCACGTCGTCGATGCTGAGCAATTTTTTCCGCTACATGGGGCAGCGCACGATCGAGACGATGCGCATACGCACGCTCGAAAAGCTGCGCAACAGCGTGTACGACAATGTGATGGGTATGCACGCCGGCTACTTCAGCAACGAGCGTAAAGGCGACATCATCTCGAAAATATCGTCGGACGTGCAGGTCGTGCAGTTCTGCATCACGAACACGCTGCAAGTGGCTTTCCGCGATCCGTTCCTGATTATCGGCTACATGGTCGCGCTGGTGATGATCTCGTGGAAGCTGACGATCTTCTCGGCGCTGTTCCTGCCGCTGACCGCCCTGGTGATCGGGTCGATCGTCAAGCGGCTGCGGCGCTCGGCCACCGAGGCGCAGGAGCGCTTCGCCGACATGGTGAGCCTGATGGACGAGTCGCTCTCGGGCATCAAGATATTGAAAAGCTACAATGCGACGGGCTATACCACCGATAAGTTCCATCGGCTGAACGGTTTGTTCTCGCGCATATCGCTCGGCATGGCGCGCCGGCAACAACTGGCCTCGCCGGCTAGCGAGTTCCTCGGCATTTCGGCGGCGGCCGTGCTTCTGGTTTACGGCGGCAGCCTCGTGCTGAGCGGCCAGCTCGACGCCAGCGGGTTTATCGCCTATCTGGCGATGTTCACGCAGATTACGCGTCCGCTGCGCTCGTTCACGGACGCTTTCGCGAATATCAATCAGGGCATTGCGGCCGGCGAGCGGGTGCTGGCGCTTCTGGACGAGCGCAGCGAGATCGCCGATGCGCCCGGCGCGGTCGAGATGACCGGACTGAGAGACCGGATCGAGTTCCGCGACGTGCGCTTCTCGTACGAGAACAAGGAGGTGATCCGGGGTGTCAGCTTCACGATCCGCAAGGGCGAGACTGTCGCGCTGGTGGGCCCTTCGGGCGGCGGCAAGTCGACGCTTTCGGACCTGATTCCCCGGTTCTACGACGTGCAGGGCGGCGAGATACTGATCGACGGGGTCGATCTGCGCCGATACCGGATCGACAGCCTGCGCGCCCATATGGGCGTCGTGTCGCAGGACACGATCCTGTTCAACGACACGATCGAGAACAACCTGCGTTTGGGCAAGCAGGAGGCGACCGAGGAGGAGATTCGCACGGCGGCCAAGGTGGCCAACGCCCACGACTTCATCATGGAGACGGAGGACGGCTACCGGACCAACATCGGCGACCGGGGAATGAAGCTCTCCGGCGGACAGCGGCAGCGGCTGAGCATCGCGCGGGCCGTGCTCAAGAATCCGGAGATACTGATTCTCGACGAGGCGACCTCGGCGCTCGATACCGAGTCGGAAATGCTCGTTCAGGAGGCGCTCAACTCGCTGCTCAAGGGACGCACGTCGCTCGTGATCGCCCACCGGCTCAGCACGATTCACAACGCCGATCGGATCATCGTAATCGATCAGGGCCGGATTGCCGAGCAGGGAACGCATCAGGAACTGATGGCGCGTCACGGCATCTATGCTCGCCTGATCGAAATGCAGCAGGTCGAGGAATAGCTTTCGCCGCGCCGGAGAGTACCCGAGTCCCGGTTTCGGAAAGCATAAGCGGCTCGGCTCCCAAGGGGCGATAGCGTAGTCTCTTGCCGGGGCCGTTATCTATTGTCGTGTCCGAAAGAGTTTTACATGCTGTTTTTTGCGGTTTCGGGCCGCGTTCGGAACTGTGTTTCGGACGGATTGTCGGAGCGGTTCGGTTTTGCGGCGTCTCGTTCCGGAGCCGGGGCTGTTGTAGTCGGGGGACGAACCGGCGGTCCGGCGCTTCGTTTTCCCGCCCGGGGCTTTTCTCTGTATCGGTCGCCGAATGTAAAAAATCAGGTGCGGGCATTTTTCGCGATCCGCCGGCGCATGGAAATGTATGGTTACCGTCCGGAATCTCTGCGATCGCTTGTACGGAAACTGTTGGGCTAACCGGTACTATGTCCGAATGACGGAGACGAACGGCTGCCGTTTCCGTCCGTTCCGCCATAATCCCGTTTGCCGGCACTCCGCGTGTCCTGCGTAATTCAGACCGTATCGGGCTCCCGCCAGTCGCCGCAGCGGCGGATCAGTTCTACCAGCGCGTCGAGCGCCCGCTCCTGAGGAATGTTGCGCTCCATGATTTCCCTGCCTTTGTACAGCGTGATGCGGCCGGGACCCGACCCGACATAGCCGTAGTCGGCGTCGGCCATTTCGCCGGGTCCGTTGACGATGCAGCCCATCACGCCGATCCGGATGCCTCGCAGGTGGGACGTGCGGGCCTTGATCGCCGAGAGGGTCCGCTCGATGTCGTAGAGCGTGCGCCCGCAGCTCGGACAGGCGATGTACTCGGCTTTCGACACTCTCACGCGGGCGGCTTGCAGGATCGCGAGGCTCGTCGCGTCGATCTCGTCCTGCGCGACGGCTCCGTTGCGGTTTTCGATCCAGATGCCGTCGCCGAAGCCGTCGAGCAGCAGCGGTCCCAAGTCTGCGGCGGCCTTGACTTGCAGCGCTTCGGCATCGTGCTCGTCGTACGTGCGGCGGATCACGACGGGATTCGTCTTGCCTTTTTCGATCATTTTCAGAAAGAACGCCCGCTGCTCGGCCACGCCGTTGAGGTTGTCGGTCGAGAGCAGCACGACCCGTCCGTCGGGAATCGAGTCGATATCGGCGACGCGGGCCTCGAATAGCCGGGAGCGGACCACCCCGGGTATCTCGCTCGCAATGACGGGCGGAAGGTTGCCTCCGATGCCGTCCGTCTCGGCCGACATGCGGCGGCGGTACTCGTAGGGGCTGTACAGCGACTCGTCCACATCGGGGATCGGCGCGTGGTTCTCGCGGCCGGCGAAGTAGCCGGCCAGCGTCCGGGCGACCGGAATTTCCCGCTCGGGAGCCTCGGTGAGCGAGACGCGGATCGTGTCTCCGATGCCGTCGCAGAGCAGCGCTCCGATGCCGACGGCCGACTTGACGCGTCCCTCGCGGTCGTCGCCCGCCTCGGTAACGCCCAGATGCAGCGGATAGCGCATTCCCTCGCGACGCATCGCGGCGACCAGCATCCGATAGGCCTGCACCATCACGCGCACGTTGCTCGACTTGATCGAGACGACGACCTGTCCGAACGACGCCTCGCGGCAGCGGCGCAAATACTCCATGGCCGAGGCGACCATGCCTTCGACCGTGTCGCCGTAGCGTTCCATGATCGAAGGCGACAGCGAACCGTGGTTGACGCCTATGCGCAGCGCGACTCCGCGCCGGCGGCATGTCGACAACAGCTCGTCGAACTCGCCGCCCCGCTCGTTCCAGTTGCCGGGATTGATCCGTACCTTCTCGACCTGTTCGGCCGCCACGAGGGCGGCGGCGGGCAGAAAATGGATGTCGGCCACGAGCGGCACGCGGCATCCCCGGTTGTCGAGCAACGCGCGGATACGGCCCAGATTGGCGGCTTCGCGACGCCCCTGAGCCGTCAGCCGGACGATTTCGCCTCCGGCCGCCGCAATGCGTTCGACCTGGGCGACAGAAGCCTCCGTGTCGTTCGTATCCGTGTTGGTCATCGACTGGAGCCGGATCGGGTTGTCGCCCCCGACGCCGACCGTCCCGATCCGGACCTCGTCCGTCGGACGGCGCGAAAAACGGGTCAGCGAGTCGCAAAACTTGTCCATAAACGTTCGTATTTGCTGCAAAGTTACGAAACGTTGGCGGAAGATTCGGTATATTTGCGTTAAATTGCAGAAGCGCGGTGGGCTACATTCTCGACAATGACATCCAGTTTCTCAGCGGCGTCGGAGAACGCCGGGCACGGTTGCTGCGCTCGGAGCTCGGCATCCGGACGCTGGGCGATCTGCTCTACCATTTCCCGTTCCGCTACATCGACCGCAGCCGTATCTGGCGGATCAGCGAGCTGCGGGACGACTCGCTGACCTATGTGCAGCTACAGGTCCGCATCACGGGCTTCCGGCATGTCGGGGCGGGCGCCAAGAAGCGTTTCGTCGCGACGGTCGCCGACGCGACGGGTACGGCCGAGCTGGTGTGGTTCAAGGGAATCGGCTGGATCGAGAAGCGGCTCGAGCAGGGACGCGAGTACATCGTGTTCGGCCGTCCGGCCTTTTTCGGCGGGGTGCTCAGCCTGGTGCATCCCGAGGTCGAGTCGGTGCTCGACCAGAAAAACCGATTCCACTCGTCCGTGCAAGGCGTGTACAGCACGACCGAAAAACTGAGCAACGCGCAGTTGGGTACGAAGGCGATTCATTCGCTGATGTGCAATTTGTGGCCGCAGGTCGACGGACGGCTGCGCGAGACCTTGCCCGACGAGGTGATCCGCGAGTACGGTCTCGTTCCGCTGCGCGACGCGCTCTATAATATCCATTTTCCGACTTCGCAGCAGGCGCTGCGCGACGCCGAGCTGCGTCTCAAGTTCGACGAGCTGCTCGGCATCCAGCTCAATATTCTGCAACAGCGACATGCCCGCACCTCGCGGGAGGACGGATTCCTGTTCCCGACCGTGGGCAGGCTTTTCAATACGTTTTATAACGAGCGGCTGCCGTTTCCTCTGACCGGGGCGCAGAAGCGCGTGATCCGCGAAATCCGTCAGGACACCGTGACCGGGCATCAGATGAACCGCTTGCTGCAGGGCGACGTGGGCAGCGGCAAGACGCTCGTCGCATTGATGAGCATGTTGCTGGCTTGCGACAACGGCTTTCAGGCCTGCCTGATGGCTCCGACGGAGATTCTCGCGTCGCAGCATTATGCGTCGATCGTGCGGATGACCGAGGGGATCGGCCTGCGCGTCGGCTTGCTGACCGGCTCGACGAAGAAGAAGGAGCGCGCGGAACTCTCCGAAGGCCTGCTCTCGGGCGAGATCGACATACTGATCGGAACGCATGCGCTGATCGAGAACGGAGTCCGTTTCCGTAATCTCGGCTTCGTCGTGATCGACGAGCAGCACCGTTTCGGCGTCGAGCAGCGGGCACGGCTGTGGAGCAAGAATCCGCAGGCGGCTCCCCATGTGCTCGTGATGACCGCCACCCCGATTCCGCGAACGCTGGCGATGACGCTCTACGGCGATCTGGACGTGTCGGTGATCGACGAGCTGCCGCCGGGCCGCAAGCCGGTGAAAACCGTTCATTACCGCGATTCGCACCGGCTCCGGGTATTCGGATTCATCCGCGACGAGATCAAGCGGGGACGGCAGGTCTACGTCGTCTACCCGCTGATCAAGGAGTCCGAAAAAATGGACTATAAGGACCTGGAGGACGGCTATGCCGGCATCGTACAGGCATTTCCGCCGCCGGAGTACGTGACCGTCGTCGTGCACGGCAAGATGAAGGCCGCCGACAAGGAGTACGGCATGGACCTGTTCAAACGCGGCGTCGCGCACATCATGGTCGCCACGTCCGTGATCGAGGTCGGCGTCGACGTGCCGAACGCGTCGATCATCGTGATCGAGAGCGCCGAGCGCTTCGGACTCTCGCAACTTCACCAGCTTCGGGGCCGCGTGGGGCGCGGGGCCGAGCAGTCGTACTGCATCCTGATGAGCGGCGACAAGCTCTCGGCCGAGTCTCGCAAGCGTCTGGGTGCGATGGTGCAGACGACCGACGGTTTCCGGCTTGCCGAGATGGACCTTCAGCTTCGCGGTCCGGGCGATCTGAGCGGAACGCTTCAGAGCGGTTTGGCCTTTGATTTGAAGATAGCCAGTCTCGGCCGCGACGGACAGATTCTCTCGCTCGCCCGGAGCGCGGCCGAGCGGATTCTGGAGCAGGACCCGCACCTGGAACGGAATGCCATGCTGAAGGAATTGTCCGATAAATATAATTCGGCTGAGAACGCTGATTTCAGCATGATTTCATAACTTTACGCCGTTTCCCCCGTTATATTGACGAGGGAGGATGCGGCTTCCCGCCGCAAGGGGCGGGTGTCGCATAAAAAAGCTTTCTATGACACGATCGATTCTTACGGTGCTATCGGCGATGGCGGTTTGTTCCTCGGCGGCACAGATTGGCGGCACGGTTCCCGTGGAACACGCTTTCGCGCATGGCGAGGAGCTCGAGTATGCCGTAAGCTACAAAGTGAGCTTCGTCAATACCGACGTGGCCGGCGTGACGTTCCGAACGACGCTGGGCGACTACGGCGGCCGCCGGGCCTATACGGTCGATGCGCACGGCGTGGTGTATCCGTTTTACAAGTGGTTCTTCGATCTGAACGACCAGTATGTCAGCACGCTCGATTCCGCCACGCTGCGGCCGCTGGAGCTGCGCAGCGAAATCCGCGAAGGCAAGTACCGCTATTCGACGCGCTTCGTCTACGACTGGGACAGCCGCGTGGTCAATAACACGTTCCGCAACCACAAGAATCCGGACAGCAATCACAAGAGGCTCGATCTGTCGGACGGCAGCTACGACGCGCTGGCCTCGTTTTTCAATCTGCGTTGCGCTGACCTGACCGGTATCGAGCGCTCCGGATCGTCGCTGATGAATCTGGTGCTGGAGGATACGATCCGCCCGATCCGTTACCGCTTTCTCGGCCGGGAGGTCAAGAACATACGCGGAACGGGCAAGTTCCGCACGCTGAAGTTCCGTTGCGAGCTGGCTACCTCTACCGGCGAATCGTTCGAGGACGGCAGCGAGTTCACGATATGGATATCGGACGACCGGAACCGGATTCCGCTCTACGTCGAGTCGCCGATCCGCGTCGGGTCGATCCGCGCGCGACTGATAAGCTGGAAAAACCTGAAGTATCCGCTGGATAGCAAAATCAAATAAAATTTCTATATTTGTCCTGTGTAACCTTACGGCTTATGGAAGACTACAGCAATCAGAACGGCCATTCCGGCTACGACCCGAAGTACAATCCCCAAAACTACGGTCCGAACTACGACTATGGTTCCTACGGCAACGATCCGTACGGCGAGGGAGGTCCCAACAAGTCGGTGAAGGGTCTGAAGATCATGATCGTCATCATGGCGCTGATTCTGGCGGCCTTGTCGGCGATCTACTTCCTGCAGGTCAAGCAGATGAAGGACGATTTCGCGATCGAGCGCGATACGCTGACCCGCCAGCTTACTTCGCTGATGAACGACTACGATACGCTCAAGACGATGAACGATACGCTGGCCGTCCACTACGAGGGCGTCAAGCATCAGGCCGACTCGCTGCTCGACAAGCTGCAGAAGGAGCGGCGGCTGAGCTATTCCAAGATACGCAACTACGAGAAACAGATGAGCTACATGCGTACCGTGATGGAAGGATACATCCGTCAGATCGACTCGCTCGACCGGATCAACAAGAAGCTCGTCAACGAGAATACGACGATCCGCAAAATGATCACCACCTACAAGCTGCGGGCCGAGACGGCCGAGGAAAAGTCGCAGGAACTCTCGACGAAGGTGCGTCAGGGCGCCGTGATACGGGCGCGCGATATCCGTCTGCTGGCGCTGAGCAAGTCCGACCGCGAAGTGTCGCGCGCGAGCCGCGCGGAACGCCTGAGAGTCGATCTGGTGCTGGTCGGCAACGAACTGGCCGAGCCCGGCGAGCGGACGGTGTACGTGCAGATCATCGGTCCGGACGGCTATGTGCTGGCCAACGCGAGCAACGCGCTGTTCGACTTCGAGGGCGATAAGATCACCTTCTCGGCCGCCCGTCAGGTCGACTATCAGAACAACGATTTGAGCGTGAGTCTGTTTTATAACGGATCGGGCATTACCAGCGGAAAGTACCGCGTCAAAATCTATACGGACGGAAACCTGATCGGGTCCAACGAGATCATTCTCCGCTGATCGGAGTTCCGAATATACCGGCGAAGGGCCGCTTCCGGCAACGGGAGCGGCCCTGCCGTTTCATTCTCCGGCGTATCCTCGTCCGGTGCCGGCTAACGGCGTGGCGGCAGGCCGTACCGGGCCGGTCCTTTCCCTTTCGGGTAGGTTCTTGAGAAGCGGCCGGAGCCGGTTCCGCAGGCGGTAATCGATTCCGGAATGCCCGGGCGCGGCCGGCCGGTTCGGAGACCGGGACCGGCCGGGATACGGTTCGCTTTTCTTTCCGGGGCGACCGGCGTCCCCGAGTTCGGCCTGACCGCTTCCGGAACCGTGCGGCGTAGTTTCCGCCCTTTGGTCAGCTCCCATATGAAATAGGTGACGGGACCGAACAGGGGCATACAATAGATGACGACGACCCAGAGGACCCGGTCGGACCCGCTGATTCCGACATGGCGGGCCATGCGCAGAATCGCCAGCATGGGGAAAATCACCAGCAGGAAGAAAACGAACAGGAAACCGATCGTTTGTCCGATCAGAAAGGCGGTCGAGTCGGTGGCAGGCAGCATGGAATCGTTGTGGATTTAGGCGTCGGAACCGCTTCTCCGGCTGGGAAAGGGGAGAGGGGGATTCGACATGGCTAAGTTAGTAATAAATGCGGAAAATCCGGTGACGTCTTGCGACTGTTGAGAGAGATTGTCGGGACGGGAAGCGGGTGGAACGGTGTCGGGAACGCGTTTCTCTTTTTCATAAGGAACTTTCGTGTGCAAGGCATTCGGGAGGGGGACGGCGGGGTGCGGCGCGTCGGTCGGAAATGGAGTTTCGATGCTCCGAGAAGACCGGGCTCTCAATGGTTCGCACGGTCCGGATTCTGCTGCTACCGGTCGGAAAGCGGCGGGAATCGTGTCTGTGTGCGGTCTAACGAATAACGAGTCGGGCGCTTCCGCCCCTGTGTCTTCCGGCGGGTCGTTCAGCTTCGTAACGGCGTTGCTGTCTGTACGCCGAATTCAGAACCGGCGACGAACGGCGAGATAAGCCTCGCCTTCGGCCGGTAAAAACGGATTCCCCGAGCCGCAACGGCTCGGGGAATCGCGGTTTTGTTCGTTATGCGGAGTCTTATCGCCCGAGCGTTGCGATACGCTCTTTCAGCGCTTTGATCTTGGCCTCGGCGTCGTTCTGTTTGGCTCGCTCGTTCTCTACCACTTGTGCCGGGGCATTCTGCACGAAGCGCTCGTTGCCGAGCTTTTTCCGTACGGAAGCCAGAAAACCTTCGTAGTAGGCGAGGTCGTGCTGCAGCTTTTTGAGCTCTTCCTCAACATCGATCTTTCCGTCCAGCGGTACGAAATACTGCGTCGTCTTGACGATGAACGAGGCGGCGTCGGCCGGCTTTTCCGCGACGGTCTCGACGTCCGTCAGGTTTGCCGTCTTGCGCAGCAGCGCGCCGAGTTCCGGATGATAGTTCTCGTCGGCAATCACTCGGAGTTCCAGCGGCTCCTTGGCGGGCAGGTTGCGCTGCTTGCGAACGTTGCGCACGGCCGTGACGGTCTCCTTGAGCAGTTCGACCTGTTCGAGCAGCGTTTCGTCGCAGGGGGCGGGTTCGGGCATCGGTGCGAGCGAGACGCTCTCGCCGTCGCGCCGCGGCGCGATGTCCTGCCAGATTTCTTCCGTGACGAAAGGCATGAACGGATGCAGCATCCGCATCAGTTTGTCGAAAAATCCGATCGTGGCGTCGAGCGTCGGCCGGTCGATAGGCTGTCCGTAGGCCGGCTTGACCATCTCGAGATACCAGCCCGAAAATTCGTCCCAGAACAGCTTGTATATCAGCATCAGCGCTTCGGAAATGCGGTATTCGGCGAAATGCTCCTCGACCTGACGCAGCGTCTTCTCGAGCATCGAGTCGAACCAGCGGACTGCCGCGGCGTTGCATTCGCTCTGCGCGAGGCTTTCGTCGACCGGCCAGCCGCTTACCAAACGGTAAGCGTTCCATATTTTGTTGCCGAAGTTGCGGCCCTGCTCGCAGAGCGAATCGTCGAACAGCAGGTCGTTGCCTGCGGCCGAGCACAGCAACATGGCCATGCGTACGCCGTCGGCCCCGTACTGCGCGATCAGGTCGAGCGGGTCGGGCGAGTTGCCGAGCGATTTGCTCATCTTGCGGCGCAGCTTGTCGCGGACGATTCCCGTCAGGTAGACGTTGCGGAACGGGCGTTCGCCCCGGTATTCGTACCCGGCGATGATCATCCGCGCCACCCAGAAGAACAGGATGTCGGGAGCCGTGACCAGGTCGTTGGTCGGATAGTAGTACTTGATTTCCTCGTTATCGGGGCGGTTGATGCCGTCGAATACCGAGATCGGCCACAGCCACGACGAGAACCACGTGTCGAGCACGTCCGGATCCTGCCGCAGCTCGTGCAGGCTCAGGTCCGGGTTGCCGCTTTTCGCGCGGGCCAGCTCCAGCGCCTGCTCGGGCGTTTCGGCCACGACGTAGCCTCCCGTCGGGAGATAGTAGGCCGGAATCTGCTGACCCCACCACAGCTGGCGCGAGATGCACCAGTCGCGCACGTTCTCCATCCAGTGCCGGTAGACGTTCTTGAACTTCGAGGGAACCAGACGCACCGTGTCGTCCATAACGGCCTGCAATGCGGGTTTGGACAGCTCGTCCATCTTCAGGAACCACTGCATCGACAGCTTCGGCTCGATGGCGACGCTGGTCCGCTCGGAGTAGCCCACGTTGTTCGTATAGGCCTCGACCTTCTCGAGCAGGCCGGCCGAGGCCAGATCGCGCTCGATCTGCTCGCGCACGGCGAAACGGTCCATGCCCGCGTAGCGGCCGCCGTGCTCGTTCAGCGTGCCGTCGTCGTTGAAGATGTCGATCGTCTCGAGGTTGTACTTCTCGCCCAGCATGTAGTCGTTCACGTCGTGGGCCGGGGTTACCTTCAGCGCGCCGGTTCCGAACTCGATGTCGACGTAGCTGTCGCGGATGACCGGAATCGAGCGGCCGACCAGCGGCACGACGACGCGGGCGTCCTGCGGCAGGTCTTTGTACCGCTCGTCGTCGGGGTTGACGCATAGCGCCGTGTCTCCCAGAATGGTTTCGGGGCGTGTCGTCGCGACGATCAGATAGCGGTCCGTCCCCTCGAGTCGGTAGCGCAGGTAGTAGAGCTTGCCCTGAGACTCGCGGTAGACCACTTCTTCGTCCGACAGCGCCGTCTGCGCGGCCGGGTCCCAGTTGACCATCCGGACGCCGCGGTATATCTTTCCCTTGTTATAGAGGTCGACGAACACTTTGATCACGCTGCGGCTCATCTCCGGGTCCATCGTGAACTTCGTGCGGGCCCAGTCGCACGAGGCCCCGAGTTTACGCAACTGGCTCAGGATGATGCCTCCGTGCTTTTCCTTCCACTCCCACGCATGGCGGAGGAACTCTTCGCGCGTGAGCGAGCTCTTGTCGATGCCCTCGGCCTTGAGCTTTTGGACGACCTTGGCCTCCGTGGCGATCGACGCATGGTCGGTTCCCGGCACCCAGCAGGCGTTCTTGCCCTGCATCCGGGCGCGGCGCACGAGCACGTCCTGAATCGTCTCGTTGAGCATGTGCCCCATGTGCAGCATGCCGGTCACGTTCGGCGGCGGGATGACCACCGTATAGGGCTCCCGCTCGTCGGGCTCCGAGTGGAACATGTCGTGCCGCATCCAGTAGTCGTACCATTTCGGCTCGATCTGCTGCGGAGCGTATTTGTCGTCGATTTTCATGGCTTGTCAGAAATGTTTAGCGTTTATCCTCGCAAAAATAGCAAATTTATCGGACATTTACAGGTTCGCCTCGGCCCATGCCGTGATCAGCCGGTTTTCATCCGATTCCCATGCCTGCCGGTATAGTCGCCGGACGACGTCGAGCCACTCGATGCGGCGATCCTTGTCGCTGTCGCCCACCCGTTCCGTGCCGCCGCCGGCGCGATACTGCTCGCGCGTCGTGCTGGCGATCCGGGCGTAGCGGCCGGTGTAGGGTTTCAGGTCCGCATCGGTCAGCCTCAGGTAGAATTCGAGCTGCTCGTCCGTGCAGTGTCCGTCGGCAGGCATCCGGTTCGGATCGGCCACATAAACCGTCACGCCGTCCTTGAACACATAGGGATCGTAGCGTCCCGGCTCGTACATGGCCTCGTAGACGACGCCCCGCACGGGAAACTGGCCGCCCGACTGGCTGCGGATCCATCGCAGCAGTTTGTCGGTGTAGCGGTACTCGAGGCTGCCGCGCGCCTTCCAGCAGGCGGTGGCGATCCAGCGGGCCAGCTTTTCGGGCGACGGATTCAGCAGATAGACCTTCCCTTTTTTCGGCTGCCCGGTCCGGATGTCGGGTCCCGTACGGTATTCGTACAGCCTGACGGGCAGTCCTTCCCAGCCTGGCAGCGAGTCGGTCTCGCCGACCAGGCTGTCGGCCATGTAGGCCGTCTCGAGCAGTTGCCGGCATCGCTCGGCGAGCACGGGCAGGCTGTCGCGCACGTACTCCTTCGGCAGGGGTTTTGCGGATAGGCGGAAAGCTCCCGGCAAAAGGAGCAGGAGCAACAGGAAGTGTCGAGTCATGGCAGTCACGGTGTGAATGGAAACCGTAAAGATAATCATTTGCAATAATAGTGGTTTCGGTTCCGTTTATATTCCGGAACTTCCGCCGGAACGGCCGGCGGATTCGGCCCGATCTCCCGCCGTGCTTCGCCGGATGTCGGGCGGCTTGTTTTTTAATTCCGGTAAATTGCACTATATTTGCCGATTAAACGAAAGGAAAAGATGAATAAAAAATATAGCAAGAAAGAAGAGGAGTTTTCGGGCATATCGGATATGCTCGAAGGCCGTCACCATGTGATTCCGATCATGTCCAACGACGACGAGGAAGCTGCCGAGAAAGTGGATATACCCCAGATATTGCCTATTCTGACGCTTCGCAGCTCGGTGCTTTTCCCGGGCTCGATCACGCCGATTACGGTCGGGCGCGAGAAGTCGATGAAGCTCGTGCGCGAGGTCGAGGGCGTCGGGGGAATCCTCGGCGCCGTGCTGCAGAAGGAGCCGGAGGTCGAGCAGCCCGGGCCGGACGACCTGTATCGTATCGGCACGGCCGCCCGTATTCTGAAAGTGCTCGAAATGCCGAACGGCAACCTGACGGTCATCCTGCACGGGCTCGAAAAGGTCGAGATCAGCGAGTTCGTCGTGTCGGAACCCTATTTCAAAGCGTCGGTAGCGACGCTGAAGGATTCGACGCCCGACCCGAGCAACATCGAGTTCGAGGCGCTCGTCGATTCGATCAAGGACGTCGCGCTGAATATCATCAACGTGTCGCCGCAGATGCCCAAGGAGGCCACGTTCGCGATCAAGAACATCGACAACAAGCGCGGCATCATCAATTTCATCTGCTCGAATCTCGATCTGCCCGACAGCGACCGCCAGCGCCTGCTGGAAGCTCCGGGACTGCTGGCCCGCGCGCGACGTCTGCTCGAGATTCTGGTCCGCGAGCAGCAACTGGCCGAGCTGAAGAACGAGATACAGAGCAAGGTCAAGCAGGACATCGACCAGCAGCAGCGCGAGTATTTCCTGCAGCAGCAGATACGCACGATTCAGGACGAGCTGGGCGGCGATCCGGCCGACAAGGACATCGACGAGCTGCACAAGCGGGCTGCCAAAAAGCGTTGGAAAGCCGAGACGAAGGAGCTGTTTTTCAAGGAGCTCTCGAAGCTGGAGCGGATGAATCCGGCCGTAGCCGAGTATTCCGTGCAGCTCAACTACCTGCAGCTGATGCTCGACCTGCCGTGGGAAAGCTATACGAAAGACAATCTGGACCTGAACCATGCCAAGAAGCGGCTCGACAACGACCACTTCGGGCTGGACGAGGTGAAGGACCGCATCCTGGAGCATCTGGCCGTCATCAAGCTCAAGGGCGATCTGAAGTCGCCTATCCTGTGCCTGTACGGTCCTCCGGGCGTCGGCAAGACGTCGCTCGGCAAATCGGTGGCCGGGGCGCTCAAGCGTAAGTTCGGACGCATCGCGCTGGGCGGTCTGCACGACGAGGCCGAGATTCGCGGACACCGCAAGACCTACATCGGCGCGATGCCGGGCCGGATCATCCAGACGATCAAGCGCTGCGGCTCGTCGAATCCGGTCGTGATACTGGACGAGATCGACAAGATCACCGTCAGCAACCATGGCGACCCGTCGTCGGCCCTGCTCGAAGTGCTCGATCCGGAGCAGAACACGACCTTCCACGACAATTACCTCGATACCGAGTACGACCTGTCGAAGGTGCTGTTCATCGCTACGGCCAACAACATCGCCAATATCAATCCGGCCCTGAGGGACCGTATGGAGATGATCAACATACCGGGATACATTCTCGAAGACAAGGTGCAGATCGCCCGCAAGCATCTGATCCCGAAGCAGCTCGAGGCGCACGGCGTTTCGGCCAAGCAGTTGAGGATCGCGCCGAAGACCATCGAGAAGATCATCGCCGAGTATACGCGTGAGTCGGGCGTGCGGACGCTCGACAAGCGGATCGCGAAGATCGTCCGCACGCGAGCCAAGAATATCGGCTTCGACGAAGAATTCCGGCCCGAGGTGACGGCCGAGGACGTCGAGAAAATTCTCGGCGTGCCCCGCTATCAGAACGAGTCGTACGAGATCGCCGGGATGGTCGGCGTCGTGACGGGGCTGGCATGGACGGAGGTCGGCGGCGACATTCTCTATATCGAGTCCATCCTGACGCCCGGCAAGGGCGGTCTGACGATGACGGGCAATCTGGGCGACGTGATGAAGGAGTCGGCGACGATCGCGCTCGAGTGGGTCAAGGCGCACGGCGAAGAGCTGGGCATCGACCGCGAGAAGTTCGAGAAGTTCGACGTGAATATCCATGTGCCCGAAGGAGCCATTCCGAAGGACGGGCCGAGCGCCGGTATCACGATGGTGACCTCGCTCGTGTCGACGTTCACGGGGCGTCCGGTGCGGGACCGCGTGGCGATGACCGGCGAGACGACGCTGCGCGGACGCGTGATGCCCGTAGGCGGGATCAAGGAGAAGATACTGGCAGCCAAACGGGCCGGTATCAACGAGATTATCCTGAGCGAGGACAATCGCAAGGACATTTCGGAGATCAAGCCCGAGTATCTCGAGGGTCTGACGTTCGATTACGTGCGGACCAACGACGACGTGCTTCGCTTGGCGTTGTCGGACCGTTGAGTTTTTTCTGAAAATCCGGGGAACGCGGGGAAGCGGCTTTTCGCCCTGCCCGCGGCCCCGGATCGTCCGTTCTAATAACCCGAACCTGTGATTCTACCGTGAAAAGAGTCGTGGTGGGCCTCTCCGGAGGCGTCGATTCGAGCGTGGCCGCCTATCTGCTCAAGGAGCAGGGCTACGACGTGGTGGGCCTGTTCATGCGGAACTGGAAGGATACGACCGGCACGCTGGAGGGCGACTGCCCGTGGTACGACGACCACCTGTTCGCCGAACTGGTGGCCAAGCGGCTCGACATCCCGTTTCATATGATCGACCTGAGCGACGAGTATCGGCGGCGGGTCGTCGACTACATGTTCGCCGAGTACGCGAGGGGGCGCACGCCCAATCCGGACGTGCTGTGCAACCGCGAGATCAAGTTCGACGCCTTTCTGAATGCGGCTCTCGAGCTGGGCGCCGATTTCGTGGCGACAGGCCACTATTGCCGCCGCGAGGAGATCGGGGCCGAAGGCCGGACGATTCATCGCCTGCTTGCGGGCAGCGACCCGAACAAGGACCAGAGCTATTTCCTCTGCCAGCTTTCGCAGCGACAGCTTTCGCGCGCGCTCTTTCCGATCGGACATCTGCTCAAGCCCGAGGTCCGGCGCATCGCTACGGAACAGCATCTGGCTACGGCTGCCCGCAAGGACTCTCAGGGCATCTGTTTCGTGGGCAAGGTCGATCTGCCCGTTTTCCTGCAGCAGCAGCTCGCAGCCAAGGACGGCGACATCGTCGAGATCCCGTCCGGATGGCCGGGTTATCGTTCGCTGCCTGCGGACGCTCCGCTCGGGCGGCTGGCCGAGCCTTTCCGCTACGAACCTTCGGACGGCGCGCGCGTGGGATGTCACCGGGGCGCTCACTTTTTCACGATCGGACAGCGCAAGGGCCTGAATGTCGGGGGAAAACCCGAGCCCCTGTTCGTGATCGGAACGGACGTGGAGCGAAATATCCTGTACGTGGGACAGGGTCAGCGGCATCCGGGGCTGTATCGCCGGGCGCTGTACATGCTGCCGGACGAGATACACTGGGTGCGCCCCGATCTGGCGCTGAAGACCGGCGAAAGCCGCCGCTATCTGGTCCGTATCCGATACCGCCAGCCGTTGCAGGGAGCCGTGCTGTACCGGACTGCGGAAGGAGGATTCGTCGTATTCGACGAGCCGCAGCGCGGCGTGACGGCCGGGCAGTTCGCGGCATGGTACGACGGAGAGGAACTGATCGGGTCCGGAGTAATTCACCGGTAGAGCGTACGGGAGAGAGCGGCCGGCCGAAGAAGTTTCCGTTCTGCCGAAATGACGGGTCTTGTCGCCGGAAGCTCGCGTTTGTCGGTCGGGACCGGCAGTCCGGCAGCGGCGGTATGGAGAGGCCGTTCTGGAGGGGATGTGCCTGGAACACGGAATTTCCCGCGAACCCGGTAGCTATGCGAGATGCCGGTCGGGCGGCTTGTACGACGGAAATAAATGTATCGGCTTGTCCGATGCGGCTCCGGGAGAGAGAATCTTTCGGGGCCTTTTTATACGATTTTGTCGCTCTCTCCGGCCGCTCGTTCCCTGTCTCTTATTCTGTGCGGACAGTGGATTTTCCGTCTTTGCGGGCTTGGCCGCGATTCCGGTACGATTTTTACGGCGGAGTCCGTGTCGTAAAACCGTTCGCTTATGGTCGAGAGTATCGTCGTGAAAATTCTGGTCGGCATGCTGGGCGTGCTGATCTTTCTGCGCATTTCGGGCAAGACGCAGATGGCCCAGCTGACGCCGCTCGATTCGGTCAATGCCTTCGTGCTCGGGGCGCTGGTCGGCGGGTCGATATACAGTCCGGAAATGTCGGTCTGGTATTTGGTGCTCGCGCTCGGCGTGTGGACCGTTTTCAACATGCTGATTCGCTTCCTGCTGCGCTTCAAGCACCTGAGACGCCTGATCAAGGGCGATACGGTGATGATCGTTCGGGACGGGAAGATCGACCTGAGGGAGTTCCGGCGCAACGGGCTCGAAATGGAGCAGTTCCGGACGATGCTGCGCGAGAACGGTATTTTCTCGATGCTCGAGGTCGACGATGTCCGTTTCGAAACGAACGGACGGCTGACGGTCTCGCGCCGCGGAGACCGCTCGCAGTCTTATCTGCTGGTGAACAACGGCGCGGTGCTGGAGAGCTCGCTCCGGAACGCAGGCAAGAGCGAGCAGTGGCTGAAGGAAAGTCTCGGTAAGTTGGGGTACGACGATCCCGGCGACCTGTTCTGTGTCGAGTGGACTCCGTCGCAGGGATTTTACGTGACGCCGAAAAACGGCGATGCCGCTTCAGGCGATGCGGCCCGCGAGACGGTCGTCAGCAATTGAGTCTTGCCTTGCCGCCGGTTCTGCTTCCCGTTCTCGCCCGGCCTGAACGGAGAGGAAAGCAGCGACGATTCCGGTTCAGAGGCATATTCGTGGGTACGGGCCTTGCCGGTCCTATCGGCGAAATTTTTCGGGCGCACCGGAACCGGGGTAGGTGAAAGCGCACGCGACGGTACGGCCGGAAAGAAGATGAAAGATCCATTCCGGCCTGCTGCGCCGTCGCTCGCCCGGATCGCATGTTTTTCAGCCCAAAAGGGGACGTCGGGATTGCTGTGCGGTCGATTCGGGATGTTTCCTTGCCCGGCCTGTGGTTGGCAATTATATGCTTCCATGTACCAGGCATGTTCGCATCCGGAGTTTCTGTCATCTGTTGGGCCGCGCAGAAATAAAAAAGCGCGGCTAACACATGGCCCGATCGCCACAAAAGCGTTAGCCGCAGCCAATGGGCTGCGGCTTGCGTCCACAGCTTGCGCATCCGATTAGGCTGCTACCGATGAAGTCTCCGTCGGAAGTGATTTCATTCGGGGAAACCGGAAACATCGGGAACTCGAAAACCGGCTGACCTGCCGCCCTGCCCGGTACGGTTGTCCGTTGCGTGTTTGGCGTCGGTTTGCAGCCCGCGAGGCGTTCCCGTTTTGGAAACGCCTCGCGCGATAGGTTCGGCCTGCGGACTATTTGCCTCCGCCCATCAGATAGGCCTTGATGAACTCGTTCAGATCGCCGTCCAGTACGGCCTGCGTGTCGGAAGTCTCGTAGCCGGTGCGATGGTCCTTGACGAGCTTGTAAGGGTGGAGCGTGTAGCTGCGTATCTGCGATCCCCATTCGATCTTCTTTTTCTGACCCTCCAGCTCGTTCTGCAGCTCCATGCGCTTCTCGAGTTCCCGCTGGTAGAGCTTCGATCGAAGGATGCGCAGCGCGTTCTCCTTGTTCATGATCTGCGAACGCGTTTCCGTGTTCTCGACGACGATGCCCGAGGGCAGGTGACGGAGCCGTACGCCGGTCTCGACCTTGTTGACGTTCTGTCCGCCCTTGCCGCCGCTGCGGTAGGTGTCCCACTCGATGTCGGCGGGGTTCACGACGATCTCGATCGTGTCGTCCACCGCCGGCGAAACGAATACCGAGGCGAACGTCGTCTGCCGCTTGTTGTTCGCGTTGAACGGCGACAGGCGCACGAGCCGGTGCACGCCGTTCTCGCTCTTGAGATAGCCGTAGGCGAACTCGCCCACGAACTCGACGGTAACCGACTTGACGCCGACTTCGTCGCCTTCCTGCAGGTCGGCGATGCGTACCTGATAGCCGTTCGCTTCGCCCCAGCGCATGTACATACGCAGCAGCATCGCGGCCCAGTCGAGGCTTTCAGTGCCGCCGGCTCCGGAGTTGATCTCCATGATCGCGCCCAAATGGTCCTCCTCGCCCCCGAGCATGTTGCGCATTTCGAGCGCTTCGATCATGCCGAGCGTCTTGCGGTACTGCTCGTCGAGCTCGTCCGCCGACGCGAGTCCCTCCTTGACGAAATCGGGCATCAGCTGCAGGTCGTCGGCCGACTTCGAGATTTCGTCGTAGGCCGTGATCCAGTACTTGATCGACGCGACCTTCTTCAGTTGCTTTTCGGCCCGCTCGCGGTCGTCCCAGAAATCGGGCGCCTGCGTCTTGGATTCTTCTTCTTCCAGTTCGATACGTCGGTTGGCGACGTCAAAGATGCCTCCCCAGCGAATCCAGTCGCCTTACAATCTCTTTAATTTGGTCCGTGGTAATCATTTTTTCGCTATTTGGTTCGTAATCGTTCAAACGGGCTTTCGGTTCTCCGGCTCGCAGGCGGCTCGTCCGGCCGTCCCGGAGCGGGTTTCCCGGCTGTGTCCCGCCCGGAGCCTTCGGGCTCGGCGCGACCGTTTTTCTCCGGTCGTTCCGTCATGCCGGGGAATCGACGCAATTTACAATAAATTCTTGCAGCGGCGAAATTTCAGCCGCAAATTTTTCCGTCGGCCGGTCTACCTGCCGGTTCGCCGAGGAAGTCGGGCCCTTCGGTCGGTCGCAGGAAAGTCACGTAAATCATTCTCAGCCAAGTAAACGTAAAGCAGTAGATGTTCAGTTGCACGGTGTCGCACAGAAAGCGCATGACGGGCGACGGGCAGATCAGATCGACCGGGACGAACACCAGCAGCACGAGGTTGGCCCAGAACAGCGTCCGGTCGAGCCAGCCTTTGCGGGCTTGTACCCAATACCACATCAGATAGCCTGCCAGCGCGATCACGTAAGTGTGCTTCTCGGTCGATAGGCTGAACAGGATAACCCAGCCCATCAGGATGCCGAGCGATCCGAGCCGAAAGTCGAACCGGCCGAATTTACGGTAGTTGAGCACGAACAGCACGGCCAGCGCCAAGATCGATCCGATCTGGACCTGCGTCATGACCGGAGTCAGCAGGTCATGGATCGGGTAGAGGTTGAAGACGGCGTAGAACTGGAACTGGTCGACGTGGCCGGACAGCACTTCGGCCCATCGCTCGTAATGCGGTATCAGTCCGCCGAAGCCGAGATTCACCGCCGGCAGGACCAGCAGGACGGCGGCCAAAACGATCGTGAAGCCCAGATTGCGCCAAAACTTCGGATAGCAGAGCAGCAGGGCCAGCTCGAAGATTCCGTATATTTTGCAGAAGCCCGACACGAGAATCAGCAGAATGGCCGGGTAGGGCTTATCCCGCTCGAGCAGCGAGAATGCGAACAGAAACAGATAGGCCACCACCGGGTTGAACTGGATCGACATCTGCGTCGTGGCCAGAATCAGAGCCGTGTAGAGATAGGTCTTGCATTTCTGGACCTCGGTTATCCTGGGCACGGAGAAAATCGCGTAGAAGAACAGAGTGAAGTTCATCAGGTTCCACACGAACGGCCCGACGGTCGAACCCATGTAGGCGAACGGCGCGAACAGGATCGAGAACAGCGGGCCGTACAGGAAGTCGTAGGGCTTGCCGTAGGGAGACTCGCCGCTCCAGAAATCGATCGTCGACTGCTGGAACGTGAAAAAGTTGTGTTGCTTGCCGTGCGCCACCTCGAGCAGGGTCAGCACGAAAGTCAGGACGAACCCGATGACGAAGAGGTTTCTGCGGTTCAGAAAGAAGCGGCCGATCCGGCCGACGAATGCGTTCATATTCGATGTATTTGGGTATTCGGGCGTGTTATCCGGCCACCGAGCAGGGGATGCCGAGGCGCTCGACCCGTTCGGCGATCCGGCGGAGCTCCTCGACGGACACTTTGTGCAGGTCGTCGGCCGGGGTGTCGCGGTCGATCGTGTAAACCATCACGCTGCTAGGGGCGATTTCCTCGATCAGTGAGAGCCAGGCCGCCACCTCCCGCTCGGTCGTGTTGTCTACCTGCCGCCCTTCGAGCGTGCCGCGCAGGAACATCGTCTGCACGATCAGTCTGCCGTCGAAGAGTTTCATCGCTTCGACCGTTTGCCGGACCGAGTACGCTCCTTTCGGACGATCGACGAGGCGGACCGTTTCGTCGAAGGCCGAGTCGAGTTTCAGTATGTTGTTGTCCGCTTTCAGCAACGCCTCGCGAACGGTCTCGCGGCCGATCATCGTCGCGTTGCTCAGTACCGAAATCTTGGCCGACGGACACAATTCGTCCCGGACGGCGATCGTGTCGTCGATCACTCCTCCGAACTCCGGGTGCATCGTCGGTTCGCCGTTGCCGGCGAACGTAATGACGTCGGGGGGCGTGCCTGCGGCGACCATTTCGGTCAGCTTCTCGCGGAGCAGTCTGCGGACCGTTTCCCGGGAATTGAACCGGGGCTTGGCTCCAGGCTTGCCCCATCCGCACTCGCAGTAGATGCAGTCGAAACTGCACAGCTTGTCGTGCAGCGGCAGCAGGTTGACGCCGAGCGACAGGCCCAGCCGGCGGCTGCGAACCGGTCCGAAAATGACGCTTTCGTACAAGGCGGTACTCATAGTCCGAGGTTTGAGGAAGCAAAGATAGGCATTCGGAGCGGAATGTGCAAAGGAGGCTCTCCGGTCCGGCGCGGCATTCCGACGGCGGCGAGGCGAAACGAGAGAAGGGAGGCCGATGCTTGGCGGACCAGTCCGGTCCGCAGGGTCGGATCGGGTACGGGGCTTCCCGAGGATACTGTTGGGAAAGTTTGTCGTCGGGCGGGCCGTACGATTCCCGCCGCGTCCAGCCGCATGGACCGGCGTCGAGCGGCTTATCTCGGAGTGCGGAGAGGAGACCGTCGTTTCGGAATGCGGAGCCAGATGCTTTTCGGGCGGACAGGCGCGGAAAACCTGTCCGCCGGAATACCGTAGACCGGGCGGAGGGCGTCCGTCCCGACTCGATTTTTTCTCTCCCGGTAGGCTTCCCTTTCCGTCGACTGTTATGGGCATGGGTGGAGTCGTCTTCGCTGCATGGGAAGCGGCAGCCGGACCCGTGTCCGTGCCGTGCGGCGGAAGGAACTGCCGTACGGCGTAGGGACGTATTTTGCTGCCGAATCGAGGTCCGGCAGCGACGGCGGGGCAGAAGCGTCGGAAATCGGAATCTCGGTCTGCGCGTCCTCTCCGGCAAGAATCCGACCGCCCTGCCGGAGAGGACGCGCAAACGGCAGAAAGCCGGGGTGCGGGCCCGTCGTTTCGGATCGGCTTCCCGGACAGAAAGATCGCTCTATTCGGTTTCGGCTACGACCCGGACCATAGCCCGGGCGAGCGTTTCCAGCTCCTGATCCTTGATAATATAAGGAGGCATCGCGTAGACGAGCCGGCCGAACGGCCTGACCCAGACGCCCTCGTCGACGAATCGTTGTTGCAGCGTGGCCATATCGACGCTGCGGTGCAGCTCGATCACGCCGATGGCCCCGAGCGTGCGCACGTCGGCTACCTGAGGCAGGGCCGCTGCCGGAGCCAGTTCGCGTCGCAGGATGCCCTCGATCTCGCCGATGCGGGGCAGCGGAGAGTTTTCCGAGAGCAGGTCGAGCGAGGCGCATGCGATCGAGCAGGCCAGCGGGTTGCCCATGAAGGTCGGTCCGTGCATGAATTCGGGAGGGGAGCCCGACGAGATCACCTCGGCCACTTTCTCCGTCGCCAGAACGGCGGCGAAGCTCATATAGCCTCCGGTCAGCGCCTTCCCGACGCACAGAATGTCGGGCGTTATGCCGGCCCATTCCGAGGCGAACATCCGTCCGGTTCGGCCGAAACCGGTCGCGATCTCGTCGGCGATCAGCAGCACGTCGTACCGCGAGCAGGTTTCGCGCAGGCGCCGCAGGTATTCGGGGTGGTAAAACCACATGCCGCCGGCTCCCTGAACGACCGGTTCGAGAATCACGGCGGCGAGCCGGTCGTGCTCCCGCTCGATCAGCTCGCCCATCGGAGCGAAGCAGCGCTCGTCCCACTCGTCGCCGAAACGGATCTCGGGTCTCGGCGCGAAGTGCTGGAGGGGCAGCCGTCCGGTAAAGATCGAGTGCATGCCGGTCACGGGGTCGCAGACCGACATGGCGTGCCATGTGTCGCCGTGATAGCCGCTACGGATCGTCGCCAGCGTGTTTTTTGCGGGCGTCCCTTGCGCGTGCATGTATTGCAGGGCCATCTTAACGGCCACTTCGACGGCTACCGAGCCTGAGTCGCAATAGAATATCTTGTCGAGACCTTCGGGCGCTATCCTTACCAGCCGGCGGGCCAGTTCGACGGCCGGCGTATGCGTCAGGCCGCCGAACATGACGTGCGCCATTCGCTGGAGCTGCTTCTCGGCCGCTTCGTTCAGCTTCGGATGATTGTAGCCGTGAACGGCCGACCACCACGACGACATGCCGTCGATCAGCTGTCGTCCGTCGGCGAGCTCGATGCGTACGCCTTCGGCCCGGACCGCATGGAATACTCTGAGCGGGTCGCTCATCGACGTGTAAGGGTGCCACAGATGCTTCCTGTCGTAGGAAAGAATCTCTTTTGTCTGCCTTTCTTTCATTTGAGGCGTGATCTTTGCTGTAAAAGTAGGAAAAAATTACGGACAAAGGTCCGCTAACTGTTTCGTTCCACTCCGGACCGTTTCGGAAAACATACTTTAAAATCGTATGTAATATTTTTTGCCGCAAGTATTTAAATAGATAAAATTGAAACAATTAAATTTTTTCTTGCAAATTTTAGTAAAATAAATTGCATTTATGGGATCTGTATTGTATGTTTGTGATCTGCTATCGGGTATGACCCGTAAAGGAAATATCCAAATATCTATTCAACATAAACGATTTGTTATAAACTGTTAAAATTCGAAAAACTATGTCACGATCAAATCCGACATCGACCGCTCAGCAACCCATGATTGTCAAGTACGTTCAACCGGACCGCAGCGGAATCCAAGCCCACAATTTTACCCGTCACAGCATCGGCTACGTCGTGCGCGGCAAGAAATGCGTATACTACGGCGACGTCTGTCACGAGATTCCTCAGGGAACGCTTTTCTACATGGGTATGGGAAACCACTATACCGAGGACGTTCCCGAACAGGGAAAGAACTTCGAGCAGATCGTCTTCTACTATACCTCCGATCAGCTGTCGAGGATACTCAACCACCTGAGCGTCGGCTATCAGCTTAACATTACGAACGACCATAGCTGTCCCAACTGCGAGAATCAAAGCCATGTGAGCTATCCCGCGTCGAACATCATGAAGAATTTCTTCGGAACGGTCAACCAGTATCTCAAGGACGATGCTTTCTCGCAGGACAATACGGCGGAAACGATCAAGATGACCGAGCTGATCTATCTGATCCTGGCTCAGAAGGATTGTTGTCTCAAAAGCAAAATACTGAGCAATATGGACCTGATGAAGGAGAATTTCGAGCAAACGGTTCAGAGCTATATCTTCGACGATATTTCGGTCGAGGAGCTGGCCGGCAAGTGCAACCGGAGCCTGACCTCGTTCAAGAAAGAGTTCCGCAAGCACTTTTTCGAACCTCCCCACAAGTGGTTCATCCGTCAGCGACTGATGCACTCGCGCCTGCTGCTGATTTCGACGAACAAATCGATCTCTGAGATCGGGAACGACTGCAATTTCCCGAATACGTCCCATTTTATCAAGCTGTTCAAGAAGGAGTACGGCATGACTCCGGCCAGCTATCGTCACCGGCACGCTGCGGGCGGGGAGTCCGAGCCGGTTTTGTCCGCGAAGGCTTATTCCGCCCGCGATCAGCAGATGTCGACCGCGTCCCGTATGTAAGCGAAGCGGACGCGTTTTGGATCCCGGACAAGGATGCGAGGCACCGGTCGACCGGTGGAGAATCCGCATTATATAAGAAATTATGAAAGCATTTATGGAAAAATGTCAGTTCCTGCTCGATAGAAAAACAATCGAATATGTCTACGATGCTTTCTCCCCTTCGATTTCGCATACTTTGTCCGGTTTTCCTTGTTCGTCTCTGATCGACGGCCGTCGTAAGACGGAGAGCGATTTTTTTACCCGATCGCTTGATTATTCGGGAAAATGTTCGTATATTTACATTACCTAATCGATCAAGACTAACTAACCTTTTGTGAACAGCCGGCATTTTCGGAAGAAAATGCCGGCTGTTTGCGTCGGTTCTCGGTCTGCCTTTTGGCGGGCTTATCCGCTGAATCCGACCGCCCGGATACATTTTCCCGGTCCGGCGGACTCGGTCTCGACGATGCCTGTCAGAACGTCGGGCGCGTCGTCGCGCCGGTTCGAGCGGAAAAGCCGGCGGAACGAGACCACGTCTCCGTAAAATTCGCTCCAGCGACGATGCCAGTCTTCGGGCATCCGGATGCGTGCCGCCACTTCGGTCGCATTCGACAGCACGCGCGCTTCCTTGTTCCGGTACTGGTGGAACCACTCGATGCGCGTCTGCGGACACAGTTTGGCGACGGCCCGCGCGAAACCCCGCCCTCCGTTGTTGCTTTCAATGCGCGCCGTGCGGGTGCCGTTGCGTTGCAGCATGGCGGCGACGAGCGGTTCGGTCGCTTCCATGCCGAGCGGCGTATAAAGTACGTCCGTTATGTAAATGGTGTCGTCTGTCCCTGTTTCGTAGCAGACCGAGCACAGGTAGTCCTCTCCCGAGTCCGCCGTATCGGTGTAGTTCCCCTTTTTTATCGTCCGTTCGGGCAGTTTGTCGTAGGTGGCAAAACGGTCTCCGTAGAGCACGCCCTCGGCCGAAGAGGGATTTCCCTGATACATCGTTTCGAATAGCATGGGATCGAGCCGGCGCTTCTGCTCCAGCAGTTCGGACGAGTGCCGGGCCGGCCAGAGCGGCTCGCCCTGTCGGCGCGGGTCGGCGCTCGTGGACGGGCCCTGTTTGACAGCCTCGAAATTGAGTCGGAGCCACGAGGACGGCCCGGCCGGTCGCTGCCCGACTTCGTTTATGTCCGTTATGGGCTCCCGGGCGGCGATCCGGCCGATCAGGTCGTCCTCGTGCCAGCGCGTGAAGACGAGCAGTTCCTGCGAGTCGTTGTGCAGCCGGGTTTTGACGACGGCGTTGTACCAGTCCCACGCGTGGTCGCGGACGAGCGGCGAGTTGGCCTCCTGCGCATTTTTGTACAGGTCGTCCAGGATGAATACGTCGACCGGCCGGCCGGTCAGCGCTCCGTCGCGGCCGACGCTCAGCAGCCCGCCTCGGGAGCCGACCAGTTCGAACTCCTCGGCCGTGCGCAGAGTGCCGCGATCCTTGGCGGAAGAGCGTTTGAGGCGGGTTCGGGGGAAAACGCTCCGGTAAGCGGATGCGTCCATGAGCCGCTGAATCTGCCGGTTGAACCGTGAGGCCAGACGCAGGTTGTAGGAAGCCAGCGCGATCCGGCGGTCGGGCTGCCGGCCGAGCAGGTAGGCGGGCAGCAGGACCGACGAACCGAGCGATTTTCCGTGTTGGGGCGGAATCGACACGATCAGCCGGCGGATTTCTCCCCGGGCGAACCGGTCGAGCGTGTCGTAATAGCTTCGGTGGAACGGGGTCAGGTCGAGCGCGGGAATCATCGTTCGCGCGAAGTCGCTCAGCGAGCGGCGGGCGAGTTCCTCGGCCGCCTGGCGGGGAGTAGGTATGGGCATGGGCAAAGCGGGTCGTTGACGGGGTTGCGGAGCTTGCGGTCCGAAAAAGTTGGCGCTGCCGCTTCTTCGTTCCGATATGTGCCGGCTTTTGAAGACGGCGTATGGTAGCGAGCTATGGCAGTACCTGCCGGATAGACGGGCTGATCGTTCGTATGGAATGTGCAGGGGGAGGCCGGGCGTCGTATCGGTTCGCGGAATATTTTCGGATTCGGGTCGTATCGGTCCGGTATTTCGTGTGGAGATGCTCGTTACATGGGCGTTCGGCGGTTGGCCCGGTTTCGGGCTTCCCGGCCGACGGGCATCGGACCGGATTTTCAGCGAAGGTTTTCTGCCGGGGCATAATCTGACTGCGGGTCGGCGAGCGTTCTCTACGGGTCTTGCGAAGCCGGCCAAGGTGGACTGGCACGGCGGGCGGTGCCGACTGCGGGCGGAGGTGCGACTGCGCGCAGTGGCGTCGGTTTCGGAGCCGAAAAACGCAGGGGATCAAGGAGTTCCCGTTCCGGTGATTTCGCGCAGGGCCTCGTCGCTCCAGTCGCTCCAGTCGGTCGGGGAGGCGTCGGCTCCGGTTTCCGGCTTGGCCCGCCAATGCTGCGGATCGAGATTGGTCAGCGCGAAAGTAATGGCCGCCAGGTCGGGGCCGACCTGCTTCCGGATGACCGTTTCGCTTTTGATGCGCCGGGTTCCGTCCGGATCGTATTCGTAGATCGTCTTGATCTCCTTTTGCGTATAGCCGGTCATGCGGCGGGCCAGACTCTTCAGCGCTTTGTCGTGCAGACTGCGGATCGGGACGGCGGGTGTTTTGCCGACGGCGGTTTCGGGTTTCGGCCGTGCGGGCGTATCGGAGGCTGTGGGCATGGCGGTTCGTGTCGGGGAGTTCGGGGTTTTGGTCGGAGCGGCAGGAATCGAACCTGCATGATAACCGGCAGGATGGCGAAAACCGGCGCGGTTTCCGGCGGACGTCTCCGCGAGGGAAATCGGAAAAACCGCATAAGAGGGCGGCGGAAGCGTCCTTCCGCGAAGTGACGGCCGCCCGGTGCGTCGCCTCGACGCAATTCGCTCCGTCGTATGGAAATCGTCGTGATCCATCGTCGTTCGGTTTCGGTGCTCGCGCATGTCCCGGTGCGTCGGCCGGCTTGCCCGAATGCAGCGTCAAGCGGCCTGTGTCCGTGTCGGGTTACGGCGAAGTCAGAATTTTCGCTCGAGAAATCGGTTCAGTTCGTTCCAGCTGAAGTCGGTCGTCTGTTCCCCCTCGGCCTGAAACAGGCTGAAATCCCACCATACGGGCAGGACCGACAGAATGCGTCCGTTTTCCTGGTCGCGGCAGACGATCAGCGTGCAGACCAGCGACGAGTAGAATTCGTCCGTATCGTATTCGATCGTTCCGTTGAAAAAGTGAGTTTCTTCGATTCTCCGTAGCAGCAAGTCGGCGATTTTTTCGTACATTCGGTCGTTGATAGTAATCATGGGTCGATTCGTTTTGTGTAAAAGTAGGCCGGGTGCCGCCTCGAAGGGTTATACAATTTTTGAATGGTCGGGCTTTCGATAAGGATTCGGAGCTTCTTTTTTGGATTGTCTTGTAAAATTGTTTAACTTTGTTTCGCAAATATAAGTTCAAATTTTGAATATTATAACGATCGGATAGAAGTTTTTTTAAACTTTTTTCATCATCTATGATAAACAGCCGGTTACGTTCGATCCGCAAGGAACTGTCGTTGACACAGGAAAATCTGGCCCGTGTGCTGGGTATCGGAAAGAGCGCTCTTTCGATGATTGAGACGGGGAAAGCTTCCTTGTCGGAGCGGAATAAGAATATATTGGTTCAGGAATTGAATGTCAATCCGGACTGGCTCGAGACCGGCGAGGGGCCGATGTTTCTCGAAGTCCGGCCTGCGGCCGTCTTTGCGGGACGCTCCGATCGGACGCTTCCCTCGCAGAGCGTTCCTCTGTACAATATCGAGGGTACGGCAGGGCTGGTTCCGCTGTTTCTGGACAAGCGCTCGCTCGCGCCGGTGGACTACATTCACATTCCGAACCTGCCTCGCTGCGACGGGGCGATCTACGTGGTCGGCGACAGCATGTACCCGCTGCTCAAGAGCGGCGATATCGTACTTTATAAGCAGATAGGCGACGTAAACGATATTTTCTGGGGCGACATGTATTTGCTGTCGATCGACATCGACGGCGAGGAGTACGTGACCGTCAAATATATCCAAAAATCCGAGAAACCCGGCTGCGTCAAACTCGTCAGCCAGAATCCCCATCATGCGGATAAGGATATCGAAATCGGAAGAATTCGGGCGCTGGCATTCGTCAAAGCCAGTATCCGGATGAATTCCATCCGATGAAAGTACCTTAAAAAGCGATCGATATGGATGTCAAGATTTCTCCCAAATGGAAAGAGTGGATAGGCCGGGAGTTCGACAAGCCCTATTTCGGGCAACTGGTCGATTTCGTCAAGCAGGAATACGCCCAGAGGCGGGTTTTCCCGCCCGGACGCAATATTTTCCGGGCTTTCGATATGTGCGATCCCGATAATCTGAAAGTGGTCATCATCGGACAGGACCCGTATCACGGGCCGGGGCAGGCCAACGGACTGTGCTTTTCGGTCGGCGACGGCGTGCCTTTCCCTCCCTCGCTGGTCAACATATTCAAGGAGGTGCACGACGATACGGGCGCGCCCGTTCCCGCTTCGGGCAATCTCGACCGCTGGGCCGAACAGGGCGTGCTGCTGCTCAACGCCGTACTGACCGTGCGCGCGCACGAGGCGGCGTCGCATGCCGGGCACGGATGGGAACGGTTCACCGACGAGGTCGTGAAGGCTATCGCTCTTCGCAAGCAGGGGGTCGTTTACATGCTATGGGGCTCGTATGCGCAGCGCAAGGCTTCGGTTGTCGATCCGCAGCGCAACTGCATTCTCAAGGCGGTCCACCCGTCGCCCCTGTCGGCCTATCGGGGATTTTTCGGCTGCCGCCATTTCAGCCGCGCGAACGAGTATCTGCAAAGCATCGGCCGGGAGCCGATCCGATGGTAAGAATACGGGGCGGGGAGAAACTCTGCGTGTGCCGGGCGCATTTTGCCGGGGCCCGGGTCGCTCGGCGGTGACTTCGGCTCGGGGCGGAGGATTCTTTCGTTTCTCCGGATTCCCGATCTTTTCTTGCGCGGGCGGTTCTCTGCACTGACGGCGAAGGCGCAGTGGAAGGGGGCGCTGCTTGTCGGCTGTACGCGCGTATCGCGGAGCTGTGCGTGCGTCTTTGGCGATTCCCGGTCGGCGAGGATCGGTCAGGCGGCGGCATTCCTGTGCCGGACGGCGTTCGGCCGGGACGGAGTGGGGGGACGGCTCTCTGGAGCGGGGCAGACGAAGCCTTCGTGTCCGATAAGTAAAGCCTCGCCGGGATCATCGTTCGATCCCGGCGAGGCTTTTCGTACGGCAGCGGCTCCTCCTTCTCCGGTCGGAGCGCGGGACGGACCGTGGCTCAGTACCGGTAGAAATCGGCCTTGTAAGGACCTTCGACCGGGACGCCGATGTAGTCGGCCTGCTTGGGGGTCAGCTTCGTCAGTCGGACGCCCAGATTGTCCAGGTGAAGCCGGGCGACCTCCTCGTCTAGATGCTTCGGCAGCCGGTAGACGTCGACGTCCATCTTCCGGGTCCACAGTTCGATCTGAGCGAGGGTCTGGTTCGTGAACGAGTTGCTCATCACGAACGACGGGTGTCCCGTCGCGCAACCCAGGTTTACCAGACGGCCCTCGGCCAAAATGAAAATCGAGTGGCCGTCGGGGAACGTGTACTTGTCGACCTGCGGCTTGATTTCGGTCCGGACGATGCCGGGGTAGATTTCCAGTTCGGCCATCTGAATCTCGTTGTCGAAGTGGCCGATATTGCAGACGATCGCCTGATCGCGCATCCGCTCCATGTGATCGATGCGGATGATGTCGCAGTTGCCGGTCGTCGTGACGTAGATGTTGCCTTCGTCGAGCGCGTCCTCGACCGTCTTGACCTCGAATCCCTCCATGGCGGCCTGCAACGCGCAGATCGGGTCGATCTCGGTGACGATCACGCGGGCGCCGTACGAGCGCATGCTCCGCGCGCAGCCCTTGCCCACGTCGCCGTAGCCGCAGACGACCACGACCTTGCCGGCGATCATCACGTCCGTCGCGCGCTTGATGCCGTCGGCCAGCGACTCGCGGCAACCGTACAGGTTGTCGAACTTGCTTTTGGTCACCGAGTCGTTCACATTGATGGCCGGGAACAGCAGCTCGCCCCGCGCTTGCATCTGGTAGAGCCGGTGAACGCCCGTCGTGGTCTCCTCCGACACGCCGCGCAGTTCGGTCACCGTGCGGTGCCATTTGCCGGGGTCCTCCGACAGCAGCTCGCGGATCGTGTTCAGGATGACGGCTTCCTCGTGGCTTGCCGGTTCGTGCTCGATCGACCGGGCATCGTTTTCGGCCGCATATCCCTTGTGTACGAGCAGCGTCGCGTCGCCCCCGTCGTCGACGATCAGGTTCGGGCCCTTGCCGCCGGGGAAGCTCAGCGCCATAGCCGTGCACCACCAGTAGTCCTCGAGCGTCTCGCCCTTCCATGCGAAAACGGGCACGCCGGCCTTGGCGATCGCGGCGGCCGCGTGGTCCTGCGTCGAGAAGATGTTGCAGCTGCACCAGCGAACCTCGGCGCCCAGCTCGACGAGCGTCTCGATCAGCACGGCGGTTTGGATCGTCATGTGCAGCGAGCCCATGATCCGGGCCCCCCGAAGCGGTTTTTCGGCGCTGTATTTTCTGCGCACGGCCATCAGGCCCGGCATCTCCTTCTCGGCGATCTCGATTTCCTTGCGGCCCCAGTCCGACAGCGAGATGTCGGCTACCTTGTAGGGCAAGTCTTGGTTGATGAACATATTCGAAAATTTAAAGAGTGTTTCGTTGCACGGCCTCCCTCAGAGGTCCGAGTCCCGGCGGAGGCGTTCGCGCGCCCGCTTCTTGTCGGCTTCGATCTGGCGGGACAGCTCTTCGGTCGATCCGAAGCGTTGTTCCTCGCGCAGAAACTCCAATAGCTCGACTTCGATCGTTTGTCCGTACAGGTCGCCCTCGAAATCGAGCAAGTGAGCCTCGAGCACGCGGTCCGGTCCGTTGCCGACGGTCGGCCTGTGTCCGACGTTGACGACCGCTTCGTGCTCCGTGCCGTCGATCCGGACCCGGGCGGCATAGACTCCGTTGCGTACCGGATCGTCCTCTTTCAGCGGAATGTTGGCCGTCGGGAAGCCGAGCGTCCGTCCGAGCCTGTTGCCTCCCGCGACTTTGCCTTTGACGAGCGGATTCATCGTTTTTCGGATTCGTGTCGCGCGCTCGGGCTGCCGTCCGGGCCGGGTTCTGGACCGTCCCGGGGCGAGCGGCGGCGCTTGCGCGTTTTTGCTTGGTAATATTTTCTATTTTTGCAGCCCAAAGGTAGGAAGAATAATCCGGATTCCGAATATTCCGCCCGCATCATCTCCGGTGCAGGGGGCCGAGACTGCGCGAAGGTTGGGATTCCGGTTTGTTTTTTGTACCTTGCCGCTGAAAGCTATCTATTCCGAATGACGACGAGCGAGCGTAAAAGTCGCAAGATATATTATACGATGGGCGAGGTGTCGGAGATGTTCGACGTCAATCCTTCGCTGATCCGCTTCTGGGAGCAAAAGTTCGATATCCTGAAGCCCGACAAGAACAAGAAGGGGAACCGGCTGTTCACGCCGAAGGATGTCGAGAATCTGAAACTGATCTATCATCTGGTCAAAGAAAACGGCATGACGTTGGCCGGGGCGGCCAAGCGGCTGAGACAGAACCGCGAGGGAGTCAGCCGCGATCTGGAGATCATCGAGAAGCTGCAGCGGGTCCGCTCGCTGTTGCTGGACGTGCGCGAGGTGCTGAAGGCGGACGATGACGGACGCGAAGTGTTCGTCGATCCGGCCCCGGCCGACTGGGACGATACCCCGGTCTTGGAATACGGGGCGGGAAGCGACGGGGAACCGGCCGGCAGCCGGTTGCCGGGAGAATCGTCGCCCGGCGCAGAGACGATCGGCGACAGGGCTCGGTCCGTTACGGATACGGCCTTTCGGCACGAGGCCGATGATCCGACATCCGGTTCCGGCGAAGGGCAGGGGACCGTCCTGATGCGTGAGCCGCGTTGCGCGGAAGTGCCGGAAGGATTGGCGGAACTGGTCGCCGTGGCGACCGACAACGGATGCGAAGCCGGGCCGGCAGCGCCGTATTTTATCCAGCGCGAGATTCCCGTACCGCCTCAGCCTTTCCCGGAGCGGCTCTCGCATACGGAAGGACCCGGTGAGGATGCCGAAGAGCCGAAGCCGGAGCCACCCAAGGCGGCTGCGTGCTCGGTCGTCGAGCAGACGTTGTTTTAGCCGTCCGTTCTGTTCCGCCGGATTCGGCGGCGCGACAGGCGCACGGTGTCATAATCTTATACGGAAAATGAAAGTGAGAGAAGTGGCCGGAGCGATCGAGGAGTTCGCTCCGCTCGGTTTGCAGGAAAGCTACGACAACAGCGGCCTGAATGTCGGTTCGCCCGATGCGGAGGTGAGCGGCGTGCTGATATGCGTCGACGTGACCGACGAAGTCGTGGACGAGGCGCTGGCCGTCGGAGCGAATCTCGTCGTGTCGCATCATCCGTTGCTGTTTCACCCGCTGCGCCGGCTGGTGGGCGGCGATCCGGCGCAGCGCATCGCCGCCCGGTGCATGATCGCCGGCATCAGTCTCTATGCCGCCCATACCAACTTGGACAGCGCCGACGGCGGGATGAGCCATGCGCTCGGGCGCCGGCTGGGACTTCGCGACATGCGGCTGCTCTGTCCGCATGCGCCCGGCGGGCATACCGGCTACGGAGTGGTCGGCGAACTGGCCGAGGCCGTGCCGATCCTTCGCTTCCTGAGCGAGGTCAAGCGTTCGCTTCGTTGCGGCGCGATACGTTACAGTCCGCTTTGCCGCAATACGGTTTCCCGAGTCGCTCTGTCGACCGGGGCGGGGGCCTCGCTGATCGAGGCCGCGGCCGGAGCGAAAGCCGACGTCTATCTGTCGGCCGACTTCAAATACAACGATTTTTTCGGGCCCGACGGGCGTTTGGTAGTGGCCGACGTGGGGCATTTCGAGAGCGAATATTGCGCAATCGACCTTTTGTATGATATAATTACGAAAAAAATCGCTAATTTTGCAGTTCGCAAGAGCGAACGTTCCGTTAACCCGATCAATTACTTGGTTTAAGAAACACACACGAATATGGCGACATCGAGCAAAAAGAGCGGCGAGTCGAACGACTTTTCCGTCGAGGAAAAGATCGTTGCGCTGTACGAATTACAGAAAATCGATTCGAAGATCGACGAGATCAACAAGATCAAGGGAGAGCTTCCGCTGGAGGTTCAGGACCTCGAGGACGAGATCGCCGGTCTGGAGACCCGCATGGCCAATATCACTTCCGAAGTGGAGGGGCTGACTGCCTCGACCAAGCAGCGCAAGGAGGAGATCGAGCAAGCCAAGGTTCTGATAGCCAAATACGAACAGCAGCAGGATAACGTCCGAAACAACCGCGAGTTCGACTCGTTGTCGAAAGAAATCGAGTATCAGAAACTCGAGATCGAACTGTGCGAGAAGAAAATCAAGGAATACGCCGCCGATATCAAGATCAAGAAGAAAATGATCGAGGATGCTCAGGCCGTCGTTGCCGACCGCAAGATCGATCTGGCTGCCAAAAAGCAGGAGCTCGAGGGAATCGATCAGGAGACGGCCAAGGAGATGGAAAGCCTGACGGAGCAGTCGAATGCGGCCGAGGCGAAGATCGACGCCCGGCTTTTGGCGGCTTATAAGAGAATACGAGGGAATGTCCGCAACGGGCTGGCCGTCGTGACGGTCAAGCGCGACGCCTGCGGAGGATGCTACAACCGCATTCCTCCCCAGAGGCAGCTCGACATCCGGATGAGCAAGAAAATCATCGTCTGCGAATATTGCGGCCGCATTTTGGTGTCGGACCAGCTGGACGAAGAAGCCGCTGAGCAGTAGCGGTTCGCTGTTCCGGTCGCTTGCGGAACGGAAACGTACCGAATGGGGAAAGTAGTGCTTTCCCCATGTTTTTCTTTGATAGTATCAATTTTTTTTATACTTTTGCAAAAACGGTACGCGATTTGTATGAAGTCGGGCGAGTCCGCATCGGACGTGAAAATTTGCGGATTCGGGAAATATAGCGTATATTGCAAAAATTATTGTCTAACCGTTAAAGGGATTGCCTATCGAGAATATCTACTCTGAACTAATAATGAGTAGTATATGGATCTGAATCTTAAGAAATTAAGCGATAACCAATTGCTTAATGCTTATCTGTCAGGCAATGAGAACGCTATAACCGCGCTTGTAAACCGTCACCGCCGGAGGATTTTCGATTACGTCCATATGATGGTCAAGGATCGCGACGTGGCCGACGATATCTTTCAGGAGACGCTGATCCGCGTGTTGCGGTTCGTCAACGACGGTCGCTATACCGAGAACGGCAAATTCCTCTCTTGGGTGTTGCGCATCGCCCATAATCAGGTAATCGACCATTTCCGCCAGAAGAAGCAGCAGAACAACGTCTCGGAGGGCGAGGCTGGCTACGATCTGCTCAACAACAAGAAGTTCTCCGATACGACCGTCGAGGAGAAAATGGTGTCGGCGCAGATCGAGGCGGATGTCCGCAAATTGCTGGATTATTTGCCCAAGGAACAGAAGGAAGTCGTGATGATGCGCTATTACATGGGGTTGAGTTTCAAGGAGATCGCCGAACAGACCGAGGTAAGCATCAATACCGCGCTGGGACGCATGCGTTATGCGCTGATCAATCTGCGGAAGCTGATCGACGAAAAGCAGCTGATCCTGAACTGATCGGGCAATATTTCCCGGAGGCTGTCGTTATATAGGTAACAATCAAAACAGTTGCCTATGAACGATCAGTACGAAGAATGCGGATGGACTTCCGAGAAGCTTGCCGACGAGGAGCTTTTCATCAGAGAGGTGATACGCGAGGATACCGATCTGATGTTGGTGGATTGCTTGCTCAGAGAGGCTTTCAGAAGGTAAGTCCGTCGGATTGAAACGGAAGGCGCTCCCCAGGACGGGAGGCGCCTTCCGCATTTATTTCGTATCTGCGAAGCCGGCGATGTCCGATTCGTTTCCGGGAAACGGGCATCTGAAACGGATCGTGTCGGCATGGGATTCTGTCCCGTAGAGATTCAGAACTGCTCGTCCTCGTCTTCGGAATAGAGCTCGCCCATCAGCGAGTCGATCTCGCGGCGCTCGCGCTTCGTGGGCCTGCCGCTACCCCGGTCGCGCTGGACGAAAATGCTCAGCTTCGGGATGTTCAGCTTGTCGAGCTCCTCTTGCGGCGTGACGTTCTCGGCGTAGCGGGGGACTTCTTTGGCCGGCTGCCGCGACGAAACGAGCTCCACGACGCGGAACGAGTAGGTGACCGGCATCTTTTTGACGGTTATCGCATCTCCGGGCTTGACCTCGCGCGAGGGCTTGGCGTAGGAGCCGTTGACGAGCACCTTGTTCGTCCGGCATGCGTCGGCCGCGTCGCTGCGCGTCTTGTAAATCCGCACGGCCCACAGCCATTTGTCGAGTCTGACCGATTTGTCTTCCATTGCCCGAGTTCTATTTGCGGTTGAATCCGTTCATCGTGCGCTCCAGCCCCGCCGTGCCGAACGAGAGGACGGCCTCGGCGGCCGTTCCGATTCGCCCGGGCAGCGCCGCCCGCTCGTCGGGCGTCCATTCGCCGAGCACGTAGTCTACCTGAAAGCCTTTGGGAAAGTCGCCCCCGATACCGAAGCGCAGCCGCGCATAGTCGCTGTTGCCGAGCAGCTCGGCGATGCTTTTGAGCCCGTTGTGTCCGCCGTCGCTGCCTTTGGCCCGGATGCGGATCGTGCCGAACGGCAGCGCGATGTCGTCGACGACGACCAGCAGGTTCTCCTGCGGGATCTTTTCGGCTTTCAGCCAGTAGCTGACCGCCTTGCCGCTCAGGTTCATGTAGGTCGACGGCTTCAGCAGCACGAACGTCCGTCCCTTGTGCCTGAACTCGGCGACCGAGCCGTAGCGGCCCGTTGCAAAGACGGCGCCCGCCTCGGCTGCCAGTGCGTCGGCCACTTTGAATCCTATGTTATGCCGGGTTTCGGCGTACTCGGCGCCGATATTGCCCAGCCCGACGATCAGGTATTTCAATTTCGCATCTGTTTAAGGTGAAAATATCTTGCTGCATTCCCCGGAGGTTCCGCAGCAAGATATTTGTAAGAAAACCGGTGTGGCTCCGGACTATTTCTTGGCCGCGGCGGCCGCTTCGGCTGCAGCGGCCGCGCCACGGGCGGCGCGCGTCATCTTCACGGCGCAGATAGCCGTCGTGGCAGGCGTCAGAATCGTGATGTGGTCGTACTTCAGGTCCCCGACGAAAATGCTCTTGCCCAGGCCGAGCGTCGTCACGTCTACGACGATCTCGTCGGGCAGATTTTCCATCGTCGCGCTGATGCGTACTTTCCGCTTGCTGAGGATCAGCTTGCCGCCCTGCTTCACGCCTTCCGAGTTGCCGGTCAGCTTGACGGGCACGTCGATCGAGATCGGCTTGCCGGGAATCACATGGAAGAAGTCGGCGTGCAGTACCTGGTCCGTCACCGGATGGTACTGAACCTCGCGCATGACGCCCACTTCCTTTTTGCCTTCGATGTCGAACTCGATCAGGAATGACTGGGGCGTGTAGATCAGCGGTTTCAGGGAGCGGGCGTCCACCGAGAAGTGAACGGTCTCGCCGTTGCCGTAGATCACGCAGGGAACCTGCCCCTGCTTGCGAATGCTCTTGCTCTCTTTTTTGCCGAACGCTTCACGCTTTACGCCGGCGATTTTGATCGTTTCCATAACAGTTGATTGGTTTTGGTTCAGGCCCGCTACTCAGAGGCAGGGGAGAGATGAAACCCTGCCGCCCCATGGCGGACCGCATATTAGCGGTGCAAAGATAGGATTAATTGACGGTAAACGAAAAAAAACGATAAAAATATGCTCGAATATTTTGCGTTATCTTAATTTTGGTTACCTTTGCACCACTTTCCGGGGGATTCCGGGGAAGGCGTTCTTTCAAGCTGTCCGGCAAGGTCGGGAAATCCCGATTTTTTTGGAGAGTCGTAAATTTGTTCTATCTTTGCAACGAAGTTTTAGGTTCATTTTAGGTTAGTAGGTTTTAGGTTGAGTAGAAGGATAGCCGGCAGAATCGGAGACGCAAGTTCTCTTTCTGTAGCTTTCCTTTGAATTTTGAAGCCCGCGCCGCAACGTTCCCGTTGCCGATAAGATATAGGCCCAGATGGTGAAATTGGTAGACACGCTACTTTGAGGGGGTAGTGTCGGTTTACGACGTGCAAGTTCGAGTCTTGTTCTGGGCACGTTGAGTAACCTTCGGGTTCGATCGTTTTTTTGACATGTTGGACTGCCCAGGTGGCGAAATGGTAGACGCGCTAGTTTCAGGTACTAGTGTCAGTGATGATGTGAAGGTTCGAGTCCTTTCCTGGGCACCGCGAAGGAGCGGCGATGAAAATCGCCGCTCCTTTTTCTTTTATTCGGCATGTAAATCGCTTGAATTCATTCTGTTGTCTTGCCATGCGTTGCCGTGGTCCCTTAGGGAGGGCGAGGCAGACCGTTTCCCGGTCGATCGGGCGGGGCGCGCCGTTTTCTGAGTGAGGATCGGGGCGGGATCTGACGGCGAGGATCGTTGCTTGTTTTCGGTGTTCGCCGGCTTTCCTGCCGTTCGGGGAATGCGGTTTTACGGATCGTCGGACCAGGCTGCCGCCGAGTGCCGGTCGTTTCTCAGATACGGGGCTTTCGGATTCGCGGCGTGAAGCGGTTTTGTCCGGAACGGGGGAAGCGGTTTCGGGGTGCCGGTCGAGGCCGCCACGACGTATGCGGCGTATGCGAAAGGCGCGATAAGGCTCTCGGTGAGGCTTCGGCTTGACGGTATTGCCGACTTCGTTCGTGCATGGGACCGGGTTTTGCCCGGGAAATTCAGTTCGGGCTTCTATGATAGCGAACGGGAAAGGGGAAGAGCGCAGTCTTCCCCTTTCCCGTTCGCTTCTTATGTTTCAGGAATCGATTTGCGGATTGTCGCCCTTGATTTCCTGAATCAGCCATTTGAGCATGCCCAGATAGGAGTGCGGGTCCGACTCCGGTCCGACCGGCCGCTTGGCTCCATGCGCATGGGGAAATGCGTTGAGGTAATAGTGCATGTTCGGATGGTGTTTCGGGAGTCCCTCTTTCCAGAACCGGTACAGCCAGTCGCGCTCGATGAAATCCGTGTACTGGTCGAACTCCTTGTAGACGAACGGCCCGTAGTAGAAGATGTATTCCAGCCCCTGATCCAGCGTCCACCGGGCGCCCTTGACCAGTTGCTCCGGCCGGGTCCAACCGGTTTCGTAAGGCCAGTGCCGGTTGAACTGGTGCGATTCGTAGGCGATGCCATCCATCGTCTTGACGATTTTCACGGCTTCGGGGATCTCCATGAACGCGGAGGCATGCGTAACCATCTGGATCAGCTTGTAGTTCTTGTGTTTGGTCAGTCCCTGCTTGTAAGCCAGCTTGAACAGTTTCCGGTAGTCGTCTACGTCGCGCTGATAGAGAATGCGACTGTCTTCCTTGAACGGGCCCCATTTCCCGCGTCCCAGCAACTCGGCTTCGCGGCATATCAGAATGTGCTCTACTTCCATACCGATCTTTTCGCGGCTGCGTATTTTCAGGATCAGCGGATTGGTCTCCGGATTCATGTCGATCCAGTCGCGGTCCAGAGGCAGATAATGCTCGAAGAAACATTTGCGGGTGGCGAAAGCGCCGCGATAATCCTTGATGACGTCCGTGTATTTGGCGGTGAAGTCGTCCGGACGGAGTAGGGAGTCGTAATAGCCGATTCCCGACATCCAGTCGATCTTCGACTCGCCGGCCGAGCGGGGTAGCGGGCGGATTCCTACATAGCCCGACGTGCGTTCGGGACTTTTGGCAGAGGATGCCGATACGGTCAGTAACAGGCATGCGGCGCTCCAGAGCATGGAGCGGAGGATTGGGTTCTTCATGTGACCAATGTTTTGGGTTAGTAATACGCGTTCGGCTGACTGCCGATGCACAAGCGCCAAAAGCAAATTTAGCGCATTGCGTTAAGTTTTGCAACAAAAAATGAGGCTGCATGTGCCGAAAGGGCCTCCGGTAGGCTTGTATCTTTGTAGAATCGTTTGTATATTTGACAGATAAGCGGAAACGGACCGGAACGGATGCGGCTTTCCGGCCGGATAGATCGGCGGTGCGATGAAGTATTTCTCATATCTTTTGCTTTTGCAGACGGTGTTCTGGGCCGGGTGCGAAAAGTCTGACGGGGAGAACGGTCCGGCGGCCCGGGCTTTTCCCGACCCGGCTTTCCGGCAATGCGTGCTGGAGTATTTCGATTTCGACGGAGACGGCATGGTCTCCGACGACGAGGCGGCGCATGTAACGGTCATATTTTGTCAGGAGGCGGGCATCGTCTCGCTGAAAGGAATCGAGCGGTTCCCGAATCTGAGGGTGCTCAATTGTATCCGGAATCATATTTCCTCGCTGGACTTGTCGGCCAATCGCGCGCTGGAGACTCTCTGGTGTCACGACAACCCGCTGGTCGAACTCGATGTGAGCGGGTGCGAGGGACTGACGGAGCTCGATTGCCGGGGTTGGGGCCTGCGCCGTCTCGATGCGAGCGGATGCTCGTCGCTGGAGGCGCTCGATTGCGGCGATAACGCGCTGACTTCGCTCGATTTGGAGGGATGCCGTTCCCTGCGTCGCCTCAGTTGCGGAAAAAACGGCATGAGCGGACTCGTTTTGAAAGGAATGGCCGGGCTCGAATACCTCGACTGCCTGTCGTTGCCGCTCGACACGCTCGATCTGAGCGAGTGTCCCCGGCTGAGGGAGGCGTATATCGGAGGCGCGCGTCTGACGGCTCTCGATCTGAGAGGAAATCCCTCTCTGGAGCGATTGTTCTGTACGGACTGCGGTCTGAGGTCTTTGGGCGTGAGCGGCTGCTCCGCGCTTACGGCGCTGAACTGTTCCGGTAACCGGCTCGGCAGCCTGACGGTGGGACGACTGCCGGCCTTGGAGGCGCTCAATTGCAGTTTCAACGATCTCGTCTCGCTCGACTTGAGCGGCTGCCCGGTTCTCGACGAACTGGACTGTCGCGGGAATCCCCTGCTGGAATCGGTCGTGCTCGCGCCGGGGCGCGAGCCGGCCTTACTATATAAGGATCCGGGTGCCGAGGTAGTTTACTGAAGGCCGACTTTGTCTCCGTTCCCATTATGCGGATAATCTCTGTTTTGCTATGAAAAATCTGCTGTCGCTCTCCCTGCTTCTTTGCTCGCTGATATGGGGCGGGTGTTCGAAAGACGACGTGCCCGCGCCGTCTTACGACGCCGATGTCGTTATCCCGGACGAAGTATTCCGTCGGTTCTGTCTCGAAAACTACGATACGGACGGGGACGGACGGCTTTCCGCCGCCGAGGCCCGGGCGGTCAGAGAAATGTACTGCCATGATCCCGGTATCGGTTCTATGGAGGGAATCGAGCGTTTCACCCGTCTCGAGGTATTCGACTGCACGTACAGCTATGGCCTTCGCGGGCTCGATTTGAGCGGCAACGGAAATCTGGTGTCGGTCAGTTGCAAGGATTGCTGGAATCTGTCGAGTCTGAATGTTTCGCAGTGCGGAGCTCTGCGGAAATTGAACTGCGACGGGTGTAGTCTGTCGTGGCTCGATGTGACGCGAAATCCCGTTCTGGAACGCTTGTCGTGCAGGGGCAACGGTTTGTCGATGATCAATCTGAGCCGAAATCCCGAGCTGCGTGTTGTGGATCTGTATGGGAATCGTCTCGGAACGCTGAATATCAGCCGGAACTTCCGGCTGGAGGAATTGAACTGCGGTGAAAATTTGCTCACGCTGCTCGACGTCAGCATGTGTCTCGAGCTGGACAGGTTGAATGCAGGCTGGGTGCCGACGCTTTATTTGAATCGGAATCAGCATATAAGCTCTTTGATTCATTACGGAGAAATCGTCTACCGCGACTGACGGTACGGAAAGACCCTCGATGAATGCCGCCGCTAAATTCCTGACACTTCGGTGCGATGAATTTTATTATTAAATATTCTTAAAAATAATTTGTTTTTTCCGTTTCGATTCCTACCTTTGCAGTGAAGTTTTAGGTTCATTTAGATAAGTAGTTTTAGGTTAGTAGGGAGGGAAAAGCCGCAAGGTAGAGAGCGATCTCTATCTTGAAGCTTTTTCTTTTTTTTATGTTCTTTTCAGTCAGTCTGTTCGTGTGAAAATCCGGATGCGGAGTCCCGTTTCTTCGGGGCATCCGCGGGAGCGTTTCTTCTATTCGCCCGCTTCGAAAATCCAGTGAAAAAGGCTTTTCTCCCTGCTTTTGACAGTCAGCCGGTTGGATTTCGAGATCGCAATCTACACAAAAAAAATAGAGAATTTTATTAAAAATATTTAAGAAATTTGGAGTTTACCGATATTTATGCTTATCTTTGCAGACGAAGTTTTAGGTTAGTAGTTTTTAGGTTAGTAGGGAGGAAAAGCGGTAGACAAGAGCCTCGGGCTCTTTCTGCTGGCTTTTCTTTGTTTTTGTACCGTATCTTTTCGACCTCGACGAATAAAATAAAGGGAGGGCGCACACGGTTTGTCGTGCGCCCTCCCTGTCGTTTGCCCGAGGCCGTTACGGAATAATGAGCCGGCTGTCGGGGGCGTCCGGCTATTGAGGGCGTTTCGTCCGTCCTCGGGGGCCGTAGCGGATAATCAGCCATACGCCGGTTGCCAGCAAGGCCGTGTAGAAAATGTACTTCCATCGGCCCGTCGGGCGGACGGGAACGATGTTCTCGGTCCGTTGCTCGCTGATCGTCGTTCCGGCGCTATGCTCCGTTGCCAGTGCGATCGTCCGGTTCTGTTGCCGTTGGCGCTGTTCGTTTCGGCGGATCGTCGTCACGCTTTTCACGGCGGGCTGCGAGCCGCTGCCGTTGAGGCTGTCGGGAAGAGGGTAGTAGTCGGTTCGGACGATTTCCCAATTCCGGATCCGTTCGTCTTTCAGCGACCTTTCCGTTTCCTCGAGCGACCGGTCGATCGAGGCGCTGTCCGTGCGGATGACCGTCTGGCGCTGCGCTTTCCGCGCGCTCCGGCATCCGGTCGCGAGAGACAGCCCGAGTACGGTCCAGACGAGGACCTTGCACTTAAAAGAGAATGGAACGGAATTCATCGGGAAAGAGCTTGGGAAGCCGTCGGCGGAATTCGCCGGCGGTGATGCGGCCGTCCCGGTCGGTGTCGAACGCCGGATTCTGCCGGGCGATCCGCTCGGCGGACAGCTTCCGCGTTTGCAGCACATAGTCGTCTTCCTTGCCGATGGCCGCCGGGAAAAAACAGGCCATATAGAAATCGCCGAACGTACGGCAACGCGGGGCGTACGGGCGGAAAAAACGTTCGACGTAGTCGAGCTGATCCAAGGCGCTCATTTCCCGCAGCGCCTCGCAGCTGGTTCCGAGTCCTGCGGCGGTGGCCGGCATGAACTGAATCAGTCCGGTGGCTCCGCCTTCGGGGTTCGTGGCTGCCGGGTCGAGCCGGCTTTCGCTCCACATGACGGCCATCAGATAGTCGGGCGGCACGCCGAGACGCGAGGCGATCTGCCGGACCTTGGCCGCGAACGGAGAGGATACTTGGTTTTCGAGAATCATGGTTCGGGATGGTTTAGCTGGTTGTCGATCTTTTGTTTCATCAGTTTCTGAAGCCCGCGGAACAACGGATGATCGGACAGTTCGGCCGCGTTTTCCAGATAGCTCCACAGCTCGACGCCGCATACGAATCCGGTGAACAGATTGGCCAGATGCAGCTCTGCGAACGGCAGTACGAAGCGGTCGATCAGCCAAGTCAGCGCGATGCCGACCGTCACGAGCACGATCTTGTAGACGGTCCGCCATGCCTTCGCGCTTTCGAAGGCCCAGCGAGCCTGCTGCCTTCGGGCGCGGACGCGGCTCGCTACGACGCCGGTCACGAAATCGATGCAGACGAAGGCCAGCGCGCAGCAGACGAGCGTCTGGACCGGGGCGAGCAGACCGGCCAATGCGGTGAGCAGAACGGTAAGCTGCTTCATGGCCGGTCGTCGGGTAGGATGAGACCTCCTTTGAACAGGACCCGGCGGCGGATACCGAGGTCCGGATCGTACTCGGGAAAGTCTTCCGGATGCCGTTCGACGAATTCGATCGCTTCTTCGAGAAGCGTTTCCGCATCCCGGAGAGCCTGCCGGCGCAATCGCCCGGCCGCCTCGGCCGGGGCCGCTTCCGTGTATTGCGTACGTGCCTGCACGATACCCGAGGGACCGACGGCGGCCGCCCGCGCGTCGATCACCAGAGCGCGCACATAGCAGGCCAAAGCCGGCTTGACGTATCGTTCGACGAAGGCTTCGTAGCGCGGTTCGTTCAGGCAGTCGTACAGCGGGCCGAATGCCGGTTTCAGATAACGGAGCTGGGCCGTCTCGATCGTCACGGCCGGGATCAGCTCCTCGCGCTGGAACTCGGCCGGAGTGAATGCGAGCGACAATGCCTCGGCGGAAGAGATCAGCAGTGTATTCATGGCGTGAAGGTTTTAGTCGATGCTGCGCATCGCGTATTTGGTGATTTGGGCCAGATAGAGATTCTGCTCGGGGTCCTGCGGGTCGTAACTCAGTCCGTCGCACTTGCGCGCTTCCCACACTTTCATGTAGAGCGGCTTCGAGCGGGTCGGCGGCCGGTTGACGATCTGCAGTGACGAAGCGTCGCAACCGAGCCGCGTTTCGATAAGACGCCGAACAGGTTCCAGCAGTTCTTGCTGCTCGCCGAGAATCAGCGTGTTGAGCGCGATTTCGTACTCGTGCAGGATACGTTCGGCGCTGAATCCCGTCGAATAGTCGAGTCCGCTGAGCGAGCGGAACCACGAGTGAGCGACGACGATATCGGAGGTGGCCTGCTCGTGCAGCAGCTTCCAGTCGCCCTCGTTGGCCGACTCGATCGGGACGAATTTCGAATGGTCGGATTCGTCCGTGTTCTTGACCATGAACATCACCTGTCCGGGCTTGCCGGCGAACCGTTTCTCGGCGGCTTTGACGATCCGGTAGGCTTCCTGTTCGTTGTCGACCTCGCCGTCGAGCACCATGACGCCCGATAGCTGGAACGAATTGTCGAGCCGGCTGATGTTCCAGCGGTCGGTCTTGTAGGCGATCGCCGATACGTTCATTCCGGCGATGTAGGAGGGGAGGCCGTAGTGTTCGAACATCGGCTCGTAGTCCTTGTAGTGGATCAGGCTGCGCAGCGTGCCGTCTTCGGTGGGCTCGAACAGCGGGTAGAGCGGTAGCTGCCGGGCCCGTCGGGCGTCGTAGGCCGCCCAGTCGTGGTGCAGGATCGCATGCCGGTCGTCCCTTGCGACGCGGCAGCGCGAGGCGTCCTGATGGAACAGCGCGAGGAAGGAGCCCTGCGCGTCGGTCGCCGCTTCCAGAAAGGCGTTGCCGAACAGCGCCTTGTCGAAAGCCACTTTGTTGAATACCTGCCGCAGCGACTCGCCGCAGCCGTTGGCCCGCTCGACGAGTCCGATCAGAGCCGGATTTTCCCGGTCGCAGACGAATCCCTTGCCTGAAATGTAGTCGGCTTTGTCGTTGATAATCCGGCGGTGTGTCGTCGAGAGACGGGACATCGCCGCCAGCGCGTTGGGAAACAGGTTGTCCGATCCCCAGTGCCAGTATCCCGTTTCTCGCCGGGCCGGGCGCTCCGGGAACGACCCGGACAGCGGGCCGAGGGGAGAGCGATTCGTTTCAGTCTTTGTTTTCATAGGCGTGAAGTTATGACGGAGGGCGTGCCGTTAGCCGGCCGCCCTCCGTGCCCGGACGACTGACGGGGGATACCGTGCGGAAGAGTCCGCCGCGGCGGTTCCGCCTGCCGGTCGTCGCGTTCGGCCGAAAGACCGTCAGATTTTCGAGAACAGGTTGTTCAGGTCGTCCAGCAGCGGTCGGGCCTTCGAGACGTCTTCGCTCCGGAGCGTGACCGTCTCGCTCGTGGTTTCCGACAGCAGGCGGCCGGTGGTGGCCTGAGCCGATGCGATCCGCAGCGGGCGCTCCTTGCCGAATTCCTGCGAGTAGCCGAGCAGCAAGGCGTCTCCGTTGATCGTGACGACGACGGCGATCAGGCCGCTGCGCGATGCTTCGATGATCGCCTCGATCGCGGTTGCCGTGTCGGCGTCCATACGCTCGAGCGTGAAGGTCAGTTCGTGCGCTACGGTCGGAGCGCCGTCCTTCGCCGCGATCGTTTCGCGGTATTCGGCTCCGTCTTCCAGAAACTCGAATTTCGACAGGGAGGCTCCCTCGTCGAGCGTCAGCTCGGTAAATCCCTTGTCCAGCTCGCTGTACGTCGCGGAGACGACTTCCCGCTGGTCGATCAGGCCCAACAGGCGGATTCCGCCGTTTCGCCGGCGATGCTTTTTCGTGAAGTTGACCAATGTCATGTCGTGTCGTTTTAGTCGTGGGTCAGACAGTGTACTCGAGCGAGGCGCCGTTTTGGAGTTCGATCGTCAGCCGGACCCGGTCGATCGCCGTTCCCGCGAGCGTTCCGCCGTACGTGCCCTTTTCGCCGCTCAGCACGACCGGCTCGCCGTCCGTCTTCCCGTCCGCTTTCACCCCCTGAGCCGTCACCTGCCCGATGAACGAATAGCCCGGAATCCGGACGCTGAGCGTCCCGCCGGACGCGCCGACCGGCTCCGAGACGAGTTCCGGATCGAAGCCGCCTGCAGCCATCGAGACGAGCTCCGGAAGCAGGTAGTCGCATCCGGCCATAAAGACGGCCCGCTGACGATTTTCCATTTGGTCCGGGTTGTACCACATGCGCACTTCCGTACCCGGGAAGTCGGCGGTATTGACCGCCAAGGCCAGGTTGCGCCGGTCCGTGAGCAGCACGAACGACTGCGGAAGCTCGGGACAGGACCGGAGATAGGGAGCCACCTGAATGTCGATCACCGGAATGCCCCGGAACGACAGGCCCTCGCGTCCGTTCTGCTTGGCCAGATAGGCCGCTTCGAGTGCGACGCCGTCGAGCTCCTCTTCGTAGCGGGCGTATATGTCCGACGTGACCAGATAGACCAGCTCGCCCTGAGGCTTGAATGCCCTGAGTACGTCCGGGGCCTCGTCCCACAGCCGCTTGAGCAGCTTTTCGGCCGTTTCGCCGGCCGGATCGAATCCTGTGCAGCGAACGTCGTTTTCCGTGTCACCCGTATCGGCGAGCAGCCGCTTGAGGAAGCCGTCGAAAGTCGACAGCGCTCCTTCCCTTTCCGTGTCGCCGAGCCACATCGTCGCCCGGATGCTTTCGGCTATGGCTTCCTTGAACAGCGCGGTTTCGGCCGCTTCGAGCTCGGTTCCCGTCAGATCGTCCAGATTGACGTCCGGCCGTCCGGTAATCAGCTCATATACCATGTTGAAGTAGTCTTCCGCCGAGTAGCCGGCCTCGGCCTTGACTTTCGACAGCGCGATCTGCTTGCTGTACTTCGTCGCGGCGTCGCCTCCTTTCCAGCCCGCCGCCGTGTATTTCTGTAGGATGTCGCCCGCGCGCTTCCAGAATTGGAGCGTCGTGGGAACCGGTGTGTTGTACATTACCTTGATACCGAGGGCTCGGGCATCGGGGCCGCTGAG